>NZ_QWTZ01000014.1:0-217642 GCF_003576505.1 Brevundimonas sp. LPMIX5
GGGTTTTGGGGCGGAAGAAGTGGCGGGGTTCGACATGATGAGCGTTCCTGATGGACTGGAAGATGCGGGAATGCGCTTGCCAAGGCTGCGCGTTTAGATGATATAAAACTATATCATTTGGTCCAGCAATGCCCTTGTGCGGCGCATCATCGGGAGAAGGCATGGGCCGGGGCTCCACCCTCGTTGAAAAGATCATCGCCCGGGCGGCCGGCGTGGACCGGGTCGCGCCCGGCCAACTGGTGACGGCTCAGGTCGATCTGGCCTTCGCGCACGACAGTTCGGGACCGCGCCGCTGGGCGCCGATGCTGCGAGAACTGGGCGTGGGCCTTTGGGATCCGCAGAAGGTCGCCATCGTCTCGGATCATTATGTCCCGGCGGTGGACGCTGAATCCGCCCGTATCCTGAAGCTGGCGCGAGAATTTGCGGCCGAACACCAGGTGGGCGCCTTCTTCGACATGGTGGGCATCTGCCATCTGGTCCTGCCCGAGCACGGGCTGATCCGGCCGGGCGCCTTCGTGGCGGGGGGCGACAGTCACTCGCCGACGGCGGGGGCCTTCGGCGCCTATGCGGCAGGCTATGGCGCCACCGACATGGCCGCCATCGTCGCCACCGGCGAAACCTGGCTGGCCGTGCCCGAGACGATCCGCGTCGAGTGGTCGGGCCGGTTCGGCGCGGGCGTTGCGGCCAAGGACATCATGCTGTTCCTGTGCCGCGAACTGGGCATGGACAACGCCTTCAAGGCCATTGAATACGGCGGCGACACGGTCGAGGGCCTGTCGATGGCTGAGCGCATGGTCCTGTGCAACATGGCTGCGGAACTGGGCTGCGAAGCCGGGGTCGTGGCGCCGGACCGGACCACGTTCGACTATCTGCGCGCGGCCGGGCGTCCGGTCGAGGATGAGGCGGCGGCCCTGGCGCTGGCGTCGGACCGCGATGCTGTCTATGCCGCCGTTCATCGTTTCAATGCGGCGACGCTGCAGCCGCAGATCGCCGCGCCGCATGATCCGTCACGCACTCAGGACGTGACCGAACACGCCGGGATCAAGGTGGATCAGTGCTATATCGGCGCCTGCGTCGGGGCCAAGATCGAAGACCTCCGCATGGCCGCCGCCGTGTTGAAGGGCCGCAAGGTGTCGCCGGACACCCGCCTGCTGATCGCTCCGGCGTCTCAGAAAACCACGACGACAGCGACGCAGGACGGCACCTTGCAGACGCTGATGGAGGCGGGGGCGGTCCTGCTGCCGTCCGGTTGCGGCGCCTGCGCTGGCTATGGCGCCGGGGTGCTGGCGGACGGCGAGGTCTGCATCTCTTCGACCAACCGCAACTTCAAGGGACGCATGGGATCCAAGGAGGCGCAGGTCTATCTCGGCTCGCCCTATTCCGTGGCCGCCGCTGCCATTGAAGGCCGCATCGCCGATCCGCGTCAGTTCCTGGGAGAGGCGGTATGAGCGGTCGGGCCTTCGTCTTCGGCGACAATATCGACACCGACGTCATGGCGCCGGGCACGCTGATGAAGCTGCCGCCTGAGGAACTGGCGCAGCATTGTCTGGCCGCTGTCGATCCTGACTTCGCTCTTACGGTGGCCAAGGGCGACTTCGTCGTCGGCGGTCGCAGCTTCGGCATCGGCTCGTCGCGCGAACAGGCGGCGGTGTCCTTGAGCCTGCTGGGCGTGCGCGCCGTGATCGCGCGCTCTTTCGCCCGCATCTTCTGGCGCAATGCGATCAATCTGGGGGTGCCGTGCATCACCCTTGAACAGGCGGGCGAGATTTCCGCAGGCGACCGGCTGGAGGTCGATCTGGCGGTCGGGCGTCTGACGAATCTGACAACGGGGCGGGGCTATGATTTCACGCCCCTGCCGCCGCACCTTATGGCCATGATGGATGACGGGGGGCTGATGCCGCACCTGAAGAAGAAGCTGGCGGGCGCCGCATGAGCGAGCGTCTGAACCTGCGTCGTCGGCTCAAGCAGTCGCCCGCCCTGCTGGCGCCGGGCTGTTATGACGCCCTGTCCGGCCTGCTGATCCAGCAGGCCGGATTCGAGGCGGCCTATCTGTCGGGCGCCTCGGTCGCCTATACCCAGCTGGGGCGGCCCGATATCGGTCTGGTCAGTCTGGATCACGTCGTTGACGTGGCGGCGCGCATCACCGAGCGGATCGACATCCCTCTGATCGTCGACGCCGAT
Organism: Brevundimonas sp. LPMIX5; assembly: GCF_003576505.1. NCBI lineage: Bacteria > Pseudomonadati > Pseudomonadota > Alphaproteobacteria > Caulobacterales > Caulobacteraceae > Brevundimonas > Brevundimonas sp. LPMIX5. The sequence continues at coordinate 2,182 of NZ_QWTZ01000014.1, forward strand.
ACCGGCTTCGGCAACGCCCTGAACATGGGCCGGACGGTGCGGCTGTTCGAGCGCGCGGGCGCCCGCGCGATCCAGATCGAGGACCAGACCTTCCCCAAGCGGTGCGGCCATCTGCGCGGCAAGGGGGTGATTTCGGCGCAGGAGATGGCGGGCAAGGTTCGCGCCGCCGTCGATGCGCGCCACGACGACGACACCCTGATCATCGCCCGCACCGACGCTATCGCGGTCGAAGGCTTTGAAGCGGCGATGGATCGAGCCGAACTGTTCCTGGAGGCGGGGGCCGACGTCCTGTTCGTCGAGGCGCCGCGCGATCTGGACCAGATGCGGGCGGTAGCCGAACGCTTCGCCGCCCGCGTTCCCCTGCTGGCCAATATGGTCGAGGGCGGGGACACGCCGCTGAGTTCGGCCGACAGTCTGTCGGCACTGGGCTATCGTCTGGTGATCGCGCCGGGCGCGATGGTGCGCGCCGTCATTCCGGCTGTCGAAGCCTTCCTGTCGGTGCTGAAGCGCGATGGCGGCACGGCGGCGCACCGGGCGCACATGACCGACCTGATGGGGGTCAACGCCCGCATCGGCCTGGATGAGATGATGGCGCTGGGACAGCGATACGAAGCGCAGGAAGAGGAGAAGGCATGACCGTCGCAGACCCCAACCTCTACGACTACTGGCCCTATCGGGACCGGCCGAAGATCGTCTGGCCCGGCGGCAAGAAACTGGCCTTCTGGGTCGCTCCGAACATCGAGTTCTATGAGTTCGACCCCGCGAAGAACCCCGGCCGCGCCGGTTGGCCCAAGCCTGCGCCCGATGTCGTCGCCTATTCCCAGCGCGACTGGGGCAACCGCGTCGGCCACTGGCGGCTGATGGAGCTGCTGGACAAATACGGCCTGCGCGGCTCGGTGTCGCTGAACGTCGCCCTTTGCGACCACCATCCTGAGATCATCGAGGCCTGCGTCGAGCGGAACTGGGAGTTCTTTTCGCACGGCATCTACAATACCCGCTATTCCTACGGCATGGACGAGGCGCAGGAGCGCGCCATCATCGACGACGCCATCCGCACGGTCGAGAAGGCCAGCGGCCAGCGTATTCGCGGCTATCTGGCTCCGGCTCTGACGCACACCGAACGGACGCTGGACCTGATCGCCGAGAACGACTTCTGGTACACCTGCGACCTGTTTCAGGACGACCAGCCGCAGCCGGTGAAGACGGCGTCGGGCAAGCTGATTTCGCTGCCCTATTCGCTGGAGGTGAACGACGTCATCACCTACGGCGCCCTGGGGATGAGCCCGGCGCGCTACACCGACATCCTGAAGCGGCACTTCGACCAGTTGCTGGAAGAGGGCGAGCAGAGCGGCACGGTCATGTGCATTCCCCTGCACGCCTATCTGGTCAGCCAGCCGCACCGCCTCGGCCCGTTCGAAGAGGCGCTGAAACACATCATGGGCCACGCCGACGACGTGTGGTTCGCCACCGGCGCCGAGATCGCGGGCTACTATCGCGACCACTGCTGGGACCAGACGCAGGCCGATATCGCGGCAAGAGGCTGCGCGACCGGAGGAAAGGGGTTCGGCCATGGCGCTGCCTGAGGACTATCTGACCTATCCGCACCGCTCCTACGGCATGGATCAGACGCTGTATCCGTGGCGTCCGGCGACCGAGCGGCCGAAGATGGCCTGGCCGGACGGCAAGGCTGCCGCCGCCATGATCGTGGTCCCGCTGGAGTTCCATCGCCTGAACCCGCAAGGCAAGCCGTTCAAGCATCCCGGCGCCATGCAGACGACCTATCCGGATCTGCGCCACTTTACGACCCGCGACTACGGCAATCGGGTCGGGGTGTTCCGCATTCTGGATGCGCTGAAGGCGAGAGGGCTGAAGGCGGTGTTTCCGATCAATGCGGTCCTGCTGGAACGCGTTCGGCCGCTGGTCGAGGCCATCCTCGCCGACGGGCACGAGATCGCCGCCTATGGCTGGGAAGCGGACTGCATCCACTGGAGCGGGCTTGAGCCGGGTGTCGAGGTCGAATGGATCGGCCGCACGCGCGACGCCTTCGACAGGGCGGGGCTGAAGCCGCGCGCCTGGATGAGCCCGGCGCGGCAACAGTCGTTCCAGACGCTGGAGTTGATCGCCGAGGCGGGTTTCGACATCTGCTTGGACTGGGAGCAGGACACGGTTCCCGTGCCGATGCAGACCGACAAGGGCGTGGTCTGGGCGGCCCCTTTGTCGAATGAACTGGATGACCGCACCCTGCTGACCGTGCGCCTTCAGACCGAGGACGAATGGGCCGATCAGGTGCTGGAGGCGATCCGCCTGCACAAGGCCGAGGCCGACCGTTTCGGCGGCCAGGTCGTCGGCTTCACCCTGACACCCTACGTCAGCGGCCTGCCGTTCCGGATGAAGTCTGTCCGTCGCGTGCTGGACGGTCTGGCGAAGGACGACGCCGTATGGACCGCCGGCGTGTCAGAGATTGTCGAGGCGGCGCGCGGCTGAGGCCGCCGTCGTCCCGGCTCCAGACTCGGCCGTCGCCCCCAACCTTCGGCCGGGAAGCGTAAAAGCGTAAAAAGAAGGGCGGCGGATTTCGGTCCGCCGCCCTTCGATTTTTCAGGCTGCCGTCAGCTCAGCGCGCGGCCAGCCAGTTCAGCACTTCCTGCGCCGACACCACGTCGGCGTACTTCAGCTGAAGGTCGGTCAGATTGGCGTAGTGGTAGCTCTCGTGCTTGTCCGCCACGCACTCCTCGGCGACGATGGTGCGGAAGCCATAGGACAGGCTGTCCACCGCCGTCGCGCGCACGCAGCCCGAGGTCGAGCCGCCCGTCACCAGCACCGTATCCACCTTGTGCCAGCGAAGGTAGGAGTTCAGCGGCGTCTCGAAGAAGGCCGAGGGCATCCGCTTGGTGTAGATCAGGTCCACAGCCTCATCGATCCGGCAGCGCGGATCGAGGGCGTGGCGCTCGGACCCGTATTTGATGTTCTGCAGGCTGTCCGGCGTATCGGTGCGCGTGCCCCAGACCCCGGCGTCGCCCGCGTCGGCCTTGTAGGCGACATGGCTCCAGATCACCGGCATCCCCTTGGCGCGCGCGGCGGCCGAGATGCGATTGGTGAATCCGATCTGGTCAGGGTGGGTCACATAGGCCGTCTTCGGAAACAGATCGGGGCGGGTGTAGGATTGCTGGAAATCGACGTTGACCACGGCCAGTTTCTCGCCAAAGCCGAAACGGGCGCGGGCGGGATTGGCCTTGACCGCCTCGAACAACTCGCGCGCCGTCTTGTTCTCGCAGATCATGGTCGGTTCGAAGACAAGGTCGCTCACGGTCGGTCCGTCCTTAATGGTATAAAGATAGGCCAACTATAGACCGTCCTGCGGCGGGCGCCAGCCGATCCTGAGGCGGAGCAGCGGAAATCAGGCGCCGTCCTGCCAGTTTCCTTCTTCGCGGCGGCTGAGCAGATGATAGCGGAAGCGGTCGGCGTGATAATGGGCGTGAATATACTGAACCGGTTCGCCGTCGGCCCGGCGCATGATCCGCTCGATCCGGAGCAGGGGCGACCCGATCGCCACCTGGAGCGCCGAGGCCGCAGCGGTGTCGGCTCCGACTGACGATATCCACAGTTCAGCCTCATGCGGCGTCGCTCCGGCTCGCTCCAGCAGGTCCAGCATGGACTGTTCAGCGAAGGCGGCGTCGTCACATCCGCTGGCGACGAACTCCGGCAACCACGACACAAGATAGGAAAACGGCGTCTCGCCCAACCGACGCAGGCGGGTGATGCGCCGCACAGGGGCGCCGGGGATGACCGCCAGCGCGTGCGCGACGTCGCTATCGGCTGCGACAGACCGGCTTTCCAGCAACTCGACCTGGGTTTCGTGCCCCATGGTCTTGAGCGAATCCATCAGGGTGGAGAAGGACCCTGTCACCACAGGCAGTTCGACCTGCGGCGCCACCACCGTGCCGCGGCCCCGATGGCGCGTGACCAGGCCCGCATCGGCCAGTTCATTCATGGCGCGCTTGATCGTTATTCGCGACGCGCCCAGCAGTTCTGCAATCTGATGCTCGCCAGGCAACAGGGAGCCGGGCGGAAACACGCCGCGCCGGATCCGCTCGGCGAGCAGCAGCCGAACCTGATGATACAGGGGGATCGGCAGCCGGTCGTCCAGAAGCTCGGGATGGAGGTCCAGGGCGTCGTCTGTCGGCGGAGATGATGTCATGCCGCCTTGTGTGGCTTGCGGCGGCGACGGAGACAAGCCGGAGTGGTCAAGCGGCTAAGGTCTGATAATAAGCACAAGTTCGCTAATTGACGACGCAGGCCCAGACGCCAGCGTGTGGAGGATGAGCTTGGCCAGACAGGGCGCTGAGGCAGGGACCGATATCGGTCGGCGCAGCCTCAAGGCGGACGGCGGTTCCAGCAGCCTGCCGATCTACCACCAGCTGACCACCATTCTGCGTCAGCAGATCAAGGACAGCGCCTTTGCGCCGGAGCAGCCGCTGCCGTCCGAAATGCAGCTGGCGGCGGCCTATGACGTGTCGCGCGTGACGGTGCGGCGCGCGCTGGATCTGCTGGAACGCGAAGGCTGGATTCGACGCAAGCATGGCGTCGGCACTTTCGTCGCCCCGCGCGCTGATGAGGCGCAAAGAGAGGAAAGCCGGGTGTCGGGCCTGGTCGAGAACCTCATCACCCTGGGGCTTGAGACGACGGCGCGGCTGCTGGCCTACGAACCCGAGGCGCAGACGCCGGCCGCCGTGCTTCAGGCGTTGGGCCTTCCCGCCGACGAGCGAGCGCTGCGGATCGAGCGCCTGCGTTTCTTCAAGGACAAGCCCTTGTCGGTGACGACGGTGTGGCTGCCTCGTTCCGTCGCCTCCCTGGCGCCTCGGAGCGTCATCGACGACCGGCCGATCATGCGTATCCTGGAAAGCGGCGGGATACGCGCCCAGCGCGCTGAACAGACCATCAGCGCCATTCCAGCCGACGACGCGGCGGCCAATAAGCTGAATGTGGCTATCGGGGCGCCGCTGCTGCGCCTGCGCCGGACGGTGTTCGACGGCGACGGCCGCCCGTTCGAGCACCAGGTCGGCCTCTATAATCCCGATCAGTATGAGTACCACATGCTGCTGACGCGCGATAACAGCTCGGCCCGTCCGCAGTGGCGTCACATCGGTTGAGGCGAAGCGCGGCGGGACAGGCCCGCCGCAACCCTGTCGGGATCAGGCGCCGAACTTGCGCAGCGGCACGTCGGCCAGAGGAATGGTCGTCGTCTTCTCTTCGGTGAAGAAGGCCATGGAGGCGGCGGCGCCGTCGCGGCCCAGACCCGAATCCTTCACCCCGCCGAACGGCGCGCGCAGTTCACGCACCATCGGGGTGTTGACCCACATAAGACCCGTGCGAACGGCCTGACTGACCCGCAGGGCCTTGTCCACGTTCTGCGTCCAGCAATAGCCGACCAGACCGAACTGGCTTTCATTGGCCATGCGGACGGCGTCCTCCATGTCGCTGAACTTCACGAAGGCGGCGAAGGGGCCGAAGATTTCCTCCTGACAGACGCGGTCGCTGTTGCTGGGCGCCAGGACGGCGGTCGGCTCGATGAAATAGCCCGGTCGGTCCAGCGCCTTGCCCCCGGTCAACAGGGTCGCGCCCTGACTTTTGGCGATGTCGACATAGGACAGGATGTGCTGACGGTGGCGGGCCGAGGCGATGGGGCCGATCTCGGTGGCGTCGTCCAGCGGGTCGCCGACGCGGATCTTTCGCGCCCGCTCGACGAAGCGATCGACGAACTCGTCGAAGATGGAATCCTGGACCAGGATGCGCGAACCGGCCAGGCACTGTTGCCCGTTGTTCGAGAAGATGGAGATCAGGGCGCCGTCCAGGGCCCGCTCCTGATCGGCGTCGGCGAAGATGATGTTGGCCGACTTGCCGCCCAGCTCCATCGCCGCCGGTTTCAGTCGCCGCCCGGCCGCCTGCATGATGTGGCGGCCCGTCTCGGTCCCGCCGGTGAAGGCGATCAGATCGACCTCGGGGTGATCCACCAGGGCCGCGCCCGTCACCGTCCCGCGCCCGTTCACCAGGTTGACCACGCCCGGCGGGGTGATGGTGTTGATGATCTCGACCATGCGGGCCAGCGACAGCGGAGTCTGCTCCGACGGCTTCAGCACGCAGGTGTTGCCGAAGGCGATGGCCGAGGCGACCTTCATCGACGCCAGCGCCAGAGGCGAATTCCACGGCGCGATCAGAGCGGCCACGCCCACGGGGTGGCGCGTGACGAATGTCAGGTGATCCTTGATCTGCTGCCAGACCTGGCCAGGCTGCTGGCTGATCGCTTCGGCGAAGAAGCGGAAATTATAGCCTGCGCGCACGACCTGGCGGCTGAGAACGTCGCGCAGGACGATGCCGGCGTTCAGTGTTTCCAGCGTCGCCAGTTCCACGGCGTGGGCGTCGATGGCGTCCGCGATCCGATAAAGGATGGCCTGTCGGGCCTCTACCGACATTTCGCGCCATGCGGGATCGTTGAAGGCCCGGCGGGCTGACCGGACCGCACGATCGACTTCCTCGGCGTCGGCTTCCTGCAGTTCGGAGATGACTTCGCCGTTGCCCGGATAATAGGCGGGCAGGCGATGGCCGCCGCGCTCTGCGACATAGGCGCCGTCAATCAGGCTGGTGACCGTTTTGGGAGCCCAGTCGAACGGGGAGGCGGGGAGGGACATGAGCGGTCATCCTGATACTGTGGCGACTTGTGTTGTGTTTAAGCTAATACGTGATCGATGCGGATCGCAAGGCGAGAGGGCGCGGTGAGGCAAAAGCTGCTTCATTGGCCCTTTGAGGCGTCGAAGTTTCCTTAAATGCGCGAGGCTGCAGGGAAGTCTGCGACTCTTCCCTTGCCGGAATGCCGAACAAATGTATTAAGTCAGATACAAGTAGGCATGAGGTCGCCAATATGCAGCAATGGGACGCCCAAGTGGTCATCGTCGGCGCCGGCCCGGTCGGGTTGAGCGCGGCCTTGAGGCTGGAAGCTTTCGGGATTTCAGCCATCGTGCTTGAGGCCGAAACGGAGTTGCCTGAAGACCTGCGGGCGTCGACTTTTCATCCCCCGACGCTGGACATGCTGGCGCAGTACGGACTGGCCGAGCCGCTGATCGCTCAGGGGCTGAAGTGCGAACAGTGGCAGATCCGGCATCATGAAACCGGCGAACGCGCCGTATTCGACCTGTCCTATCTTGAGGGCGAGACCCAGCATCCCTTCCGACTGCAGTGCGAGCAATTTCGTCTGTGCCGTATCCTGGCCGACCACCTGTCGGATGCGCGTCATGTCGAAATCCGCATGGGCGCAACGGTGTGCGCCGTGGATCAGGACGGAGACGGCGTCAACGTCACCTATGAGCAGGGCGGTCAGGCGCAGACTCTGCGCTGTCGCTATCTGATCGGGGCGGACGGCGCCCGTAGCGCGGTGCGGACCCTGCTGGGGTGGGAGCTTGACGGCAAGACCTATCCTGAGACGACCATCCTCGCGATCACGGACTTCCCCTTTGAAGACCATCTGGAGGGGTTGTCGAACGTCAACTACTGCTGGACGGACGGCGGCACCTTCTCCCTGCTCAAGCTGAAGGATTTCTGGCGCTGCAGCCTCTATCCGCGCGGCGAAGAGTCCATCGAGGACGCGCTGGACCCCGCCAGCATCGAGCGCAAGCTTCAGGCCATCGTCGCAAGGGACGAACCATACAAGGTGCTGGAGATCCGACCCTATCGCGTGCACATGCGGATCGCGCCTGATTACCGCAGCGGACGGGTCGTGCTGGCGGGCGACGCCGCCCACATCAACAGCCCGTCCGGCGGGATGGGCATGAACGGCGGCGTCCATGACGCCTTCAACCTGACCGAGAAGCTGAAGGCCGTGCTGGAAGGCGCCGACGAGAGGCTGCTGGATCTCTACACCCGCCAGCGCCGCCCTATCGCCGAGCAGGAGATCCTGGCCCAGGCGGATCGCAACCGTGGGCGGATGCAGGAGCGCGACCCGGAACGCCGCAAGGTCATGATGGCCGAGATGCAGGCCATGCTGGCCGATCCTGTGCGGCACAAGGACTATGTGATGCGGTCATCCATGATCGACGGCCTGCGCAAGGCGGCGACGCTGGCCTGAGGCGAGCTCCTCCGCACGTCGCTGCTTGAGGGAGCATCGGCGAAAGCGGAGCGGGGCGAGGGGCGACGGGCCGGGCGCAGGGCGTCCCGGCCCGTTTTCGCATCAGGCGCCCAACTGTCCCTTGAGGGCGTCGACCTCTTCCTGAAGCACGTAGAACACGCGGTCGGTCAGCGCCGCGTGGCGCGCGCGGCGCGCAGCCTGTTCCTGCTCGGTCAGGACATGATGATCGACCGCGTCCGGCGACAGCACGCCCTGGGCGGCCAGCAGGTTTTCCAACGTCGCCACCCGGTCGCTCAACCCGGCCACCTCAGTCACCAGGGCGGTGATGATGGCGGTGAGCCGGTCGTTGGCGGTGTCCTCGAAGAAGGTCGGGCGGGGCGGCTTGGGCGTAGACATCAGGAAACTCCTCGAAACGAAATCAGAATAGGGCGTCAGGTGCTCTTCAGACGGGCGCGAACGGCGGGGAAACGGCTCCATAACCGTTCGCGCCAGGGGGCGTCGGGCGCCAGCCATTCCGTGATCAGCGGCCGCTCTTCCAGTCCCAGTTGATGCGCGACGGACCAGGCTGTGGCCAGGTTGGAGGACAGGATCGGGATATCCGTTTCCTCGCTGGCGACGGCCAGGGCGGCCAGGCTTGGCGCGCCCGTTCCCATGACGATCACGGCGTCGGCGACGCCCGCCTTCAGGCCCTGGCGCAGCCCTGTCAGCAGGGTGGCGGCCGTCTGGCCGTAAATCGGGTGGGCCGCGCCATGCGCGAGGGGCGACTGGATGACAGCGGCCACATCATATCCCGCCCCGCGCCAGTGGTCCTGAGCGGCCTCGGTCAAGGCTGAAGGGTAAGGGCTGACCAGGGTGATGCGCTGCGCCCTCAGCGATTGCAGGCCATCCTTCAGCGCATCGGCGGCGCAGACGACGGGGCAGGGCCCGTGGCGACGCTCCAGCGCTTCCGGCCGACGCCGCGAAGGGCCCAGCAGATAGGTCGAGCCGGTGCAGGCGAATGCAACGGCGTCCAGAGGCGCGTCGCCGAAAGGGGCCAGCCACTCCTCAAGCCGCGTCTCATAGGCCTTGAGTCTGGCGCTCATCTCGGAAGCGGGCGCATACATGCGCGCGGTCAGCAGGTTCACGTCCGGCGGCATCAGCAGCGACAGCTCAGGCTCGGCGGTCGGATTTTCGGCCGGGGTCAGCAGGGCGACCACGCCGCGCGCGCCCAGATCGGGCCGGTCGCGCTCCACACCGGATGCAGGGCGAAGAGGGGGCGGCGAGATTGAAGGCATGGTCCGATCCGACGAAGACACTTCCGCATAAGAGGTATTTGAGATAATACATCATGAAAGACTGAACGCCAGTCGAACATGGAGGAGAGCGCATGATCATCGACCGTACGGCCACCCATGAACTTCTGGCCCGGCCGCTTCATGATGAGGCGGCGCGCACCCAGTACATCGTGCAGTTGAAGAACCGGCTGCGCCGCTATGAGGACGCCAACAAGGTCGCCCTGGACGCCCGCGCCGGTCCGGCCTTCGAAGCCGCATCGGGCAAGACGCCCGAAACCGTCGAGGACATCACGGCGGCCATGATCCGTGATCCCTTCTATCAAATCTGGAGCGCCTTCAGCCGCAGCGCTCAGGACGTCATGTGGAACTCGGTGGGCGAGACCATTCATCGCGAACTGCCGCGCATGAAGGAGGTCGCCGCCGGTCTGGCCCAGGCGCCGGCGGGCGGCAGCTGCGAAACCAGCCCCGACTTTGCGGCCCCGGCCGACGCCTATGCCGGCCACATCCACGGCCAGCCCGGCGGCTATATGCTGGGCGAGGGTTCGGCCGACGACTTCACGGCCGGGGCCTTCTATGAGAGCGGCGGAAACGCCTACTCTCTGGGCGTCGGCATCGGCACGCGCGACTCCAAGTCTGCGGCCGTCATCGAATTCCTGGCTGAGCGCTATCCCGGCTTCAAGCCGCGTCGCATTCTGGATCTGGCCTGTTCCTCGGGCGGCGCCACGGTCGGGTATGCGGCCGCCTTTCCCGAGGCCGAGGTCTATGGCGTCGACGTGGCGCCGGGCCTGCTGCGCTACGCCCATATCCGGGCCGAGGCGATGGGGCTGAAGGCGCACTTCCGTCAGATGGATGCGGGCGCCATGCCGTTCGAGGACGAAAGCTTTGATCTGGTCGTGTCGCACAACATGATGCACGAGGTCTCGCGCGCTTCGCTCGGCCGCATTTTCAGCGAGGCGCGCCGCGTGCTGCGCCCCGGCGGCGTGGTCGTGCACCAGGACGTGCCGATGAAGGGCGCCGATTTCAGCGCCTTCGAGAAGTTCATCTTCGCCTGGCAGACCAAGAACAACGATGAACCCTTCTGGGACGAGTTCCTGGCGACACAGGCGCCGGACGTCATGCTTGAAGCGGGTTTCGCGCCTGACGAAGTGCTGGAGACGACGGTGCGGATGCGGGACGGCCCGCGCGCCTGGTATATCGTGCTGGGCGAGAAGCCCGACGCTGAGGGGCGTCGCGGCACGGCTCTCACCGGCTGATCGACCCGACGGTCAAATGATGGAAAAGGCCCCGGACGCATCGCCGTCCGGGGCCTTTCTGCTTTCTGGAGCAGAGGCTGGCCGAGGCCGGGGCCTCAAAGAAAAAAGGGCCCGCAGCGTGAACTGCGGGCCCAACCAGCTTCCGGGAGGCAGGTCAGAAGTTGGCTTCGTAGGTCAGGCCGATCTGACGACCGCGCGGCAGGGAGCCCACAAAGCCGCGACGGTTGGTGGTGAAGTCCGAGTAGCGGACGATGCCGACAGGATCGATGTTGTCGAAGATGTTGCGGCCGAACAGGATCACCCGGTGCGGGCCGCGTTCCCATCCCAGTTGCACGTTGGCGGTATCGCGGCCGTCCACCCAGGCCAGGTTGGCGACCTGATCATACTTCTTGGAGCGGAAGGAATAGGTGCCGTCGACGAAGAAGCGGTTCTCGCCGACGTACCAGGCGTAGTTGCTGCCCAGGGAGTACTGGATCTTGGGCGCGTTGGGGATCGCCTTGCCGCTGACGTCGCCGTCGCCGCCGGTCAGGGTGGCGAAGTCCGGGTCGGTCGCGTTGGTGTATTCGGAATCCGCATAGGCGAAGGTGCCGCGCACGGACCAGTCGGAGGTGATCTTGGCCTGGGCCTCGACCTCGACGCCCTTGACCTCGACCTCGCCGACGTTGCGGATGAAGGAGACGGTTTCGGTCGAGGACAGATTGGCCACCTGGGTCATCTGCTGGTTCGACCAGTCGATATAGTAGCCGGCGACGTTCAGGCGGACGCGGCGGTCGAACAGGTCGCTCTTGAAGCCCAGTTCATAGTTCCAGGCTGTCTCTTCGCCGTAGGAGCGATCGGCGGGGCTCAGGCGCACGTCGGTGTTGAAGCCGCCCGGCTTGTTGCCGCGCGCCACCAGCCCATAGAACATCAGGTCGTCAGTGGCCTTGTACGACATGGTGAAACGCGGGTTGGTCGAGCGATAGGTCGCTTCGTAATCGAAGTTGGAATCCCCGCCGGTCAGGTGCAGCTTTTCTTCGGCGACGCGCACTTCGGCCGTGCCCGACAGCTTGTCGGTGAAGTCGAAGCCGACCAGGCCGAAGGCGGCCAGGTTTTCCGTCTCGATCGTGCCGTTGTCCTGCAGGGCGCGTGAGACATAGCGATAACGCCCGTCCCAGCGGTCGCTGTTGAAATAATAGGCCCCGGCCATCCAGTGCAGGCGTTCGCCGCGCGGCGAAGCGATGCGGAATTCCTGGCTGAAGCCCTTGATGTTCACCCGGTCGTCGACATGCAGCGAACCGCCCAGCAGGCGCTGGGGCAGGTAATCAAGGTCGGCCTTTCGGTGCTCTTCGGAGTCGTTATAGGCGCTGATCGAGGTCAGGGTGTAGCCGCCGTGATCGTATTCGGCGGTCAGGCTCAGACGGCCTGTCTTGCGTTCAACGCCGCCGCCGCCGATTTCATCCAGATTCAGGCCAATCATGTCAGGCGTGACGTTGATGGCGCCGCAATAATATTGGGTGCGGGTGTCCAGATAGCAGTTGTTGGCGGTCGAGCGTTGGATCGCCATCGGCTCGTGGCCGTCGTTGTTGTGAGCGTATGAGCCGCGCAGGATGAAGCTGAGTTCCGACGTCGGCGTGTACATCAGCGCCAGGGTGCCGCCGACAGTCTTTTCCTGACCGATGGTCTTGCCGTCGCTGGGCGTGCCGGGCGCGTTGTTCCGGTACTCGCCGCCATAGGTGTAGTAGTTGACGGACGCCTGGGCCGACAGCACGTCCTTCACCAGCGGCCCGCTGAGGCCCATCAGGAAGTTGTATTCGTCATGCTCGGCCGCGGTGGCGCGGATCAGCGCCTCGACGTCCTGCGACGGCTTGCGTGTCGTATAGCTGATCGCGCCCGAGAAGGTCTGGCGGCCGTACAGGGCCGACTGGGGTCCCTTGATCACCTCGACCTGGTCGACGAAGGCCATTTCGGTGGCGAACAGGCTGTCCGGGATATAGACGCCGTCGATGAAGGAGGCGGCGTTGGGCGCGCCGAAGACGTTGGCCTGGCCGCGAATGACCGGGCGCTCGAAGCGGCGGCCCTGGTCCTTCTCGATGTTGAGGCCCGGGGCGATCGAGGAAAGGTCCGTGACTTCGCGGATGCCGCGACGCTGCATGTCCTCGGCGTTCAGCGCTGTGATCGACAGCGGCACCTCTTGCAGGCGCTCGCTTGTCTTACGGGCCGTGACGATGATCTCATCGACCTGGACGGCGTCCTGAGCGGCGGCGGCGCCCGCCAGGACGGAAAAGCCGGCCGCGATCGCGGTCATGGCCAAGGCATGGGTACGATGTCTCACTGTCACTCCCCTTTCATGTTCTTATCGCTGAACATGTATCTTTATGAATACGAGCGATGTCGCCATAACTCGAGCGCTGTGTCAATCACTCCGAATTTGCACCTGAAACTTGGCGTGTGGAGCGGGGGTGCGCCTTTAGTGGGCGTGCGTGATGTATTTAAACGAAGGCGTCCATAGCGTTGAAGGCCTGTGGGCTTAGCTGATAAAGCGGCGCTTTATCCATTCATGTGGCAGGGCTTTTCAATGAAAGGGGAGGCAATTCTCCCATCCTCAACAGGCCCGTCCCTGCTCCTGGCGACAGGAAGGCAGCGGAAAGGGTTAAGGCCGAAAGACGGACAGCAAGCACAGACGCCGTTCACACCGGATTCTGCCGGGGAGCTGTTCGACGCGTGCCGGACCGCCTGGTCGACCCCAGCCGATCGAGCAAGCCTCGGGAGATTTCCTTTGGAATGCTGCGACCATCTCCGGTTCCACGGGCGCGTCAGGTCTGGAACCCCCTGATTTCAAGCGCACTGGTCGTCGCTATCGGGGCGTCTGACTTTCGAGCGGCTCCTCTATATCGCGCTGCGATCGGGATGTTTGGAGGACGGGCGAGTCGTCGCTGCGCGACACTTCTGGAAGTGCCGATTCAACACGGCTCAAGAACCCGCTCGAAACGGTTCCGTCGGTGCAGATGCTGTCGCCATGATCGGTGGGGCGCAAGGGGAAGAAGCTTGGCCAACCTGGCGAGGGAATGATCAGATAAGACAATAACTAATTAAAAATAAAGAAATTATTGTGGTGTTGGCGGTGGGCCCAATATTATGGGGCTTATGTGATTTTAGTCGTCGCTTTCGTCTTTTCAGGAGGATGCGATGCCTGACAAGAACCCGATCTATCTCGGGTTGATCTGCCACAAAAGCGTGACCTACCAAGGCCGACATGAGGCCATTGTGGATAGACAGATATTTGACACCGTCCGGGCGCTGCTTCTCCAGAGAAGCGCAACGTGGAAGTCTCGCAAGCCCGACCTTGAGCGCGCGCCTCTTAGGAGGAAGGTTTTCGATGAATTCGGACAATTGATGCGGCCGACGTTCGTCCGGCCAAAGGAGCGGCGATACAACTATTACATTGGGCCGCTGCTGGGCATGGTCGGTGCAAATCGCAAGGGCCCAATTCGTCGTTGTTCTAAGCGGCATGCTTGGGCTGACAAACTCATTAGCTCAACGTCAGCGTGTTGTACTGTTCAACCGGGCCAGGGTATTCGCCGCCGCGATCCTCGCCGACCTCACGGGCGATCAGGGCGTTGGTCATGGCGTTCAGGCGCAGGATCAGATCCTTGTGGCGCTCGGGTTGCGTGGCCAGATTGATGATCTCGTCTGGGTCGGTGCGCGTGTCGTAGAGCTCCAGGTCGTTGTAGGCGATCAACTGTTCCCAGGTGGTCGGCGTGTGGTGTTGGCTGGGCGCGAAATAGCGGGCGAACTTATAGCGGCCGTCGAACACGCCGCGGTGCACGCGGCGCTTCGACAGATCGAAGACCGGGCGGTCCAGATAGTTCTTGTTTGTCCGCTCCCACGACAGCAGCACGCCGTAGTTGAACAGATGCCCTTCCTCGTCGCGCCGGGTGCGGGCGTCGGGCGTCCGCGTCAGGCCCGACAGGTCGTGGCCCACCAGTTGGGGGAAGCTGGCCCTGGCCCAGGCCTCGTCCTTGCCCGCGAAGCCCAGCAGGGTCGGGGCGATGTCGACCGAACTCATCACCGCCTGGCTGGTCACGCCGCGCGCGCCGTCCGGGTGGGCGATGAACATCGGGACGTTGGTCTCTTCCTTGTAGATGGTGCCGCCCTTCTGGCGCATGCCGTGGGCGGCGGCCCGCTCGCCGTGGTCCGAGGTGTAGACGATGATGGTGTCATCCATCTGGCCCGACTTCTCGAGCGCCCACAGCAGGGTCAGGATGTTCTGATCCACGTCGCGGATGCAGTTGCAGTAGTAGTTGACGAAGCGCAGCCAGGCGGCCTCGTCATCGCTCGGCATGGCCCCATAGGTCTTGACGTCCAGCGCCGCGATGCCGCTGTGCGCCTCGGGCTTGGTCGATAGGTCGTCCAGATAGAAGCTGCGGGGCAGGGGGAAGCCCAGGTCCGTCTGATAGAGTTCATCGCCCGGCTCGGCGCGCATGACCCCGGCCAGGTTCCATACGGCGCGCGTCTCGGCCTGTTCGCCGGTGGCGTCGTAGAACATGATGTCGTGCGGATTGACCAGGTTCACGGCCATGAACCAGGGCTTGCCCTCGCGCTTCTTCGGGTCCCTGGCCAGGTCCTGGATCAGCATGGCGGCGTCGCCGGTCACGGCGCGATCGGTGCGATAGCCGGCCCAGGTCAGACCGATCTCTTCACCGTAGAAATTGTAGTCGGAGAAGCCGAAGGGCTCCATGGCGTCGGTGGTGTCGGGGAACTCGCGCTGGAAGCCCGGCGCGGCGGTCGGCAGCTTCGACAGATGCCACTTGCCCTTGTAGGTCGAATAGTAGCCGGCGGCCCGCATCATGTCGCCCAGAGTGTCGATCTCGGGCGTCAGGACGGCGCCCTGTTCGGCGTTGGAATAGACCTTGGTCTTCTGGGTGTGCTGTCCGGTGTAGATGACGGCGCGCGACGGCGTGCAGGGCGTGGTGTGCACATGGTAGTTGGGCAGGTGCAGGCTGCGTTCCAGCAGCGCCTTGTGCCCGGGCAGATAGTCCAGCAGGCCGTCGGGATAGGACTGCAGGCCGAACTCCTGATCGGTGACGATGAAGAGGACGTTCAGCGGCTGGTTCGGGTCACGCGGGGCGCGGGGCCGGGCGCGCACCGGCGGGGCGACGCCTGCGGCGCTGACGCCGGCCATACCGGCCAGAAGGGAACGACGGTCGATCCGGGGCATGTCTCACTCCACTATAAAGCCCAGCCGTCTGCGCGGCCTTGGGGCGAAGATGGTTCAGGCGGCCGCCACCTGTACATAGCGGCCGGCGAAATAGGCGAGGGGAGGCGTAGGCGAGGGCAGGTCCACCCGCAGAACGTCGCCGATGACGATGCGGTGGCTGCCGTGGTCGACCACATGGGCCTGCTTCAGGTGAATGACGGCGCAGGCGTCGCGCAGGGCCGGCGGGCGGCCGTCCTCGCCGTCGTCCCAGGCGCCGATGGCGAAGCGTTCGCCGCCGCGCACCCCGCCGCCGCAGGCGCGCGAGACCGCTTCATGGTCCGAGCCGAGCACGTTGAGCACCAGGTCCGACCCGGCGTCGATGGCCTGGAAGATGGCGGCGTTGCGGTTGATGCAGACCAGCATGGACGGCGGGTGCATGCTGACCTCGCTGACGGCCGTGGCCGCCATGGCGTAGGGGCGGCCCTCGTGCTGGGCCGTGACCACCACGACCGAGCGGACCAGATTACGCAAGGCGCTCTTCAGCGCCGGAGCCAGCATGTCGTCGTCCATGGCGATGTCCTCCCTACGTCTGGTCCGTTGCCGAACATGACGAGGTTCATAGTGCGACGGCAGAATAATATGTCAAGTTACTTTACTATCTAGGCCGCAACCGCTTCCGATCTCGCAGCCGGAAGGGCCAGCATCACGCTCTGAACCACGCACAGGGGCTTCACCAGGCCTTCGCCTTCGATCACGCAGTCGCTGACGATCTGCCAGCCGCCGGCGCGTGCTTCGACCGCCGCCACCGTCTGACGCAGACGCAGGCGGGCGCCGCTGGGGGCGGGGCTGACGAAGCGCACCTTGTTGACGCCGACGTTCAGCACCTTGTCGGCGCCCTCGATGCGCAGCAGGTCGTCCTGCAGGCGCGGCAGCAGCGACAGGGTCAGGAAGCCGTGGGCGATGGGGCCGCCCATCTCGCGCGAGGCCCGCTCGACGTCGACGTGGATCCACTGATGGTCTTCGGTGGCGTCGGCGAAGCGGGCGATGCGGGCCTGGTCGAGGCTCAGCCAGTCGGACACGCCGAGGTCGCGTCCCGCCAGACCGGGCAGGTCGGCGTAGGCGACAATCAGCGGCTCGCTCATGCCTTGGCGCCAGATGAGGCGTCCGGATTCGGCGCGCGGGCGACCTTGTTCGGCCCGGCGAAGCCGAACATCCAGGCGGCGATCTTGCGCATCTGGATCTCTTCGGCGCCCTCGGTGATGCGATAGCGGCGGTGGTGACGATAGATGTGCTCGAACGGCTTGTGACGCGAATAGCCCATGCCGCCGTGCACCTGCATGGCCGTGTCGGCGGCCTGGCAGACCAGGCGGTTCGCCCAGTAGTTGCACATGGAGACGCGGTCCGAGAGCTTGGAGGCCACCTCGGGCTTGGACATGCGGTCCATCTCCCACGCCGTCTTGCGGATCATCAGGCGCAGCATCTCGACCTGGGTGGCCAGTTCGACCAGCGGGAACTGGATCGCCTGGTTGACCGCCAGCGGCTTGCCGAAGGGCTTGCGTTCACGCGCATATTTCACCGCCTCGCGCACGCAGAAATCGGCGGCGCCCAGCGAGGAGGCGGCCTGGCGGATGCGGTTCTCGTGGACGAAATGCTGGGCCAGCTCCAACCCTCCGCCCAAGGGGCCGAACAGGGCGTCTTCGGCGACCCAGACATCGGTGAAGCTGACGCGCGGGTGGTCGGTCGGCATGTTGAAGGTCCAGAGGTATTCCTCGACCTTGACCCCCGGCGCCTCGGCCGGGACTAGGAAGCAGCTGATGCCGCGCGCGTCGCCCGCCTCGCCCGAGGTGCGGGCGAAGACCATGACGTGGGTCGCCACGTGCATGCCCGTGGTCCACATCTTCTCGCCGTGGATGCGCCAGCCCGGCTGGCCATCGCGGGTCTGGGGCTCGGCGATGGTGTCCATGTGGGTGGCGTCCGAGCCGTGCTCGGGCTCGGTCAGGCCGAAGCAGACCGAACGGCCGCCGTCCAGCATCCCGGCGATGAACTCGTCCTTCTGCGCCTGCGTGCCGAAGTCGCGGAACATCAGCACCTGCGGATAGTTGGCGACGATCGAATGCTCGTTCTGCAGGTCGTTGTGCAGGCCCAGGCCCTTGGCGGCGAAATGCTCGCGGATCACGGCCATGGCCAGGTTCGACCCGTCCTTGCCGCCGAACTCGGCCGGCAGGGCGAAGCGCAGGTGGCCGGCCTTGTCGGCGCGGCGCTTGGCCTCGCCCAGCAGGGCCTCCCACTCGTGGCGCGGCAGGCCGCCGTTGTCGAAGTCGGTGCGGGCCCATTCACGGCGGTGATCGAAGAAGCGCTCGTTGTCGTCCTGCGCCTGCAGCGGGACGATCTCGGCTGCGATGAAGGCGTCCAATTCCGCCAGATAGTCGGTGATCTCGGCGGGCAGTTCGAAGTCCATGCGCGCTCCTCCTTCTGTTTGAAGCGAGCCTAGGCCGGAGGGTGAATAACGTAAAGCAATTTGACAAACATCGACGGCCGGTATGGAGTCGATCCCACACAGGAAACGACAGGAAGGTTCAGTCTCATGACCACGCCGATCACCACTGAAAGCGGGCTGCGCTCGCTGCACCACGCGGCGTTCCGCTGCCGCGACGCCGAACAGACGCGCTGGTTCTATGAGGATGTGCTGGGCATGAAGGCCTCGGCGGGCATCGTGCTGGACGAGGTGCCGGGCACGAACGATCCCGTGCCCTACATGCATATCTTCTTCGAGATGGGCGACACCAACTTCGTCGCCTTCTTCGATGCGCCTTCGACCGCCGATCCGGCCTGGTTCAAGCGCAAGGACAGTTTCGACATGCATATCGCCATCCAGGCGCGCGACGAGGCGCACATGCTGGAGATGCAGCAGCGCATCCGCTCGCACGGCGTCAGCTGCCTCGGCCCGGTCGAGCACCACTTCGTCCGCTCGGTCTACATGTACGACCCCAACGGCATCCAGGTGGAGATCACCACCCGCACCGCCGACCACGACCGCATCCTGGCCGAAGAGGGCGCAGCCCTGCCGCAGGTGCTGAAGGCCTGGACCGCACAGACGCGCGCCGAGAAGGAAGCCAAGTTCGGCGCCGAGGTCCTGGACCGTCGCGGCAAACCGCAGTCGGAGCTCAAGGGATGAGCGGCGCCTCCACGAAGAAGAAGTACCAGCGCACCCCCTATCTGATCGTCTTCCAGGAGCAGGCGGCGTTCAAGGACACCTATGGCGGCGCCGAGGGTTCGGTGGTGCTGGAGGCCCACCTGCTGAAGCCGGACACGCCGTCCGACACCGTCGTCATCATGATGCACCCGATCGGCGGGGGCGCCTGGCTGCCCCTGCCGGCGGCCCTGGCCAAGCAGGGCGTCCACGTCATCTATTGCAACAGCCGCTATCGGGGCATCGACAACGCCCTGATCATGGAGAAGTGCGCCCTGGACTTGGGCGCCTGCGTCCGGGATGCGAAGGAGCGGCTGGGCTATGAGAAGGTGATCCTCGGCGGCTGGTCCGGCGGCGGCGCCCTGTCGCTCTTCTATCAGGCGGAAGCCGAGAACCCGACCGTGACACAGACCCCGGCGGGCGATCCGATCGACCTGACGAAGGCGAACCTGATCCCGGCGGACGGCATCGCCCTGCTGGCGGCGCACCTGTCGCGCAACCTGACCCTGACCGAATGGATCGACCCTTCGATCACCGACGAGAGCCGCCCGTTCGACCGCGATCCCGAACTGAACATCTACGACCCGGCCAACACGAACCAGGCGCCCTATTCGCCGGAGTACGTAGCCCGCTATCGCGACGCCCAGATCGCCCGCAACCGCCGCATCACCGCCTGGGTGAAGGCCCAGCTGGCGGAGTTGAAGGCGCAGGGCCTGCACAATCACGAGCGCGGCTTCGTCGTGCAGGGGACGATGGCTGACCCGCGCTTCATCGACGCGACCCTGGAGCCCAGCGACCGTCGTCCCAACTACTGCATGTTGGGCGACCCCGTCGTGGTCAACGACGGCCCGGTCGGCCTGGCGCGCTTCTCGACCCTGCGGTCGTGGCTGTCGCAGTGGTCCTATGACGACTCCAACGCCGACGGCCTGAAATGCGCGGCGCGGATCAGCGTGCCCATGCTGGTCATCGAGAACAGCGCCGATGACGCCTGCACCCCCAGCCACGCCGCCCGCCTGATGGCGGCGGCGGTCAACGCGCCGCAGACCCACGCGGTGATCAAGGGCGCCAACCACTACTACTCGGGCCAGCCCGACAAGGCGGCCGAGGGGGCGACGGTCTTCGTGGAGTGGATAAAGACGACGTTCTGATGCCCGTAGAGGAAGAGGCTTCGGCCTAAAAAACGGCCGATCCTTCGCAGGGTCGGCCGTTTCTGTTTCGAGTGTCTCCCCGGCGGGACGAGGCTCAGTCCTGCGCGGCAGCGATCAGATGCTCGGCGATCGCCTGATAGGCGGGCAGGGACAAGGGGTCGAGCAGGGCGTTGCTCGCTAGGGGGCTTGAGGCGAACCGCACGATGGTCATCTCGGCCTTGGGGTCGACGTAGCAGGCCTGACCGTGGACCCCGCGCGCCATATAGGCCCCATGGTCATTGTGCGACACCCACCACTGGTTGTGGTAGCTCCAGCCCGGCAGAGTGGCGTAGCCGGCGCTGGCGAAGGCGGTCGGGCTGGCGCCGGTCGCGATGTCGCGAACCACGGCGGACGGCACGATCCGGCGGCCGTTGAAGACCCCCTCGTTGCGCATCATTTCGCAGAAGCGGCCGAGGTCGCGCAACTGCATGTTGAGTCCGCCTGCGGCGAAGCCGGCGCCGGAGGAATCGACCTGGATATAGGCGTCGCGCTCCATCCCCATCGGCTTCCAGAAACGTTCGCTGAACACCTGGGCCAGCGTCTGGCCGCTGACGCGTGCGACCAGCCAGCCCAAGACCTCGGTGTTGACCGACTTATAGGCGAAGGCCTGTCCGTGCTCGCCGGCCTTGGTCAGGGTCCTGAGGTAGTCGAAGGTAGTTCTGGGGCCGTCGTAGTCCGCCGCACGCGGCACCGTGCCCCCGGCCCGCAGGAAGGCGATGACGTCGGAGTTCGGGTCGGTATAGACCTCGGAATAGGCAAGGCCCGTGGTCATATCCATCACCTGGCCCACGGTGGCGTCGCCAAAGGCGCTGTCGGCCAATTCGGGGATGTAGCGCGCCACCGGCGCGTCGCGGTCGAGCTTGCCCTCGGCGATCAGCATGGCCGCCGCCGTACCGGTGAAGGACTTGCTCACCGAATGGACGATATGCTGGCCATTCGGCGTAAGGGCGCCGAAATAGCGCTCATAGACGATCTCGCCCCTGTGCATGACGATGACGCCGTCGGTGTAGTTGGCGTCCAGCGACTGGGCCCAGGTCATCGGGGCGTCGCCGCCCAGGGGTGTGAACCGGACCTCGTCCAGATCGTCCCGAAGGCGCCGCGGCAGGACGCTAGCCGCTTCGTCGCCGCGAGAAATCTCGGCGGTCGGCATGAAGTGGCGCCAGTGCGAGAAGCTCCACCGAAGCTGGGGGAAGCTCATGAAGCTCATGTCATCGCGCTGGATCAGCCGTTCGGGCGGGGGCGGGGCGCCGACCATCCAGCCCATGGCGACGGGATCGGACGCCTGGGCGTCGGGATAGGCGGTCTGGTCTGGGGCCTGGGCGGCGGCGGACGCGGGTGCGATCGCCGCGGCCAGAAGGAAGGTCAGCAAGCGTTTCATGCGAGAGGCGCCTCAAGCGGGGGAGGAAGTGAAGACCGGACCGTCTTGCGACGGCCCGGTCTGGTCAGGACGACGAAACGGCGGCCCTCGCCTAGTAGCGCAGGCCCAGCTGGATCGAGACGACCCGGCCGGGATCGACCACATAGGTCTGGGACCCGGCCAGGAAGGGCGTGCCGAAGGCGTGGGACGCGGTCCATTCATTGGTCAGGTTGCGGCCGATCACCGCCAGGGTCCAGCGGTCGTCGGCCGAGGCGACGCCCAAGCGCAGGTCCACCTTCGAGAAGCCTTCCTGATAGGAGTTGGGGCTGAGGTTCTCTTCCAGGTAGGTTCCGCTGCGGCCGCGCACGGTGGCGTCGGCCAGCAGGCGCATGCCGTTGTCCAGCGGATGGTCGACGTTCAGCGTCATCGCCCCCGACCATTTCGGCGCGCGCGGCAGACGGGTGCCCCCGATGTCCTCAACACAGCCGGCCACCGGGGCGACGCCGTTGTGATAGATGCACGGTGCGGTCGGGTAGGAGTCGTATTTGGCGTCGTTATAGGCCAGCGAGCCCGACAGGCTGACGGACGGCGTCAGGCGCAACGTGCCTTCGGCCTCGACGCCCTGGCTCTTGGCGTTGGCGGCGTTGGTGGTGATGAAGGCGTCGATCGCGGCATTGTAGCCCGACACCTGCAGGTCGTCGAACTTGGACGTATAGGCCGCCAGGTTCAGCGTCGCCCGGCCATCCAGCAGCGTCAGCTTGGTGCCGATCTCGACCGACTGCGAGGTTTCGCCCTCGAACTCGAAGGTGTCCTGGCCGCCGGTCGACTGGGCGCCGACGAAGCCGCCGGCCTTCGAGCCCTTGGCGTAGGAGGCGTAGAACATCAGGTCGCGATCGACCACATATTGGACCTGCACCGACGGATCGAGCTGGCTTTCGCTGCGCTGGCCGCTCAGCGGGGTGTTCAGCCACGTCGGCGGCACGGCGCCCATGACGGCGCGGGTCTGGTTGGCGGACTTGTCTTCCCAGGTCTGGCGCAGGCCGGCGGTCAGCTTCCAGTGGTCGTTGAAGGCGTAGGTGGCCTGGCCGTAGAGGGAGTAGCTCTCGTTGGTCTGCTCGAACCGGCGATCGGTGCCGCCGTCGAACGGCCCCATCAGGATGTAGGACCTCTGGTCCATGTCGATCTCGTTCCTGTGCGCATAGGCGCCGACAATCCAGGTCAGGGCGCCTTCGTTGGACGAGGTCAGGCGCACTTCCTGCGAGATCTGGTTGAACTCCTCCTGGAAGATGGAGCGCAGCAGCGGCGTGGTGGTGAAGTCGCTGTCGATCTGCTTGTCGTAGTCGAAGGCCGAATAGGCGGTGATCGAGGTCAGGGTCACGCCGTTGGCGAAATCCTTGTTGATCGTCAGCACGCCGTTGAAGCTGTTGGTGTCGTCATAGTCCGGCGCGCCCTGTGTGGTCGTGCGCGTGAAGGACTTGGAGCCGCCGGGGGCGACGGTGCTCATCGGCTGGCCGGTCAACTCCTGGCGGGCGCCTTCCAGCTTCAGCCGGAAGGAGAGGGTGTCGCTGGCCAGATAGTCGATGACGGCGCGGCCGATCAGATCCTCGCGGCCCGGATTGTGGTCGCCGGTGGTCGTGTTCTCGAGCCAGCCCTCGTTGTCGCTGTATTTGCCGGCCAGGCGGACCAGCAGCTTGTCCGTGATCGGACCGGAGACGATCTGGGTGATCTCGAAGCCGTTGTCGCCGTCGACCGTGCCGGTGATAGTGGTCGCGAGCTCACGCTCGGCGCGCGGGCCATTGGAGGTGATGTTGATGGCGCCGGCGGCGGTGTTCTTGCCGAACAGGGCGCCTTGCGCGCCGCGCAGTACTTCGACGCTGGCCACGTCCAGGAAGGGGGCGGCGAACTGGCGGCCGCGACCGGCGTAGGCGCCGTCGACGAACAAGCCGACCGACTGCTCAAAGGCCAGGTTGCCCGGCGAAGAGCCGATGCCGCGGATGTAGATGGCGTTGTTGCCCGGCGTGGCCTGGATGTGCAGGTTCGGCACCGAGCCCGACAGGGCTTCCAGGTTGCGCATGTCCTGGCTGGCGAGTTCCTCGCCGCTGGTGACGTTGACCGAGATCGGCACGTCCTGCAGGCGTTCGGTGCGCTTGCGCGCCATGACCAGGATATCGGCGACGGTGGTGGCGTTGGCTTGGTCCGTCGGCGCCACGGGCGCTTCGGATTGCGCCATGGCGGCCGAGCTGAGAACGAGGCTGCTCGATGCGAGCAGCATGACGTAACGGTAGCGCATGCGTTTCCTCCCCATGCGGCTCCTGCCTGAAAAGGCCGGAGCGATATTTGTGACGAGGAGGCGTGCGGCCGCGATCCGACCGTGGTTTCCTTCCTCCTGACTGCGGCCTCTTGGCGAGCCGCTTGTCAAGAAATTAGACAAACTCGATCTGGGTTGATCGTCAAGCTACTTTACTAATCTTTATTGGCGTCCTTAAGAAAATCGGCGCCGCGCTGGCCCGGTTCGCCCAGGCTGCACAGGTAGGGCGCGCCCCAGTCAGAGGCGAATGCCTCGCGCAGGGCCTTGACCTGTTTGGGCCCGATGCGCCGCCCCAGTTCGCCGGACAACTGATCGACGATCTTCTGGGCGTCCTGGCGCATGGCTCGACCCATGGCGGTCAGCTGGACGATGCGGATGCGGCCGTCGGTGGGATCATCTACTAGTTCGAAGACGCCGCGCTCGACCAGGGAGTTGATGGTCGAATGCACCGCCTGACGGGTCAGGCGCAGGCTGCGGGCGATGTCGGCCGGGCGCACGATGTTTAGCTGGACGTGCATCATCACCATGGACTCCGGCCGGGTCAGGTGCGGCCAGCCAGCCTCGCGTAGGCTCATCTGCAGGCTTTCGTCGAACCACTCGAATCCTGCCAGCAGCGGCACGATCAGATAGTCGGAGTTCAAGATCATCGCATTCTCCCAGGATCGACTTATGCCGCTGCTCCGGCTGAGCCGCCAAGTGTAAACTGACGCTTGGCGGCCCCTGTGTTCAGAGCGTGCGGGCGATCAGCAGCTTCATGACCTCGGACGTGCCGCCGTGAATGGTGTCGATTCGGGCGTCCTTGTAGAGCTGGGCGATGGGATATTCGTTCATGTAGCCATAGCCGCCGAACAATTGCAGGCATTTGTTGACGCCCTCCAGCTCGGTCTCGGTGATCCACAGTTTGGCGATGGAGGCGGTGGCCGCGTCCAGTTCGCCCCGGATCAGTTTTTCGGTGCAGGTGTCGATGAAGCTGCGGGCGATCACCGCCTTGGCCTTGATGTCGGCCAGGGTGAACTGGGTGTTCTGGAACTCCATCAGCGCCTTGCCGAAGGCGTGGCGCTCGCGCGTGTAGTCGACCGTCAGCCTCAGCGCCCGTTCCAGGATGGCCAGCCCCATGGCGGCGATGCCCAGACGCTCTTGCGGCAGCATGGCCATCAACTGGCCGAAGCCCTTGCCCTCGGCTCCGCCGATCAGGTTCGACGCCGGGACGCGCACGTCCTCAAAGAACAACTCGGAGGTGTCCTGCGCGTCGCGGCCCATCTTGTCGAGGTTCCGGCCCCGGGTGAAGCCGGGGCGGTCGCCCTCCACCGCAATCAGGGAGATGCCGCGCGAGCCGTTGTCCGAGGTGCGGCACACCACCAGGATCAGGTCCGCCGTCTGGCCGTTGGAGATGAAGGTCTTCTGGCCGTTCAGCACCCATTCGTCGCCCTCAAGCCGGGCGCGGGTGCGGATGCCCTGCAGGTCCGATCCCGTCCCCGGCTCGGTCATGGCGATGGCCAGGACGATCCCGCCCGAGACGACCTTGGGCAGCCAAGCCTGCTTCTGCTCCTCGGTGCCGAAGGCGATGATGTAGGGGGCCACGATCATGTTGTGCAGCGGCACGCCCCAGCCCTCCATGCCGCGCGCGCCGAACTCCTCGATCAGCACGCGCTCGTGGCGGAAGTCAGCGCCCATGCCGCCGTATTCTTCAGGAACTGACAGGCCCAACAGGCCGAACTCGGCGCCCTTGGTCCACATCTCGCGCTCGACGATCTTGTTGCGGTTCCAGGCTTCGATCTTCTCCGGCGCGCATTCAGCGTCGAGGAATTTGCAAAGGCCCTCGCGGAACAGGTCGATGTCTTCCTGGGTGTAGGCGGCGGGGCCGGGGTGGACGCTCATCGGAGGCTCTCAAACTAGGGGAAGGTCGTTTGACGCATCCTGTGCCGTGCGTGCAATAAACGTCAATCTATTTGACAAAGATCGGCCTGTGCGGCCATCAATCGAGCCATGTCCGCATCCGATCCTTCCAGCGCCGCCGACGCGACCGATTTCGTCCTGGCGCGGCTGAACGCCCTGGCTCCCTTGCTGGCTCCTGGCGGCGAACGCGCCACAGGCCTGCGCCGCCTGACCGGGGGCGCCAGCCTCGAAACCTGGGCCTTCGACGTGCGGGGCGCGGGGGAAGGCGAGGGGGCTGGCCGTCCGCTGATCCTGCGCCGTCGCGGCGGGGGCCGCGAGGCCGAGGTGTTCGAGACCTCCCTGCCGCTGCCTATCGAGGCGAAGTTGCTGCAGGCCGCCGAGGCCGCCGGGGCGCCCGTCGCCCGGCTGGTGCGCGATTGCATCGAGGCCGACGGGCTGGGCGAGGCCTATGTGGTCGAACGGGTGGCGGGCGAGACGCTGGGTCGCCGCATCGCCGCCGATCCCGCCTTCGCCCCGGCGCGCGCGGTCCTGGGCCGCCAGTGCGGCGAGACCCTGGCCCGCATCCACGCCATCGACCTGTCCGCCCTGCCGCCGCTGGAGACGCAGGACGCGCGGGCCGTTCTGGCGCGCTACGCCGACATCTATCGCAAGAGCAGCGGCCCGCGTCCGGTCATGGAGGCGGCGCTGCGCTGGATGGAGGCGCGCCTGCCCGAGCCCATCGCGCCGCGTCTGGTGCACGGCGACTTCCGCAACGGTAATCTGATGGTCGATCCCGAGACCGGCCTGACCGCCGTTCTGGACTGGGAGCTGGCCCACCTGGGCGATCCGGCCGAGGACCTGGGCTGGCTGTGCGTCAACAGTTGGCGCTTCGGCGTGACGCATCGCGCGGTCGGCGGCTTCGCCGATCTGGAGACCCTGCTGGAGGCCTATCGTGTGGCGGGGGGCGAACCGCTGTCGGTCGAACGTGTGCGCTTCTGGCAGGCGGTGGGCACGTTCAAATGGGCGGTGGTGACGATGATGATGTACCGCACCTTCGCCACCGGCGCCTCGCGCTCGGTCGAGCGGGCCGTGATCGGGCGCCGCCTCAGCGAATGCGAAGTCGACCTTCTGGCTCTGATGGAGGCCTCGCGATGATCGAAGGACCGCGCAAGGACGAACTGCTGGAGGCGACGGCCGCCTGGCTGAACGACGCCGCCTCTCCGGCCGAGGGCTTTCACCGCAAGGTGGCGGCCAATGCGCTGGGCATCGTCACCCGCGAACTGACGCAATGGCCCGCCGCCGCGGCCGCCGCCGTGGCCCGGATGCAGGCCATCCTGGGCCGCGACGGCGATTACGCCGCGTTGAACCTCGCCTTGGCCGAGGCGCTGCGCGACGGGACGGTCAGCGCCGACGATGCAGTGGTGTTCGACCATCTGCGCCGCACGGCGCTGGACATGCTGGCGGTCGACCAGCCGCGCTATCGTCACGAACTGGCGGCGCCGAAGGAGACCGGAGCATGATCGAACTGGTCGAGGTCTCGGCCCGCGACGGCCTTCAGAACGAAAAGACCCTCCTGTCCACCGCCGACAAGGTGCTGCTGATCGAGAAGGCCATCGCGGCTGGCGCGCGGCGGCTGGAGGTCGCCAGCTTCGTCAATCCCAGGCTCGTGCCGCAGATGGCCGACGCCGAGGCGGTGATCGCCGCCTTGCCGCGTCGCGACGACGTGCGGACCATCGGCCTGGTGCTGAACGAGCGCGGAGCCGGGCGCGCCCTGGCGACGAGCGTGGATGAGCTGGGGATCGTGGTCGCCGCCTCGGATGTGTTCGGGACGGCCAATCAGGGCCTGGACGTGGACGCGAGCCTCGCCATGGCTGGGCGTGTGATCGAACAGGCGCGCGCCGCAGGGCGCGACGCCCAGGTCACGATTTCGGTCGCCTTCGGCTGCCCCCTGTCGGGCGCCGTCGATCCGGCGCGGGTCGTGGACATGGCGCGGCGCCTGGCCGCCTTCGGTCCGCTGGAGATCGCTTTGGCCGACACCATCGGCGTGGCGCGGCCGGACGAGGTGTCGCCCCTGGTCGCTGCGGTGGTCGAGACCGTGCGGCCCCTGCCGGTGCGCGTGCATTTCCATGACACGCGCGGCACGGGCGTCGCCAACGCCGTCGCGGCCGTGGCGGCGGGCGCCGTGACGGTGGACGCCTCCATCGGCGGCACGGGCGGCTGCCCCTTCGCGCCCGGCGCGGCGGGCAATGTCGCCTCCGAGGACGTGGCCTACGCCCTGAACGGGCGCATGGCGGTCGATGTCGACGCCCTGTGCGCGGCGGCGGTCTGGCTCAACGAGAAACTGCAGCGGACCCGGACCAGCGCCATGACGCGCGCCTGGCTGTCCGCCTCCCAAAAAGAACAAGGCGAGAGGAAACAAGCATGACCCAACTGAGCCATGACGGTCGCGTGGCCCTGATCACCGGCGCCTCTTCGGGCATCGGCGCCGAGTTCGCTCGCGTCCTGTCTAGGGGCGGGGCCAAGGTGGTTCTGGCCGCACGTCGCGCCGACCGCCTGGCCGCTCTGGTCGCTGAGATCGAGGCGGCGGGAGGCAAGGCCCTGGCGGTGTCAATGGACGTGTCCGACGAGGCCTCGGTCATCGCCGGCTATGACGCCGCCGAAGCGCGCTTCGGCCTGGTCGACACCGTCATCGCCAACGCCGGCGTCAACGCCGACGGCCCGGCCACGGATCTGTCCATTGAAGAGTTCGACCAGATCCAGGCGGTCAACAGCCGGGGCGTCTTCCTGACCGCGCGCGAAGGCGGGCGTCGCCTGCTGGCCAGCGGCCGGTCCGAGCGTGGCCGCGTCGTCATCCTGGCCTCGATGGGCGGCCTGCACGCCCTGACCGGCCTGGTGGCCTACTGCGCCTCCAAGGCGTCGGCGGTCATGCTGGGACGCGGCCTGGCCAATGAGTGGTCGCGGGCGCGCATCAGCGTCAACGTCGTCTGCCCCGGCTATATGCTGACCGACATCAACGAGGAATGGTTCACCAGCCCGGCCGGCGAAAAGATGATCGCCAAGCTGCCGCGCAAGCGTCTGATGCCCATCGACGCCCTGTCGCCGACCATCAGCTTCCTGACCTCGGACGCGGCGGCCTACACCACCGGCGCGGTCATCAAGATCGACGACGCCCAGCACGTGGATTGATGGTCCCAGCCCCTCTCCCGCCGGGCGAGGGGCAGCGGATCTCGGCCCAAAAAAAAAAAAGGGGCCGCGAACGGCCCCCGAGTGAGGGATCAGATAACCGCTCAGGTCAGGAGCGAGTTCGGCGCCAGGCCGACCATCGACCGGCCGTGCAGTTCGGTGGACACGTCCATGTCGTAGACGATGTGGCTGGCCATAACCTCGATGTCGCGCAGGATGCGCTGCATCGGATTGTCGAGCGCATAGAGGCCCGAGCCCGAGGAATCGCAGCAGGTGCGGACCGCCTCCAGACACTGACTGACGGCATAGGCGATCTGGGCGCGCAGCCGCAGGCGGTGCGGCAGTTGCTCCTCGTCGCTGAGAGTAGAGAGCGTCAGGTTCTCGTCGGCCGCCTGGCGGATCGACAGTTCGGCCGAGCGCACCATCAGGTCGGCGCGGGCCAGGCGCATCTGGGCGGCGGGCTTGTCCACCTGGGTCGATTGGCCGCCCATCTTGGTGTGCACTGTCAGCCGCTGGCGGCTCAGTTCGACTGCCGCCCGAGCGGCGCCGACCGACGGCAGGGCCGCCGTGACGCAGAGTTGTGGCAGCATCGGCGCGCTATAGAGCGGGTTGTCATGGATGCGCGAGCCGTTGCCGCGTCCGGTGCGGACCTCGGACACCACGAAGGTGTAGGCCTCAGGCACGAACAGGTCCTCGGCCACGATGTCGTTGGACCCGGTGGCGGCCATGCCGCTCATGAACCAGGTGTCGAGCACCTTCACGTCCTCGGCGCGGACCAGCACCATGCGCACGACGGGCGGCTTGCCTTCGCCCATGCTTTCCATGGCGTTCAGCATGACCCAGTCGGCGTGCATGACCACGGTGCCGAACTTCCAGCGGCCGCTGATGCGGAAACCGCCATCGACGCGCACCGCCTTGCCCGGAGGGGCGGCGACGCTGGGCGCGATGACATAGGGGGTGCGGCCCCAGACCTCGGCCTGGGTCTGCTTGGGGAACTGGGCGATCAGCCAGTTGTGCTCGGCGGCGAAGCTGGCGGTCCAGCCGGTGGAAGGGCAGGCCTCGCAGATGGCCAGGGTGGCGTCGATATAGGTCTGGGGATCGAACTCCAGCCCGCCGAATTTG
This sequence comes from Brevundimonas sp. LPMIX5, assembly GCF_003576505.1. Lineage (NCBI taxonomy): Bacteria > Pseudomonadati > Pseudomonadota > Alphaproteobacteria > Caulobacterales > Caulobacteraceae > Brevundimonas > Brevundimonas sp. LPMIX5. The sequence goes on from NZ_QWTZ01000014.1 coordinate 32,220, forward strand.
CGCGGCACATACATGTAGAAATAGCCGGTGGCGCGCAGGGCGTCCCACACGGCGTCGACCGGGCGGCGCAGGCGCTCGGCCTCTTGCGAGGCGGCGGCGATCATGGGTTTCAGCGCCGTGACCCGCGCGACCAGTTCGGTCGGGCTCATCGCAGCGACGGCCTCGGGGGCCAGAAAATCATTGCCGGCTGGAATGCGCCGGTCCGCGAGCTTGTCGCTCGTCATGTTCATACTCCTCCCTTTCTGGGAGGGGCAGGTTCGCGTCGGACCAATCTAAATGTCAAGTAAGTTGACTAAAAATCGACATGACGATGTTTTGGGCTTCCCCGACGGTCGGGGGACGGCGAGACTGAGGCATGAATCGTTCCTTGCTCATGCTCGACCTAGTGCGGACCCTCTACTGGTTCGACGAGCAGCTTCAGGCCCGCCTCGACGCGCGGGGGTGGAGTCGGCTGGGCCGGTCCCAGTCGCTGATCCTGGTCAACGTCGCCAACGGCGAGACGCGGGCCGCGCGCATGGCCGAGAACCTGGGCGTGTCGCGCCAGGCGATGAGCCAGTTCCTGACCGAAATGGTCGACCGCAAGTTGCTGGAGCTGGCGCCGGACCCGCACGACAAGCGGGCGCGCATCGTCCGCTTCGCGCCGGAATCCCAAGCCATTCGCGACGACGCCCAAAAGGTGCTGCGCGAACTGGAGAGCGAGCTGGAAAACGCCGTGGGAAGTGAGAATCTGGAGGCCTTGCGCCAGGGCCTGCGTAATTTCCTGGGCGGTTCGGAGCCCTCTATCGAGCCGCGATCGAAAATCCCTTAAGTCAAATTTCTTGACAAGATTGGTCGCCCGTCCGATCACCGCATGAAGCTCCGAACAGGGGATCAGCGGGAGGAATGGTCATGGCGGATCACATCGGCGGGGCGTCGCCCCGATGAGCGCGGCGGCCCAAACCGGCGGCGGCCATTCCAGTGGGGCCTTGGCCGGCGTGAAGATCATCGAGATGGAGGGCATCGGCCCTGGCCCGTTCGCCGGCATGATGCTGGCCGACCACGGCGCCGAGGTCATCCGCATCGCTCGTCCCGGCGTCCGCATTGATCCGTCGGACGTGCTGGCGCGCTCGCGCCGCAGGGTCGAACTGGACCTGAAATCGGACGCCGGCAGGGCGGCCGCCCGCGCTTTGATCCGAGAGGCCGACGGCCTGATCGAGGGCTATCGCCCCGGCGTCATGGAGCGGCTGGGCCTGGGGCCGGAGCTGCTTCTGGCCGACAATCCGCGCCTGGTTTACGGCCGCATGACGGGCTGGGGCCAGGAAGGGCCGCTGGCCAAGGCGGCCGGCCACGACATCAACTACATCGCCATCACCGGCGCGCTGAACGCCTTTGGTCGGGCGGGCGAAAAGCCGACCCCGCCGATCAATATGGTCGGCGACTTCGGCGGCGGCGGCATGATGCTGGCCTTTGGCATGTTGGCGGGGATTCTGTCGGCGCGCACGACGGGGCAGGGGCAGGTGATTGACTGCGCCATGACGGACGGCGCCTCCCTGCTGATGGGCATGATCTGGGGCTTTCGCGGCCAGGGCATCTGGTCCGACGCGCGGGGCGCAAACTATCTGGACACAGGCGCGCCCTATTACGACACCTATGAGACGGCTGATGGCCTGTTCATCGCCATCGGTTCGATCGAGCCGCCCTTCTACGCCCGGCTGCTGGAGGCGACCGGCCTGTCGGACGATCCCCTGTTCCTGGATCAGAACGGCCCGGACGGGATCGAGGAACGCCGCGCCCGCCTGACCGATATCTTCCGCCGCAAGACCCGCGAGGACTGGCGCGCCCTGATGGAGGGGACCGACGCCTGCTTCGCGCCTGTCCTGTCTTTCGTCGAGGCGCCCGACCATCCGCACAACAAGGTCCGGGAAGCCTTCATCACCCTGAACGGGGTGGTGCAGCCGGCCCCGGCCCCCCGCTTCTCCCTGACGCCTGCGCCGCAGCCGCGCGCGCCCGGCGACGCCTGATCCCTGCACGAGGAACCGACCTGTGAGACAAGCCTACATCTATGACGCCGTACGCACGCCGCGCGGCCGGGGCAACGCCAAGGGCAGCCTGCATGAAGTGACCGCCATCTCCCTGGCGACCCAGGTGCTTCAGGCCCTGCGCGACCGCAATGCGCTCGACACCAGCCTGATCGACGACGTGATCCTCGGCTGCGTGGCGCCGATCGGCGAGCAGGGCGCCAACATCGCCCGTGTCGCCGCCCTCAACGCCGGCCTGGCCCAGACGGTGGCGGGCGTGCAGATGAACCGCTTCTGCGCCTCGGGGCTGGAAGCCGTGAATACGGCGGCGGCCAAGGTCGTCTTCGGCGAGGCCGACGCGGCTATCGGCGGCGGCGTCGAGAGCATGAGCCGGGTCAAGATGGGCTCGGACGGCGGCGCCTGGTCGGCGGACCCGGACGTGGCCTTCACCACCGGCTTTGCGCCCCAGGGCATCGGCGCCGACGCCATCGCCACCCTGGCCGGCTTCAGCCGCACCGACGTCGACGCCTTCGCCGCCGAGAGCCAGAAGCGCGCCGCCGCCGCCTGGGCCGCGGGTCGCTTCAAGAATTCGATCGTCCCGGTCAAGCACGCGGGCGTGACGGTGCTGGACCACGACGAATTCATCCGCCCGGAAACCACGGTCGAGACGTTGAGCGCCCTGAAGCCCTCGTTCGCGGGTCTGGGCGCGGCGGGCTTTGATTCAGTCATGCGGCAGCGTTATCCCGAGATCGAGGCGATCGATCACGTCCACCATGCGGGCAACTCCTCCGGCATCGTCGACGGCGCCTCCGGCGTCCTGATCGGCACCAGGGAGATGGGCGAGAAGATGGGGCTGAAGCCGCGCGCCCGCATCGTCGGCTCGGCCTCGATCGGTTCGGAGCCGACCATCATGCTGACCGGCCCGGTCGCCGTGACGCAGAAGGCCCTGGCCCGCGCGGGCATGGGCATCGGCGATATCGACCTGTTCGAACTGAACGAGGCCTTCGCCTCGGTGGTCATGTACTTCATGCAGCAGCTGAAGGTGTCGCACGACCGGATGAACGTGAACGGCGGCGCCATCGCCATGGGCCACCCGCTGGGCGCCACCGGCGGCATGATCCTGGGCACCCTGCTGGACGAGCTGGAGCGCACCGACAAGGCGACTGGCCTGGCCACCCTCTGCGTCGGCGCCGGAATGGGCACCGCCACCATCATCGAGCGCGTCTGATCGCGATCTGACAGTCAGGACAACGACATGAACAACTTCACCGTTTCGGTGGACGCCGACGGCGTCGCCACCTTCCTGTTCGACGTGCCGGGGCGCACGATGAACACCTTCACCGACAGCGCCGTGGCCGACATCGACGCCATCGTCGCCGCCATCCGCGACGACGCCTCGATCAAGGGCGCCATCCTGGCCTCGGGCAAGTCGAACGGCTTCTGCGCCGGCGCCGACCTGGGCGAGCTGGGGGAAACCGCCGGCGGTCAGGCCGAGGACCCGGCGCGCGAAGCCGCGCTGCCCGCCACCTCTCGCATGAGCCGGGCGCTTCGGGCGCTGGAGACCGTCGGCAAGCCGGTCGCGGCGGCCATCGAGGGCATCGCGCTGGGCGGCGGTTTCGAGTTCGCGCTGGCGGCCCACTATCGCGTCGCCTCGACCAAGGCCAAGGTCGGCCTGCCGGAAGTGACCATCGGCCTGCTGCCTGGCGCCGGCGGCACCCAGCGCGTGCCGCGTCTGGCGGGCGTGTCGGCTGCGCTTGACCTGATGCTGACCGGAGCGCCGGTCGACGCCGCCAAAGCCAAGGCCATCGGCATCGTCGATGAAGTGGTCGAGCCGGGCCAAGCCCTGGCCGCCGCCAAGGCGTGGATCATGAACGGCGGCGAAGGCGTCCAGCCTTGGGACCGCAAGGGCTATGCCATGCCGGACGGCCCCTATTCGGACGCCGGTTCGGCGGGCTTCATCCTGACGCCGGCCAAGATCATGGCCAAGAGCTACGGCAACTATCCGGCCCAGAAGAACATCGCCCGCTGCGTCTATGAAGGCTTCAACCTGCCGATGGATTCCGCCCTGCGGGTCGAGGCGCGGCTGTTCCTGGACACCCAGCAGTCGCCCCAGGCGCGGGCCATGATCCGCTCGCTGTTTCTGTCGAAACAGGCCCTGGCCAAGGGCGGCGCCCGTCCCAAGGACGTGCCGACCTACACCGTCAAGAAGGCCGCGGTTCTCGGCGCCGGCATGATGGGCGCGGGCATCGCCTATGCCCAGGCGCGGGTCGGCATCGACACCGTCCTGATCGACGTGGCCCAGGCCGGCGCCGACAAGGGCAAGGGCTATTCCGAAACTCTGGTCGCCAAGGCCGTGGCCAAGGGCGCGATGAGCCAGGCCGCCGCCGACGAACTGGTCGGCCGCATCACCGCCACTACCGACTATGACGCCATCAAGGGCGCCGACCTGGTGGTCGAGGCCGTGTTCGAGGACCGCGCCCTCAAGGCCGACGTCACCAAGCGCGCCGAGGCCCAGATCGGGCCGGACGCAGTGTTCGCCTCGAACACCTCGACTCTGCCGATCACCGGCCTGTCGGAAGCCGCCGAGCGCCCGGCCAACTTCATCGGCATCCACTTCTTCTCGCCGGTCGACCGGATGGAGCTGGTCGAGATCATCGTCGGCAAGACCACCTCGCAGGAGACCCTGGCCAAGGCGCTGGACTACTGCAAGCAGTTGAAGAAGGTGCCGATCGTCGTCAACGACAGCCGCGGCTTCTTCACCAGCCGAGTGTTCGACACCTACATCCGCGAAGGTCTGGAGATGCTGATCGAGGGGATCGCCCCGGCCATCATCGACAATGTCGGCCGCATGACCGGCATGCCGCGCGGCCCGCTGGAGCTGCTGGACGACGTGGCCATCGATCTGGTGGACCGGGTGGCGGGCCAGCGCCGCATCGACCTGAACCTGCCGGCGCCCGTGGCGGGCGACACCGACAAATTCCTGATCGACATGGTCGGGCAGGATCGCTGGGGCCGTAAGAACGGCAAGGGCGTCTATGACTATCCGCAAGGCGAGCCCAAGCGCCTGTGGGCCGGTCTGGCCGAGATGTATCCGGTCAAGATCAGCGAGTCTTCGCCGGAACTGGTCGAGCATCTGAAGCAGCGTCTGCTGTATCGCCAGGCCGTCGAGGCCGCGCGCTGCATGGACGAGAACGTCGTCACCGCCGCCCGCGACGCCGATGTCGGCGCCATCCTGGGCTGGGGTTTCGCGCCCTGGACGGGCGGCCCGATCAGCCTGATCGACAGCGTCGGCGTGGCCGGGTTCACTGCCGCCTGCGAGGCTCTGGCCGCGCAGTACGGCGAGCGGTTCGCGCCGCCGGCCCTGCTGAAGACCATGGCCGAGATGGGGGAGCGTTTCTATCCGGCGCCCAAGCCGCTGGCGGCCTGATCGCCTTGGCGGATACGTGAACAGGAAAGGCGGGGCGCAAGCGTCCCGCCTTTTTCATGTCGGACGAACGATCTCTGGATTTCAGAATAAAGAAAAAAGGCGGACAACCCCTCGTCCGCCTCTTCCCTCTTCGCTGACGCTGATTTCAGGTCAGGTTCAGATCCTTCAGCACCGCTTCGCGCACCGGGTTTTTCTGGATCTTGCCGGCAGCGCTGCGGGGAAGGCGGGTTTCGCTGAAGCTGACGCTCTTGGGCGTCTTGTAGCCGGCGATGCGCTGGCGGCAGAAGGCGGACAACTCCTCGAAGCTGGGCTGGGAGGCGCCGACCTTGCACACCACCACGGCGTGGACCCGCTCGCCCCAGACCGGATCGGGGATGCCGATGACGGCGCTTTCCTCGACCGCCGGGTGCCAGGACAGGGCGTTCTCGACCTCGATCGAATAGACGTTCTCGGCCCCGGACACGATCATGTCTTTCAGCCGGTCGGTGATGTAGATGTAGCCGTCCTCGTCCATCCACCCCGCGTCGCGGGTGTGCAGCCAGCCGTCGCGCATGACCTCGGCGGTTTCCTCGGGGCGGTTCCAGTATCCCATCATGACATTGTCGCCTCGGCCGACGATCTCGCCGATCTGGCCGCGCGGGACCTCGTTTCCGGCCTCGTCGACGATGCGGATTTCAAAGCCCGGCGCCACCTTGCCGCAGGAGCGCAGGCGCGGGTGGTCGTCGGCGCACTGGTGGTCCTGGGGCGTCAGCACCGTGACGGAGGCCATTTCGGTCTGGCCGAAGCCCTGGATGAAGCCGACGTGCGGAAACTTCTCGCGCGCCAGGGCCAGGGTGGCGGCGGGCAGGGAAGAGCCGCCGTAGCCCAGCATCTTCAGTTGCGACAAATCCAGTTGATCCAGCCGATCATACTTGGCCATGCGGTCGATGACGGCGGGCACGGTGAAGCAGTGCGTCACGCCGTGCTCGGCGATGGCCTCCAGCATGGTTTCGGCGTTGTAGCTGCGGCGAAAGACGTGGGTCGCCCCGGTCATGGTGGCGAACAGGATGCCGATGTCCGCCAGATGGAACATGGGCGCGGCGTGGAAATTGACCCCCGTCTCGTCGAACGGGATGGTCATCAGCAGGTTCGAGGCGATGGCGTGCAGGTTGCCGTGGCTGAGCATCACCCCCTTGGGCAGACCCGTGGTGCCGCCGGTGTAGAAGATGCCCGCCAGGTCGCCGTCGGCGGCCAGGTGCTCCTCGGCCGGTTCGGAAGTCTGGATCAGACCCTCATGCGTCAGGTGCGGGGACGCGCCCGGCGTCCCGTCCAGGGCGATCAGGCGCTGGACCGCGCCCTCGGCCAGAAGCTGTTCGGCGACGGCGGCGAACTCCTCGCCGAAGCACAGGGTCTCGACCCCGGCGTCCCTCAACTGGAAGGCCAGTTCGGGCGTGGCCAGGCGGGTGTTCAGCGGCGTCAGCACGCCTCCGGCCCACAGCACGGCGAAATAGGTTTCGAAATAGAGGTCGCAGTTGTGGGCCAGGATGGCGACCCGGTCGCGGGTCTTCAGCCCGGCCTGTTCGTGCAGGCCGCCAGCCAGGCGGGCGACGCGATCGCCGACCTCGCGCCAGGTGCGGCGACGCTCGCCGTCGATGGTGGCGGTGCGGCCCGCGGCCGTGACGACGGCGCGGACGAGGCCCTGGGTGACTCGCATCGAAAGGGGTGCTCCGGTCGCCCCGAGAGGCGGAAAGAATGTCAAATCTATTGACATCTAATCCCGCCCCGCACCATGTCTGTCAACTCATGTTCAGGCGTTTTTCCGTCATCCGTCCGCTGGTTGCGCGGATGGGGCGGCGCTGGCGAGGTGTGCGATGATCGGTTTTGAATGCAGGGGCGCGGGAGCGGTGATCCGGCTGGACCAGCCCCAGCGGATGAATTCCCTGAACGAGCCGATGATCGAGGCTCTGGACGCCGCTGTGGACGCCGCCGTCGCCTCCGGCGCGCGCGCCTTGATGATCACCGGAACGGGACGGGCCTTCTGCGCCGGCGGAACCTTGTCTGAGCCTTTGCCCGAGGACGCCGGGGCGATCCTGGAGAGCCACATCAACCCCCTGTTGCTCAAGTTGGCGGATCTGCCGATGCCCGTCGTCGCGGCGGTGAACGGGCCGGCGATCGGGGCGGGGGCGTCGATCGCCCTGGCCGCCGACATGATCGTCATGTCGCGCTCGGCCTTCCTGGCCTATGCCTTCGCGCAGGTGGGGCTGGCCCCCGACGGCGGGGCCAGCTGGCTGTTGCCGCGCACCCTGGGCTGGCACCGGGCGATGAGCCTGATGATGACGGGCGAGCGCATCACGGCGGATCAGGCCGTTGACTGGGGTCTGGCCTGGAAGGCGGTTGAGCCTGAGGCGCTGGAGGGCGAGGCCGAGGCCCTGCTGGAGCGGCTGGCGGCTGGACCGACCCTGGCCTACGCTGCCCTCCGCCGCACCGCGCGCGCGGCGCTGGACCTCGATTTCGCCCGGGCCCTCGACGTCGAGCGGCAGGCGCAGGGCCAGGCGGGCCGCACCGCCGATTTCCGCGAAGGCGCCGCCGCCTTCATCGCCCGACGTCCGGCCCAGTTCACCGGCCGCTGAGGAGATCGCGATGACCCAGCCCCGCACCCTGCTGGACAAGATATACGACCGGCACCAGGTCGCCGACCTCGGCGGCGGCGACATGCTGATGTATGTCGACTTCCATCTGGTCCACGAAGTCACCAGCCCCCAGGCCTTCGAGGGCCTGCGTCAGCGCGGCATCGGCGTTCATGCGCCATACCAAACCCTGACCATGGCCGACCACAATGTTCCGACCCTGAACCGGGCTGCCGGAATCCTCGATCCCGAAAGCCGGGCGCAGATCGAGCAGTTGCAGACCAACGCCGCCGAGTTCGGCCTGCCGTGGATTCCGTTGGATAGCATCGACCAGGGCATCGTTCACGTCGTCGGGCCGGAACAGGGGCTGACCCTGCCGGGCATGACCATCGTCTGCGGCGACAGCCACACCGCCACCCACGGAGCCTTCGGCGCCCTGGCCTTCGGCATCGGCACCTCCGAGGTCGAACATGTTCTGGCGACCCAGACCCTGGTGCAGAAGCGCGCCAGATCGATGCTGATCGAGGTGGAGGGGGCGCTCGGTTTCGGGGTCACGTCCAAGGATCTGGTTCTGGCGATCATCGGCCGGATCGGCGCCAATGGGGCGACCGGCTTCATCATCGAATACGCCGGTCAGGCCATCCGCGACCTGGACATGGCGGGGCGGATGACCGTCTGCAACATGTCGATCGAGGCGGGCGCCCGCGCCGGCCTGATCGCCCCGGACGAGACGACCTTCGCCTGGCTGAACGGCCGCCCCCATGCGCCGCGAGGCGCGGCCTTCGAGGCGGCGGTCGCCGACTGGCGTACCCTGGCCAGCGATCCGGGCGCGACCTACGATCAGGTGGTGCGCATCGACGCCGCCGCCGTCGAGCCGATGGTCACATGGGGCAGCAGTCCCGAGGCGGTGACGACCATTGGCGGCCGGACCCCCGACCTGAGCGCCCTGAGCGACGTCGGGCGGCGCGCCCAGGTCGAGCAGATGCTGGCCTATATGGGGCTGTCGCCGGATCAGCCTCTGGACGGCCTGCCCGTCGACACCGTCTTTATCGGCAGCTGCACCAACGGCCGACTTGAGGATCTGCGCGCCGCCGCCGCCGTCGCGCGCGGCCGTCATGTCGCCGAGGGCGTGCGCGCCCTGGTCGTGCCGGGCTCCGGTCACGTCAAGGCGGCGGCCGAGGCCGAGGGGCTGGATCGGGTGTTCATCGATGCAGGTTTCGAGTGGCGCGAACCGGGTTGCTCCATGTGCCTGGGCATGAACCCCGACAGGCTGTCGCCGGGCGAGCGTTGCGCCTCGACCTCCAACCGCAATTTCGAGGGCCGCCAAGGACCGGGCGGCCGTACCCATCTGGTGTCGCCGTCGATGGCCGCCGCTGCGGCTGTGGCGGGACGGCTGGTCGATGTCCGGAGCCTTGTCTGATGCAGCCTTTCGTCACCCTGGACGCCGTCGCGGCGGCCCTGCCCATCGCCAATATCGACACCGATAAACTGGTCCCCGGCCGCTTTCTGAAGGGCGTGACGCGGGCCGGGCTGGGGCGCATCCTGCTGCATCCCTTGCGGTTCGACGCGGATGATCGGCCGCGTTCGGACTTCGTTCTGAATCAGTCGCCGTGGGACCGGGCGGGGGTGCTGATCGCGCTGGATAATTTCGGCTGCGGCTCCAGCCGCGAGCACGCGCCCTGGGCCTTGGCGGATTTCGGCATCCGCTGCGTCATCGCCCCCAGCTTCGCCGACATCTTCCGCAACAACTGCCTGAAGAACGGCATTCTGCCGCTGATCCTGCCGGAGGCCGACTGCCTGGCGCTGATGGACCTGGCGCGCCATCCGGCGACGGCGCTTTTCAGCATCAGCCTGCCGGATCAGACGGTGACGGCGGGCGGGCGAGTCTGGTCGTTCGACATCGGCGCGGCCGACAAGGTCAAGCTGCTGGAAGGCAAGGACGAGATTGATGTCGCCCTGGCGCGGATGGCTGAGATCGAGCGCTTTGAGGCGCGCATCGGCTATGCGGCGCCGCATCTGGGCGCTGTCTAGAACTATCCGCCGGACCGGCGCTGCGTGTCAGACGCCGAGCCAGCGTTGCAAGACGTCCGCCGTGTCCTGACCGACCTCCAGCGGGGCGGGGCGGCGCACGGAGCCCGGCGTGGCCGACAGCTTGGGGAAGACGCCCTGCATCGGCACCTTGCCCAGGACGGGATCCTCGACCTCGATGATGGCTTCGCGAGCCGCGAAATGCGGATCGGCCATCATGTCCTCGGCGTCGAAGACGCGGCCGGCCGGAACGGCGTGTTCGATCATCAGGTCTTCCAGGGCCTGCACCGTCAGGGTCGCGGTCCATTCGCCGATCAGCGCGTCCAGCTCGCTCTGATGCTCGCCGCGCGCCAGATGGGTGGCGTAGCGGGCGTCGGTCGCCAGTTCAGCGCGGCCCATGGCGACGCACAGGCGGGCGAAGACCGCGTCCTGATTGGCGCCGATCAGATATTCGCCGTCGGCGCAGGGATAGACGTTCGACGGCGCGATCTTGGGCAGGACCGAGCCGGTGCGCGTGCGTTTGTGCCCGTTGACGGCGTATTCAGGGATCATGCTCTCCATGACCTGCAGCACGCTTTCATACAGGGAACTGTCGACCACCTGACCCTGGCCGGTGCGCTCGCGGTGCTGCAGCGCCGCCAGGGCGCCCATGCAGCCGTAGGTGGCGGCCAGAGTGTCGCCGATCGACACCCCCATGCGCGACGGGGCGCGATCCGGTTCGCCGACGATGCCGCGCCAGCCGCCCATGGCCTCGCCGATGCCGCCGAAGCCGGCGCGCGAGGAATAGGGACCAGACTGGCCATAGCCGGAGACCCGCACCACGATCAGACGCGGGTTGGCCTCCATCAGATCGGCCGGGGCCAGGCCCCATTTCTCCAGCGTGCCGGGACGGAAGTTCTCGATCAGGATATCGGCCTGGGCGATCAGGTCGCGCGCCGTCTGCTGGCCCTCGGCCGCACGCAGGTCGACCGCGACGGAGTATTTGTTGCGAGCGATGACGCGCCACCAGGTCGGCGTCTTCCCCTGGCCCCAGTGCCGCATCGGGTCGCCGACGCCCGGCGCTTCCAGCTTGATCACCTCGGCGCCCATGTCGCCCAGCAACTGGCCGCAGAAGGGACCGGCGATCAGTTGGCCCATCTCGACGACCTTCAGCCCATGCAGAGGGCCGTTCACCGGTTGGCTGGTCACGAGGGCATTCTCCATAACGTCAATTAATCTTACAATCACTGGCGAGGTGACGGTCGAAAGTCAACGGCGGCTTCAGGGCTTGTGATCGCCAAATAAATTGACAAAACTCTTCGCCAGATCAGCGAGAGATCAGCTGCAGCCGACGCATCGGGAGACATCATGCTGCTTCATATCGTGGCCAGCCCGAAGGGGGAAAGGTCGGCGTCGCGTTCGCTGGCGGATCGCTTCATCGCGACCTGGCGGGAACAGAACCCGGATGAGGAGATCGACACCCTGGCCCTGTTCGAAGAGGACCTGCCGCGCTTCGAGGCCGAGCACGCCTTCCGCAAGTTCGCGCCCATCTTCGGCGAGGCGGTCTCGCCCGAGGCCGATGACGCCTGGCGCATCGTCACCGACGCCGTGGCGCGGCTGGATCGCGCCGACCGCATCCTGCTGTCCTGCCCCATGTGGAATTACAGCATCCCCTGGGCGTTGAAGCTCTATCTCGACATCATCGTCCAGCCGCGCGTGACCTTTGGCTACAACGTCGAGGAGATGCGCCACGTCGGCCTGCTGCGTAACCGGCCCATGCAGATGATCCTGACGCGATCGTCGACGATGGCCGGCGACTATGTCGATTTCCAGCTGCCCTATCTGAAGCACATCTTCGAGACCATCGGCATCCGCGACATCCGCGCCCTGGTCGTTCCCGCGACGACCCGGCCGGGGGCGGAGGCGCGCGAAGCCTATGTCCGCAGCTTCGACGCTCAGGCGGACGCCGCCGCTCGCGCTTTCTGAGCCACATCATGCACCCCAGCCATTTCGCCGCCGCCACGCCCGACAAGCCCGCCGTCATCATGGCGCAGACAGGGGCTGTCACGACCTTCCGTCAGATGGAGGACGACTCCAACCGGGCGGCGCATCTGCTGCGATCGCTGGGGCTCCGGCCTGGCGACGCCGTGGCCGTCTGTCTCGACAATACGCCGGACTATTTCGCCCTCGCCTGGGCGGCCCAGCGGTCGGGACTCTACTTCGTCGCCCTGTCGTCGCGCCTGACTCTGGCCGAGATCGACTACATCGCCCGCGACTGCGGGGCCAAGGTGCTGATCGCCGGAGCCGACCTGCCGAACACCGCTGCGCTGCCGACCAGCCTGTCCGACCTGGTGCTGTTCTCGCTGGGCGGGGCCATGACGGGTTTTCGGGTCTGGGAGGATGAGGTCGCGGGCCAGCCTTCGACCCGCATCGCCGATGAGGTGGCGGGCGGTGAGATGCTCTATTCCTCGGGCACGACGGGACGGCCCAAGGGCATCCGGCCGGAACTGCCCGTGGATGGCGACATCGCCGCCATGCCGATGACGACGGTGGTGGCCAAGACCCGCTTTGGCGTGGACGAGGCCAGCGTCTATCTGTGCCCGGCGCCGCTGTATCACGCTGCGCCGCTGCGCTGGTCGATGGGAGTGCAGCATCTGGGCGGCACGGTGGTGCTGATGGATAAGTTCGACGCCGAATTGGCCCTGGCGGCCATCGACCAGCATGGGATCACACACAGCCAATGGGTGCCGACCCACTTCATCCGCATTCTGAAACTGCCGGATGAGGTGCGCGCGAAATATGACGTCTCGACGCTGAAGCTGGCCATCCACGCCTCGGCCCCGTGCCCCATGCCGGTCAAGCAGGCGATGATCGACTGGTTCGGCCCGATCCTAGTGGAATACTACGCCGGGACCGAAGGCAACGGCATGACCATCATCAACTCGCAGGAGTGGCTGCAGAAGCCCGGCTCGGTGGGCAAGGCCAATTTCTGCGTGGTCCATATCTGCGACGATGAGGGGAATGAACTGCCGCCCGGCGAGGTCGGCAATATCTATTTCGAGGGCGACCACCCGTTCGAATACCACAACGATCCGGACAAGACGGCCACCGCCTATGACGCGCGCGGCTGGACGACCCTGGGCGACGTGGGGCGGCTGGACGAGGACGGCTATCTGTTCCTGACCGACCGCAAGAGCTTCATGATCATCTCGGGCGGGGTGAACATCTATCCGCAAGAGATCGAGAACCTGCTGATCCAGCACCCCAGGGTGGCCGACGCCGCCGTGATCGGCGCGCCTTGTCCCGAGATGGGCGAGCGGGTGGTGGCGGTGATCCAGCCGGCCGACTGGGCCGACGCCACGCCGGCCTTCGCCGAGGAACTGTCCGCCTGGGCGCGGCAGTCGCTGTCGGGGATCAAGCTGCCGCGCCAGTTCGACTTCATGCGCGAACTGCCCCGCCACGATACGGGCAAGCTCTACAAGCGGCTGATCCGCGACGAGTACTGGAAAGACGCGAAGACGGCCTGACGATCGGCCCTTACGCACTCACACACCCCAATCTCACGGAGGCCGGCTTTGATCGACCTGCACGGATGCGACACGCCCAACGGGCACAAGGTGGCGATCATGCTCGCCGAGACGGGGCTTGAGCACCGCGTAGTACAATACAACCTGTTCGAAGGACGGCACCTGACTTCCGAGTTCGGCGCCATCAACCCCAACCGTCGCCTGCCGGCCCTAGTGGATCACATGCCGATCGGAGGCGGCGAGCCGCTGGCCCTGTTCGAGTCGGGCGCCATTCTTCTGTATCTCGCCGAGAAGTCCGGGCGCTTTCTGCCAGACGCCCCGCGCCGACGGCATACGGCGGTGAGCTGGTTGATGTGGCAGATGGCCAGCCTGGGGCCGCAGCATGGTCAGGCCCACCATTTTCTGCGCTATTGTCCCGAGCCCGACGACTATCCGGTCCAGCGTTACACGCGCGAGGCGCGACGCCTGTTCGACGTGCTGGAGACGCGGCTGTCGCAGGCGGACTATCTGGCCGAGGAATATTCGATCGCCGACATGGCCTGCTGGCCCTGGGTGCGCGCCAGCCGCGCCATCGACATGGACATCGCCGAATGGCCCCGTCTCAAGGCCTGGTTCGACCGGGTCGGCGCCCGTGACGCCGTGAAGACCGCAGGCGCGGTCGCCGCCGATCATCCCGCTGCGGCGCGTCACATGACGCTGACGGCCGAGCAGTGGTCCGTGTTGTTCGGAGACAGGATGCTGTCGGCGGTGCGCCAAGGCAACGATCGGCCTTGAGCCGGTTCCCGGCGCTTGAAGACGAAACCCCCGCCGGAACGACCCAGCGGGGGTTTTTCATCGACCGGATAGGCCGGAACGTCAGACCGCCTCCGCCTCGGCGCGGTCGTTGTCCTGTACGGCGGCGATGATGGCCTTGCGGGCGAGCAGCAGCAGGCAGATCCCGATCGTCAGCGACAGGGCCGTCACCAGGGCCAGGGCCTTGCCCAGGCTGGTCGGGCCGTCGAACAGGTGCTCGCTGACGAAGCCGGTGAGCAGCGGGCCCAGCCCCATGCCGGCCATGTTGGCCACCAGCAGATAGATGGCGGTCATTCGCCCGCGCATGGTGGCGGGCGTCAGGATCTGCAGCGTGCCGGCCTGCAGCCCGCCGATGGTTGAGACCGTGGCCATGCCCGCGGCCGCCAGGATCAGGGCGACGGTCGTGTCGCTGACCAGATAGGCCCCCATCATCAACGGGAACTGGATCACGGCCGCCGCTAGGACCACACGCACCGGGGCGTCGACGTGGCCGCGCTTGGCTAGGCGGTCGGACAGAAGGCCGCCCACCGCCAGGCCGATGGTGCCGAACAGGCCGATGATGACGCCGAAGGCCAGGCCGAGTTGGGCCGGGCTCATGCCATGGGCGCGGGCGAAGTGGACGGGCGCCCACAGCATGGCGCCATAGGCGGCGATGACGATGATGGAGTAGCCGATGACCACCGCGCCGAAAGCAGCCTTGTGCCTCATCGCCAGGGCCCACAGGGCGCTCAGCGGCGGAGCCTTGGCGGCGCCCTGACGGCGCGGCGCCTCCCGCACGGTCAGCAGCATGACGACGGCGAGGGGAACGCCCAGCAGGCCCACGGCGACGAAGGCCAGGCGCCAGCCTGTCAGTTCGCCCCAGGGCATGGGGATGACCGTGGCCATCGCCCAGGCGACCAGCACGCCCCCGAACAGCATGGCCGCGCCTCCGCCCAGCGAGACCCCCATGTTGTAGAGGCTGACGGCGAAGCCCAGCTTTCGCTTCTCGAAGCGGTCGGCGATGGTGGAATAGGCGGCGGGAGACAGGGTGGCTTCGCCGATGCCGACCATGGCGCGGGCGGCCAGAAGGCTGAGGAAGCCGCCGGCGAAGCCGCTGAGGGCGGTGGCCGCGCTCCAGCCCAGGACGCCGCCGACCATCAGGTTGCGACGGTTGCCGTTGTCGGCGATCGAGCCGAACGGCACGCCCATGATCGAATACAGCAGCACGAAGCCGAAACCGACCAGGAGGCCGACCTGGGTGTCGCCCAGGCCCAGTTCGCTGCGGATCGGGTCGATCATCAGGCTGATCAGCACCCGGTCCATGAAGGACAACATATAGGCGACCATCAGCACGAGGACGACGTAGATGGCGTAACGCGGACGCGCGGGCACGGCGGGCGACGCGGCGGAAGGGGGCGGGGCGGTGGTCATCCGCGAACTCCTGGATACTGGGGCGGGAAGGGGGGCGGGCGCATCAGGCGGCGGCCGCGTCGGCCTGGGCGCGCCAGGCGATAAGCGGGGCTGAGTCGAAATACTCCTCCAGCCGGATGATGCGGTCGTCTTGAATCTGGCAGACCAGAACGGCGGGCAGGATGAGAACCGGTCCCGCCTTGTGCGTGGCGTGCAGCACGTGCTGCTGCACGTAACCGCCTGGGCGGTTCGGGCCGTCGGGCAGGATGCGGACGCGGCGGTCCTCATAACGACGCTCTGAAGTCTTGGCGGCGAAGGCGGCGAGGACGGCCAGATTGGCCTCGCGGTTCACAGCGACGCCTGCGGTGTTCAGCCAGACTTCGGCTTCGGAATGATAGCAGGCCTTCACCGCCTCGATATCGCCGGCCTGGATGGCCGCGATGAAACGATCGGCCAGGGCGAAGATGCGGTCATCGTCGGGTGCGGTCATCGGGATCGGCTCCAGGTCAGACGATCGGGTGGCTGATCGGCAGGCCGAAATGGCGTCGGCCGACCTGTTCGCGGGCGATGTCCCAGTCCCAGAAGGCGTGGGACGTGACGGTCGCGAGATCTCTCCAGAAGCGCTGGATCGGCTGGTCGTGGTGATAGTTGGACGAGCCGGCGGCGGCCATCATCGCCTGTATGACCTCGCGGCCGGTGCGCGCCAGATAGGCGGCCGATCCCTTCAGGGCGATGCGGTCCTCGGTGGTGAATCCACTCTGTACCAGGGCCTCGGTGCGGTCGATGTGGGCGCGGCCCAGAACATCCACTGCGCGCGTCGCGATCTGCATCTCGCCCATGACGATGTGGGCGTGCTGCTGATCCTTGACCACGTCGCCCGAGAAGTTGCGCACGCGCCGGTCGACGATGGCTTCAAAGGCGCTCAGGGCGCCTTTCAGCCCGCCGGTCAGCACCGGAATGATCGTCGTGTAGGACATGGGCACCAGGGGGATGGCGTATAGCGGATTGTCGTAAAGCGCCGTGCCCTCCGTCGCCCCCTTGCGCAGGGCGACGCCGTCGATGGAGCGGTGGTCGGGCACGAAGACGTTTTCGGCGACGATGTCGTTGGAGCCCGTTCCGGCCATGCCCGTGAAGCGCCAGGTGTCCACGACGGCGACGTCCGCGACCGGCATGACGAAGCTGCGCGGCGTCTTCTCGTGCGTCATCCCAGAGACCATGACCCAGTCGGCGTGCATCACGCCCGAGCCCCAGGGCGCGCGGCCGGAGATGATCCAACCGCCCTTGACGGGTTCGGCCTTCATGGTCGGAGCGGTGGCGGCCGGCAGCAGGACGAAGCCGCGCGGACTGAACAGCTCATCCTGCGCCTGGGGCGTCAGCTTGGCGGCGTAAAGGTTGTGGCCGATGTAGAAGGAGGCGATCCAGGCGGTCGAGATGCAGCCCTGCGCCAGGACGTCGACGACTTCATAGACCGTCTTCAGATCGGTTTCGGCGCCGCCCCAACGCTTGGGGACCAGCATCTGCACGATGCTTGCATCGATTAGGTCGCGAATGGTGTCGTCGTGCGGACGGCGCAGGACCTCGGTCTCGGCCGCGCGGGCCTTGAGCGTGGGCAGCAGATCGTGCGCCCGTCCGATCAGTTCGGAGGAGGAAGTCATGGCGGCTCGAAGAACGAAGTTGAGGTCGAAGGGGCCGACGCCTTGGCGACGTCGGCCCCCGATGATCAGAACGTCAGGCTGAGATCGACGCCGATCTCGCGCGGCGGCTGATAGACTCGCGAGGCCAGCAGGTTGCCGACGCCGAAGGTGTTGTTGATCACCAGTTCGTCCGTCAGGTTCTTGCCCCACAGGCTGACGCGCCAGCGGCCGTCCGGCAGTTCCAGCGACAGGCTGCCGTCCACCACGGTGTTCGACTGACGCATGGTCAGGTCAGTGGTGGCGTTCAGGGTGCTGAAGCTGGTGTACATGTCGGTCATGTGCCGCACGCTGGCCTGAGCCGTGACCCGGCCGAAGTCGAAGTCGTCCTTGTAGTTGAAGGTGACGCTGTTGCTCCATTTGGGAGCGTAGGGCATCGGCAGATAGGTGCGGTCGATGACGCCCAGACCGTCGCCCAGATCGGCCATGAACTCATCATAGCTGGCGTCCAGATAGCCGACGCTGGCCGAGATGGTGAAGACGTCGGTCAGCAACGCCGTGGCCTCGGCCTCGAAGCCCGAGATGGTGGCCGCGCCCACGTTGGAGACCAGCGTCTGGTTGATCAGCGTGCCGGGGATCAACTGCTGCACGCTTTGCTGCATGTCCTGGTAGTCGCTGGTGAAGACGGCGGCGTTCAGGCGCAGACGGCGGTTGAACAGATCGCTCTTCACGCCGACTTCGTAGGAGTCGACCGTTTCGGAGTCATAGGGACCGACCGCCAGGAAGGACCCGGCCCGACCGTTGAAGCCCCCGGCGCGGAAGCCGCGCGAATACTGGGCGTAGGTCATCAGGGTGTCAGACCACTTGTAGCTGACCCCGACCTTGGGCGAGAAATCGTCGAAGCTGGCTTCGAACGTCTCCGCGTTCGGATAGAACAGCGGCTGGGTGGTGAAGGTCTTCTCTTCCTTGCTGTAGCGGCCGCCGGCCGTCACGGTCAGGCCGGGCAGAACCTCATAGTCGGCCTGGCCGAACACGGCCCAGGAATCGGCCTTCTGCTGGGTGTAGATGGTCGATCCGGCGGTCGGCGAACCGAACACCGTGCCGAACTGACCCGTGGCGATGTCGTATTCCTGGGTCATGTAATAGGCGCCGACCACATAGGTCAGGGGACCGTCGGTGTTGGACGCGAGGCGCAGTTCCTGGCTGAACTGGTCGTGCGTCTCGTCACGGTGGACGGTCATGAACGGCGTAGGCGTGCCGTCGAAGTCGCTCAGCACCTCGGTGTCGGTCTTGCGATAGCCGGTGATGGAGGTCAGCTTGACCGGGCCGAGATCCCAATTGGCGTTCAGGGTGACGCCCAGGGCCTCCAGGTCCGAGAAGATGTCGTCGCCGACGTGGCTGAGGAAGGGATCGCCGTCCGTATCGGCCGGCTCGCCAAACCCCGGCAGGACCATGGACGGCAGACTGGCGTTCTCGAACGCCGTGCCGGTGCCCTTGTCCTTGGTGTAGTCGACAATCAGGGTGGCGTCGAAGCTCGCCGTCGGGGTCCACAACAGGGCGCCGCGCATCGAGGTGACGTCCTGGGCGCCCATGTCGCGGCCGTCGTAATTCTTGATGTAGCCGTCGTAGGTCTTGGTCAGGAACGAGAATTTCCCGGCCAGCTTGTCCTCGACCAGGGCGCCTTCCACGCCGGCGCGCAGTTCCTGGCGGCCGTTGGAGCCGAACGTCGCCTGGGCGCGGGCGCCGAAGTCGAAGGAGGGGCGTCGCGACTGGACGCTGACCACGCCGCCGATTGTGTTGCGGCCGTACAGGGTTCCCTGCGGCCCGCGCAGTATGGTCACGCCGCCGATGTCGAAGAAGTCCTGCACCGCGCCGACGTTGCGCGACAGATAGACGCCATCCAACTCCACGCCGACCGACGGTTCGAAGCTGGATTCGACGTCGGCGTAGCCGAGGCCGCGGATGTAGAAGGCGCTGGCGAAGGGATAGGCGCCGACCGGGGCCAGGACCACGTTGGGCACCTTGCCGTCCAGGTTCAGCAGGCTCTCGACCTTGCCGTCCTCAAGCGATTCCATGCTGAAGGCGCTGACCGCCAGGGGCACGTCCTGCAGCCGCTGTTCCCGGCGCTGAGCCGTGACGACGATGTCGGCGACGGCGGCGGCCTGGGGTTCGGAGGCCGGGGCCTCCTGCGCCATGACGGGCGATGCGCCGACGATGGCCAGGGCCGCGCCGCACTTGAGCCAGTGTGAGAATTTCATCCTATCCCTCCGTTGTTCTCGTTCTGAATGCGAGATGAGGGGATTGGCGCAGTAGTTGGATATTTTGTCAAACTATCTGACGAGATAGGGTAGTCAATTTGACGTTCTCAGCGACGGCCTACATTGAGGCTAGCCTCGTCCGAGGCCGTTCGTTTGATTGATAATCATCAACCTGTCCCGTATGTGCGCGGTCGTTGCCTTTCTGTGAGGAGGAGGCATTGGAACCCCCGAGGCGCTTCTGGAAATGGCCCTTAGGCGCAAACGTGGACAAAGGCGGCAGGCGAATAAGGTAATCGGCTTTCCGCATGAGAGCGCCTTTCGCGACCGGCAAGGGTACTCTCAGATATGATATCGCAAGGCCGGTCGGCGCCCGGTCTATCTTCACGGCTTGCTGAGCTCCGCGCAGTTCGCCGCGGAGTATGAGGCGGCGGCGAACGGCGTGACGACCAAGGTCGAGATCGGCGCCTCCCGCACTGTGCCTGGGTCTGCTGGCGACAGCGGCTTTCGCCATGATCGGCGGCACACAAGGCGAACAAAACTTGGCTAACCCGAACGGGAAAATAGCCAAATCAACGCGTAACTGATTGAAAACAAAGGGAATTATTATGGTGGTGGCGGACAGAGAGGGATTCGAACCCTCGATAGAGTTGCCCCTATACACGCGTTCCAGGCGTGCGCCTTCAACCACTCGGCCACCTGTCCATTCCACCTGAAGCCCGGATGCGTCCGGGGCGGAACCGTCGGGAGCGGACCGACGGGAGGGGCTGATTAGAGCATGACGACCCCATGGGCAAGCGCTCTTGAAGCCTCCATATAGGCGCAGACGATGTTTTCGCGGAGTTCTCGCCATGTTGTTGAAGAAGAATGCTGAACTGCCCACGCCTGAGACCGCTTTGCCGGGCCGGGCTGAGGCGCTGACGACGGATGAGACTCACTTCGTTCTCGGCCACGCGCTGAAGGGGCCGCACCCCGCGGGGATGCAGACGGCCGTGTTCGGCATGGGCTGTTTCTGGGGCGTGGAGCGGGTGTTCTGGCAGTTGCCGGGCGTATGGGTCACGTCGGCGGGCTATGCGGGCGGCATCACGCCCAATCCGACCTATGAAGAGGTCTGTTCGGGCCGCACCGGCCATACGGAGGTGGTGCAGGTGGTCTTCGATCCGACCAAGATCACCTACGGCGATCTGCTGAAGGCCTTCTGGGAGAACCACGACCCGACGCAGGGCATGCGTCAGGGCAATGACCTGGGCACCCAGTATCGCTCGGCCATCTATACGCTGAATGATGAGCAGCAGGCGGAGGCGGAAGCTTCGCGTGACGCCTATCAGGCGGCGCTCAGCGCGGCGGGGCGCGGCGCCATCACGACCGAGATCGAACCGGCAGGGCCGTATTATTTCGCCGAGGATTACCATCAGGGCTATCTGGCCAAGAATCCGGCGGGCTATTGCGGCATCGGCGGGACGGGCGTGGTTTGTCCCATCGGCCTAGGCGTCGGGGCCTAGGATGGACCGCGCGGGCGTCGGCAAGGTCTGCCTGGCGATGCCGGGGGGCGACGATGGATCATCCGTTCGGGCCGGGTCATGACGCCTATAAGGTCGGCGGCAAGATGTTCGCCCTGATCGGGGCCGAAGGCGGGCTGTCGTTCAAGGTCTCCGACATCGCCTATGAGGTGTTGACCGAGGAGGGGCGGGCAGCGCCGGCGCCCTATCTGGCGCGGGCGAAATGGGTGCATCTGGCCGATCCGGGCGACTGGCCGGACGACGAGCTTGCCGACCATCTGAAATCGGCCCACGCCCTGATCGCCGCCAGGCTGACGAAGAAGGCCCGAGCAGAGTTGGGTCTTCTCCTCCCCATGTGATGGGGAGGAGAGGCGGGCGTTACTTCGCCTTCTGTTCGGCGATCCAGCGGTCCATGCGGACGTCCAGCAGGGCCAGCGGCAGGGCGCCGTCGACCAGCAGGGCGTCGTGGAAGGTCCGCACGTTGAAGCGATCGCCCAATTCGCGCTCGGCCCGGCTGCGGATCTCGCGCAGGCGGATCTCGCCGATTTTATAGGCCGTGGCCTGACCGGGATCGCCGATGTAGCGCTGCAGTTCGGTTTCGATGTTGTGCGGCGACAGGGCGGAGTTGTCGCGGAAGCAGGCGCGGGCCTGTTCCTCGCTCCAGCCCAGCCAGTGCAGGCCGGTGTCGGCCACCAGGCGGCAGGCGCGCCACATCTCATAGCTGAGGCGGCCGAACCGCTCATAGGGCGTGCGATAGATGCCCATTTCCTCGCCCAGGAATTCGGAATACAGGCCCCATCCTTCGCTGAAGGCGGTGACCGAGGCGTCGCGGCGGTAATAGGGCTGGTCGGCGGCTTCCTGCTGCAGGGCGATCTGCAGGTGATGGCCCGGCACGGCCTCGTGCACCGTCAGGGCGGGCAGTTCATACAGGGGCCGCTGGTCCAGCTTGCCGGTGTTGACGATGTAGCCGCCCGCGACGCCCATCGCCATCGAACCGGCGTTGTAGCGGCCGGTGGTGTAGGTCTCCTCCATCTCGACCGGGACCGGACGCACGCCGTAAGGCAGGCGCGGCAGGGTCGCGAACAGGGACGGCAGGCGGTCGTCCGAGCGTTTGGCGATCTCCGACGCCTTCTCCAGCAGTTCCTCGCGCGACTGGGCGTAGAATTGCGGGTCAGTGCGCAGGAAGTTCAGGAAGCTGGCGAAGTCGCCGGTCCAACCCGCGGCGCGCATCTCAGTCTCCATGCGGGCGCGGATGCGGGCGACTTCCTCAACGCCGATCTGGTGCACCTGATCGGGCGTCAGGTCGGTGGTCGTATTGCTGCGTACCAGGAAGGCGTAGATGTCTCGGCCGCCGGGGCGGTGGACCAGACCCGGCTCCTGAGGAGCCTTGGGCGCATATTCGTCGCGCAGCAGGTCGCGCCAGGCGGTGCGGCGGGCGGTGATCGGTCCCTCGACCAGGGCGCGGGCGCGGGCGCGGAACTGGTCCTGCTGCGCGGTGGGGATGGAGGCGGGCAGGGCGTTGAACGGGCGCAGCAGGACGTCGCCCGCCTCGCCCGGCGTCAGGTCGCGCTCGGCCTGGGCCAGGGCGCTGTCGACGACCGAACGGGCCTGGATCAGGCCGGTCTCCAGCCCGCGTCGGGTGTTGGCGATCCCGGCGTCGTAATAGGCGGGCGCTGCTTCAAGACGCTTCAGCCAGGCCTCGGCATCGGCGGCCGTGGCGATGCGCGCAGCGGGGGCCAGATAGGCCATGAGCTGGCCGGGGCCGCCTTCGGAATCGAAGGCCAGACGGTGCAGATCCAGTTCGATCTGTTCCAGCTCGCGGCCGATCAGATAGCCGACGAAGGCGTGGTTCAGGCGGTGGGCTTCGTCCAGCGAGGCCGGGTCGATGGCGTCCAGCCGCGCCTTTAGGGCGTTCAGCGGGGCGCGGCGGGCCAGTTCGCCCGCGCGGCTGGCGTCGGGCAGGCGCGACAGGGCGGGGCGGTCGCCGTCCATGCCCGAGCCGATCGGGTCGTTCTGGCGCAGGTAGGCCTCGTAATCGACCAGCAGGGCGTCGAGCGCGGCGGCGCTGGACTGGCTTTGAGCAACGGCCGCCTGCGCAGGCAGGGCGGTTGCGGCTGCAAGGCCGGACAGGCCGATACCGGCGACGAGAAGAAGATGACGCATGACTTGAAGCCCTCCCACGAGCAGGCGGGGAAGGGAGCGGACGACGCCGCTGCGGTCAAGTCTTTAGCGGCACCGCTCCAGAAAGCGGGCGGCGCGTCCTTCCGATCCCGGCTGGGCGGCCATCATCGACCGCTGGTCGCCGTTCCATACGGCCAGCCATCCGAGGCGATAAAAGCGCTGAAACACCGGATGGGATGCGGGCGCCGTAGCGACCAGATGAACGCCGTCGTGGATGACCGCTTCTTCGACGCGGGCGGGGAAGGTCTCGGTGTCGCCGCCCGATTCCAGCGTCACGGCGAGGCGCTGCGGCGTCCGGTCGGCGGCCAGCGACAGGCCGATCTTGCCCGATCCGGGGGCGCACATGAGGCTGAGCGGCACGTCGTCGGACTGGGCCAGTCCATAGGACAGGCGGGGCTCGTCCGGATCCTCGTTCAGGAACCAGTCTTACCCGTCCACAGGCAGGGGTGCGGCACTGGTCGCCATAGGCGCGACTGTGGGCGCGCAGGCGCCGAGGGCGGACACGGCGGCGACGGCTGCGGCGGTCAGCCAGAAAGAGAGGCGCATCCTGATCCCTATCCGGTGCACAGTTCGGCGAAGCGGCGCAGTTTGGGCAGATTCGCCCGATCGATCTCTATGGCCTCGGCTTGATCGCCCAGCGTGAGCGTCAGCCGCCCGGAGGCCAGGAAGGCGGCGAAGACCGGGTGATCGGCGCGCAGCACCGCCTCCAGTCGGCCGCGTCGCGCGCGGGCCTCGACCTCGGCCGAAGCGGCGCCTGAGCGGATGACCGCGAAACCGTCGGCGCCCGGCGTGTCATGGAAGGCCAGCCGCACGATGCTTGAGCCCGGCGCGCATTCCAGCGTCGTGCGCAGACGCGGCGTGTCCGGGATCTCATTGGCCAGAACCAGCGGTCCGTCGCCGCTGTAGAGGGTCCAAGTCCACCCCTCCGACGGGCGCGGCGTTCGCGCGGGCGTCGCGGCCTGAGGCCGTTCGGCCGGCGGCTGGGCTCCGCTCTGAGGCGCCGTCTGTACGGCCAGGGCGAAGAGCATGGCCTGGGACAGGCCGAGCAGTGAGGTCATGTTTCAGCCCCCGCTGAGGAAAACCGGGGGACTGTGATCACGCGTGTCCCGAAGCGCAATAGCTAAGAAACCCCTGAACCAGACGCCGCTCGGCGCGAGTGGCGGTCAGCTGACGGTCGCCGGCCTCGGTCTGCACGGCCATACGCCCGCCGCGCGCCAGTCCCGTCAGGGCCGCATCGCCCAGCGGCAGGCGCGCTTCAAAGGCCTCTCCGTTCGACAGGGGATCGACGGGCTGAGGCCCGTGCGACGCCAGGATCAGGCCTGCGCTTCGCGGCTGAACGTCGCCGTAGACCACGGCCGAGTTCTCGCCCGGCGCACAGGTCAGCATCAGGGCCAGCTGGTCCGAATCCGGCAGGCCATAGGCCAGTTTCGCCATCGAGCCCTCGCGCAGCATATGCCAGCCGGCCGCGGGCTCGGTTCCGCCGCGCGGCGCCGAAGGCGCATGGGTCGCCGCATGGGCCGCAACGGCGGCCAGGCACACGGCGGCCAGGATCGGAAAGAGGCTCTTACGCATGACAAGCTCACTCGCGTTCGACAGAGCAAACGCGGGTCGCTTGTTAAGAGTTCACGGCTCCGCTGGGCCGCGCGCGATTCAGTGATGCGGTGCGGCTGGAATCACACGTTTCGGTGAACGCAGGTCAGAACGGGCTGAGACGCTCGACCAGGGACTGGGCGGCGGGCGTCGCCTGCATCCGGCTGATGTCGCCGCGCCCGCCATAGCTGATGCGCGCCTCGGCGATCTGGCTGTGGCGGATGGTGTTGGCGCTGGAGATGTCCTCGGGCCGGACGATGCCGGCGACGGTCAGTTCGCGCACTTCACGGTTGGTGCGCACTTCTTGCCGACCCTGGATGACCAGATTGCCGTTCGGCATGACGGCGGTGACCACGGCGGCCACCGTCAGGTTGACCCGCTCCGAGCGGTTGACGCTGCCCGAGCCGTTGGCGTTCGCCGCGCCCTGCGTGCCGATCATGTTGGCGGCGTCGAAGCCGCCGGGGAAGGCGCGGCCTAGGCTGTTCTCCAGCCCGAAGAAGTTGGTGACGCCGCCCGAGGCGCTGTTGGTGCGGTTGCGCTGGGTCGAGTTCTGGGTCTGGGCGCGGTCGTTGATGTCGATGGCGACGGTCAGGATGTCGCCGACGCGGCGGGCCCGCTGGTCGCCGAAGAAGCTGCGCGCGCCGGTGCGCCACAGGCTGTTGGCGCTGGCCGAGGTCGGTTCGGGCAGATAGGCCTGCTCGACCGGAACCAGGGCGGCCGGATAGCCGATGGGCGCCAGCTCCGGGCCCTTCACCGCCTCGATGGCGGTGGAGCAGGCGGCCAGCGAAAGGGCGGACACGGACAGGGCGATGAGGGGCAGGGTGCGCATGATGTCTCTCTCGCTCAACGGGAGGCGAACTGTTGCGGGTTACGGCGGGCCATCTGGGCGGCGGGACCGGCGATGGCCCGACCAGGCGCTACGGCCACGGCGTCGATGGTGCGGTTGGACTGGACGTTCAGGATCGGCACGGCCTCGCCCGCCGAGGCGTTGCGCGTCGCCTTGCCTGTGACGGTCAGTTCGACGCCGTCGCTCAGATAGGCCACTTCGACCATGTCGTTGCGCGCGATGACCTGGGGCGAGGCCAGGTCGCGCTGGGCCACGGGCGAACCGGCGCGCAGGGCGCGTTTGGCCTGAAGCCCGATCACGACTTCGGCGTCTTGGGGCGCGCCCGCCGGGGCCAGGTGCGACTGGACCGAGGCCCAGATCACGTCTTCGGGCTGCACCACCTCGCCGGCGGCCAGGCTGCGGGCGTAAGTCAGGACCTCGACGCTGGCGCTCGCTCGCGAGGATGCGCCGACGCTGGCGATGGCGGGACGGGCAGAGGTTTCGGCCGCAGCGGCGCCGCCTTCACGCACCACGATGCGACGCAGGCCGTTGGGGTTGCTCCATTCCAGCCCGGCGCGGCGCGCCGCGATCTGTACCTGAGAGGCTTCCAGCACGGCGGTGGGGCCGACGCGGCGGCCGACCACGACACTGGCCGCCTCGCCCGCGTTGTCGAACAACTCGCCCAGGGTGATGCGGCCGTCATCGTCGACCGGATCGGGCAGAAGGCTGACCGGCCCGGCCCATGCGGGGGCAGCCAGTGCGGCGACGGCGATTGTCAGGACGGGGGCGAGGATCAGGGCGCGCTTCATGGCTTAGCTCTTCACCTGGGCTGTGACGGCCAGCATGTCGTCGGCGGTGGTGATGACCTTGGAGTTCATCTCATAGGCCCGCTGGGCCACGATAAGCGCCGTGATTTCGCTGACCGCGTCGACGTTGGAGGCTTCGGTATAGTGCTGCAGCAGATTGCCGTAGCCGACCTCTCCCGGCACGCCGACCGTGGCGGGGCCCGAGGCCGCCGTCTCCAGCAGCAGGTTGTCGCCGATGGCTTCCAGACCCGCTTCGTTGAAGAAGGTCGCCAGCTCCAGCTGGCCCACGACCTGCGGCTCAGGCTCGCCCTGGGTGGTCACCTGGACCTGGCCCGACTTGGAAATGGTGACGTCCAGCGCATCCTGCGGAATGGCGATGGCGGGCTCGACGGCATAGCCGTCGTCCGTCACCAGCTGGCCTTCGCCGTTGATAGTGAAGTTCCCCGCGCGGGTATAGGCCAGCTCGCCCGAGGGCAGGGTGATCTGGAAATAGCCCTTGCCCTGAATGGCGATGTCGTAGGTGTTGCCGGTGCGGTTGGGGCTGCCCTGTTCGGTGATGCGGTAGACGCTGCCCGCCTTCACGCCCGAACCGATCTGGATGCCGGTCGGCACCACGGTTCCCTGCGACGAGGACTGGGCCCCCATACGCTCGACGTTCTGGTACAGCAGGTCCTGGAACTCGGCCCGCTGACGCTTGAAGCCAACCGTGTTCATGTTGGCGATGTTGTTGGAGATGACCTCCACGTTCAGCTGCTGGGCGGCCATGCCGGTGGCGGCGGTGCGAAGCGCGCGCATGTCTCAGCTCTCCCTTACGAAACCCGGCCCAGCCGCTCGATCGAGCGGCGCGACAGGTCGTTGGTGTTTTCGATCATCTTGGTCACGCGCTCATAGGCGCGGTTGATCTCGATGAGGTTGGTGATTTCCATCAGGGTGTTGACGTTCGACCCTTCCAGCGTCCCCTGACGGACCTGGGCGTCGGTCGCCTCCATCGGCTCGGCGCCGGACGTGTTGCGGTAAAGGCCGTCGCCC
Source organism: Brevundimonas sp. LPMIX5 (assembly GCF_003576505.1). Taxonomy (NCBI): domain Bacteria; kingdom Pseudomonadati; phylum Pseudomonadota; class Alphaproteobacteria; order Caulobacterales; family Caulobacteraceae; genus Brevundimonas; species Brevundimonas sp. LPMIX5. Next base: position 59,782 of record NZ_QWTZ01000014.1, read on the forward strand.
GATTTCTGCAGCACCGACAGGTCGTCGAAACGCACCACGGTCAGGCGGCCGATCGGCTGGCCCTGCTGGCTGACCGTGCCGTCGTGGGCGACGCTGACGGGGCCGCGCTGCGGGTCCAGGTCCAGCTCGGCGCCGTCGGCCATGACCAGCAGCCCCTGTTTGGTCGTCAGCCGCCCCTCAGGATCGGTGACGAAGGAGCCGTCGCGGGTATAGGCGGGGCCGGTCGGAGTCTGCACCGTGAAGAAGGCGCCTTCGCCCTCGATGGCGAAGTCCAGGTCGCGGCCGGTCTGCTTCAGCGCGCCCTGGCCGAAGTCGCGGCCGACGCCCTTGTCCAGGACGAAGCTGGCCGAGGGGCGGATGGCGTCATTGCGCGCGCGCTCGCCGATCTCGGTCCCGACCATCAACTGCTCGACCTTGAAGCCGGTGGTGTCGGCGTTGGCGACGTTGTTTGCCACGATGTCCAGTTCGCGGCGAAGCGTCATCTGGCGTGACAATCCGATATAGGCGGCGTTTTCCACGAGCGGACTCCTTTCGCCCCTTCCCGTCGCAACGACCGTGCCAACAGGGTTAACGCCCGTAGAATGGGGGTTTGAGGGGTTTCAGCCCCCGTGGCGCCCGGCAGGATTTGCCGATCGTAAACGCCTCGTTAACCAAAACAGGCCACACCCGGCATGTGAGGATCGGGGCGGCTTGGGCATGCTGAAACTGAAGCTGGGCAAGAAGAAGAGCGAGGCGCCGGTCGGCGACGACGCCAACCTGCCCGCCGTAAGCGAGGCCGCGCCCGGCGCCGAGGGCGAAGACGGCGCCGCCGAGGCCTCGGGCAAGAAGAAGATCCCGCTGCTGTTCATCATCATTCCTGCCGCGCTGGTGGTGCTGGGCGGAGGCGGCGCGACCGCCTTCATGCTGATGAAGCCCAAGTCCGCCGAGGCGGCGGGCGGGCACGCGGCTCCGGCCAAGGAAGAGAAGAAGGGCGGCGGTCACGGCGGCGGCAAGGAGGGCGAGGCGCCCGCCGGCGCCGGCAAGGTGGCGGCCGGTCCTGACGGCGTGACCTTCTACACCCTGCCGGACATGATCGTGAACATTCAGTCCGTGGACGGGCGCCCGACCTATCTGAAGCTGCGGCTGACGCTCGAGATGAAGGACGCCTCGGTCGCCTCGCACCTTCAGGCCGAGGCGCCGCGAATGCAGGACATGTTCCAGGGCTTCCTGCGCGAACTGCGCCCCGAGGATCTGGCCGGGTCGGCCGGGTCGTATCAGCTGCGCGCCGAGATCCTGCGCCGGGTCAACCTGATCGCCGCTCCCGGCAAGGTCGACGCTGTGCTGATCGAAGAAATGCTCGTGCAGTAATGAGCGACACCCTGGCCCCCGAGAACGAACTGGATCCCTTCGGCGGCGAAGCCGACTTGGGCGCGGACTTGGGCGCCGACCTGGGCGCGGGTCTGTCCGAGCGTGTGCTGAACCAGGATGAGATCGACAGCCTGCTGGGCTTCGACATGGGCGGCGGCGACGATGATGAGCGCAGCGGCATCCGCGCCATCATCAACTCGGCCCTGGTCTCCTATGAGCGCCTGCCGATGCTCGAAATCGTCTTCGACCGCCTGGTGCGGCTGATGACGACCAGCCTTCGCAACTTCACCTCCGACAACGTCGAGGTCAGCCTCGACACCATCAGCTCCATCCGCTTCGGCGACTATCTGAACTCCATCCCGCTGCCGGCCATTCTGGCGGTGTTCCGGGCGGAGGAACTGGACAACTACGGCCTGCTGACGGTCGACAGTAACCTGATCTACTCCATCGTCGACGTCCTGCTGGGCGGGCGTCGCGGCACGGCGGCCCTGCGGATCGAGGGGCGGCCCTACACCACCATCGAACGGGTGCTGGTGCAGCGGATGGTCGAGGTCATCCTGAACGACGCGCGTCAGGCGTTCGAGCCGCTGACTCCCGTCCACTTCAATCTGGACCGGCTGGAGACCAACCCCCGTTTCGCCGCCATCGCACGCCCCGCCAACGCCGCCATTCTGGTCAAGCTGCGCATCGACATGGAAGATCGCGGCGGCCGGGTCGAACTGCTGCTGCCCTATTCGACGCTGGAGCCGATCCGCAAGATGCTGCTGCAGCAGTTCATGGGCGAGAAGTTCGGCCGCGACAACATCTGGGAAGGCCACCTGGCCACCGAACTCTGGACCACCGAAACCGAGGTGCGCTGCGTGCTGGACGAGCAGCAGATGCCCTTGTCCAAGGTGCTGGACCTGAAGGTCGGCGACACCCTGATGCTGAACGTGACGCCTGAGTCCGAAGTCTCGGTGCGCGCGGGATCCATCCCGCTGACGACAGGCAAGATGGGCCGCAAGGGCCAGCACATCGCCGTCCGCGTCGAAGGCCCCATCAGCACCGCCGCCGCCGCCCGCCTCGCTAGGGAGAACAGCTGACATGACCGGCATCATTCTCGACTCCATCCTCATGCTCCTGCTGGTCGCGGCCATCGGCTACGGCATCAAGCTGGAGCGCAAGCTGAAGACGCTGCGCGAGGGCCAACTGGCCTTCGCCTCCGCCGTGACCGAGCTGAACAGCGCCGCCGGACGCGCCGAACAGGCCCTGGCCACCCTGCGCGCCTCGGGCCAGGAGACGGACCTGCTGCACGACCGCATCATCAAGGCCCGCGCGGTGAAGCAGGAGCTGGAGGTGCTGATCGCCCGCGCCCCGGCCCGCCCGGCCGACAGCCGCATCGAAACGCGCGAGGACGAACGTCGCGCCGCCGCCAGGGCTCTGGCCGAGATCGAGGCGGCGGCCGAGGCCGAACCGGCCCGCGCCTCTGCGGTCTCGCCCCTGCTGGACGACGAGACCCGCGCCCGCCGAATGGCGGCCCTGATGGAACGCATCGAAGGCGCTCGCGCGGTCATGAAGGCCCCATCGCCCAAGTCGTCCCCCAAGCCCGCGCCTGCGCCTGAGCGCGCCTCGCCGGTGATGCAGGCCCTGGCCGCTAACCATGCTGCGCAACAGAGCCTAAACCGCGCCCGCCGTAGTCTGGATGACGACCTGTTCGCTGCTTGATGTTGGCCCCTATGTCCGAGGCGCGGCCTCGGACGACTTGAGGGGCAATGATGATGCGCTTTTTTCCTGAGTTTGACCGATGAGCAAGCTGCCCCGCCTTCTGCCCCTGATCGCCGTCGCCATCGGCGGCGTCGTGGCCGTGCGCGCTGCGGGCGTGGCGCCGGATCTGTTTCAGGGCGCGACCGCATGGGCTCAGGAAGCCGTCGTCAAGGAAGGCGAGGGGGCCAGGCCCGAGCCCAAGCCCGCCGCTGTCTGCGCTCTGACGCCTGAACAACTGGCCCAGCAGGCGGGGATTTCTCCGGCCGAGCTGCGCATCATCCAGTCCCTGTCCAAACGCCGCGACGCTCTGGACGCGCGCGACGCCGACTTCGCCACCACCCTGCCGCTGATGGTGGCCGCAGAGCAGAAGCTGGACGCCAAACTGCAGGCTCTGGAGGCGCTCAAGAGCGAGATCGGCGCCCTGGTCGGCCAGGTCGACGAAAAGGAAAAGGCGGAAGAGGACCGTCTGGTCGCCGTCTACTCGGCCATGCGTCCCAAGGAGGCGGCGGCGGTCTTCGCCACCCTGGACGACGGGGTTCGCCTGCCGGTCGCCTCGGCCATGCGCCCCCGGACCTTGGCCGCCATCATGGCTCAGATGCCGCCCGCCGCCGCGCGTGAATTGACCGAGAAGCTGGCCAAACGCTTCCAGGCCGAGCAGTACGCCGCCCGCGCCGCCGCCGTGGCCGCGCCCGCCGCTGCCGTTCCGGCTCCGACCCCAGCCGCTCAACCCGCCGCAGCCGCGCCTGCGCCCGCTCAGGCGACCCAGACGACGCCGCGTCGCCCAGCGGCCCGGCCCGCCACCCCGCCTGCACAAAAGGCGGCTGCGCCCGCCGAAACTGGTCCGCGCCCCTATGCGGCGGCGGCCGACGCCCCGACCGGTCCGCGCCAGTCGGTGCAGTAAGCGGTCTGGCTCCTCCGCTATTGAGGGGAGGGGGAGAATGGTTGTCGCGACCCGTCCGCGCGGCTATTCAGCCCGCTTCGCCTTCTGATGAGACCTGCCATGTCCGACGCCCTGCCTGACCGCCTTTCGGTCGATCCCGACAGCCCCTTCCACGACGCCGACCTGCTGGCGCGCGGCGTGGGTATTCGCTTCAAGGGCGAGGAAAAAACCAATGTCGAGGAATACTGCGTCTCGGAAGGCTGGGTCCGTCTGGCCGTCGGCAACCGCGTCGACCGCCGCGGCAAGGCCCTGACCGTCAAACTGCAAGGCCCGGTCGAGCCCTTCATCAAGGGCGAGTGATCGAGAGCCTTCGATTTCCGCTCTGGCGGCGAAGCTGAGACTTTCGGTCGCAGGCTTCGCCCGCTAGGGTCCGCGCCTCATTGTTGAGTTGGGGAGGCGCACTTGTCGTTCAATGCTCGTCTTATGGCCGCCAGCGCTGTGGCGCTCGGCCTGATCGTCACGCCGGTCCTGGCGCAGGACGCCCGCACCATCCGCGCCGCTGAGCAGGTGCGCGATCAGGCGCTGAGGGGCAATATCGCCCTAGACTACGTCACCCAGATCACCACCCGTTTCGGCCCGCGCCCGGCGGGCTCGCGCGCCGAGCAGGACGCCGCCGCCTGGGCCGCCGACTACATGCGCGCCCACGGTTTCCAGAACGTCCGCATCGAGACCTTCCCCCTGATCGGCTGGGAGCGGGGCGAGGAAAGCGCCGAGATTCTGGGCGCCCGTCCGCAGAAGCTGGTCGTGGCGGCGCTCGGCCACTCCATCGCCACCCCCGCCGAGGGCGTTGAAGCGGACATCGTCTTCTTCGACGGCCTGGACGCGTTGGCGGCCGCGCCCGCCGGGTCGCTGACCGGCAAGATCGCCGTGGTCGACGGCGGCCAGATGGTGCGGATGCAGGACGGCTCGGGCTATGGCCCCCTGTCGCGGCTGCGCAGCCAAGGGCCGACCGAGGCGGCCAAGCGCGGCGCGGTCGCCTTCGTCATGCGCTCGGCCGGGTCGGATGAACACCGGATGCCGCACACCGGCACCACCCGCTATGTCGACGGCAAGGTGCCGCTGCCGTCCTTCGCCCTCAGCGCGCCGGACGCCGATCAGGTGGCGCGTCTGGTCGGCATGGGCGAGACGGTGCGTCTGCGCCTGAAATCCACCGCCCATACCTATGAGACGGTCAGCCAGAACGTCATCGGCGACATCGTCGGCGCCTCGCGTCCGAACGAGATCATCGTCCTGGGTTCGCACATGGATAGCTGGGACCTGGGCACGGGCGCCATCGACGATGCAGCGGGCGGCGCCATCACCCTGGCGGCGGCCAAGCTGATCGCCGAACAGGGCCGTCCGGCGCGCACCGTCCGCGTGGTCCTGTACGGCTCCGAAGAGGTCGCCCAGCCGACCGATCACGGCAACGGCGGCGGCGCCTATGTCCGCAACATCGGCGCGGGCGTCGAGAAGCACGTCATCGCCGGCGAAAGCGACTTCGGCGCCGACCGCGTCTACGCCCTGGGTCTGCCGCCCGGCTCGCAGGGATCCGACTTCGCCCGCATCGCCGAGCGGATCCTGCGCCCGCTGGGCGTGCTGTCGGGCGAGCCGGAACTGTATGGCGGCGTCGATATCGGCCCGTTGGCCAAGGCGGGCGTTCCGGTCTTCGGCCTGCGCCAGGACGGCACGCGCTATTTCGACCTGCACCACACCGCCGACGATACGCTGGACAAGATTGACCCGGCCCAGATGACCCAGAACGTCGCCGCCTGGGCGGCCTTGGTGCGCCTGATCGCTGATTCAGATGTGGACTTCCGGGCCGCTCGTGCGGCACAGGAGGCGAAGCGCTGAGGCGCGCCCTGCGAGCGTGGCGGAACTGGTAGACGCAAGCGACTTAAAATCGCTCGACCTCGGTCGTGCGGGTTCGATTCCCGCCGCTCGCACCATCAATGTTTTCAACGGGTTAGGCCCGTTGGGGCGGTCGAAAGGGGTCTTTGGGGCTCTTTTCGCCACCCCATTGATTTGTCACGACTTTCCGACATTTTCAGATTATTCCCGCATGCTCCGAGCGCCGCGAGAGCGCCGCAAAGTTCTTCAGACGTTCACCTGGCTGATGATTCGTTCGCTGGCCTGCGCGATGGCATCGTCTTCGTCTTCGTCACGCCAAAGGTGGCCGTAGGTGTCCATCGTCATTTTGAGTGTGGCGTGGCCGACAAGCTCCTGCACCTTCTTCGGCGTCGGCTGTGGTCGCTGAGCCAGCCACAAGCTGACAGCAACATGGCGCAGCATGTGAGGTTTGAACGCTGCCTGGGGTCGGTTCTTGCCCTTGCTGTCAGGAACCATGACCACAAGGCCAGCGCGACGCATCAGGGGCATCCAGCAATCCCGGATGAAGTCGTGGTAGCCCCATACGTCCGAGCCGGTCGCTGGGTTAGGAAAGAGCCGGCCGGTGGCGACGACTTTTTCACGCTTTCCGTTGATGTGGCCGAACGGCCTGACGCCGCCACGCTTCAGACGCCAAGCGCGGATTGCGAGTGATGTTTCCTTCCCTATCGGGACATCGCGGCGCCCCTTGCCAGTCTTCGGCGGATCCAGCGTCTTGTGCTGATACTCCAGCCGCTCCCTGACCTTTAGGCGCCCGCCTATAGGTTTGAGCACAGCTGCCTCGTCGGCCAGGCCGAGAAGCTCTGAGCTTCGGAGCCCCCCAAACATGAGTATCCGCACGACAGCAGTATCGCGTTCCGGGTGGTCGCCTTGCGCAGCTGCAGCCACAATTGCGCTCAGGTGCTGCTTCGGAGGCAGTTCGAACGGCTCTTCCTCGGGCGTGGAGGCTGCACCGTCCACAGCGCAGGCCTGGGCCGGGTTCGCCAGCAACCAGCCGCGTCGTACAGCGAAGCGGCACCACTGCACAAAGGAACGTCGAACCCGCCGAGCGGTCGAAGTTGATCCAGTCAGCTTGACGATGTCGTCCAACAATCCCTGGATCATCGGCGCGCGCAGTTCTGAAAGGCGCTTCCTGGCGATCGGATGAGGCTTTACGTGAGTGTCTAGAATCGACTGATAGCCGTTGACCGTGGTGGCGCGCCGGTCACCTGAGCGTACTAGGCCGTGGAAATATGCAATGTGCTCCTCGGCCATCTGAACGACCGTCATCTGGGACGAGCCTCCGACGAGTCCGGACGCTACGCTGACCAGCCACGCTTTCGCGTCTCTTTGGGTCTCAAAGGTCTTCGACTGCCGGTCACCATCTGGGCCCGCCCACGTAGCGCGCCAGCTCGTCTTGCGACTGCCGTCGGCTCGCGGTGGGTAGATGACTTTTCTCACGTGGGCCATGGAGCGCGCCTTCCAAAGAGCGCCTCATGATGCACGGTCAGGGCGCTACGTCATCTCTCGCCGTCAGGCGGCGTGCGAGGGCAATGAGTCATCGCCGCGCAGATAGGCGTCCAGTTCGGACCGGAAGGCATAGAGGCCGAAACCCTCGCGCTTGCGGATTGGGACGGCCCAGCCTTGTTCGCGGGCCAAGTAGACCCAGCGCTCTTTCTTACCGAGATACCGGGCGATTGCGCTTGCACCATCCAGCCGGTCGTTTGCTTGATCATCGTTCACTGCCACACCCCCCTTCCTCTCTCTCGGGCTTCGTTCTCTTGCTGGCGGTAGGGATCGCCGTAGTTGGTCTCAGAGATCGCCAAGCCTTCCCGAACGAGGATGGCGCCCAAGTCCCGGCCGTTGACCGTGCAGGTGGCCACGATGCGCTGATAGCGGTCGCGGGACTGGACGGTGCAGCGGGCGCCGTTGGCCGCGAGCTGCCGGGCTCGGGTGGTTGCTGCCGGTCCGCTGGCCTTGGCCTCGGGCGAGCAGGCCCAAACGTTTGGCCGCTGGCGGCAGCGGGTGAAGGGCGCGACCTCTCCGGCATCGATCCCGGCCAGCCGGACGCGGTGGCGCTCGCCGTCCTCGGTGACACACCGGCCAGAGTCACCGTCTGACATCGCGAGGGTGACGCAGATGAGGACCAGGGCGCTCATGCTTTACCCGTCGAGGCCAATCGCGTCTCCAAGCCGACCTTCTCGCTCGTTGCATTGAATTTGCGAGCGATCGCCGCCTCGAGGTCGATGCCGTAGTGCATGGCGATCAGATCAACACAGATCACGACGTCAGCGAGTTCGTCCGCCAGTTCTTCTGCAGTTGCTCTTGAGCCGCGGATGCCCAGGCGCTCCCGCTCCAGCTTCTTGATGATGTTGCAGGCCTCTCCGACCTCGCCCGCCAGCTCATTGCCGCGATAGGAGGCTGTGATCTGGTTGTCCTGATCCCACTCGTTCTGGCGAGCGATGTTGGCGGCGCGGAGGTTCGTGTGCGTGGTCATGGTCAAGCTCATAGCAGGTGGCGCCACCTTCTCGCGCGGGGTGAGGGGGTGGGTCATGTCATTCTCCCTCATGCTCGATGACCAGATCAGCCTCAGGGCCGTCGCCAGTCAGGAACATCCAGTAGTGGTTCTCGACAGCCGCCTTGATGCGGTCGATTGGCAGGGCGAACGCCAGCGCAGCCTCCCCGAGCGTGGGACCTACGACATTGCGCCAGCCGACCTCTCGCGTTCGAGCTTCGAGGTTGGTTATCGACCAACACTGGACCGCCTTGCCGAGCGTCATGAGCGTGGGGCCGTTATCGCCGAAACCCTCGTCCAGCAGATCATTCAGCGGGCCGTCGTCATCGATGTCTACAAGCTCGATGCTCACTCCCCGCCCTCCTTGTCCGAGGGGGTGGCGGCGGATGGCGAAATGAAGAAACGCTTAGGCCCATCGCATGTATCCAGGTTCAGTTCGGCCCATCAGTTGACGCGATGGAGTCTCCCAATAGCTGGCGTCTTTTTCGGCGCGGGGGTGGACATTCATTTGCCCGACCGTGGCGTAGAAACGATCTCGACTAACCTCCAGCATCACTTCGCCCCCTGTTCGGCTTGCGGGGTGGCCTTTCGGCACCGCCCGACCTCTTTCCGGGCAGTTCGCACGGCAAGGCTCAAGCCCTCCCTCCGAGCCAAAAGGCAATCGAGCGCATATTCCCAAGCGTCGAGTTCGGTAGGATGCCCCTCCGGCGCAGTCTCATCCGGGCTCTCGTCGTAATACACATAGGCCCCATCCCCGTCGTCTCGTTCGCAAATCCAAGGCCCCGCCATCACGCACCGCCTTTCTGTTCGGCTTGCAGGGCGGCGAGGGCTTTGCGGGCCAACGCGATTGCCGGGGCGTAGCTGTTCCTGATCCAGTCGGAGGGGGTGCCGAGGCCGCGCGGGCGATGATCGTCCGCTATGACCAAGGCCGACAGCGCTTCCCTGACCCGCAGCGCGTCGGGGGCGGGATGGGTGTGGCGTTCTACAATGGTTCGGGCCAAGGCGCGGTAATGCGCCTTCTGTTCAGCCGTGCGCCGCGACCAAGTGGCGCCGCCGTGTGCGGCGTCCATTTCGCAAAGGGTTTTCGCCAGTCCCTCATGATCCCAAGCCACCGGCCGCGCATCCTCGCGGGCTGGCGGCTGGGCGCGGAGAGCATAGAGGTATGATCTCGCCTCGTCTGTGGCGCGCTGGCGCAACTCTTTCGACAAGCTTTGAGCGATCACCAGATTGTCGAGCAGGACCCGCAGCGTTTCCCGCTCCCCCGCCTCTGCAGGGGCTTCCTCGCGGGTGGCGAGGGCGGTGTATCCCGCACGCCAAGCGGCAACCATGTCGTCGCAGTTGTATTCGCGGTCAGCCGGATCGCCGTCGCCTTCAACGTATGCGGTCAGCCACGACCACGGCCCCTTCACCGCCTCGCCTTCCGGCGCGGGGGCTGCGGAGAGCATGGCGGACTGGGCCTTGGCGAGTTCAATCGAAAGCCAGCGGATGCGCTCTTTCGCGGCGGTCTGCCAAACGATCAGATCGAGGTCATTCCGGTCCGCCATGAACACCCGGTTCGCCAAAGCAAAATCGGTCAGATCGGGACGGGAGCGCGGCTGGCCGTCATACTGGCGAACGAACTCAGCCCAAGCGGCGTCATCTTCACAATGGCCTGGGCCACGAACCGGCACGGTAACGCGAGAGGTGGTCATGCTGCATCCTTCCGCTGGCGCCGCAGTTCGCGGGCGCGGTGATCGATCTTGGCGATGGTGAGTAGGGCGGGCTTCAGGTCGTCCGGCGCGCTGTCGTAAGCCATGACCCGCGTGGCCCGTCCGCCGTTCAGGCGGGGCAGGACGCCGCGCGGAATGGCGGTCCAGTTGGACGGGTCCGTATTCGTCTTGTCGCCGTCCAGGCTCTTTAGGCAGCAGCCCTCAGGGACCGGCCCGTTCGCGGCCTCCCATAGATGGACGTGCTTGTGGACGTAGCGGCGCCCGTAGCCGGTGTGCGGGTTCACCTCGGCGACGCTGATCTCGACATAGCCGTCCTTCGACAGGCGCTCATGTCCCAGGTGCTTGGTGTTGTGCGGCTCCTGGCCCTTCTTGAACTGTGTGCGGCGCGCGTTCGGGTGGCGGCCGCCGACGCCTTCAGGGCAGCGCTTGCCCTTGTTCGCGGGCGCCTGTCCCCTCTCGAACTGCCCGGTGCGGCCCGTCTTCCAGCCCATCCGCTTACGGAGGCCGTGGAGATTCTTCGGGTTGACGTCTTCGCGCGGGAACTCTGCGATGAAGGCGCGGTGATAGTCCGAGATCGGGAGCAGGCGATTGGCTTCAAGCCATGCCATTTCCGCCGGGGTGAACTTGCGATGACGGCCCTTGTAGCGGTCGCCCTCTCGCCCGGTTTTCCAGCCCTTGCGCTTGCGCAGACCATGCAGGTTCATGGCCGACACGTCCGGTCGGGAGAAGGCGGCTTGGAACGCCCGGTGATAGTCGCTGATGACCATCGCCCGGTTGGCTTCCAGCCACGCCATTTCGGCTTCGCTGTAGATGATCCTGGCGCCCCTCATCGCGGAGCCTCGATCATCGTCAGCTTGTCGTGGAAGCGCTCGCCATGCTCGGCGATCAGTTCGACCGCCTTCAGGTTCAGGTTTTGCGCGCTGACGATCTGCGCCGCAACGCCGATGATGGCCTTGGAGCGCTCGACCTCTTTGTCGATCTGCTCGGCGGTCAAGTCTTCCTCGCCAAGCCGCTCCAGCTGGGCGAACAGGTGGTTGTTTAGGTCAGAGAGCTTGTTCTTCACGGCTGCGCTCCAGTGTCGGAAGGATCAGGGGACTGCTCACCACGGGCGCGGGCGATGGCATTCCTGGCGCGGCGAACGATGGAAATGGCGTCGCCGTGATTCTTGGCAGGGATGACGATGCAGGGGCCGTGGTAAGTCAGATCGCGGTCAACAAGCGCAATCAGCGCCTCCAGCAGATCAGGCGCGGAGGCTATCAGGCGGGCATTTGCTACGGCAAGTTCAGGATCATCACCCGATGCCCCAGCGACAACGCTGACATGACAGACCTGCCCCCTTGTCGGGTTGCTGATGTGGCCTGTTTCGTTGCTGGCGATGACGCTGACGCCCCACTCTTCAACAGAGCGTTCGGCGACCCAAGGCCCCGGCGTATGCTTCACCCCGCTCATGCCTCGGCCCCATTCTTCTCGGCAGCGGCTGGTATGGCGTAGTAAAACGACGCGTAAGTGCAGTCGAAATCGTCGTCTTCGTCGTATAGGAAGCCAGAAACCTTCCTCAGGTCGCTATTCCACGGCCCCGTCGGCTGGTTTTCACCTCCGAAGTGTTCCGGATAGTGATCCCTGCAGGAATCTGCGCTCTCGTAGTAATCTCGATTGCCGCCTCCTGTTCGGGTGTAAATGACGAGCCGGTTATTTTCCCTATCAACGTAGGCATCGCGGAAGCGCGGCACATCGCCAATATTCAGGCCGAGAGCGCTGAGCACCGCCTTGTAGTCGGCATCAACGCCAAAAAGCATGTTGTATAGCGTCATGCCTCACCCCCACGGATGGAGACTTGGCGGACTTCCAACAGGTCACGCAGAGCCTTGTCGGTCAGCTTGTCGAGTATGCGCGAGGCCGCTCGCTCGGCGAGTTCAGGGCCGACGCCGATGCCCATTCCGACCGGGTAGCCGAGATTGGCGATAGAGCGGTCAATGTCGCGTCCGATCAGGTAGATCAGGCCTTGCTCGACCGGTGATCGATCAGCCTCCAGCACCTCTGCCGGGCTCTTGGTTGATTCAGGCATAGGGAGCCTCCGGCTGAACCGGATCGGGCAGGAACGTCTCAAGCCACGCGCGGGCCTGATCGCCGCTGTCATAGAAGTGCTTGGCCGCCTCGTCGCCCAGCAGGATCGCTCCAGCCGCGTGAGGCCCCATCATTTCCTCCAGCAGGTAGCCAGCCGGTCCCGCCTGATGGACCGCCCAGCCTGCGATGCAGTGGGTCGTCTCGCAGGTGTGCCAGTCGCCCATGTTCAGGGCGTCGTCGTCCTTGAGTGCTAGCGCGGCGACGGCAGCAATGCGCTGGCGCTGCTCGGCCTCGTCGGCTGGCCGCATGGCCTGAACTGCTTTCGGCAGGACGGCACCGCTCAGGACGGCACCGCTCAGGTCGGCACCGCGCAGGTCGGCATCGCTCAGGTCGGCACCGCGCAGGTCGGCACCGCGCAGGACGGTACCGCTGGCGAATGCTGCCTTTACCGCCATCCCCAGCTTCACGCCGGGCGCCAGTTCAGCAGCGCACTCGATTTCGATCTGGAGCGGAGGGAGGCTGGAGAACCAGCGGCGGGCGATAGTGATGACTTCAGCCATGGTCGTGGGCCTTCTGATAGGCCGCGTAGTGAGCGGCGGCGGTTGCGTAGGCGTCCTTGCCGAGCAGGGACCAAAAGGCGCGCTCGTCGCCCATGTCGTGCTGCATCTTGTGGTGACCGGCGCAGAGCGGGTTGCCGTGGCGGTCGTGGTTCTTCACGCCGCGGCCAAAGCTGTTCGCGATGCCGTGCACCCGATAGCTGACGTGGGCATGCTGAACTGGCCCGAAGCAGCCGCCGAGGTGACGGGCTTCGCAGGGCTGGCGCCGGATATACTGGAGGAAGCCGTTGTCGCGCTCGCGGCCACGGTCTGCCTTCGGGCTTTTCGCGCGGGCCTTGGTGGCAGCTTTTCTAGCTTCGCGCCGGAGCTTCGCGGCGGCGGCGATAACGTGACGCTCTTCGTAGGTGAAGACGGTCATGCTGCCTCGCGATCTGCAGAGACACAGTCGTCGTTGGCCGCGTCGAAGTGCTCGACCTCGATGCCGTTCTCCGCGCACCAGGCGAGGATCAGCTCAATCAGGTCCGAGAACTCGCGCTTGGTCAGTTTTGAGGAACGCAGGTCCAGCGGAAGCATGGACGAGCCGTCCAGCGTCGGGACGAAGCGGACCTCGCGGCCGAGCGCATGCATGAACAGGCACTTCCACGTTTCGGTATCCATCTGGACGCCGTTGTGGACGGGGCGAGCCTTCTGGATTTGCCCCAGCAGCGACCAGAGGGCGCGGTTCTGTTCGTCCGAGCGTGTGGCCTCGCGGACCTCCAGCATCCAGGCTGCGCCGGGCTGCCACAGACGGAGAGCCTTCTCCACCCAGGCATGGGCGGTATCGCGCTGGCTAGGCGTGAGCTTGAGGAGGTGGCGGGTCAAAGCACCTTCTCCTCTCGGATCTCGACGCCGGGGATGGCGGAGCCGCGACGGCCGGCGCGGATATCGGCATCGACCAGGCGCTGGATAAGTTCGCGGAACGGCTTGTCGTCCTGGCGCCAGTAGAACTTCACGGCCTCGTTCAGATCGAGGATCATCCCGACGTGCTTGGTTCGTAGGCCGATGGCGCGCTCGCCGCCGTTGGCATGGGCGCGATCATTGGCCGCCAGCTTGGCCGCCTTGTCCGCAGCCTCAGCCTGACGAACCTTCTCTTCAGCCGCTTCTCGAGCCGCGAGGTCTGCGGCATTGGCGGCGCGCAGGGCTTCTGCAGCCTCGCGGGCGGTGCGTTCCGCCTCTTCACGGGCCTGGGCCTCTGCGGCGCGCTTCTCCTCCTCCAACTTACGCAGGTAGGGAGCGAGTACAGCCTTCAGCGCGGCTACGGCCTTTTGCACCTTGCCCGGTGACTTGTTGGTCGCCGGAGCAAAGAGTGGCGCATACCGCTCCTGCACAGCGGCCTTGGCGTCATCGAACGGCTTGACCTCGGCCTTGCGCTGTTTCTCCGCCGCATCTGCGGACTTCCGCAGAGCGTCGATGATCATGGAGACGGTGTCCGCCTGCTTCTGGTTCTCGACAGGCTGGCCGTCAGCCCAGTTGCGGGCTTCCTCCAGCCAGGTCTCCGCGTCCTCGGCGATGAGGTCGAAGGGGGTGGCGTTCGTGAGGTGAATAAGCTCGGCCGTCATGCTGTGCCCTCCGCCTCGGCGGCTTGTGCGGATGCATGCGCTTCGTCCCGTGTGGCGATCTCGGCCGCCATGGCGTCGATTTCCGCCTGGCGCAGGCCGTCACGCTGCTCTCGGACCAACTTCGCGTGGGCCGAACGCAGGTGGGGATAGGCCATCGATGCGATCTCGACGTCCTGGCCCTTGGAGTTGACGTACATCTTGGTCATCAGGCCGCGTCCTTCTCGTCGAAGGGCGTCGAAGCATTGGCGGCCTCAGCCGGTGCGAAGCGCTTGGCCTCGGACTGCATGACCTTGACGACGTGCGCGTAGTCGCCGTCGCTCAGCGACTGCCGCAGACCTTCCTTCTCGCTGTTCCAGAAGTGGGTGAACTCGTCCTTCGTCCGCGCTTGGCGTAGCTGGTCGGCCGCGTATTGAGCGGCGGCTGACGGACCGGTCGGCTCGCGGCGGTCCTGACGCGGGCCGCTGGCGGCGTTGCCGTCGTCGTCCTCGGGAGCGGCGCCAGTCATCGCCAGCAGGGAGTAGCGACGGCCATAGGTGATCGCCGAGCCAACGCCCTGAGGGTCGGTTTTGGAGGGGCGCAGGCGCAGGGTGCTGCTGACAGACGATCCGCTCTCGTGGAGCAGGGTCGTGGTGATCGATACCCAGTCTCCGTCATTCACCGCGTTCTGGATGACGCCGATGCCATGCTCGTTGAGCGCGGGCACAACCGCTTCGACCACCTCGGCCAGATCGGCGTACTTGGTCCGGAAGTGATCGTTGCGCGCCGCCTTCTTGATGGCGTCCATGGCCTTCTGCGCGGCGACGTATGCCTTGGCGATGGGCGGGCGTTCACCTTCCCAGATCAGGCCGTAGTTGGGTTCGATGGTCAGCGGGGGCATGTGCGCCTCAGTGAGAGCGGGAGCCATCGAGGGGGCGTTGTTGGCGCTCGCCTCGTCTCTGGCTTCGGGATGGGCGTTGGTCATCCGATCACCTGCGAGCGGTGATCGATGCGGAAGGTCAGGGCCTCTCCGGTTTCCCGCATGGAGCGGGCGCGGTTCCAGGCCATGCGCGCGGCTTCACGGGCGGTCCAAGCCGCATGACGCTCGCGATGCGCCGCGCCGTGGCGGTCCAGCCAGTTGAGCGTCGCCGTGTGCTTGATCAGCGACTGCGCGTGAGGCTGACGGGGAAAGGGGATCACGGCGCCCATCAAGCAGCCCTCGGGTAGAGGGTCGCTGCGGATGCCTGCAGGACAGCGCGAACCTCGGCGCAGTCGACCGGAGGCTCGTAGCCCATAGCGTCTCGCCACAGGTCAGCCTTGCTCTTCCAGTTAGCGAACACCGCGCCGGTCGACATTCCGGCTTCGGTCGAAATCTCCCGGATGCCCATGCGCTCATACGTGCCGGGCTCGGCCCAGAGCTTTCTGGCGGCGGCGATCAGTTTGGCGCGCGTAGCGGCCTTGCCTTGCTGGCGCTTGTTCACGCTGCAATCTCCCGGAAAGGATCGTTGGCGGGGATGCGGATCGCGGGCTGGGGCGACGGGGCGCCTTCCAGCAGGGCGATGATCCGCTTGGCGGCCGTCAGAGCGTCAGCGACGTGGCGCTCGGCCTTGACCGTGTTCGACAGCGACAGTGCAGAGCGGGCGCGAGCCAGATCAGCGTCCATGTCGATGCAGAGGTCTTCTGCGGCGATGATGGCGTCCCGGTTCATCACGCGGCCATCCCGAAGGTGGCGGCCCGAACCACAATGGCCTTGCGGCGCAGTTCAGCAGCCTCGGAACGGAAGAGCGACGCCGTGTGGCGATAGTCCTTCGCGGCCGACGGGTATTGATCGGCCAGCGCCTCGTTCTTGTCCGCCCATCGGATCAACTCGTCGGCACGATCATCGAACAGCGAACCATCCGCTTCGCGCAGGGCAGTGAGGTCGGCTTCCAAGCGCGCTTCGATCGCGCGGTTCTCTGCGGTCGGAGCGGGGAAGGTGGCGCGAAAGGCGCTCAGTGCTGACCAAGCTGCCGCCTTCGGATCGTGGGTGATTTCATTCTTGAGTGACATCGTTCGTCTCCCGGTGATGGGAGATATTTCGCAGATAGCGAAGTTTGTCGTCAAGCATTATTTTCGCAATGTGCGAAAATCTGTTCTCGCACGCGTTCTGTTCCGGGTGGGGAAGCCATCGGTATCGATGGAAAACGCCCGTTACTGACCTCCGTTATCTAGACGGATGAAAACAACGTGATATGACGGCGTTATGTCCGGGCAGGGGGCTTGGACGCATATCTCTGGGGCATCCCGAATGAAGAAGATCGCCATCGTGGCGGCGCTGGTCGTCGCCGCATCCGTCACGTCTGCCTGCGCAACGAAGCGCTATCCCATCGCCACGCAATGGTCGTCGGCTGAGGCTGAAGCCATGGACTGCAACGACCTGCGCCTTGAGTTGATCCGCGCGAACCAAATCCAGACCCAAGTGGCTGAGACTGCCGACTTCGACTGGCGCTCGGTTGCTGGCTTCCTGGGCGACTACGGCATCGGCAATGCCATGGCGAAGTCCGATGCCGACAAGGCTATCCGTGCGCGGATCCAGGGCATCCAAGAGGCCCAGCGCACGAAGCAGTGCACGGTCTAATCTCAGGCACCGCAAACGAAGAACGGCGGCTCCATCCGGGGCCGCCGTTTCCAATTCCGCTGCTGGTGTTAGTCTGCCGCTCATGGACGCACATATCGTCACTTCGCTCGCAGCCGCTCCAACTGTGGATGAAGACCAGGGGCTATTCCGGTTCGAGACGAAAGAGGCTGGCCGGATCGCGCTGGCGATTCCGCGCGAGAAGCTCCCAGGCCTTGCCGGTCTCGCTATAGCCTACGCCACTAAGCAGACGCCCGGCACATCGGAAGAGCGAAACGTCACCGCCCTGGAGATCGACGGCTTCGACCTGCTGGGCGACGACATGGGCGGCGTCGTCATCTCGTTCCTGATCGAGGGCATTTCGCATCAGATGCCGTTCCACCTGACGGCGGAAGCTGTTGAGGTGCTGAAGCAGCAGCTAGAGCTAGTCTGAGAGCAAAATCACGCCTGGTGGAGGACTTCAGGCTAGGCGTTGGTTGAACGTGACAATGTCGATATCATATCCAGAGTAGTCTGCATCGTCAGTTACTAGAACGTATCCGTCTCTCCTACAGAGCTCTGCAATCAAAACATCGTTGAACTCGATCCCGCCAGCCTCGGCTCTATTGATGCACGCTGAGATATCGAGGCTGTCGAAACCGTCAGGAACTCGAATATTGTCGTTGACGATGTGAAATGTGAGATCGCATGCCTCTTTGATCCACTCGTCGTATGCGGCAGCGTCGTGGATTTTCACACCACGAGCCTTTTCAAATTTTGCCACCATCGCCTGCATGTGAACGGCTTTGTTGACGAACTCCGAGATGACGACCTTCGGAAGCACCACTCGTCCACCGGATGCGAGGACGCGCTTGTAGAAGTTGCTATAAGCGCTAGCTCTTTGAGAAATCCGGTCTTCGTACGGGCCGCTGATGGAGAGCCAGACGTTGGCGTCAAACAAGAACGCAGTGTTCGAACACTTGTGAAGATTCTTGTTCGGGCCGGCCAGATAGTAGCGATCAGCCATCTCCCCGAACGGTCCCCATGACGTCCGCGATCCGTTGACGCTCTTGGAAAAACCGCTTGGCATTATCCACCACGCGTTTCAGTAGAGCTAGCTGCTCGGGGGAAGCGTCCTGAGGCGGAGCGAGACGCGCCCTCACTTCATCTTCGGTGAACTCGTTGTAGAGCTGACCCACCGCGGCGTTTAAAAACGCGGTTGTAAGACGGTTAACGCCGTAGAAGGATAGTGCTACTGGCCGATGCTTGTGAATGTGCTCGATGATCTGCTCGTGGAGCCTATTTCCATCATCAATCGAGACGCATATGCTGCTTCCAACGATCTCGGTTATGCTGACCCTAACTGGCTGGTTCATCAAAAGATGTCTCCTGGCCTAACTTCGCGCGCCAACTGATACGAGCGGTTATCCTGCGTATTAACGACAACCGTAACTGCGGTTCCCGGGAATGGATGCGTTAAGGGGCGCATATCAACTCGCCCGCCCGCTTCTCGCCAGAACCCGCCGTGTGATGCGATCGTCAACTCTCCCTGATTCAATCTAATAAACTCTCTTAGCACCTTTAGGCCCAGTCCGCCCGGTACATCTAGCTCTCGGGTCGTATTTGAACCTGTCATCGCCCAGTCAATGGCGGCATGTGGGGATTGCGCAAAGCCCCTCTGCATGATGCGAGAGGGGATTCCCACTCCAGCATCCACCAAAGTCATTTCTACGCGGCCATTCACTGGAAAAAGCTGGCCCGCCGCCCAGGCTCCCAGGGAACTCTGGGAGTGAATTTCGAAGTTCGTGAAGAGCTCGTGGATGCCGGTAAAAAACTCGTTTTCCAGCCCCGGCGACATGTCCGGGAGGCCTTTGTTGGCTAAACCTCGGCGCACATATAGGTCGAACCTGTCGCCTTCGCTGTGATTGAAGGGCGTCAATGGTACAACACTGGGTCGAGGTCTTTGAGTGGCGACGCCGAAAAGCCCAGAATCGTTCAAGATGCTACTAACTCGTGGCCGCAAGTTTAGAAACGACAGGCCGCGTCCCGTTTGGCCCAATTGTCGATGGATCGCCATTAGGGCGGCTGCCAAATTGCTATTACAAAACATCAAGTTGGTGCAGTCGAGTGAATAGGGCCCGATGCTTGAGCTTTGTGCGCGAGCATATATCTCACCGAAGGCGCTGAAGGTCCTCGCATCTGTGCGGCCATTAGTGATTGGGTACGCAGTTGAACTGGCGTTGAACTCCATTTCCTCCCCACGGATTAGTTTTTGCGCTGTCCAAACGCCCGCTTACAAACAATCTTCAGGTTCTCTCACCCAGCCTTAGCCATGCAGTCCTTGCGGGGCGTCGCCGGGTAGGCCGCACAATCCCAAGCCACCCGCCGGAACCCCGTCTCGCGGTTGACCGCATAGGCAAAGAGCTGGGCCTTGATCTGCGCCTCGGTGAAGGGGAGGGCCGTGGGCTCCTCGCCCCGCTTCCAGAACCCGACCATGCAGTTGTCGACGTCCAGGCATTTCAGGCTGGCGAGATCCTCGAACGTTGCTGGATCGGCATTGGGCTGAACCGCGACAACGAAGAAGCCGGGCCCCACTTCATGCATTGCCTGTGTTGAAGCTGGGACCGTCGGTTCCGGACTGAGAATGGCGCTAGCCGCGAAGGCGCCGCCGATGACGGCTGCGGCGCCGATGGCTGCGATAGTTCTTTTTCGCATGTTGAGCGCCCGTCAGTTGGCCGGTCTCGGCCATTCCAGCTTTTGGGTGTTGAACTCTAGAACCTGGTCTCCAGCCCGGTAGAAGGTCATCTGGATTTTGGTCGTCGGGGCATTCTTCGTGGCGGTGATGAACCTAGAGGCATTCGTGATGAACACGACGTTGCTCGACCCATCGGCGGCCGAGGCTCCGCTGAAGCTCTGCTGAGCTCCATCGCCGAAGCGAATTTTGAGGGTGCAGCCGTCATAGGACCGGCATAGAATTTGCCCCGATCCATTCAATTGCACAATGGCGTCTAGCCCGTAACGCGGCGATTGGCGCAAGCATAGATCAGCGGTGACCGGCTCATAGGGCCGCTCTAGGAGTGCGCGGTTCGTTGAAGTGGTGCAGGCCCAGCGCGTGAGCTTGTCCGTCATCGGATCTACGTCATCTCGGTATGTCCAAGGAGTCATCGCCGCAAGACGCGCCGCTTCATTCTCTTGGCGCCTCTTGTCAATCTCGGCCCATTCTTCAGGCGTCATTTGCGAGGATGCCGGTGCGTTTTCGCTGGACGGGACTGGCACCGCGCTCAGGGAGCTGGGCGAACGCGAAGACACTGCGAACCCCACGACGCATATCAGACCTACAGCGACTGCGACGGCAAATAAGACCCGGTTATCAGACTTCTGAGCCGACTGGCGTCCGGAGGCCTTAGTGGGTGGGTCCCCCTGCTCTTTGAGTTTTGCTAAGCGCGCCTCAAGCTCTGCGATCTCGCGCTGTCTTTCTTCGCTCATCTCGCCCCCGAGTTTGCAGCATATATGACGCTGTTCTTTTCAGGGGGCGGGAGGGAAGTCAATCAACGAGGGTGGGCCGCTTTCACTCTAGCCGCCCAAAGCACTTCCTCATTCAGAAGCGGTTCTTCGAGCGAGTTCGACAGAAGGTGGAATGTCCCATCACCGGCGGCTTTCAATATTTTGACAAGCACCCGCCCATCAGGAAGTCCGACCACGCAGAGACGACCGTGAAGGTCAGGCGTAACTGGCGACCGGACGTCATCATAATAGATGATCGACTCATCCCAAGCAGGACCAAGGCTCGTGCCTTTGACGTGGAGAGCGACAGTGTGTGGCGTCGCGTTTTGCGGCGGCTCGACATAGTCCAACGGTCCCTGGCCTTCAGCAAACAGGGTCGCGACAGACCCCGCGCCCACTAAGCCAACGACTGGGACAGAATCGGTCGTAACACCCGCGACCGCGCGATCGGGATGCCGATAAAGGTCCTGTGCAGTGATGGCATAGACGCGGGCAAGGCGTTCGGCCCAGTCGCTATTATGGCGACGCTTCCCCTTCTCCATGTCGCTGAGATAGCCCACCGACGTGCCAAGTTCTTCCGCAACGCTCTCGAGCGTGCGGCCTCGCTCCTTGCGCCAATCCCGAGCAAACCATTGAACGTCCGACATATTCGCAGTCTGCGATAGAATGCGGGGCGGCGTCCCTACGCACATAGCGAAATCGACCTTGCGAAGATTTTCGCTATGTGCGAAATATCTCGCATGACCCAGACCGAGATTTGCGAAAAGTCGACGCTCGCCAAAGCGCTGAAAGATCGCGTCGGAATTAGCACAAGCTACGCTCACGAAATTGCCCACGGCCAACGGACGCCTTCACTCCGGCTGGCCGTCAAAATTGAACAAGTGCTGGGCATTGCTCCGGCGCGTTGGGTTTCGCCTGCCAACGACACGTCTCCCGCATCGGAGGCTGCATAGATGCTCTCGGCCGTGCTGCTCGTGATCAATGCGTTCCTCGCTGGCGGTTGCTTCGGGAATGCCCTGCAGACCCGCAAGCGTCGCTGGCTGGTCATTTCGCTGTTCAATCTGCTGTGTGCAGCCGCTCTCGCCTTGAGCCTGCTCGCCCGGACGGAGGCTGCGTAGACCATGCGCGCCTCTCCGAAATCGCGTCCCTCCCACGCGATGACAGCCCGCCGGGGGCACCGTCCCCCCGCTAGCCTCCGGCGGGCACCCTCATGACCGACGCCGAATACGCCCGCATTGCGGAGATCGTTCACGGCGTCCTCGTGCAGACGCTGCATCCGAGCGTCCTGCGCCCGTCGCCTGAACCTCCTCCCCAACCCGCCAACGATTCCGACCCCGAGCCTCCACTGCATGCGGCCTGAATAGGCCCCGCCCGAGGAAGCGTCACCTTGCAAGCTGCTGGATAAGCGCAATGAACGAAGACAGAACATTCGACCACGCTAGGCTCAAGGCCCTCTTCGCTAAGCTGGTCGTGAAGGTCGGCCGACAAGATGCGGCTGCGGCGCGCCTTGGCATCAGCCGCCAGCGCGTTTCGCAACTGTGCAGCGCCAATCCCGAACACGCCCGCGATATCCCGACGTGGGAACAGGTGTGGACCCTGGAGGACGCTTGCGGCCAGTCGGTGATCTTCGGAGCCTTCGCCGCGGAGATCGAGCCACCCGCCGTCGCCACGACTGCGTGTCCGATCAAGGAATCCCACGACGTTGTTCAGGCTGCGGCCGCCATCCTCCCCATCGCCTCGGCGATTCAGGCGGGTGATCTGGCCGCCATCGACGCCCTGATGGACGGACTCGACCGCGTGAAGCACGAGGCCCGCGAACTGCGCGCTGTCGCCACGAACGTCACGCGCCTTCGGGAGGCCTGCTGATGTTTGGTTTTCGCACCCTAAGGGCTCGCTATCGCCTCGCCGTCGCTGAGGCCGACTTCCTCCGCTGCAAAGACGAGTGGAACGAGGCGTATCAGCGCCAGGACACCCGTCGCATGGGCATTGCTGGCGCCAACCTGCGGGCAGCGCGGAATGCTCAGATGCGCGCAGAGATGGACGTCGCCAGCCTGCGCCGTCGCCCCAATGCTGGAGTGGCGCAATGACCCAGCGCGTCAACGTCCAGACCTGTACCCTGCGCCGGGACGGCCAGCATCTGGTCACGTACCGGGTCGGGTCGTCGGTCTATTCCGCCCTTTCCCCGAAGTTCGTCCAGCCGGGGACCGACGTGCGTGTGCGCGACGGCAAGGTGATCGGATGACCCGCACCACCAACGCCGGGGCCCAAGGCAATGCAGGCGTCTTCGCCACCTGTCGCCGGGGCGGGCTCACCCACGAGGAAATCCGCGAGATCGAAGCTCACCGAGCCAAAGACCGGCCGACTCCGTGGCAGGCCCTGGCCATCCGCTACGGCCGGTCAGAGATTGAAATCCGCGCGCTGTTTCAAACGAAGCCCGCGAACGACGTCGCGCCCGCTTGGCCGTTGGGCGCCTGTGACGCGCCCGTTCGCAGCCTGATCGAAACCGTCTGCCGCCAGCACGGCGTCACGCCAAAGGCGCTTCGCCCGAACCCTGCCAATGGGCAGCGCGAGGGCGTCAGCAACATGCGCGCCTTGCGAGCCTGCGTCGCCACCGTGCGGGCGGCTTTTCCGAGCCTGACGTTGATCCAGCTCGAGGGCATCTTCCTTCGGGACAAGGCCTACATCAGCAACCTGATCAAGCAGGGGCGGGCAGCATGACGCCGTTGGAGCGATTGGGCCTGGAGGTCGCTGCGTTCCAGCTCCTCGGGAGCCGAATGAAGGCTGCGACGCTGTGCGCCTTACTCGACGCAGGCGGCCGGACCGTCACCGTCGAGCATTTGGCCGAGGCGCGTCCGTGGATGGATCGCGCCATCACGGACACACGAAACGTCATCAAGACCCGTATCTGCCTGCTTCGGGAGACGATGGACGATGTCGGTCTTGGTGGTCTCGTCGTCACGGCCGGAGACCGAGATCGCGCCGGGTATGCCATCCCTGAGCCCGGCCGCTCTGCCATTCTCGCACGTCTGGTCGAGGTGGCAGCATGAGCGCCCAGATCATCCCCCTGAACCCTCAGCGTTGCGCAGCTCTCGCGCCATCCGAGCAGGTCGCCCGCATCTCCGACGTCGTCACCGGCGAGATCGCCAGTCTGGCGACCGATCGCAAAGACAGCATCAGAGTCGCCCGTCTCTTCACCCGCCAAGCCGCGCTCTATGCCGGTTGGCTCCAACCGCTTGAGACGGCACAGAGCCTGCGCGCCTTGGCCGACGAGCTGGAGGGCATGGCGTGAGCACGATCAACATCGCCGATGTCCGGGTGAACGGTGGAACGCAGTCTCGCGCTGCCATCGATCGCGGGGTCGTCTCGGAATATGCCGACGCCATCAGGCGCGGCGCCACGTTCCCGCCGATCACCGTCTATTTCGACGGAGTATCCTACTGGCTCGCGGACGGCTTCCACCGCTACGAGGCCTATGCGCTGGCCCAAGTCTATGACGCCCCGGCAGATATTCGGCAGGGGACGCAGCGCGACGCCATCCTGTTCAGCGTCGGGGCCAACGCCTCGCACGGCCTGCGCCGCACGAACGACGACAAGCGCCGCGCCGTCCAGACCCTGCTGAACGATCCGGAGTGGTCGGCATGGTCAGATCGAGAGATTGCTCGTCAAGTAGGGGTTGGAAACCGTTTCGTCGGTGACGTGAGAAAGGCTCACTGTGGTTCGGACACAGTGAGGAATGAGCGCACCTACACGACGAAGCACGGCTCCACCGCGACGATGCAGACGTCCAACATCGGCGCATCGTCAAAAGCCGATCAAGCTACGCGCGCGCCTGAAACTCCGGAGGCTGGACCTGTAGAATCCGCAGGCCAAGCGGAGGGCCCGCCTGCGTCAAATATCGAGCAAGAGACGGCCGCCGATGGCCCCGACGCCAAGATGCGGCGCGAACTGGCGCGGCTGACCACGGACGGCCTGATCGATGAGGTGATTGGACTTCGAGCCGACCTCGACGACGCCAAGGCGAAGGCCGACGCGGTTACGCGCGAGCGGGACGACCTGAGGGCCAAGCTGAAGGAAGCCACGTCGGCTGATCTGGGGCGCGCCCTGGGCAATGCGCAGCGCCGGGCTGACACCGCTACCGGCCGGATGAACGAGTACATGGCCCAAGTGAAGCGGCTGGAATACCGCCTTAGGAAGGCCGAGGCCCGGGTCAAGGAACTGGAGGAAATGGAGGTCGTGCCAGCATGACCTCCATCCTCGCTCGCATTCGCGCCAACGGCGGCGACGTGGTCCGTCATGAGTGGCGTTTCGCTCTCCGTCGCGGCCGCCTGACCCAAGAGGCGGTTGCCTGGGTCCGCGCGCGCTGGGCCGACGTGTGCCGTGAGGTCTGGCCGCTGTTCGACCTGTGGGAAGAGCGCGCGGCCATTATGGAATTCGACGGCGGGCTTTCGCGAGCCGACGCCGAGCGCGCCGCCTACGCGGAGGTCGCGGCATGCTGAACCTCTTCGAGAGCAAAGAGATCGTTCTGCGCCCCTATCAGGACGGCGCCATTGAGTCGCTGCGAGAGAACATCCGCGCACACATCCGGCGGCTGATCCTGTGCGCCGGCACCGGGGCAGGGAAGACAATCTGCGCTGCTCATCTCCTAAAGGAGGCCAGCCGCAAGGGGAGCTATGCCCTCTTCATCGTCGACCGTGTCGCTCTGGTGAATCAGACGTCTGAGGTCATGGACGAGTACGGCGTCGAGCATGGCGTCATCCAGGGGATTAATCGGCGCTGGTCGCCGCGCGAGCACGTCCAGATTTGCTCTGCCCAGACGCTGGCTCGCCGCGGTCTTCCTCGGGAGCCCGACCTGATCATCGTGGATGAATGCCACGCTCAGTATCAGTCCACCCTCGACCTGATGGCCCGCTATCCGGACGCCGTGAAGATCGGGCTGACGGCGACCCCCTTCACCAAAGGCATGGGCAACCACTGGGACGGGATGGTCAACGTCATACCCACACGCCAGCTCATCGCGGGGGGCTATCTGGTCGAGCCCAAGATCTACATCGCGCGAAGCCCCGATGAGAGCGAGTTGACCCGCAACAGCTTCGGCGAGTTTTCTGACGAGAGCGCCGCCTCGGCCGGGATCAAGATTGTCGGTGATGTGGTCAAGGAGTGGGAGGTCAAGACGCAGGAGCACTTCGGCGGGCCTGCCAAGACCATCGTGTTCAGCCCCACCGTCGAGCATGGGCGGGAACTTTGCGCGGCGTTTGCCGCAGCAGGATACAACTTCCAGCAGATCAGCTACCTCGACAAGGACGACGACGCTCGCGCCGAAAAGATCGCGGAGTTCCGGCGCCCGGACAGCATCATTCACGGCCTGGTGTCCTGCGGCGTTCTGACGAAAGGCTTTGACGTTCCTGACGTTCGGATCGGCGTCTCCTGCAAGCCCTACCGCAAGAGCCTGTCCAGCCACATGCAGGAGATCGGCCGCGTCATGCGCACGATCCCCGGCGAGGAGAAGAAGGCGCTGTGGCTCGACCATAGCGGCAACTTCGAACGCTTCGCCCTCGACATGTACGACGTCTGGGAGAATGGCCCAGGCGAGCTGGATAAGGCTGAGAAGCGCGACAGCATGGCCCGCGAGCGCGATCCTCAGATACGAGAGAAGGTCGTCTGCCCGGAATGCTCGGGCGGCCTGAGCGGCAACACCTGCATGTCCTGCGGGTGGGAGCGACCAGCCCGCTCGCATATCCACGCCGTGGAAGGCGAGCTGAAGGAGTTCGACCCCACAACGCTGGGGATCGAGGCGCGCGCCGGCCTTCGGGCAGAGTGCCTGAAGAGCCCGCGAGAGGTCTGGAAAGCTGCGCTCCACTACTGCGCGCAGTCCACGCGAAAGGGCGAAGATCACGCCCGCCGATGGGCCTACGGATCCTGGCGCGGCATCTACCCAAGCGCGAAGCTGCCCTTTGGCTGGTACGACATGGCGGTCCCCGCCGTTGTCGACCCGAATGCCTATGCGCTTATCGAGCGCGAGGTGAAGCGCTTCCGCAAGCAGAGCAATCTGCGGAGGGCCGCATGATCGCTCTTTCCTTGGACGAGGCGATGCGCCGGGCCTGTGACGCCGTGAAGGTTGCTCCTCCCAAACGTCGATGCTCGCCGGGTCGATGGACCCGTACGGACTCGCTCGGGAAGAACGGCAAGAACGATGCAGCCGTAAAGATCGATGACGATCAGAAGGGCGGTTTCGTCTACAACTACCAGACGGCTCAGGGGCAGAAGTTCCGCATCGACGGCGCCAATGACAACCGCCCAGCCGACCCCAAGATCGATGCCCAGCGGCGGGCCCGAGAAGCCGAGCGCGAGGCGGAGCGTCGCCAGGTCGAACGCATCTGCGTCGACATAGTGCGGGGCTGCCGGACGGACGTGCATCCCTACCTGAAGGCGAAAGGTTTCCCTGAGGAGAGGGGCCTCGTCTGCGACGACCCGCGAGATTTCTTCCCGTCAGGACGGCTCGGCGAAATGCTGGCCAACGCTTTGCCCGACGCCCAGGGACCGCTCCTGATCATCCCCGGCCGCGTCGGCAAGATGATCACCACGCTCCAGTTCATTGCACCGGACGGCACGAAGAAGAACATCCTGAGGGGCGTCATGTCCGGCGCTTCACACAGGATCGCGACAGGGCGCGACACATGGGTCTGCGAGGGGATCGCCACGGCGATGACCGTGCGGGCTGCGCTGCGCCTCCTAGGCGTCTCTGCGACGGTCCTCTCGGCCTTCTCGGCATCCAACGTCGGTCAGGTGGCTGAAGCCATCGCTGGCTCGAGGATCGCTGCTGACCACGACAAGCCGGTGGAGAGTCTCGAGGGGCTCGGTGCCGGCGAGTTCTACGCGCGCCGCTCCGGCCGGACATGGGTCATGCCTCCGGCTCTCGGTGACGATTTCAACGACATGCACCAGCGGGAGGGCCTGAGGGCCGTCGCCCTGCGCCTCAGGGAGGCGATGGGATGATTGAGAGACCCTGCGCTCTCGAGGAACGCAGGGCCGGGCTGGCGGACGGTTTGAAGACAGTGGCGCCAGACACCGGAAGCCTACCACGGGGCGGGATCACAGGCGAAGCGCAGTCCGAAAGAGAGAAGCGCGATCCCCGGCACGGTGACGATGACGTGTCGCAAGTAGCTCTCAACGATCCGGGGATGGTCACTCCACTGGATCGGCCAATGCGACGGCTCGGCTCCGGCCAGCAAGATCGCGGAGGCATAGGGACTAGCTCGGGTCGTCGACTGACGCCCGGGCTAGTCGTCCTATGCCTTCCGCTCAGGCTCTCTCCAACCAGCAACACGTTTTAGAAGGAACAGCGACATGAGCAGGAAGAGGAAACAGAAGATCACGCTCCGCAAAGTCGCCAGCGTCGAGACGGCCGAGGCTCCGGTCATCTCGAATGATCAGTTGCGCGATCGCCGGGCCGAGATCGCTCGTCTGAAAGCTCAAGGGGCTGAGGTCAACGCAGACAAACGGTCCGGGGTGATCCTGGCTGCGTGGCGTCGGGACGTCTTCACGATCCTGCGCACTCGCTATGGCAAGCCGTCAGAGGGCTACCCCAAGGGCAAGCCCTCGCTCTCGCAACGGGCCTATGAAGCGTTCCGCGCCCATGAGTTGGACATCCACATCTCCGCCGGCGCGACGGGCGGCGAACGCAGGCCGGACTACATCCGCGCCACGTCCGATGGCGCGCCCGGACAGAACATCACGCAGGAGGCCATCGACGGCGCCACGCGGGTCAAGAAGACCCTCCAAGGGCTAAGCCCCTCGGATGCTCGCCTTCTCACTGCGCTGATGACGGGTGATCGCGCTCTGGCGAAGAACTGGCGCGCCACGGTCCAGGCTGAAACCGGGGAGACGGCCGACGAGGGACAGACGGCTCGTATCCGGGCGCTGGGCGACAACCTCATCCACGCCCGCGGCGTCGCCACGGCCAAGCCGAAGGAGGTGGCGAACGACGCCGTTCCGCTCGAACCGCACCAGAAGCCGCTGACGTGGTTCAGGGGCGCGGACTTCGGTTAGGAGCAGTCATTGCCCGACCGGTCGAAGCAGGGTACGAAAAGACAAGGTCGCTTCGCGCGTCCGGAAACATGGCCCACGGGAAACCGGCGGGCCTTTTTCTTTGCCCTCCGACCATGTTCGGCCCTACGGGATGGCTAGATCAAGCGGTCGGATAAGCGGGCTTGCGGCTGTAGAATACCTTGATCGTAGCCTTGCAGGTTGAGCAGCCCCACGTTGCCTTCTCCAAGCGCTCTCCCCTTGGCCCGACATGCCCCTGGGACTGAAGGTAGGACTTGGTCTTCCGCTCGAAGCACGGTGCACATAGCCAGTGCGGGGGGATAGTCTCAGACGGTTGGACTGGAGCATAGACGTAGGCTCCCGGTTCAGGAGCCGTAAGGACGTATGCGCTGGCATCGGTGCTCCACGATTGAAGCGAAGCGATGGTCTCCTTGGCATCGGTCAGCGCCATGCGCACATCGGCCAGGTCCGAATAGAGCGACGCCATCTTTAGCTTCAGCTCGGCCTGACTAAGGGCTTTGTCGAGTTCGGCGAGTTGCTTGACCGTGGTCAAGGCGGCCGTCGCCGCGGCCAGTCCTGTTGCGATGTCCATCGAATGCCTCCCTCAGAGCAGCAAGGGTTGCACCATATGCCCGCTCTCTCCAACCCCAGGCACGAACGGTTCGCCCAGGCGCTGGCCAAAGGGATGACCCAAGCCGAGGCGTACGCCGACGCTGGCTACAAACCGAGCGAGCCCAACGCCTCTCGCCTGACAAGTAATGACAAGGTGCAAGAGCGTGTCGCGGAACTGCAAGAGCGCGCCGCCGTCCGTACCGAAATCACCGTCGCCAGCATCACTGAGCGGCTCCTGGCCATTGCGACCAAGGCCGAGAAGAGCGGGGATGCACCGATGCTGCAAGCCGCCCGCGCCAGCCTCATGGGCGCCGCGAAGCTGAACGGCCTCGTCGTTGAGAAGGGCGAGCACCAGCACAAGCACGTCGGGTTGTCCGTGACCTACGTCACCCCCGCTGAAACCCAGGCCCCGGCCAGCCCGGAGGACTACGAGACAGGCGAGTGATCTACGAACCCATTCCGGCGTTCCGGTACCTGACCGAAAAGCCGCTGGGCTCCTATCGCTTTCGGGCTGCGCATGGGGGGCGGGGTTCGGCCAAGTCCTGGTCGGTCGTTGACGCCGCGATCTTTCACACGGTCACGACCGTCCGGCTCCGGGTCATCTTCCTTCGTGAGGTGATGGCGAACCTGAAGGAGTCGTCGCTCGAACTGGTCCGCTCTCGGCTGGAGCACTTCGGCCTGCTGGGCACCTACTTCCGAGAGGTGGACGGGACATTCGTCGGCCTCGGCGGCCAGAAGATCATGTTCATCGGCCTCTGGAAGGGCGGAAAGCCGGAAGGGATCAAGTCGCTGGAAGGCGCGGGCCTGACGATCCTTGAGGAGGCTCAGGAGGTTCGGCAGGCGTCGCTGGACGTGCTGATCCCCACTGTGCTGCGGACCGCCATTTCCGAGCTGTGGGCCATCTGGAACCCACGCCTCGAGACTGATCCGATCGACGTCTTCTTTCGCGGCGCGGTGAGGCCGAAGCGCGCCATCGTCCGCAAGATCAACTACGACCAGAACCCTCACTTCCCTGACGCTCTGCGCGAGCTGATGGAGCTGGACTTCGCGAAGGACAAGCTTCGGGCGGCATGGATCTGGCTCGGCGCGTACATGCCCTCGGTGCAGGGCGCGATCTGGAATCGCGAAGGGCTAGACGAAGCCTGGCGTGAGGGCCGCAACGCCCCGGAAGGAAGCTGGGGTCGCGTGGTCGTGGGGGTCGACCCCTCCGGTGGCGGCGATGACGTCGGGATTGTCGTGGCGGCTGAGTATGGCGACGGCGCGATTGTCCTGGAAGACGCGACCTGTCCGGCGACCTCACCGATGGCCTGGGCGACCGCTGTAGCGAAGGCTGTGGATCGCTGGGGCGCCGACTGCGTGGTGGCTGAGAAGAACTTCGGCGGCGACATGGTGGAGAGCACCCTGCGCGCTGGCGGCGTCCGAACTCGTGTCGTGATGGTGACCGCCAGTCGGGGCAAGCAGGTCCGCGCCGAGCCGGTAGCTGCTCTCTACGATCAGAAGCGGATCAGGCACCGCGAGCAGTTCTCGCTGATGGAGGCTGAGATGCTGATGACCACCCCGGCCGGATACCAAGGCGACGACTCGCCGAACCGCATGGATGCGCTGGTGTGGGCCGTGACCGAATTGCGGATTGTCGATCGCCCGGTACTCGATATCTCGGCGCTAGTGTGAGGTCAGACCCATGGGTGAAGTGATCACCATCGGCGACGGCCTCGCCAATGCCTTGTCCGGTCTCGGCACGGAGCGCGACAAGGCGGCGTCGACCTACTACGCCGAGCCGACCATCGACCCGCAGGAGTTGGTCAACGCCTATCGCGGCTCCTGGATGGCCCGGAAGATCGTGGACATCCCGGCGCTGGATAGCTGCCGCGAATGGCGCGCATGGCAGGCTGCAGATGGCCAGATCGAACTGATCGAGGCCGAGGAGAAGCGTCTCAACGTTCAGGCCAAGGTGCTGGAGGCGCGCAAGAAGGCTCGCCTGTTCGGCGGCGCTGCCGTTTATGCGGACTTCGGGGATGATGCTTCCCAACCGCTGGACCTGGAGCGGGTCAAGAAGGGCGGCATCCGGTTCCTTACGGTGTTCACGCCGCGCCAGCTTGTGCCGGGCGACATCGAGACGGACCCGATGTCCGAATTCTTCGGGATGCCGAAGGAGTTCACCGTCGCGGGCGGCGCCACGGGGCAGGCCCGCATCCACCCTTCGCGGCTGACGACCTTCTACGGCGCCGAACTGCCTGACCGTGACATTGCTTCCAGCGCCTTCGGCTGGGGCGACAGCGTGCTTGTGTCGGTCATGTCCGCGGTGAAGCAGGCTGAGAGCGCCTCGGCCAACATCAACAGCCTGATCTTCGAGGCCAACGTCGACGTCGTGTCGATCGAGGGTTTGGCCGAAATCCTCAAGATGTCCGGCGGTGAGGACAAGGTCCGCGATCTGCTGAAGCTGAACCTGGACGCCAAGTCGAACCTGCGCGCCCTCGTTCTGGACGCCAAGAACACCTACGCCCGCAAGGCCGTCAGCTTCGCCTCTCTGCCTGACTTGCTCGACCGCTACGACCAGCACGCCGCGGGTGCCGCAGACATTCCGATGACCCGCTTCATGGGCATGTCGCCAGGCGGGCTGAACAGCGCAGGCGAGAGCGATCTGCGCAACTACTACGACCGCATCGCCGCCGGGCAGACGCTGGAGATGGGACCGGCTCTGACGCGACTGGACGAGGCCCTGATCCGCTCGGCCACGGGCACGCGCGACCCGGCCATCCACTACGACTGGAACCCGCTCTGGCAACTGTCCGAGAAGGACAAGGCCGACATCTTCAAGACCAAGTCGGACGCGGCGCGCACCATCGCGGGCAACGGCGGCACGTCAGAGCCGCTCATGCCCATCGAGGCGCTGTCGGACGCCCTGGTCAACGAGCTGGTCGAGGATGGCTCGCTGGCCGGTCTGGAAGCCGCCATCGAGGAGTACGGCAAGCTCGGGGAGCAGGACGATGACGGGGACGGGGAAGCTGCCGCGGTTAGCCTACCTTCTGCCGACCGCCAGCAGCTAAACCGCATTGATGCCAAGGACGCCTAGCTTCGCTTTACCGGTCAGGAAGAGTGATGCCGCGCTCTTCGAGGGAGCGGCGGGTTGCTTCATGCGCCGGTTTGTTCGCCTCCTCCAGAAACACTTTGAGCTCGAAGCGGAGGCTGTCGTCGTCGAAGTGGGTGAGCGCCTGCACGAGTAGCTCTCGCTGATGTACGACCACGCGGATAAAGCGCTCGATTTGCTTTGTCAGCGGATAGAGCGCTGTCGCGATGACCGCCAACAAGATTATGACGATCCAGCCCTGCGTCTCGGTCATTTCTCGGTCTCTGATTTTGGCTTCGGGTCGGTTACCGCCGTCGGCGCCTTACGTCTTCGGCTTCGCCTTCGGCTTCGCCTTCGGCTTGGCGGCGGGCTTTGGAGCAGGTTTGGGCGCGGGTTTGTTCGGCTTTCCGTCGGAGTGAGCCAGCACCGCTGCTGCCAGCTTCTTCTCGCGAGCATTCGCTTTAGGATCCTGCAGGGTCTTGCCGGCCAAGGTCTCGATAGACTCCGAGTGACCAGGTTTTTTTGGTTCTTTAGCCATTGAACGTCCTCCCGAGATCACACTGAACGCAGTTCCGCCAAGCTTCAAGGCTTGGACAGCGAAACGAGGGCCACGATGCAACTTTTCGACGCCGTAACCCTCGGCGAGCCTCGGCTCACGCGGGATGGATACCTCGTGGCTGACGCCAAGATCGCCCGCACCGGCATCCAGCTCTACACGGGCAAGGAAGTGGATCCGGAGAACAAGGCCGGGTTCCGCGACAAGGCCATCGTGCGGGTGTTCCGTCCTGAGAACGAGGTCTTCTCGTCCGACGCCCTGGCCAGCTTCGCCCATCGGCCGGTGACGAACGATCACCCCGCCGAGGCCGTCTCCGCCACCAACTGGAAGGCGCACAGCGTCGGCATGACGGGCAATGAGATCGCCCGCGACGGCGATTTCATCCGCGTCCCCATGGTCGTGATGGATCAGGCTGCCATTGAGGACGTGAAGGCGGGCAAGCGCGAACTGTCCTGCGGCTACCAGAGCAAGATCGTCTTCGACGCCGGCACGACGCCCCAGGGCGAGGCCTACGACGCCATCCAAACAGACATCCGCGGCAACCACCTCGCCATCGTGGCGCGAGGCCGGGCCGGATCGGAATGCCGCATCGGGGACCAGGGCGCCCCCGAGACCGGCTCCACCAAAGCGCCCAGCCACCATGGAGACCGTCGCATGACGCTCAAGACCATTATCGTGGACGGCCTCCCGGTCGAGACCACGGACGCGGGCGAGGCCGCGATCAACAAGCTGAAGGGGCTGCTGGATCAGTCCGCCAAGGCCCTCGAAACCGCGAACGCCAACCACGCCAAGGCCATCGCGGACAAGGACGCCGAACTGGCCAAGAAGGACGTCGAACTCGAAGAGACCAAGAAGAAGGTCGTCGAGGACGCCGCTCTGGACGCGCTGGTCGCTGACCGCGCCGCCGTCGTCACCAAGGCCAAGGCTCTGGATCCGAAGGTCGTCACCGACGGCAAGTCCATCGCCGAGATCAAGCGCGCGGTCCTGGGCGATACGGTGAAGGACAAGTCCGAGGCCTACGTCGACGCCGCCTGGGACCTGAAGATCGTGGACGCCAAGGACGACACGGTGCGTCACGCCATCCAGTCGCAGGACCACTCCATCAACGCCAACGACGCCTGGAACGACGCGGTCTTCGATCGCGCCGGCGTCGATCTGATCAAGAAGGGGGCCTAAGCCATGGCTCAACTCAACGAGAACCGCGGCACGGCCAACTTCATCGTGTCGGAAGCCAACGGCATGTACCGCTCGCGTGACGTCGGCACTGTGGCTGCGGGCGCCGCGCCGGGCCTGCTTCCGGGCACCATCCTCGGCAAGCTGACCGCGGGCGGCAACTTCGTCCGCTACGACCCGGCCGCGTCGACTGGGGCTGAAACGGTCGCCGGCATCCTGTTCGAGGCGGCTGTCGGCACGGTCAAGAAGACCATCGTCGTGCGCGATGCCGAAGTGAACGGCGCGCATCTCATCTACCAGAACGGGGCGAACGACGCTGCGAAGGCTACGGCCAACGCGGCGCTGAAGGCTCTCGGCATCATCGTCCGCTAAGGAGGGCTGAACCCATGGCGTCCATGGACATCTTCAACTCGTCGGCCTTCTCGATGACTTCGCTCACCGGCGCGGTCAACAAGGTCGGCTACAAGCCCCAGCTGCTGGGCTCGCTGAACATCTTCGAGCCTATGCCGGTTCGCACCCGCACGGTCTTCGTGGACCGCCGCGAGGGCAAGCTGACGCTGATCCCGTCGAGTCCTGTCGGTGCTCCGCCCAAGGAGCTGGTCGTGGACCCGCGCAACGCGGTGCCGCTGAAGACCACCCGCCTGGCCGAGGGCTTCACCCTCTACGCCGAGGAGATCCAGGGCATCCGCGCCTTCGGCTCCGAGACGGAGTTCGCCCAGGTTCAAGCCGAGTATCTGAAGCGCATGGCTTCCGTGCGCGACGACATGGACCTGACGCACGAGTTCCACCGCTTGGGCGCCCTGCAGGGCCTCCTGCTGGACGCGGACGGCACCACGGTGATCTACAACTACTTCACCGAGTTCGGCGTCACGGAAGCCCCGGCCATCGACTTCGACCTGGACAACGCCAGTCCCGCCACTGGCGCGATCCGGCTCAAGACGGCCGAGGTCACCCGCTCCATGTCGCGTTCGGCTGGCGGCGCCTTCACGCCCGGCACCACCATCCACGCCCTGACCGGCGACGGCTTCTACGACTCCCTGGTCACCAACCCGGAAGTCGAGAAGACGTACCAGAACTGGGCGGCTGCTGCGGACCTGCGTCAGGACCGCACCTGGCAGGCGTTCACCTACGGCGGGATCACCTGGCACAACTACCGAGGCACGGACGACAATTCGACCGTCGCCATCGATCCGGACGAGGCCAAGTTCTTCCCGGTCGGCGCCAAGGACGTCTTCAAGAAGGCGATGGCTCCGGCCGAGTTCGGGCCGTACGTCAACACGCTGGGCCAGGACACTTACGCCATGAACATCCCTGACCGGGACCGTCAGGCGTGGACCCGCGGCGAGCTGTACAGCTACCCGCTGTATTTCTGCCAACGTCCGGACGTCCTGCGTAAGGGGGTGAAGTGATGGCTGACTTCACCACCTACGCCGTGAAGAACGGCTCGGCCCTCGACAAGGCCTTCAAGGTGCGCGGCGGCTTCCATGTCGTCGCGGCCAACTCCGAGGCTGAGGTCGCCAATGCGCGGCCCCTGACCGAAGAGCAGATCGACGCCTTCGCCCGTGATGGGGTGAAGGTAGCCGAAAAGAAGGCCAAGGCGCGCGATCCCCTGGATCACGACGGTGACGGCAAGAAGGGCGGCGCTGCTGCCCCGAAGGCCGAGGGCTGAACGATGGCGGGCTATGGCACTGACCAGGGCTTTGCGGAATGGCTGGCCATGAACGGCCATGTCCTGCCCGAGAGCGCGCCTGCGCCCGCCATCCTTCGGCAGCGCGGGAGCCAGTACATCGACGGATTGTACGGCTCCCGCTTCTCCGGCCAGCCGACCGGGGGGGTTACCCAGGATCGCGCTTGGCCTCGTGTTGGCGCATGCGCGCATGGTCAGCCGATCCCCTCAAACATCATTCCCGTGGCCGTTGAGCATGCGGCCTATGCGGCCGCCTTCCAGGAAGCGCTAAAGCCTGGCTCCCTATCGGTTACAGCGACGAGCGCCGGCGCCCTGAAGCGTAAGAAGATCGACGTCATCGAGAAGGAATATTTCGAAGGCAGCGGCGACGCCGTGGCCGACAACACGCTGCGCTTGAGCGCCGTCGAGGGCCTGCTCGCGCCGTACTTCTCCGCCCCGCAGATCGCTGTGTTTGTGGTCTGACATGACCTGTGCGACTGTCCAGATCGTGACCCGCCGCATCGACGCAGATGATCCGCGCTTGACTGCCCATCGCATGCCGATGGCGCTAGCGACGGAGACGATCATGGACTGCGCCTCGACGGCCGGTCAGATGCATCAGGCCATCGCTCACGGTCAGCCTCAGAGCGAAGTCCAGCACTATCGTGATCTCGCTAAGGCGCAGTTTGAATCCTACCTCGACCTCATGGCAGAGGCCGCGCACCACGCAGGGCAGCTGAGGCCCTAAGCCCATGGCAAAACGACCGACCCAACGACAGCTCTTCGCGGAGCTGGCGGCGAAGTTTGGCGTGGAGGTCGCAGAGGCGTTCGCCGCTGTGGTGTCTGAGCTGAAGGCGGGCGTTGAGTTCCAGCGCCTTCAGCTTGCAATCAAGCAGGGCAACTTGAATGAAGCGATAGAGGCGTTGCACCTCGACCGAGCCGCCTTCCACGCCCTGGAAGCCAAGATCAACGAGGCCTTCATTGCCGGGGGGCAGGCGGCGACGTCGTCGATGCCCGCCAGCGTCGCCGTCGGCTTCCGCTTCGACCCCGGCAACCAGCGCGCCTCCGCCATCATCCGTGCGACCGCGGGGCGTCTCATCACCGGCCTGCTGGAGACCGAACGCGAGCAGGCCCGACAGTTCATCGCCGAGGGCATGGCGCGCGGGGCGCATCCGCGGGCGGTGGGGCTCGATCTGGTCGGCCGCATCAGCCGAGTGACCGGAAAGCGGGAGGGCGGCCTCATGGGGCTCTCGGCCCCGCAGCGGGCCTATGTTGCCACAGCGCGCGCCGAGTTGGCTTCGGCCGATCCGGGGCTTCTGAAGAACTATCTGAGCCGGGGGCGCCGGGATCGGCGCTTCGACCGCTCCATCACCAAGGCCATCCGGGAAGGACGGGCCGTGGACCCCGAGATCGCAGCCAAGGCGATCACCGCCTATGAGCGGCGGCTGCTTCAACTGCGCGGCGAGATCATCGCGCGAACCGAAGGCATTCCGGCCATCCGGGCGGCCAAGAAGGAAGCCTATCAGCAACTGGTCGACAGCGGCCGTATCACCGAAGCCGAGATCGAGCGGGCCTGGCACAACGCCGGAGACCGCCGTGTCCGGGACACGCACGACGCCATGGGCGGTCAGATGGTGCGCGGCCTGACGGCGCCATTCCAGAGCCCGAGCGGCGCCCTGATGATGTATCCGGGGGATGCATCCCTTGGGGCGGGGACTGACGAGATCGTGGCCTGCCGCTGCGACGAGAGCATTTCGATCAAGAGGGCGGCATGAGCATCATCACCGGTGAAGCCGAAGCCGCTTATGAGGACTTCGCGGAGGACTTTGAAGACGGCGTCCTGACCGTGCCAGGGGAGGCGACTTCCGACGGTCAGGGCGGGTGGGTGCCGGGCGCTCCGGTGACGCATGATTGCAAGGCATTGGTCACCGACTACAGCGACTATCGCCGCATCAGCCTCGGCATCCCCGCGACAGATCGGCAGGTGCTGGTTCTCGGCGGGAGTCTCCCTGCAGGCGTGATCCCGGCCAAGGGGCACAAGATCACCGCGCCGGACCCTTCCAACGGCGGGGCCATGCGCACCTTCGACGTTATCGCCAAGACCGGCGACCCGGCCAGCGCTCTCTACAAGTTGCAGGCCAGCTGATGGCCAAGGTCACGCTCTACGACGGCGTTCTCGCCCGGATCGCAGCGGATGCAGGGGAACGGGGTCTGCGAGGCGCGCTCGGCAAGGCTGAGACGATCCTGAAGGAAGACATCTTGCGCCGGCCCGGCTCCGGCAAGATCTACGGCAAGCACCAAGCCTCGGCTCCAGGCGAGCCGCCCGCGCCTGACACCAACAACCTGCGATCCAACACCAACGCCGATCCGAACATCCGTGAGGAGGGCGACGATCTGGTGGGGCGAGTCGTAGCCAACGCTGGATATGCCGAAGCGCTGGAGAAGGGCACCGAGCGCATGGCGCCGCGCCCATTCCTCGGGCTGCTGGCGACCGACCATACCGACGACCTGCGGCAGGCTTTTATCGAGGGAGCGAGGGATTGAACTCCACCGCTACGATCTTCGCCCGCCTCGCCGCCGTCGCCCCGTCGCTGGCCACCTGGAACGGTCAGCCGGCCATCTTCAACGAGACGGCGCCCGACGACTTCCTCGACCAGGAGCCGAAGCCCTCGAAGCCGTTCCTGATCATCGCCGTGCCGACCTCTGACGTGGCGCTGGAGACTTTCAGCGAGACCGGGCGCCTGATCGTGCAGGACGTGCGCGGCTATCAGCGGCGCACCGGCTCGGCCGCCCAACTGGACACGCTGATGCGGCAGGTGAGGGACCTCTTCCACAACTCGCCGGAAAGCCCCGTCGTCACCGGCGGTCGCTGCGACGTGGCCCGCGTCACCGGCCCGGTCAAAGCCCCGACGACGGACGAGGCCTACACCGGCCGCCGGGTCACGATCCGCCTGGATCTCGTCAACACCTGAACCCCGAACTGGAGATCGAAATGGCTCTATCGCGCACCAAGAGCATGCGCCTGCGCATCGTAATGTGGATCGGCACGCAGCTGTTCCGTGTGCCGATCCAAGTGCATCAGCGCTACTTCTGAACCACCTTTGGCATGATCGATTTCAGGGTGAACGGCATTACGAATGCGCCCCTGGCGATGCATGGTCTGTCGGTCACATCAACGACAAACAGCTTGTCCCTCGTGTTGCTCAGTTTGGACTTGAAGTAGAGCCGGTTCTCGAAGCTGTCCAAACTCTCATCCGTCTCGACGAGGGCGAACGACGTGGTTTCGTCCCACATTTTCCCCTTCAGCTTCAGCTGCTCCATCAAGCTATCGTATCGCTCGCTGTAGTCGCTGTCGGACTTGAGCTCGAAGCTGACCGCATAAACCCCCACCACAACCTCCGGCTTTGATTTGAGAGGCGAGTATTTCGCCGAACAATGTGTCGCGAGTCCATCCCCAACGCGCCCAGGGCAGGCTGTGCGCGGCCTTTTCCATGCCTGCAAAGGAACTGAGCAATGGCAACTCTTGTCCAAGGCGCTGTGAAGGTCGAGATCGACACTTCGACGACCCAAACGCCCGATTGGGAGGTGATCCCCGGCGTCACCACGGCCTCGTACACGGGCGGCACGCCGCGCGAGACCGACGCCACCGATTTTGACACGCCGGTTGGCGAGACAGAAACGCTGTACGGCGCCCGCACCAACCCGCCCCTGACCTTCCAGATGCACCTCCAGCCCGGCGACGCGACTCAGGAGCTGCTATTCGCGGCCTACGCCTCGGCCGAGGACGTGAAGGTGCGCCTGAAGGGACTGACCAAGGCCACCGTCTTCGTCGGCCGCGTCGTCATCGGCGAGAGCCACAGCGTTGACGGCAAGATGATGTGCGATTGCAGCATCATGCCGAAGGCGGCGCCGGTTCGCGGTGCTGCTGTCTGATGAGCGACGCCTCCGACCTTCGCGAAGGGATCGTCCGCCTTCCCCTGCCGGGCGGGCGGGCGGTAGCCCTCCAGTTGACGTTCGCGGTGCTCGACGCACACGGGCACGATTGGTTCATCACGCAGTTTCGGGCGCTCCAGAAGGGCAAGAAAGCTTCAGCGACCGCGCGCGCCGAGCTTCTGGAGGCGCTGACCAGCGGCGCGATCACGGCCGAAGAGGTGGCCCGCGCGCCGGTGGCGGCCTATCCGATGGCCGACACGATGAAGGCTCTCTGGCGGGCCTGGGAGTTGGCTCAGTACGGCCCGGATGGGAGGTCTGCCGAAGAGGCTCCCGAAAACCCTCAGAAGCGCCGCGTGACGTGGTGGAGGCGTTTCTTCTCGCGGCGCTAGGAGCGGGGATCACCGAAGACAGGTTTTGGCGCTGCACCCCCTTTGTGGCGCGGACCCTCGTCCATGAGGCGCACCGGCAAGCCATGGAGAGGGCAATGGCGATGGGGTGGTGGAGTGAACGCTTCGCCCGAGAGCAGCGGCTGTCTTCTCTCAAGCATTATCTGGACCCCGTCGAAGAGGCCATTTCGGATGGGGACGCCTTGATCGCCAGCTTCGCCATGATGCACGGCCTGGGCGTCGAAGACGATGCCTCAGAATCCACCGAGGCTTGAAAGCGCAGAGGCTTGCTCGCCCGACGCTCTGAGGAAGAAGAGCGCTGCGATGATTGAAACGGTGAGCGCGGCGAAACCGATCGCTATCAGCCCGCCGCGGCTGGCGTTGTTCGAGGCCATGCCGATCTGAAGGATCGAGATGCCCTTGAGGACGAGATACACGCATCCCATCCAGATGATGATCACGAGAAGCCCCGCCATGATTCCCTCCGCCGGCGCCCGCAGGCTACAAGGCTAACGGCCGCACCGGCAACCGCCCCTAGGAGATGACCACGGCGCGGGCTAAGCTCCATCGCATGGCGGCGTCGATGGGGGATTGAGGTTGAGCGAGCCCCCGATGCCGCCTAGCCTCGCTTCGGCATGACCAAGCCCATCCCCCGCTTCATTGGCCCAACCGTTGTCGTCCTTGCGGTGCTGGCCGTGGCCTTTGCAGGTGCAGGCGGCATGTTCGTAGGCGAAAGGGTCTATCCACTCTTCGGTGTTGGCGCTCTTTTCTGCCTATGCATGATCCTCGTGTTCGAGATCATCCTGAGCGGCTTTGTAACGCAGAGGGCTATGATCAGCCTGGCAGCGGGCCACGGTGCGCTCATGGGCGCCTGCGCCAGCCTGTTTTTCCTTCCTGGCTCAGGTTTGCTGGTTCTCCTGGGCTACACGTCAGGCGGAGCTGTAGTCGGAGCCGTTTCCTTCTGGTGGTACAGGGTTCGCCACTCAATCCTGACTGATCGTTGAGCCCCAGGCGATCACCTTCACTGCGGTCGATCTCACGGAGCATCCCTCTTCCGCCTTAGAATGCGACTGACGATGCCTCTCCCGAACTCCCAATAGTCCCAATAGAGCACGTTGATGCCCAGGCCGACGGCGATGCAAAGGGCTAAGGTCAGGATCATCGTCACGACCGACATCTCGCCCTTTCCTTGCAGGACCATTAGGGCCCAGAGCAGCAGGCACCACGCGAGCACCGCGCGTCGAAACCATCGCCGGGCGAACAGTTCTCGCGGTCCGAGTTTGCGTGGGGGCGGCGACGGCGGCCGCTCTAGGCGGCTGATGCGTTTGTTCAGATCGGCGAAGCGGTCGTCGGGGTCGATGGCCATGGCAGGAGACTATCAGGTGCTCAGGAGATCACCATGAC
Organism: Brevundimonas sp. LPMIX5; assembly: GCF_003576505.1. Lineage (NCBI taxonomy): Bacteria > Pseudomonadati > Pseudomonadota > Alphaproteobacteria > Caulobacterales > Caulobacteraceae > Brevundimonas > Brevundimonas sp. LPMIX5. Next base: position 101,010 of record NZ_QWTZ01000014.1, read on the forward strand.
CGAGGAAGAGGCGAGGGAGACTCACTGAAAGGGAACGGACTTCGGAACCTCGCCGCCGAGATAACGTCGGTTGCACCAATCCTCACCGTTGGATATGAAGCGGCATGATAGAGGGGGGCCTGACTATTTTCGCCGAAGATCTGCCCGCGCAATGTCCTCCGACGGATGCCAAAGATGTGGAGTGGATTGAGGTCTATCGTCTGCTCGACGGTCCCTCGCTGGCCCCGCCAGCCTTCGCGTCTCACGCGGCCAAGGGAAAGCCGTGCCGGCCCGATGTTGATCCATGCCGTTGGGCTTCCTGCTCGCTCGTGCTGGACGTGAAGCCGATGAAGAAGTTGCCCAAATTCAAAAAGTGCAAATGGGCAGTGCGGATTTCGATCCCAGAAGGGGCCGGAAAATCAAAGAAGACAAGTGGTAACCACATCGACTTCTGGCCGTACGCCGACTTCGTCCCTGCGGCGACCTCCCATACCATCGTGAGCATTTAAGATGGCTTTGAAGGGAAAAACTCTAAAGGCCAAGTTCGAGCAAGTGCTGCTCTTTGCCGGCGAGCCACAAGTCGTCCTGCTTTCGGGGCCGGCTGGGTCGAAAGTGGTGGGCGTTGCAATCGACAGAGAGAATATGGAGCTTCCGTTCTTCGGGGCGCTGGTGACCGATGAACAGTTCGTCGATTACATAAGGGAGCGGTTCGATTTACGCTACCTGTTGATGAAGCCTGACATGAAGCGTCACTTCATCTTCGATATGGCTACCTTGGCTTCTGGAGAAGTAAAGCTTTCCCGGCACAAGCCCACGCCAGAAGAACACGAAGATCTGTTCCCTGACGCTGGTCTTTTTGCGCGAGAACACACGGAGCCCGTGAAGCTTCCTTCTTTGTCCGGGCGCTCTGAGGAAACGTTCGGCATTGATGGGAAGTGGGATCTCGAAGAGTTTTCCAAACTATACGGCCAAGTTACTGATCTTTACGCGGTTTTTAGCAGCGTCGATGCGTTCCTCGACCAGCAAGCCTCTCTAGATAAGCGGCGAGCAATCCAGGAGGCGTTCCTTAAGCCCTTCGAGGGTGGGGGCAGTTACGTCAGTCTGTACAAATCGTTGACGGCGACGCAACCGCGTAGCGTCCGCTTGGACGTTCAAGGCATACAGTATCATTCGCCGGGTTACGTCAAAGTCAAAGGTCAAACTAAACCTCTCTCAGAGGTGAGAGAACTTGTAGGGCATCTGGAGCAGAACCTCGGGGAGATCGAGGAGCGCTACAAAGCGTTGTATGATCTCCTCAGGCAGCACAATCTGCTGCGTATGCCTTCAGATCGTTTCCCCTCGACGGGCCCGCTGTCTGATAAGATCCAGATCAGCACCAAAGCCCTTTCCGACGCAATGGAAGCCTATCCGTATCCGGGTATCCTGAAGATGGCGGGCGGGAATGCCCTCATTGCGGCTAAGGTTACACTTTCCGTCTTTCGACGAGGAAAGCGGCTTCTAGAATTCTTCCTTGAGGGCAGGGTGAGCTACGATATGCCATCCAGCTCCAAGTAGGTCCGCAGCGCGGCAGTAGCTGCGTGATCTCTATCCAAAAAAAGGCTCGCTCCGGCGGGCCTTTTTCTTTGCCCCGAGGCTCGCTCCGGCGGGCCTTTTTCTTTGGAGGCTCCATGGCTGAAGGCAATGTCGTCGGCAGCGCAGAGTTTGAACTGCGCGCGACCCGCCAGAAGATGAAGGACGACCTTCGCCAGGCGGAGGCCGACCTCAAAGGCTTTGGCGAGAAGGCCGAACAGGACATCCGCGGCTCATCCTCGCGGATCGGAGCTGGGATTGGTCGCATGGCCGCCGCTGCTGCCACCGCAGTGACCGCGCTCGTGACGGTGTTGGGCCTCGCTGTGGCGGGCGCCTTCAACTTGGGCCTTGCGGGCCAGAAGATGGCCAACGACATTTCCGACGCGGCCAAGCGCATAGGGATCGGAACGGACGCCCTTCAGGAGTGGCGCTACGTCGCCAAGCAGGCGGGCGAAGACGCGAGCGCTGCTGATCGGGCGCTTGAGTCCTTCGCGAAGAAGCTGTCTCAGGCGACGGCTGGCACGTCGAAAGAGGCCGACAAGGCGTTTGACCTCATCAAGATCGGCCCTGAGCAACTGAAGTCGTTCAAATCGACTGAGGAGGCGCTCGACACCGTCATAGATCGCATCAAGGGCTTGAAGACTGAAGCGGAGCGCGCGGCCGTCGCTGAAGCCTTGGGCCTTGGCTCCCTGTCTGCCGCGCTACGCGACAACGCCGTCGATGTGGCCGCCCTGCGCGACGAAGCCCGCCAGCTTGGCATCGTGATGGACCAGGAGATGGTCAAGCGCGCCAGCGAAGCCCAAGGCCAGTTCGATACGCTGGCCCAGGTCATCGACGTGAACCTGAAGAGTGCCTTCATTGATCTGGCGCCGGTCATCCTGACTGCGATCAGCTTGGTGGCTGAGTTGGCTCGCACGCTTGCCGACGCCATGGATGCTTGGCGCGATCTAGAGAACAAGACCTCCCGGGGCATCCGCCGAGAAGATCAGCAGCTTGCCGAGGAGCAGGCCGCTCTCATCAGCCGCTACGGCTCACCGGACAAGATGACGGGCCAGATTGTCCGGGCTCGACAGGTCGAAGGCGCGTCGTACCGTTCGCTGTCGGCCCGCGAGACGGGAAGCGTGCTGGCCCGAGGGGCGCCGAACCTGCCCTCGTCGTCGCGGATCAACCCTCTCAACCCTCCGGAGTACATCGACGCGAAGGAGCACTTCGACGCTCTAAACGCTCGGCGTCTGGCCTATGGCCGGGAGTTGATGGATCGCGGGAACAGGGCGACGCCTGCGCGTACCGACCGCTCGGACGGCGGCAACATCACCCTTCCGCCAACGGCCCCGCGCCGTGTTGCTGAGCGAGCCGACCGGACCCGCGACCAAGCCCGCATTCGTGAAGAACTGGAGCTTCGTAACCAACTGGATCTCGCTCGGGCCAAGGGCGACAGGGCGAGCATCCGCGCTGCGGAGGAAAAGCTCGACATCGCCCGCCTGACGGCTGCGTTCGAGCGGGCCGGTTACGAAGACGCCGAGTTCAGGGCGACCGCGCAGGTCGCTGCGATGAATGAGGCGCTGGCGAAGAATGAACAGATTGCCGCTTGGGAGAAGCAAAGCATCGAGTTCTGGAAGGAGCTGGGAGAGCAGGCCAGGCACCAGAACGACCTCCTCCTCGACCGCCTGGGCTTTGAAGCCGAGATTGCTCGACTGGAAGGCGACCCCGACCGCATCAAGGAGCGGGAGCGCGAACTCTGGATCGAACAGCGGATCAACGACCTGCTGTCGCTGCGGCCCGAACTGACGGCGGAAGCGCGCCGCGCCCAAGCCGAGAACGAATGGCAGCGCCTGGACACAGCCGACCAGACGGGCCGGATGCGTGACGAGTTCCGCTACGCCTTCACCGATGGGATCAAGGCCGCCATCGACGGCGACCTGGGCGGCTTCTTCGACAACCTGGCCGACCGCTTCACGACGCGGATGCTGGACAATCTGGCGGACGACTTGTTCGACCTCCTGAGCGAAGCCGCAAAAGGGCTCGGCAAAGAAGGCGGCGGCTTCTGGTCGGGCATCGGCTCCATCTTCGGCTTCGGCGGGGGCAGGGCGACCGGTGGCGCCATGTCCGGCGGCAACTGGTATCGCGTCGGGGAGCATGGCCCCGAGGACATCCTCATGCCGCAGAACGGCTTTGCGGTGCCGTTGGGCGCGCTGTCGTCGGGCGGGTCCGGCCAGCCGCAAATGGCCGGCGGCAACACCTACCAGTTCTCCGGCAACCTCATGACGCCTGAGTTCTGGCGACAAATCCAAGGCGAGATCGCCGCCGGTGAGGCCCGAGCCTACGGCCGCGCCATGAACGACGCCCCCAAACTCACCATGAGCCAGACGGCCCGGCAGCAGCGCCAGGCGGTCGGACGCCAGCGACGCGGTTCGTAGGGAAGCTCCATGCCTTTGATACTGCCGACCTCCCCGAGGCCGTCGAAGATGACGCCTCGGCCCGTCTTTGCGCGCAATGAGACCCGGCCGGGCTACGGCGGGCCTGTCGGTCGGAACCTGCGCCCGGGCACGCGCTGGGCGTGGGATTTCGAGTACCCGCCCATGTCGTACGTCGACAGTCTGGCGTTCGACGATCTGCTGACCGAGGACGAGACCATCGTCGCGGACATTCTGCAGCCGGGCCTCGCCATCGGTGATCCCGGCTCGCCCTTGGTCAACGGCGCCATGCAGTCCGGCCGCACCCTGCACCTCAAGGGCGTGGCCCCAGGCTACGTCTTCCGCAAGGGCCAGTGGCTGTCGGTGATCAGCCAGGATCAGCGCTACGCCTACAAGTCGCGCGCCGCGGCGACAGCCGATGGGTCCGGCAATCTGGCCGTCCCGCTGCGCACGATGATCCGCTACCCCCTAGTCAACAACGCCGTGATCGAGATCGCCCAGCCCAAGGTGGAAGGGTGGGCCACCCTCGAACAGGACGCCCACGCGATCGACGCCGTGGACCGTCTGGTCCGCCTCCGCTTCACCATCGAGGAGCGTGAATAGTGGACCCTGCCGCCATCGCCGGGCGATCCGGTAAGGCCCGCTGGCTGGTGCAGATCCTGCGCCTGACCACGGCCGACTTCACCCTTCGGCTCACGACGGGCGGCTTCCTCGTCTGGAACGGCGAACTCTTCACCCAGCGCGACCGCACCTACGGTGTCATCAGCGACCTGCCGACCTTCGAGGACGGCGTCGACGGTCAGACCACGCGCGTGGACATCGGCTTCTATCCGGCCAGCTATGACGCTCTCGTCGCCATGGCGGACCGCAAGCATCAGGACGCCAAGGTCGAGATTTACGACTGCGCCCTCGACCCGGAAACGGGCCTGCTGTGGGGCGAACCCGACCTGCTGTTCCAGGGCGAGTACGACTTCGCCCGCTTCATCATCGGCGAGACCGAAGAACTGATCCTCGAATGCGGGACCGAAGAGGCCCGGCTGAACGAGCCGAACGAGGACCGGCGCCTCTCCCATCCCTTCCACCAATCCGTCTGGCCCGGCGAGCTTGGGCTCAGCCACGTCACCGGCCTCGGCCGCAAGGTCTACTGGCGGCAGAACGAGCCGCGCGGGTCGATCAGCGGCGGCGGGGGATACGGCGGCGGCGGGGGTGGCGGAAGCTCCAACATTGTGGCGAGCCAAGTATGAGCGACATCGACCACGCGCGCCGCGTGAAGAACCTGCAGCGTCGGATGAAGGCGGCACAGGCGACCCGCCGACGGTTCCAGGGCCTGCCCTACGAGCCGGGCAAACGCGACTGCCCGAGAATGGCACTGCATGTCCTGCATGGCCTCGGGATCAAGGTGCCGTTCGCCAAGGGCCTGAAGTGGCGAAACGAGGCCGAGGGCCTTCGCGCGCTCAAGGCGGTGGGTTTCGCCAACCTGACCGAAGCGATCGACAGCCTGGGCTTCCCCCGGATCGCTCCGGCTCGCGCTCTGGCGGGCGATCTGGTGGCGCTGGAGACCGACCACGACGTCGGCTGCATCTCCGTGGCGATGGGCAACAGCAACTACCTGGCCTTCACCGATCACAGCCCGAACGCCGAAGTCCTGACCGGGCCGACGGGCTTTGCGCGCGACGGCCTGGGCTACTGCGCATGGAGGACGCTCGATGGGTAAGGCCCTGCAGACGGCCGGCGCCATTATCGGCGGCGCAGTGCTGATGGCTACGGGCGTGGGCGCCCTGGCTGGCCTGCAGGTCACGGCGATGGGCATCGCCGGCATCGGCACCATGTCCGTGGCGAACCTGCAGCTGATGTCGGCTGGCCTAATGGCCGCCGGGTCGATGCTGGACAAGCCGAAGTCGACGGCCTCGGGCTCGCCCAGCGATTGGACGTCCAACCCTGATCAGGGCATCCCCTTCCTGTTCGGCCGCATGGGCGTGGCCGGGAAGATCGTCCACCGCGACGAGTACGGCCAGGACAACCGCCTGCAGGGTATCGTCTCCGTCTACTCCGGCGCGGGACCGGTGAAGTCTTTCCAGGGCTTTACGGCTGACGAACTGCCGGTGTCGTTCGTCTCCAACGGCGGCACCGCCATCGGGAAATACAGCCGCCAGATGTGGCGGTCTTGGCGGCTGGGCGAGCAGCCGGACACCGCCCCGAGCCTGCCGACCGGCCTCGACGGCGGCGCGGTCATGCCCATGTGGGGGGCAGCCTACAAGCTGTCGGGCAAGGCGTGCGACCTGCTGACGCTTCAGCAGGACTCCAAGTTCAGCGTCTACCCGTCCGGCGAGCCGAAGCCGATGCAGGTGCTCGAGGGCGTCTACGGCTACGACCCTCGCTACGATGACACCTATCCGGGTGGGGCTGGCCCCTGTCGCTACGGCGTGCGCTCCACCTATCGCTACATCGACAACGCCATCATCGCCGCCCTGAACTGGGCGCTGGGCATGGTCGAAAACGGCCAGGTCGTCGGCGGCATCGGCGCTTCGCTTCAGGGCGTGGACCTGCCGGCCTTCGTCGAGGCGGCCAACATCGCAGATGCGAACGCCTGGACTGTCGCGGCGTGGCCCGACACGTCCGAGGACGCCTCCGTCGTTCTGGATGAACTGCTGGAAGCCGGCGGGGCCAAGCGCTCGCGAGTGGCCGGCAAGATCAGCTGCGTCAGCCGTGGCGCCCCGCGCCCCTCCATCGTCACCATCACCCGTCGCGATACGGCCGGCGCCATCGAACTGGACACCGGGGCGAGCCGCTTCAACCGGCTGAACACGATCACGCCCGTGATCATGTCGGAGGCGCACAAGTGGAAACACGCGCCCATGGACCCGGTGTCGTTCGCGCCGCTGGTAACGGAAGACGGCGGCAAGCGCAGCGACCAGATCAAGTACCGCTTCGTCTCCAAGGTGAAGCAGGGCGCTGAGCTGGCGGCCTATGACATCCTCGACGCGCGCGAGCCCTTCTCGGGCACGATACCGCTGTTGCCGCACCTGCGCCGGCTGAAGCTGGGCGACTGCTTCGACATCGATGAGCCGGGCTTCATGCTCGACGGCGTGAAGATGCTGGTGCTTGGCCGGTCCTACGACGCGAGGGTGGGCGAGGTGCGCATCGCCTTCCGCTCTGAGACGGACAGCAAGCACCCGCTGGCGCTGGGCAAGACCACAACCATGCCGGAGTATCCCGGCCTGACGGTTCCTGACCCGACGGAAGTCACGGGTCCGCTGCCGGGCGACTGGACCATCGTGCCACGCCCGCCGGGCGAGAGCGGCGTGCAGGTTCCGATCATCGACATCGTCGGTGAGGTCAGCAACGGCACAGCTACTGCGGTCCACTTCGAGTGGTGGGTGGTCCCGGTCGGCGTTGACCCGAATACGCCGCCGCCCGTCGACGCCGCGTGGCAGTCAGCGGGCATCTGGCCACCGACCGTCACCTCGATCCCTGTGCAGGCCGATCCGGGCGCGATGATCTGGATCGCTGCCAGTTACCTGCGCGGGGAGAACTTCTCCGAGCGGCGCTTCTATGGCCCGATCACAGTGCCGGGGCTGGTGTCCGACGACACCACCCACCTGAATCGCGAGCCGGTTCAGGATGTGCTGGACAGGCTGACGAACACGGCTGAGCTGGCGGATCAGAACCGTCAGGCTGTGGAAGCCCTGGAAGAGGTCTACGGCGACACGGCCAGCGCGGCGACTTCGGCGGCGGCTGCGGCGGCGTCGGAAGCTGTGGCCACCCAGGCAAAGGCTGACGCGCTCATCGCTAAGGCAGGTGCGGAAAACTCGGCCAGCGCCGCGCAGACCGCGAAGACCGCAGCGGAAACCGCACGGGCGGGCGCGGAGACGGCCCAAACCTCAGCGGCCAACAGCGCGACGACGGCGACCGGAGCAGCATCGACCGCGACCACTCAGGCAGGGATCGCCGCCACGGCCAAGAATGACGCTCAGGCCGCGTCCAATGCCGCCGTGACGGCCAAGAACCAAGCTTCGGCTTCTGCTGATGCGGCCGGTGTGAGCGCGGCAGCGTCTCAGGCGTCGTCAGTCACGGCGACAGCGGCGCGCGATGGGGCAGTGGGCGCGGCTATCGCTGGGATTCCTAACGCCATCAGTGCAGACCTGTGGACCGATTTGGCATCGGCAGGAGAGCCGGCGTCTCGCCCCAGCCTGCCAGCAGGACGTGTAATCGGCGGGGCCTATGTCGCGCCTACGGGCTCCGCATCGTCAGCTGGACCCAAACAGCGGGTCAGGTGGGTCCACGGCAAGGTCATCGAAATCAGGCTTAGAGCCGCAGTCCCCGCCGGATCACTCGCCGCCAGCGTTCGCATCGGCGTGGCCCGGTTCGATGCGAGCAACGTCAACCTCAACAGCAACTCTTGGCTGGCCCTGACCCCAGTCGCGCCGGGCGCGAGCGCGGAGGTTAGCGCCCGTATCGCCTGCGGCGTCACGGTGGCGGGCGCCACAAGCATCAGCTCTGGCCCCGAGTGGTTGTCGCTGGGGTGCACCCCGAACCTGAATGCAGCGGGCACCTCAAATGAACCCGGCGCTCAAATGCGGATCACGGCTTTCTCAGTCCACGATATCACCGAGAGCGTCAACGCGGCTGGATCAGCCAGCGCCGCCGCTACATCAGCGTCGAGCGCGGCGGCCAGCGAGACGGCGGCGAGTCAGTCAGCCTCGGCGGCCACCACGGCCAAGAACCAAGCCGAGACGGCGCGCGGGCAGGCCCAGACAGCAGCGACGCAGGCCGCCAGCAGCCGCGACGACGCGGCGGGATCGGCGGCGAACGCCAGCAGCAGCGCCACAAACGCAGCGAACAGCCGGGACGCTGCTGCTGGGTCTGCGTCGGCGGCTGCGGGGTCTGCATCCACTGCCAACACCAAGGCGACGGAAGCGGACAACTCGGCTTCGGCAGCGCAGGCGTCGCAGGTCGCGGCGAACGCGGCCAAGGATGCGGCGCAATCGTCTGCTTCATCGGCCTCAACCTCGGCCAGCAATGCCGCCGCCTCCGCCACAACGGCGGGCGAGAAGGCGACGGCGGCTGAGGGGGCAGCAACAACCGCCGCAACCAGAGCTGGCGAGGCGCTGGCCTACCGCAATCAGGCAGCGTCGTCGGCTTCGGATGCGTCTGGTTCTGCCGCCACGGCCTCGACTGCCTCCGGCACTGCCGTAGCTGCCCGCAACGACGCCCAGGCCGCCGCCGCCACGGCAGTGGCTCAGTCGTCCAGCGCCAGCGCTTCCGCTGCCTCGGCGCAACTGGCCGCCAACCTGGCCGCGCAGGTCGGTCAGGGCGTCGGCTACCACAAAAACCCCACTTGGCTGGACTGGGCGACCGGGTCTCTTCCTCCCGGAGCCTCAATCTTTACTGGCGGCACCACGGCGAGAAATACCGCGTCGGCGCGTTACGGCGTCTGCCTAGAGGTGAACTCTTCCGATGGCGGAGATAGCGGCGTCCTGTTGGGGTCGTCGCGCTTCGTCGCGCCAGGGCCGATCACCCACGTCGTGGTCGAATATGAGGTGCTGCTGCATAGCGGATCGTTCAGGACCGCAGGGCTTCAGGCCACGGTGCTACAGGGTGGTGGCGATAAGATTGCCCGCGTCCACCTGTTTGATGAACACGGTGTCGGGGTCGTGGGGCAGACCTATACGGGCGCGAAGCTGGTCGCTCTGCCCACGGCAGCCGACAACCCCAGCGGGGTGCGCCTCCACCTGTTCAACAACTTCTCGAGCCTGAGCGGAGGGCCTGGGGGCGCGAAAAACCTCCGGTGGCAACGCGTCAATGTGCGCGCGCCGACGTCGGCCGAGATTGAGGCTGGGCGGGTACAGCAGGTTGAAGCGCAGGCGTCCTTGGCTCTTTCGGCCTCGGTGGATGCGCTCACCCGGTTGGGACAGGCCGCCTTTGAGCTGATCCTCGCCTTTGACGGCAACCCGGCCTACATCAAGGCGCTGGCTGAGCCTGGCGGAACCGAGATTGCGTTCGCCGCGACCAAGCTGTTCCTGCGCAACGTAGTGGGCGACCAGATCGTCACTGCCCTGGAACTGATCAACGGCGAGGCCTATTTCGGCGCGCCGGTCAGCGTTGATATCGCCGGACGTCGGCTGACCATCGGCCCCGGCTTCGGGATATCTGGTTCTCAGGTCATCCTCTGGTTTGGCCCCAACACCGTCGCCCTGGCGAGCATGAGCCGCACCAACGGTTACTTCTCCTTTGGGACGGACGGCGAAGTCTATCGCGGGACTGCCGTGCTTGGCGGCGATTCGTCTGGGCGCAAGATCATCAACTTCTCGGGGCGATCCACGTCGGGCGCGTCCTACGCGCTGCTCGCATCAGGATCGGTTTCCAACGCGGCGGCCGGGAACATTATTCAGGCCAACGTCACGCCGTCGCTGTTCATGATCTCCCCAGGGGGCGCTACCACGGTCGGCGGGTTCCTTCAGCTTTGGGAACAGAATGCTGCCGGAAAGGCGAACATAGGCGCGGCCGTGCCCTTCCTCGCCAACTCGGAGACCGGCACGTTCGACGCAAAGCCCATGCTGGGCTCGGCCACAAAGAGCGGCGCCGTAACCTACGGGGTCGACTGGCGCGCGGACGCGCCCGGAACCGTCAATGTGAGCAACGCTGCTGGGCAGGTCGATGTCACTGCCCTTCGTTCACTGTAATCGCTCAATAACGGAGACTGAAGGATGACCACCACCCTAGAAGACCACCTCGCCGCGCGCCGCGTCCACCAGGACGCCGTGGGCCAGAAGCTCTGTGAAATCCTCGACCTGATCGAGCAGGGGCAGGCGGACGGCCTCTATCCCGATGGCCTGACCGCCGAACTGGCTCAGGTGCGCCTGCTCGCCATGGTCAACGCCAAGGTGCTGTGCGCGCCTGAGCCCGAGACGGAAGAAGAGCCCGAGGCCCCGGCAGAGCCGGAAGCCTGACGAACCACCACAAAGGAGAACAGCAATGAACATCACTTCGCTTGCGATATTCGTGTCGAGCTTATCCCTGCTCGCAATCTCACTAAACACCGCCATGATCTGGCGTCGTATTCGCCGCCTCGAAGGTGAAATCGCCGGTGTCCGCGCACATGCCGCCTACGCACGTTCAGAGGCCGCAATCGCCAGCGCCAGGGCGGCGAGCACCTCTGCTGCCCGGGCCTCTGGCTGTCCCGACCGAGCTGTTACGCGCCCAGAGGATGCGATAGCCAACGCGCGCGTCGCTACGGCTTCGGAGTTTTCGTCGGTGTCGGCGGCGACCTATGGCGATACGTGCCAGACACCCACCAGCATCTGCATCACCGACGCCGGGTGGGCCGAAAGCCCGCGCGCCAAAGCCTGACGAACCCGGTTCGTCCCCTCAAGCCCGCGCTCTAGGCGTCGGCTGCCTCTCACCTATGGCCGACATTCTTGGAGGGGCGGATGCTCGACCCGAGGGATTTCCCCGCGTTCTGGGGCCTGTGCGGCGGCGTGCTTTTCGGCGCCGTCGGTCTGGTCACCGCCTATTCCGCCAAGGCCGGCAATCCGCTGGCCCAGCGCAAGGCGTGGCTGCATCTGGGGCTCGGCGTCGTGGCCGGTCCCATTCTGGCCGAAGCGTTCACGCCCAGCCTGATCGCCGTCGTTCCCGCGCTCGACATGCGCGGGGTGGCGATGACCTTGGGCTGGATCGCGGCGAACGACCCTCGCGGCTTCTTCGGCTTCACCAAGCGCCTGACCTATGCGGCGCTTCACGCGGTTCTGAAGGAGACACAGCGATGACCGCTCACGACTGGATGGTTCTGGCGACGGGGCTTGTTTTCCTGTCGGCCGGGGCGGTGCTGAGCCAGGTGTTCCGCCTGCTCGGGCCCACCTATCACACCAAGATCACGGCCCATTGGGCAGTTCGGGGCTTCTTCTTCGCCTCGACGCTCATTCTGGTGGCGCGGGGCCTGTCGTTCGTCTTCCCCGGCCGGGCCTTTGCGGTTCAGCACATGAGCGCCCTTGTCCCGGCATCCGCCTTCGTCGTGCTTGGCCTCTCGCTCGTCCTGCTGGAATGGGTGATGCGGGATCGGGCGCCGCCGCCGTGGACGGAGCGGCTGCTGGGCTTCGCTGTCCGCCGGGGCGTGTCTGATCAGGTCGTGGCGGAGATGGCCTTCGCCCTGCCGCCTGAACCCCACGGACGACCCGCCAGCGAGCGGGAGCCGTGCCGCTGCGTGCGCCTGTGCATGATGGCCGGGGCTGGTCTCGTAATCCTGATCATCGTGGCCGTGCTGCTTACGGCGGCGTAACGGTCCCGGTCGCTAGAGCAGGCGCTCGTTCCCGGTCAGTCGTTTGAAGAGGCTGTCGAGCGCCGCAAGCAGGTATCCACCAAGTCCAGTCATATCAGGTCAACAGGCTGTGCAGGATTTGGTTGCTAATCGGCCATCAGCTGTGATTGTCGGCCTTCTGCTTGGCGGCGCTCCCGCACCGTTCCCGAAGCTGTTGCCACGTGGCCTTGCCTTCCAGCCCGAACAAATCTGACTGCGTGTAGCCTTCCCGCAAAAGAGCCCTGCGCACTTCGCTGGGAATGCGGAAGTTGCCGCTGTCGGCCAACTCCAAGGCGCGCTCGATCACTGACGTTTGCCTCATTCCAGACCTCCCCTGTCAGGCGAGTCTGAACGCAGCGCTCTCGGTTATAGTTGCTTGTGGCTTGCCAGGATTCAGCCCACAGCCATCCACAAGAGCACACCGAATATCGCCGCGCATAGTGCGATCAAAACCACCTCTGTGATCCGTCCGGTTCTTCTGTGGCGCCGCCTCGGCATGTTTCGCCTCCAAAGCAGAGCCAAATCATTTGGTGATGATGCGGCCCTGCTCGACGTCATAATCGAGGACGTCATCGGTAGGCTCAAATCCATACTTTCGAGCGCGGAGGGCGGCTGTTTCGGGCGACGCCATCATGTGATCGGCTCTCCGTCTGGGTCTGCCATGGACGATAGGCGCGTACTCATACCAGACGCGGGGCTCGGGCCCTCCGGCGCGCCGTACTCGCAGGATCACAGCCTTTTCCACCTACCCGTCCCAAGAGACCCGCGTTCGTTGACATAGAGGGAACGGGGAGTTTTTACAATCTGAACTGGAGACCATCATGGCCTTTCGCCTTGGTGCGCAGTCGCGCGCCCGGCTCACTGGCGTTCACCCGGATCTCATCCGAGTAGTCGAGCGCGCCATCGAGCTATCGTCCGTCGACTTCTCCGTGCTGGAGGGCGTTCGGACGCCCCAGCGCCAGCGCGAGCTTTATGCGCAGGGGCGCACAAAGCCTGGCCAGGTCGTAACGTGGACGCTGACCAGCGACCACTTCGTCAATGCCAAGACCAGCTATGGCCACGCCGTCGATCTGATCCCGTTTCCGGTGGACTGGGAAGGGCCCGTGCGGTTCCCGAAGTTCGACGCCATCGCCAAGGCCATGTTCGCGGCGTCGGCCGAGCTGGGCGTTCCGATCCGCTGGGGCGCAGACTGGAACCGCAACGGCAAGCCGCGTGAGCGGGGCGAGACCGACAGCCCTCATTTCGAGCTGGTGCTATGAGGGAAGCATTCCGCACCCTGACCGCCGCCGGTTGGGCGGCCGCGGCGACCTGTCTGCTGCTTATGATCGTGCTCATCTGGTGGTCCGCTACGGCGGGCGGGCGTGAGCGCGCCAGACAAGACCGCGCCGTCCAGGCCGCCAACGCCCAGGCGCGCGCGACGGACGCGGCGGCCAGCGATCGGGCGGCCGATCAGCGGCTGACCGATCTCAAGATCAACAATCGACTGGAAAAGGAACGAACCGATGCTGTCTCTGCGATCCCTGATGCCCGCCCCACTGCTGGCCGCGTCGCTCTTGCTTGCCACCGGCTGCGCGAGCAGGGAACGCGTGACGCTGATCTACCCGCCGAGTGCCGATCTGGCCGTTGAGGCCAAGCCGATCATGCCGCCTGAAGCGGTGCGCAGCGATGCGGCGGGCATAGCCCATGACATCGCCATTGAGGGTTGGGGCGAGCGCGGCTGGGATGCGGTCGGGCGGCTATGCCGATGGGCGGCCGACAACGGCATGAAGGGGCTGAGTTGTCCGCCGCCGCCTGAACTGTCGCCCAGGCCTGGCTGACGGGCATAAGAAAACCCGTCTGCCACATTGGGACTCAGACGGGCCTAATGAGCCTAGGCTCGCAACCTAAATGGGGATGCGATCCCTGATTGCAAGGCGTCGAGACCAGCAGCCGAGCCGCCCGTTACCAAGGCGACTGGCTCGGCTGTGTCGTTCAACTCACTTCGCGAGCTTGGGCAAGTGCGACCAAAACTCATCTATCGTCACAGTCGCGCCGTCGCGATCAAGCGACGCCTCGGATGCCTTGTGGGACAGCAGAAGAAAAGGTGTCGCTACAACGAGCGAGAGCGTTACGACCAAGTCACTCAAGGGTGTCATGATCGGATGGTTCGCGAGTTGAAGCTTTCGCATAATGCTCCTCAACTCGAGATAAGATGCCCTCGCCTCGTGCGAAGCGCCCATTGCAGCGAAGTAGCGGCGATTATTCTTTCCGTTTGCTAGGCTGATCCAAATAGCTATCGGGAGCACCGGGAGCAACAAGAAGCCCAAGAAGCAATTACACGGGAAAGGGTCCTCGAGCCAGCGTTCAACATCTTGCCGAAGTTCGGACGGCACGTCTGTCCTGGCTAAAAAGGCCTCGCCTTTCCGCGCAAGGACGAGCCGAGTTTTCTGAGCCGTACGGGACACCTGCCGTTGTAAGACGGCCATTCCCATCAAAGTGGCAAGTACGGCCACGGGGATGAAATCAAACAGCGTCATGTTTCCGACAATCATCTACGACCCCGCCCTTTTTGAGGCGAGGCCTTCGCTGCCGCGCGAGCCTTTTGATACTCTGTCTTTTGCGCGGCAAGCGCAACCTTGGTTTGCGAAGCCTGCCATCGCCAGAACAGGAGCGCAGCCAGTGTGATGACCGCTAAGACAGGGTGTGCACCAAGCCATTCCAGGGTAAACCGATAGCACCGTTCCCAAAAACCGAGAAAGCGATCCCATCCGCTGTCGGTCCCCGAAATCGTGACCTGAGCAGATTTGTTCTTCGCCTCGAGCGTCAAGGCTGGCGCATGTGTCGGCGCGGTCGTCAAATTCGCCCCCCCGGCGACCTATACAAGCCTCGTCATATAACAACGACTTTCCTCCTGGCCAGAGGAATTCTCCATCACCCCATTTGTTCCAGTTTAGACCGCTCTACGAGCGGGGCACGTCGTCCGGCAACGCGTCACGGCCGCTCTCTTCGGAGGGCGGGCTTTTTTGCTGATTGATGCTGCCTCAGGCTGGCTTAATCAGCCCCGCAACTGCAATGATTAGCAGCCCCTCCAGCATCGATCGCTCTGGTATATCGCGGCTTAACAGGCGTGGGTTTTAGGTCCCGTCAGCGTGAGCATATGGAACAAGGTTCGAGAGAGGCCCTTTTCCTCCCGCCAACCAGGAGGACCAAATGGCTGACAAGACCCTCGACAACCTCTTTCACGACACCCTCAGGGACATCTATTACGCCGAGCGTAAAATCCTGAAGTCGTTGCCGAAGATGGCTCGTGCCGCGCAGTCGCCGGAGTTGAAAGCCGCCTTCGAGAAACACAAAGATCAGACTGAAGGCCAGATCGAGCGCCTGCAGCAGGTGTTCGAGATCATCGGCAAGGCCGCACGCGGAAAGACGTGCGACGCCATCGAGGGCATCCTCGCTGAGGGGGATGAGATCATGGAGGAATATAAGGACACGCCCGCCCTTGATGCCGGCCTTCTAGCTGCGGCCCAGGCGGTAGAGCATTACGAAATCACCCGTTACGGCACGCTGAAACGATGGGCGCTTGTACTGGACCTCAAGGACGCCGCCGCTCTTCTGGATGAGACGCTGCAGGAAGAGTCGCAGACGGACGAAGATTTGACGAGCATCGCCGATGCCGCCGTCAACGCCGAGGCGCTCTCTGCAGCATAAGGGCGACAATGCCCCTCAGGCTCCGCTGTACGCCCCGTCGCCCTCACCGGGTGGCGGGGCGTTATTCGTTTATGCGGGAACGTCGGCGCCGCGTTTCTGAGCCGGTCGCGCGAGCAAGCTGCCGCCCACCAATAGGGGGCCATCCTCCTCGGAAATCGGCGGAAGGCACACGAAGCGCGCGGCGAGCTGGCCGTCGCGCAAATACAAATGAAGCTCGACGTGATCCCCCGCTGCGGCCAGCGTCTCCGCGATCTTTTTGGCGGCGCTCTCAGCCTCCCGCCCGCGCGTGAATAGTTGTGGCTCGGTGTCGTTCACGCGGACGGACCAGACGTCTCCAAAGGGTTCCACTACGACAGTTTGCATCGAAGCATCTCCAGTGAAGGTTGAAGCGAGCGCTATTTGGTCGGCGCTGGCAGAGCTTCAAGGGGCGGCGCGTTTAGTTCTGGAGGACCCCGCGCTCGATTAGGCCAAGGACGACCGGGTCCTGAAGAGACGCGGCGACTTCGCGCGCGAAAGCACGATGCGCCTCGGCCTCATCCATGATCAGGCGCTTACTGCCGTCTCGATGCGACGACAGCCGAAAGGAAATCTCGCGCTGCTGCTTGGCCAAGCGCTCTATCCGAACGAGTTTCACCCCGGCCTGATCGCGCAGGGTGGCGCGTGAACTGACGACCATAACGACCTCCTGAGCAGGTCGCTTAAAGGTCGTGAAGCGGTGCTGGGTTCCCTGCGTCAGCTACGAGGCGCCAGATCGCGATAGGGCGCGCCGCGTTCTCCTGCCTCCACCCGCGTGAGCAGCTTCGTTTCCTGTTGGGATCCGACGTGGATCATGATGTCCCGATGGCGCAGGCCGTCGTGAAGGGCTGTGCAGGTTGCTCGAACGGCTGACAGCACATTCACCCAGTGACCGCTCTCGACCGTGATCAGGCCGGGCAAGAGGTTGGGATCATCGCCAGCGGCTGCGGCCATGGCGTCGAGGGCGTCGTTCAGTTGGTCTGGCGTCATGGCGAGGCGGTGTAGCTGAGTCGCGTCGAGTTGTTGGAGCCGGGGTTCATACCCATGGTCAGTCACGCGGCCAGCGCCAGATAACACGCATCCCGGCGCCGCCGCCGGCGTAGCTGCTGATCTTCACGCCTGGGCCTCGCAGGCCGCAGGATCGGCACCTGAGCGACGGCCGCAGGTCCTTAATCGGCGTGCGCCTGGCCTGCTTCGACCACAGAGCCCACGCCGGGCCCACCTTGTGCCCGCAGGCGCATACCAGTTCCATCTGGTCGCAAGGCGCGATGTCATCCACCGCGACCGTGTCATCGTACTCGCGAGGCATGTCTTAGTGCGCCGTCGCGCCCCTTGCAGCGCACGCCGTGCGCAGACGCGCCAATGTCCCCGGCGCCTTCGTCTCGATCTCGCGAAGGAGAGCGCCCACCCCGGCCCGGCCGTCTGCGCTGTGAAGGTCCAGGCCGGTCAGTTGCAGCATCAGCGCGGCTAGCTCTTTGTCCCGATCACTCATTGCGGCCGCCCCACAAGCCGCATCCCCGCGACCAAACCGGCAACCAGATCGACGGTCGGCTGGGGGATATCCGATCGCTCGCGCTGTTCGAGATCGCGATCCAGCTTTTCCAAATCGCGCGCAAAGGCCTCATCGGGGCCAAGGGTTTTCGTATCCATCATCATCCTCAAGCACCGACCCGAGGCGGACTCCTATGCATGAAGTTGGGGGATGGCGAGTCAATTGTTCCGCCTTTGTTCTCATCAGGGGAGGTCAACCGATCCGGCTCTTCGAGAGAGCTAAAATTCGTGCGAGCGCCGGGAGAGCGCCGCGTTCCTGATATGCGATTGAAATCCCTAAAGGCCTTGGCGACTTAAAATCGCTCGACCTCGGTCGTGCGGGTTCGATTCCCGCCGCTCGCACCATGAATGGCCGGTCCTGATCCGGCGACCCCGGGATTGGGGTCTCTGGACGGCTGCAGCGCCTGCGTTTCCAAACGCAGGCGTTTTTGTTTGGGCAGCCGCTTCCTCACGTTCCGTTCGAGAACGAAAGATTTCGATTGCAATGAATACATGAATGTTGATGCATCAGTTCAGGCAAACTTAAAGCTAATGACGTCTTTTTCTTTATAAGTTTCATACTAGTAAGTCTTGTAAATCCGGTTCTAATTCGCAAATCGACTTGCTCATTCGTGATTCAAAGAATCCTTGCGGCGGGTTTCATTTCGACCAAAATTCTGTCAAGTCTACCGCATTGCACAAAAACTTTATCTCGGCTTAGCTGTTAATGTACTATGGTCGTTTGATCGTGGTTCGGAGCATCGAGCCGCGCTAGCGCGTTGGACGCGCTGAACATTGCGCCTGGCGTTCCGTCGGGCGCGAACGCAACCGTGACATCCCGTCTGCCTGCGCCTGGAGCGCGGCGGCGTCTTTGCGGCTGCGCGTAAGGCGGGCCGGGGGCTCGCCGGAAGCGAAAAGAGACAGGAGCGCTGGCGCGCGTGGACGACTTACAACTTCAACAATTGGGCGGGCCGCTGACGATCGGCCTGCTGGTGCTGTTCTTCGGCCTGACCATGCTGATCTCCTTGCGGATCAGCCGACGCAAGGAAAACGCCGACGCCTATATGACGGCCGGGAACGGCATCGGTCTGGGCGTCTCGGCGGCCTCGATGACGGCGACATGGATCTGGGCTGCGTCGATGTACGCCTCGGCCACCTCGGGTTACGTCTACGGCATATCGGGGCCGATCCATTATGGGCTGTGGGGGGCGCTGATGATCCTGTTCATCTACCCCTACGGCCGCCGCATCCGCGCTGTGGCGCCGCGCGCCCATACGCTGGCTGAGGTCATGTACGCCCGGCACGGCCGCTCCAGCCAGCTGATGCTGGCGGGGTCCAACGTCCTGGGCAGCGTCATCAGTCTGACCTCCAACTTCATCGCCGGCGGCGCCCTGATCTCCATGCTGTCGCCCTTCAGCTTCAGCCAGGGCATCGTCGTCATCGCCGGCGGGGTGCTGCTTTACACGCTGTGGTCAGGGTTCCGCGCTTCGGTGCTGACCGACTTCATTCAGGTCTGCGCCATGCTCGGCGCCGTGGTTGTGGTCATTCCGGCCATCTTCTTCGCCATGGGCGGGCCGAGCGTCTTCATCGAAGGCGCGTCCAACCTGACGCCGCAGCAGACCAGCTTCTTCTCGTCCGACGCCTTCCTGAACCAGGGCGCGCCCTATATCGCCGCCGTTCTGGCCTACGCCATCGGCAACCAGACCATCGCCCAGCGCCTGTTCGCCGTGCGCGAGGACCTGATCAAGCCGACCTTCATCACCGCCACGGTCGGTTACGGCGCCACCATCATCGGTATCGGCATGCTGGGCGTCGTGGCCCTCTACGCCGGGATCAACCCCATGGAGGGGGACCTCAACAACCTGATCCCGCAACTGGCCGGGACCTATTTCGGGCCGGTGCTGCTCAGCGTCTTCTTCATCATGATCATCGGCTCGCTGGCCTCGACGGCGGATTCCGATCTGTCGGCCCTGTCGTCGATCATGATGGCCGACATTTACGGCCGTGCGGGCAAGCGCAAGGCGGATCCGCGCCTGATGCTGACCATCGGCCGCGCGACGATGGTCATCGCCACCGGCGCGGCCCTGTATTTCGCCGGAGCGCGGATGAACATCCTGGACCTGCTGGTCCTGGTCGGCGCCATCTGGGGCGCGCTGGTCTTCCCCGTCATCGCCAGCTTCTATTGGGAAAAGGTGACCAACAAGGCCTTCACCGTCTCGGTGCTGGCGGCGCTGGCGATCTTCTTCCCGGTGCGGTTCGGCTGGATCCCGATGGACGGCGCCGTCGGCTATGTCTTCGACGTCATCGCCGTGGTCGGGGTCGGCGTGGTCGCGGGTCTGATGACCTTCGGCTTCTTCGGCGCGCGCGCGGCGCGGATCGTGGGCTTCATCGCCGCCGTGGCCGTGGCGCCCTTCGCCATCGGCTTCCTGCATGACTACGCCGTGCTGAGCGGCTCGCTGATCGCCTATGCCGTCAGCACCGTGGTCTGCACCGCCATGTCGCTGTCCAATCAGGACGGCTTCGACTTCTCGCGCATCGCCCGAATGACCGGCGACTTCGATGTGGAGGAAGCCGAACCCGCCGCCGCCTCTGCCGCCGTCCCCGCCCGCTCGGGCTCGCAAATCCCTCAAACCCGCTAACAGGAGATCGCAATGACCCCTTTCTGGCTGACGGCCTATGTCCTGATGTGGCCCGTCATCGTCGCGGGCGTGCTGGCCTTCATCGCCCGCGCCTTCTTCAAGGAATGGTTGGACGCGCACCGGCGCGGCGAGCCGATGATCTGATGTCGAAGGGGGCTGCGGCCCCCTTTTTCATGCCCTGGCTGTCTTGGACCCGTCATTGCAGACGGCTAGGGGTGGAAGACATTCTGCTTCGCCTGGAGTTCCTGATGATCCGCAGCCGCCTTCTCGCCTCCGCCCTTGGCCTGACTCTCGGGCTTGTCGCCATGAGCGGAACTGCACAGGCGGCGGAGGCGCCCCGACCGACGCCAGCCCAGGCGGCGGCCTCCGCTGGGGAGCGGGCCTCGCCCTCGTTGATCGTCACCATCGTCGTGGACCAGCTCAGCGCCAATCTGTTCAACCAGTATCGCAGCCAGTTCACCGGCGGGCTCAAGACCCTGGCCGATCAGGGCATGGTCTCGATCAACGGCTATCAGACCCACGGCGTGACGGTGACCTGCGCCGGTCACTCGACCGTCCTGACCGGGATGCATCCGACCCACAGCGGCATTCCGGCCAACGACTGGATCGACACCACCACGGGGCAGGAGACCTACTGCCTCGCCGCGCCGCAGAATGCCCTGGCTCACGGCAAGAACACCGACAACGGCCCGGTCGGCCCGGCGCAGTTGAGCGCCTCGACCCTGGGCGACTGGCTCAAGGCCGTCAGCCCGGAAAGCCGCGTCTATGGCGTGTCGGGCAAGGATCGCGGGGCCATCAACCTGGCCGGGCACAGGGCGGACGGCGCCTTCTGGCTGACCGACGGCTTCGGCTTCACCACCTATGTCGAGCCGGGCCAGTCCGCGCAGGCGCGGCTGGCCCCGGTGGCGGCGATCAACGCCCGCATGGTCGAGCGTTTCAGCCGCGCCACGCCCAGCTGGACCTATACCAACGAGGCCTGCCGCCGTCTGGAAGGACAATGGACCATCGCGGGCCAGACCTTCGACTCCAAACTGCCGCCGGTGAACGACCGCTTCGACAACTCGCCGGTGCTGGACGAGCTGACTCTGGAAGGCGCGATCGAACTGCTGGAGACGCAGCAACTGGGCCGTCGCGGCGTCACCGACATGCTGGGCGTCAGCCTGTCGGCCACCGACCGGATCGGCCACGGCTTCGGCACGCAGGGCCCTGAAATGTGCGAGCAGATGCTGCGTCTGGATGCCGCGCTGGGCGCCTTCCTCGACCGGCTGTCGACCATCCCCGGCGGGGTGATCGTGGCGCTGACGGCTGACCACGGCGGTTCGGACTTCCCCGAACGGTCGGCGGTCGAGGGCTATCCCAATGCGGGCCGGGTCGACCGCGCCCTGCAACCGCGCGTCAATGCGGCGCTGAAGGCCCGTTTCGGTCTGGACGCGGACCCGGTCGTGTCCTCGGCGGGCGGCTTCGTCATCGTCGACAAGGATCGCAGGTCGCTGGCCGAGCCGCTGCGTTCGCAGGTGCTGGCCGCCGCGATCGAACTCCTGAACACCGAGCCGCAGGTGGCGATGGCGGTCTCGCGCGACGAACTTCTGGCCGAGCCGATCCCCGCCTCCGACAACCCCGAAGAGCTGACGGTGCGCGAGCGCCTGCGCCTGTCGGCCGTAGCGGGCCGTTCGCCCGACATCCTGCGCGCCTGGCAGCCGGGCCTGACCGGCCAAGGCCGCGTCGGCGGGGCCATCTCCAGCCACGGTTCGCCCTGGGACTACGACCGCCGCGTGCCGATCGTCTTCTGGTGGCCGGGCGCGGAAGGACAGGAGCGTTTCCTGCCCATGCGCACCATCGACATCGCCCCGACCCTGGCCAATCTGATCGGCGTCCAGCCCGACGCCCCGATCGACGGCCGCTGCATGGACCTGCCTCAGTTCGCCAAGGGCCGCTGCGAGACGAAATAGACCGCGCGGGTCGACATAAACTCGTGTTTCCACGGCGGGAGGCGCTCTTACGCCTCTCGCGTTTCATTGGCACAAGGGCTTGAGAAGCGCTTCTGAGGGGAGGCGTCGGCCGTCAGAGCCATACGAGGAAACCCGTTCATGCAAAGAGCCCGCCGCGCGCGCATCGTCGCGACACTCGGACCCGCCAGCCGCGCGCCGGGAACCGTCAAGGCGCTGGCCCAGGCGGGGGTTGACGTCTTTCGCCTGAACTTCAGCCACGGCTCGCACGACGATCACGCCGCCGCCCTGAAAGCCGTGCGCGGGGCCGAAATGGCGCTGAAGCGGCCGCTGGGCGTGCTGGCCGACCTGCAGGGTCCCAAGCTGCGGCTGGGCCGTTTCGCCGACGTCGAGATCGAGGTGAGGCCGGGGCACAGGATGCGTTTCGACCTGAACCCGGCGTTGGGCGACGAGACGCGGGTGCAGATGCCGCACCCCGAAATCTTCCGCGCCCTGCGACCCGGCATGCTGTTGCTGATCGACGACGGCCGGGTGCGCCTGCGCGTGGGCGAGCGCACCGACGAATGGTGCGACGTCACGGTCGAGAGCGGATCCAAACTGTCGGACCGCAAGGGGGTGGCCGTGCCCGAGGCGGTGGTGCCGGTCTCGGCCCTGACGCCCAAGGACCGCGAAGACCTGGCCTTTGCGCTACGTCTCGGCGTCGACTGGGTGGCCCTCAGCTTCGTGCAGAAGGCCGAGGACATGGCCGAACTGAAGAGCATCGTGAACGGTCAGGCCGCCTGTCTGGCCAAGATCGAGAAGCCTCAGGCTCTGAACGATCTGGAGAGCATCCTCGACTATTGCGACGGCGTCATGGTGGCGCGCGGCGATCTGGGCGTCGAGATGGAGCCGGAAGAGGTGCCGGTCGCCCAGAAGAAGATCCTGCGCGCCGCCCGTCAGCGCGGCGTGCCCGCCATCGTCGCCACCCAGATGCTGGAATCCATGACCAGTTCGCCCGCCCCGACGCGGGCCGAGGCGTCGGACGTCGCCAACGCCGTCTATGAGGGCGCCGACGCCTTGATGCTGTCGGCCGAAACGGCGGCGGGCGACTATCCGCTGGAAGCGGTGACCATCATGAACCGCATCATGGAGCGGGTGGAGCGCGACCCCCTGTGGCCGGGACTGATGGACGCCGATCACGCGGGCATGGACATTGACGATGTCGACGCCCTGGTCGCGGCGGCGAGGAAGGCGGCCGAGGCGTCCTCGACCGCCTGTATGGTGGTGTTCACGACGCTGGGCGGCACGGCGCGGCGCATGTCGCGCGAACGCCCGCTGCAACCGGTGCTGGCCCTGACGCCCAAGCCCGAGACCGCGCGCAGGCTGGCCCTGGTCTGGGGGCTGGAGCCGCGGCTGGGCGATCAGCCGATTTCTCTGGAAGGCCTGACAGATGACGCGGTCGAAGCCGCCATGCTCTACGGCCTGGCCGAGCCGGGTCAGCGCATCCTGATCCTGGCGGGAACCCCCTTTGGCGCGCCGGGCGCGGCGAATCTGTTGCGTCTGGCCCATGCTCCGGCCCATTCTGCCCCTCGCGGCGTAAAAGGGGCGAGGCGCGCCCGCGGAACCTGACGGGACGGAATGATCAAATACATCGGCTCAAAGCGGGCGCTTCTGGGCCATGTGGCGGGGGCGGTGAGGGCCGCCCTGCCTGATGGGGGCATGGTCTGCGACCTGTTCTCGGGCACGGCGCGCGTCGGGCACCGGCTGAAGCGCGACGGTTTCCGCGTCTGGTCGAACGACCACAACGCCTATGCCCACGCCCTGGCCGCAGCCTATGTGCAGGCCGACCGCGAGATCTGGGCCGAGCGGGCTGAGGCCGTGCTGGCCGAGCTGCGCATGGTGAAACCCGAGGCCGGCTGGTTCACCCGCACCTTCTGCGAAGAGGCGCGCTTCTTCCATCCCGACAACGGCGCCCGCATCGACGCCATGCGCGAGCGCATCGAGACGATGGAACTGGAGCCGGCCCTGAAGGCCGTCGTCCTGGTCGCCCTGATGGAGGCGGCCGACCGCGTGGATTCCACGGCGGGCTTGCAGATGGCCTATATGAAGCAATGGGCGCCGCGCGCGCTGAAGCCGCTGGAACTGCGTCTGCCGGACCTGCTGCCAGGCGTGCCTGCGGGACCGTGCGTGGCGACGCGTGGCGACGCGGTGGAGGTCGCGGCCGAGGTTGAGGCCGATCTGGTTTATCTGGACCCGCCGTACAATCAGCACTCCTATCTGGCCAACTACCATTGCTGGGAAAGCCTGGTCCTGTGGGACAAGCCCGAGACCTATGGCGTGGCCCGCAAGCGGGTCGACGTGAAGACCCGCAAGAGCGCCTTCAACAGCCGCCCCGGCATCGGCCCGGCCATGCAGGCGGTGATCGAGCGGCTGAAGGCGCCGAACCTGATCGTCAGCTTCAACGACGAGGGCTATCTGAGCCGCGAGGATCTGGTGGCCATGCTGGCCTCGCGCGGGCACGTTCAGGTGGTCGACATCCCCTATCCCCGCTATGTCGGCGCCCGCATCGGCATTCATAATCTGAAGGGCGAGAAGGTCGGGGCGGTCGGGCGGCTGCAGAACGTCGAACACCTGTTCGTCGTCACCGACCGGCCGGTGGTTCTGCCGGTCGCAGCGTAGCCTGAAGCCGGACAGATTCTTCAGTCGAGGCCCAAGGAACGAAGGAGGCGGCTTGTCGTTCTGGCTGTCATGCGTTCGTTTGCTTCTCCCCGTGCCCAGAGTGATTTCGACATCTCTCGCCGCCCTGTTGAAGA
Source organism: Brevundimonas sp. LPMIX5 (assembly GCF_003576505.1). Lineage (NCBI taxonomy): Bacteria > Pseudomonadati > Pseudomonadota > Alphaproteobacteria > Caulobacterales > Caulobacteraceae > Brevundimonas > Brevundimonas sp. LPMIX5. Next base: position 125,874 of record NZ_QWTZ01000014.1, read on the forward strand.
ACAGGAAGCCGTCGCCAGGTTCGGGCGAAGGACGCCTGTCTCCAGGATTGCGCCTGTGGTTCAGGCTCCGCGGACCAACAGCGTTGATCGCGGCCTCGACGGATGGACCATCTTCCTGCTGGGCGCCCTTGTGGCGGGGCTCATGGGGATGATGCTGGGCGGCGCCCTGTCGGTCTAGAGCGCAAGCGAAGCTCTATCAGGCGGCTTCCAGCAAGGCCCGGATCGGCGCCCAGCTGCGGCGGTGCGCGGGGCAGGGGCCCAGCGTCTGCAGAGCCTTCTGATGGATGGGCGCGTTGTAGCCCTTGTGGCTGGCGAAGCCGTAGCCCGGATAGGTCGCATCCATCTCGATCATCAGCCGATCCCGCGCCGTCTTGGCCAGGATCGAGGCCGCCGCGATCGACAGGGACAGGCTGTCGCCCTTGACCACCGGGGTCACTGCACAGGGCAGCGGAAAGCGGTAGTTGCCGTCCACCAGGGCGTGGACCGGCGGATGGGCCAGGGCCTCGACTGCCCGTCGCATGGCCAGCCCCGTCGCGTGCAGGATGTTCAGTTCGTCGATCTCCTCGACCGAAGCGAAGCCGACGCCCCAGGCCAGGGCGCGCGCCTTGATGTCGATCTCCAGCACCGTGCGGCGCTTTTCGGTCAGGGCCTTGGAATCGTCGATGCCCGGCGGCAGGTCGTCGGGGTTCAGGATCACCGCCGCCGCCGACACCGGCCCGGCCCACGGTCCGCGACCCGCTTCATCAACCCCGCAGACATGACCGTCCCAGGTCGCCCGCGCCTCCAGCTCCAGCAACAGGGTGGGGAAGGGGCGATCAGGCTTGCCGGGAGCTTTTGAGGCAGGGGCTTTAGGCGACGTCATCACGCCCCACTGCCACGAACCCCGGCCGGACGGAAGGCCTGTGAAACAGAGGGCCGGTCGCGGCGGCGCCTCATGGAGAATGGTGGGCGTGGAGGGACTCGAACCCCCAACCAGACCGTTATGAGCGGTCGGCTCTAACCATTGAGCTACACGCCCCCGAAACGCGCGCAAGCCGTGCCTAGCAGGCGGCGCGTCGGCTGCAAAGCCGCCTTGGACCTGTCACGCTTTTCACGCCGATGAATGGAACCTGCACAGGGGCCTTTTGCGTTTGTTCAGCTTGAAACGGCTAAGTTGGGCCGTGGCTGGCGAACACGCCCGCCCGAACGATTTCGACGGAGACCTCCCCATGACCCGCACCGCACGCGCCCTGATGTTGGGCACGGCCCTGATGACCTTGGCGGCGCCGGCCGTCGTATCTGCTCAATCCCAGCCCGGCGGCGCTTCTCCGATCCAGGTGCACGCCATGGCTCAACAACCCGCCCTGAACCTGTCGGCCTATGGCGAGGTCAAGGTCGCGCCGGATCAGGCCACGATCAACTTCGGCGTGGTGACCGAGGCCCCGACGGCCCAGGAGGCCATGGCCCAGAACGCTCAGCAGATGACGCGCGTCATCGCCGCCCTGCGCCGCGCCGGGATCGCCGAGCGCGACATCCAGACCTCGGGCCTGAACCTGTCGGCGCAATATGATTATCAGCAGAACGAATTGCCCAAACTGCGCGGCTATCAGGCCTCGAACCGCGTCACCGTGGTCATCAACGACCTGACCAAGGTCGGCGCGACCGCCGACGCCGTGGTCGGCGCGGGCGTCAACCAGATCGACGGCATCAGCTTCGGCCTGAAGGATCCTAAGGCGGCCGAGGATCAGGCCCGCGTGCTGGCCGTGCGCGCCCTGCAGGACAAGGCGCGTCTGTACGCCGACGCCATGGGCGTGCAACTGGGTCAGGTGCGCTCCTTGACCGAAGGCGGCGGCTATGTGCCCGAAGTGCGCCCGCAGGCCATGTACGCCCGCGCCGCCTCGATGGACGCCGGCGCCTCGACCCCGGTTTCGGCCGGAGAACTGTCGGTCCGCATCGACATCAGCGGGACCTACGATATCGGGCGGTGATGTCACTTCGATATGACTTGAACCCTCTCCCGGCGGGAGAGGGCTTGAGCCTCCAGGAGCCGAAGGCGATTGGAGCAGGCGAAAGGGTGAGGGGCTTGTCACATCAGTCGGCGTGAGCCGTCGCGCCACGGCTGACGCCGACTTCACCCGCGAACCCTCACCCTTTCGCGCAAGAACGATCGCTGACGCTCTCGTGCGCTCAAGTCCTCTCCCAACAGGAGAGGGTTTTTGATGCGTTCATTACCGTCCGTTCATTTGACGCGGCGGGCGCGGCCTCTATCCTCACGCTTGGCCGCCTCTGGCCGCGATCCTGGACGCCCGCCTTCCCATGAAGCAGTTCTTCCTCACCATGCTGGGCGTCTTCGCCGGGCTTGTGGCCTTCTTCGTCGTTCTGCCCGTGGTGGCGCTGATCTTCTTCGCCATGGCGGCCGGCGCGTCCAAGCCTTCGACGCCCGCGCACACTGTGCTGGAACTGGACCTGCGCAGCGGCCTGACCGACCAGACGCCGACCAACCCCTTCGCGGCCTTCAGCGGCCCTAGCCTGTCGGTGGTTCAGGTCGTGGACGTGCTGGCTCAGGCGGCGGCCGACGACAACGTCAAGGTGCTGCTGCTGCGCGCGCCCGAAGCCGGCATGACGCCCGCCTCGGCCGATGAGGTGCGTCAGGCGATCGCCCGCTTCCGCGCTTCGGGCAAGACGGTGATCGCCCACAGTCAGGGCTTCATGCCGGTGGGCGCGGTCATGTCCAGCTATATGGTCGCCTCCAGCGCCGATCAGCTGTGGTTGCAGAACACGGCGAACTTCCAGGCCGTGGGTCTGGCGGCGGACAGCGTCTTCCTGGGCCGCGCCTTCCAGAAGTATGGCGTCAAGGCCGACTTCGAACAGCGCTATGAGTATAAGAACGCCGTCAACGAATATACGCAGAGCGACTTCACCGCCCCGCACCGCGAGGCCATGCTGGCCTGGATGGGCTCCATCTACGACAGCGCCGTCGCCAATGTCGCCCGCGACCGCAAGACCACGCCCGAGGCCCTGAAGGCCGTCATCGAGGCCGGCCCCTATTCGGCTGATCAGGCCCTGTCGCTGAAGCTGGTCGACAAGATCGGCCAGGTCGAGGAAGCCGAGGCCGCCGCCAAGGAAAAGGCGGGCAAGAACGCCAAGATCGTCAAGTTCGGCGAATACGCCTCGATGAAGGGAACGCGCACGACCTCGGGCTCGGGCTCGGCAAAGTCGGCCATCGCCATCGTCGGCGGCGAGGGCGCCATCATGACCGGCCGCGGCTCCAACGATTCGCCCTTCGGCGGCGGGACCAGCATCCGCTCGGACGACACCGCCAAGGCCATCTATCAGGCGATCGAGGACAAGGACGTGAAGGCCATCGTCTTCCGCGTCTCCTCGCCGGGCGGCTCGCCGGAAGCGTCGGAGCAGGTTCTGGCCGCCGTGCGCGCGGCCAAGGCGGCGGGCAAGCCGGTGGTGGTGTCGATGGGCGCCTATGCGGCGTCGGGCGGTTACTGGATCAGCTCCGAGGCCGACTGGATCGTGGCCCAGCCCTCGACCCTGACCGGCTCGATCGGCGTCTTCGGCGGCAAGTTCGTGCTGGCCGATGCGCTGGGCCGTTTCGGCGTCGACATGCGCGGCCTGTCGGTCGGCGGCGACTACGCCGACGCCTTCTCGCCGGTGCAGGGCTTCGATCAGGGTCAGCGCGCGGCCTTCGCCGCCTCGATGGACCGCATCTACGAAGAGTTCGTCGCCCGGGTGGCCAAGGGCCGCAAGCTGCCGGTCGAGCGCGTGCGCGAGATCGCCAAGGGCCGCGTCTGGACCGGCGCCCAGGCGCACGGCCTGGGTCTGGTCGATCAACTCGGCGGTCTGGAAGAGGCTGTGGCCAAGGCGCGTGAACTGGCCAAGATTCCGGCAGCTGAAAGCGTCCGCTTCAAGCGCTTCCCGCAGCCCCAGTCGCCGTGGGAGGCCATCGCCACGGCCTTCGGCGCCTCGGGCCAGGCGGCAGACGCCATGGTCAAGGTCGGTCAGGTGATGGGCGATCCGGCCGCCCAGGCCATGCTGAACCGCGTCGAGGTCGACCGGATGCGCAGCCGCGGCGCCGTGGTTCTGGCGGACCAACCGGCCTTCTGACGGCCTGGCGATCGCGAATGTGACTGACGCGTGATGTCGCAGTGCATTGACCGTTCAGGTCGATGGACCGACATTGCGCTTCAGGCGTTCATCAGGACGCTGAGAGAGGCTTTGAGTTCATGATCAACTCCGACCCGATGGGCCCGCTGGGTTTCAACGCGCGCCGTCGGCCCGGTTCCGGCCTGCTGGCGCCCTTCGTTTGGGCGGCGGGGCTGATCGCCACGGCATTGGCCGTGACCGTGGGCGCCCTGCTGGCCGTCTTCACCGCCGCCGCCGTCGCCATGATCGCCATTGTCGGCGGGGTTCTGGTCTTCTTCGCCGGTTTCGCCCTGCGCGCCCGCCGCGCCATGACCGCTCGTCGCCGTCGCGACGATGGCGTCATCGACGCGCGTAAAGTCGGCGACACCTGGGTGACCTACGGCTGGGAAAAGGAAGGGCGCTGATCGGCCCCTCATGACCGCCTACACCGACGCGCCTTCTCCAAACTTCGACGCCCGGCGCGGCCCGCCGGACATGCTGGTGCTGCACTATACCGGCATGCAGACCGCCGAGGCGGCGATCGCCCGCCTGCGTGACCCGGAGGCCAAGGTCTCGGCCCACTACGTCGTCGATGAGGACGGCTCCATCCTGCGTCTGGTGGCCGAAGAGCGCCGGGCCTGGCACGCCGGGCGAGGCGCCTGGCAGGGCGAGACCGACGTCAACGCCGCCTCCATCGGCATCGAGATCGTCAATCCGGGCCATGAGTTCGGCTATCGTCTGTTCCCCGAGCCGCAGATCGAGGCGGTGATCGCCCTCGCGGCGGACATCCGCACCCGCTGGTCCATCCCCGACGCCCGCATCATCGGCCATTCCGACATGGCGCCCGAGCGCAAACAGGATCCCGGCGAGCTCTTCCCGTGGAAGCGTCTGGCCGAGGCCGGGCACGGCCTGTGGTTCGACCCGGCGCCCGAGCGTATCGGCGCCCTGGGCGCGCCCCTGTCGCCGGGCGACGAGGGGCTGGGCGTCATCGTCCTGCGTTCAGGCCTGCACCGGCTGGGCTATGCGGTGCAGTCTGGCGGCGCCTATGACGACGAGACTCGCCTGACGGTCGAAGCCTTCCAGCGCCACTGGCGGCCCGACCGGGTGGACGGCGTGGCTGACGGCGAGACGCGCGCGCGGCTGGTGGGGTTGCTGCAACTGGCCTCGGTCGAGAGCGTGACGGGCGTGCTGGATTAGGGAATATGACCCTCTCCCGGCGGGAGAGGGCTTGAGCGCACGAGAGCGAAGCGATCGTTCTTTGCGCGAAACGGTGAGGGGCTTGTCCTGTCAGTCGGCGTAAGCCGTGGCGCGACGGCCCGTAGGCCGACTCCACCCGCGAACCCTCACCCTTTCGCCTTCGCCAATCGCTGACGCTCTTGGAGGCTCAAGCCCTCTCCCATCGGGAGAGGGACTGTTCGTCTCACATTGACCTTGCGCCCATTCGCGCGCATCTAGCGCTCGCCAGACGGCCGGGCGGTCGCGGCGGGGGCTTGCCCCTGTCGAGGAAAGTCCGGGCTCCACGGTGAAAAGGCGGCGGGTAACGCCCGCCCGGGGTGACCCGAGGGATAGCGCCACAGAAAGCAAACCGCCTGGGCTTCGGCTCAGGGAAGGGTGAAAGGGTGGGGTAAGAGCCCACCGCGTCGGCGGCAACGTCGACGGCATGGCAAGCCCCGCCTGGAGCAAGACCAAATAGGGACATCGCGCGGGGCTCGCTCCGCAGGGTTCACCGCCCCAGATGTCCGGGTAGGTCGCGAGAGCTGTCCAGCAATGGGCGGCCCAGAGGAATGATCGTCGCCGCTTTCGGGCGGAACAGAACCCGGCTTACAGGCCGTCTGGCTTTATACTTGCCCTAACGCGCTTCGCGCTGCTTGAGGGCATTAACGCCGACCCTCTCCCGGCGGGAGAGGTCTTGGCCGTTAACCATTCCGTTGAAATCAAGGCGTTAGAACCCGTCCACAGCCTGTGAATACTCATTTTGTTCTGTGTATGTTCTGATTTTACAGTCCTCGACGCGCCGAACGAACCGCAAATTAGGTTAAAGGGCGTCAACTAATCCCATTGAGGCCCATTCTGTCCCATGCTATCCCAATGGCTCATGAGTAGGGGCCGAACGCCCGACGCGTGGGTTTTCTTCAACGGATTTCAGGGACGGGCCGCAGGGTTCGATTGGGCAGGGCGTGTTTCTCTCGACCTACGAGAAGCAGCTGGACGGCAAGCGCCGTCTCCTGATCCCTCAGGAATTCCGCACGGCTGAGAACGGCGCCGAGCATGGCGTATTCTGCTTCCCCTCCATCGAAGCCGACTGTCTGGAAGCGGGCGGGGACAAGCTGTTCGCCGAGTACCGCGCAGTGATCGAAAGCCTGCCTTTCGGCGATCCCTACCGCTCGGCGCTGGAAGCCTCGATCTTCGGCGAGCAAAAGCCGCTGGCCTATGACTCGGGCGGGCGCATCACCCTGCCGGAACATCTGTGCGCCGAGGTCGATCTGTCCGACACGGTCGTCATCTACGGCGTCGGCGAGCGCTTCCAGATCTGGAACAAGGACAAGTGGGCCGCGCACCGCGCCGAGCAACGCCGCATGGCGCGCGAGGGCCTGAAGCAGTTCGGCGAGATGCGGCGTCAGGCTGCTGCGGCGAAGACGGGAGGGGCGGCATGACCTCTCCGCACGCGCCTGTCCTGCTGGCTGAAGTGATCGAGGCGCTGGCGCCCAAGGCGGGCGACGTCGTTATCGACGCCACCTTCGGCGCGGGCGGCTATACGCGCGCCATTCTGGAGCGCGGCGCGGATGTGGTGGCGCTGGATCGCGACCCGACGGTGCAGCCTTTCGCCGAGGCTGTGGCGCGCGACTTCCCCGATCGTTTCCAACTGATCCGCACGCCGTTCTCCGGTCTGGCCGAGGCGTTTGAGGAGAGCGGCAAGGCGAAGCTGGACGGCGCCGTCTTCGATATCGGCGTCTCGTCCATGCAACTGGATCAGGCCGAGCGCGGCTTTTCCTTCATGCGCGACGGGCCGCTGGACATGCGGATGTCGGATGAGGGCGAAACCGCCGCCGACATCGTCAACACCTGGGACCACGGGCCGCTGGCCCATATCTTCAAGCTGTACGGCGACGAGCGCCAGTCGGGCCGGGTCGCCACCGCCATCCTGCGTCGCCGGGTCGAACAGCTCTTCACCCGCACGCTCGATCTGGCCGAGGTGGTGGAGAAGGCTCTGGGCGGGCGTCGCGGCGCCGCCATCCATCCGGCGACCCGCGTGTTTCAGGCCCTGCGCATCGCCGTCAACGATGAGTTGGGCGAGCTGGAGCGCGGGCTGGAGGCGGCCGAGGCGACGCTGGCGCCCGGCGGCCGGCTGGTCGTCGTCACCTTCCACTCGCTGGAAGACCGCATCGTAAAGGCCTTCCTGACCGAGCGCACCGGCAATGCGCCGGGCGGATCGCGCCATGCGCCGGTGGCGGTCGAGACGCGCAAGCCCAGCTTCGACCTGCTGTTCAAGGGCGCGCGCGAGGCGGGCGAGGCCGAACTGGCCGCCAACCCCCGCGCCCGCTCGGCCAAGATCCGCGCGGCGGTTCGGACCGACGCCCCGGCCTGGGGCGCGATGAAGGGGAGGGCCGCATGATCGCCATGCCCGCCCCCGTCAAACGCCTGTTCGAGTGGAAGGTGCGCGGCGTGCGCTGCGTCGAGATCATCGGCGTGGCCTGCGTGCTGGCGCTGGTCTTCTCGGTCTATATCGCCAAGGCGGCCGCCGCCCGCGAAAGCGCCGAGATCAGCCGCATCGAGCGCGACATCCGTGAAAACCGCGAGCGGGTCCGCCTGTTGCGCGCCGAGGTCACGCGGCTGGAGCAGCCCGCCCGTCTGGAGGCCCTGTCGCGCGAGATCGGTCTGGGGCCCGTCGATGTGAAGAAGCAGGCGGGCGAGGCGACCCTGCCCGAAATCGCGCCGCCGCCGGCCGAGAAGCCGGTCGAACCGGCGTCTGCCGCGGCCGCCGCCGCTGTGGAGGCCGTGCAATGAGCGTGCATGACCATCACGGCATGGGCTATCGCGGCCGCCCGCAGGCGACCTTCGGCGGGGCCGTCTCGGCCTGGGGGCGCTGGGTCGCCTCTCTGGTGTGGAACCTGGAGCATTCGTTCGAGCGCGCCCGCGCCGACGCCCGCCCGGAAGAAGACACCCGCGTCCGCATCTTCCTGATCATGGCGGCCTTCTGCGGCGTGTTCGCCTGTCTGGCCGTGGGCGCTGCGCACGCCGCCCTGCTGACGCCGCGCGGCGGGGCGGGGGCGGGTTTCCATCCCGGCGCCCTGACGCGCGCCGATCTGGTGGACCGCAACGGCCAGCTGCTGGCGACCAACATCACCCACTACGGCCTCTATATCGACCCGCGCGAGGTCTGGGACATACCGGCCGCCAAGGCGCAGCTGCGCCGCGCCCTGCCGCGCATCCCGGCCAAGCGTCTGGACAAGGTGATGAGCGGCGAGCGCCGCCTGATCGTGGTGACCGGCCTGACGCCGTCGGAGCGCCGCGCGGTCCATGCGCTGGCGCTGGGCGGAGTGACGTTCGAGCCGGAGGACCGCCGCGTCTATCCGCTGGGCAGCTCGGCCGTGCATCTGATCGGTCGTTCGGATACGGGCGGCGAGGGCGTTGCGGGCGCCGAACTGGCCTTCAATCAGGAAATCCGCGCGGCGGGCGTCGCGGGAGAGGACTTCCCTCTGTCGATCGACCTGCGGGTTCAGGGCGTGGTCGAGAACGAGCTGGCGATCGCCGCCGAGGAACATAAGGTCAAGGGCGCCGTCGCCGTCGTCGCCGACGTGCAGACGGGCGAGATTCTGGCGATGGCCTCGTGGCCGACCTATGACGCCAACCGCCGCAACGCCGCGCCGGAAGAGGCCACGCTGAACCGCGTCGTTTCAGCCCACTATGAGATGGGTTCGGTGTTCAAGAGCTTCACCGTCGCCGCCGGGATCGACACCGGCCGGGCCGACATGAACACCCTGTTCGACGCCTCTCAGGCGCTGCAGATCGGCAAGCGCCGCATCACCGACTTCCACGCCACCAACAAGGTGCTGACACTGGAGGAGGTCTATCTGCATTCGTCCAACATCGGCACCTCGCGACTGGCGGTCGAGATGGGCGGCGATGTGATGCGCGACTATTTCCGCCGTCTGGGCCTGCTGGACGCCGCCCCGATCGAGCTGAAGGAATCGGCCGCCCCGCCCAAGGTGCGCAAGTGGGACGACAGCACCCTGGCGTCGCTGTCCTTCGGCTATGGAGTCATGGTCACGCCGATTCAGTATGTGGCGGCCTATGGGGCGCTGAGCAACGGCGGGCGCTATGTGGCGCCGACCCTGCGCAAGGGCGGCCGTCCGAACGCCCAGACGCATCAGGTCGTCTCGCCCGAGACCTCGGCGACCATGCTGGACCTGATGCGCCGCAACGTCACGCGCGGTTCCGGCCGGTTCGCCGATGCGCCGGGCCTGCGCATGGGCGGCAAGACGGGCTCGGCCAACAAGCTGGTCAACGGCCGCTATAATCCGGCGGTGGCCGTCGGCTCCTTCGCCGGGGTCTTCCCCGCCGACGGGCCGGTGGACGCCAAGCGGTACACCGTCTTCGTCCTGATGGATGAGCCGGGCGTCTATCCGCGCACCGGCGGCTATGTCGCCGCGCCCGCCGTGGGTCGCATCGCCAACCGCATCGCGGGCTTTCTGGGCGTCGAGCGCAAGGCCGACCGCTGGTCCACCGCGCTGGGCGAAAAGATTCCCGAGTTTCAGGACGTGGAGGGCGACGGCCGATGAGCCTTCCCAGCGCCCACCTGCGCCTTTCCGAACTGCTGCGCCGCGACGTGACCTCGGATCCCGAGATCACCGCCGTCACCGCCGACAGCCGTCAGGTCGTGCCCGGTGCCCTGTTCGTCGCCCTGCCGGGGACGCAGGCCGACGGCCGCGCCTTCATTCCGCAGGCCCTGGCGAAAGGCGCCGCCGCCGTGCTGGCGCCGTCTGACACGCCGGAAGGCGCGGCGCCGGTTCTGGTCGGATCGGGCGATGTGCACCGGGCCTACGCCATCGCCGCGCGCGCCTTCTACGGCGCCCAGCCGCGCACCTGCGTCGCCGTGACCGGCACCAACGGCAAGACCTCGGTCGCCAACTTCTGCCGTCAGATCTGGGCGGGCATGGGCCTGAAGTCGGCCAGCATGGGAACCCTGGGCGTCGTCGGCCAGAAGGGCGACAAAACCTACGCCCTGACCGGCCCCGGCCTGACCAGCCCCGACGCCGCCGAGGCCGCCCGTCTGCTGGCCGAACTGGCCCGCAAGGAGGTCACGCACCTTGCGCTGGAGGCCTCGTCCCACGGCATCGACCAGCGGCGTCTGGACGGGGTGGCGATCAAGGCGGCGGGCTTCACCAATCTTACGCAGGATCACCTCGACTATCACGGCACGATGGACGAGTACCGCGCCGCCAAGATGCGCCTGTTCGAGGCCCTGCTGCCGCGCGGGCGCACGGCGGTTCTGAACGCGGATTCCGACGCCTATTCGGCCTTCGCCTCGGCTTCGATCATGGCGGGGCTGGGCGTGATGGGCGTGGGCGAGCGCGGGCGCGACCTGACCCTGCTGGCGCGCCGGGCGACGCCGGAGGGCCAGCGTCTGACACTCGACGTGCGCGGCCGGGTGCATGACGTCCTACTGCCGCTGGCGGGCGCGTTCCAGGCGTCCAACGCTCTGGTGGCGGCGGGCCTGTGCATCGCGGGCGGCGAAGACCCTGATCGCGTCATCCCGGCGCTGGAGCTTATCCAGGGCGCGCAGGGCCGCCTGCAACGCATCCCCGGCGAAGCTGGGCGCGGCGGCGAGGTCTATGTCGACTACGCCCACACCCCCGACGGGCTGGAGACGGTGCTGAACGCCCTGCGTCCGCACGCGACGGGCCGCCTGATCGTCGTCTTCGGCGCGGGCGGCGACCGCGACCGGGCCAAGCGTCCGCTGATGGGCGAGATCGCCGGGCGTCTGGCCGATATGGCCATCGTCACCGACGACAACCCGCGTTCCGAAGACCCCGTCGCCATCCGCGCTCAGGTCCGCGCAGGCTGCCCCGACGCGCTGGAGATCGGCGACCGCCGCGAGGCCATTCGCCACGCCGTCTCCCTGATGCGCGAAGGAGATGTGGTCGTGATCGCCGGAAAAGGGCATGAACAGGGTCAGATCGTCGGCGGGGTCGTGCATCCCTTCGACGACGCCGCCGAAGCGACCGAAGCCCTGAAAGACCATGCCTGACGCACGCACGCCGCTCTGGACCGCCGAAGCGATCGCCTCGGCGACCGGAGGACGGCTTCATGGACCCGACGCCTCGATCTCGGGCCTGACCTACAACAGCCGCGAGATCGCGCCGGGCGACCTGTTCCTGGCCCTGCACGGCGCGCGCGACGGGCATGAGTTCGCCGCGGCCGCCTTTGCGGCGGGCGCGACGGTTGCGCTGGTCGACCGGCCGGTCGAGGGCGGGCCTTATGTTCTGGTTCCCGACTCCCTGAGGGGGCTGGAGGCGCTGGGCGTCGCCGCGCGCGACCGCGCCCGTCTGCGCGGCGCCGTCACCGGCAGCGTCGGCAAGACCAGCGTGACCCAGGCGATCAAGGCGGGCCTTGATCTGGCGGGATCAAGCCACGCCTCGATCAAGAGCTACAACAACCATATCGGCGTGCCGTTGACGCTGGCGCGCATGCCTCAGGGCACGGACCGCGCCGTGTTCGAGATCGGCATGAACCATCCGGGCGAGATCGGGCCGCTGTCGGCCTTTGTGCGCCCGCACGCCGCCTCCGTCACCACGGTCGGGCCGGTGCATATCGAAGCCTTCGCCGACGGCGAGGCGGGCGTGGCGCGCGAGAAGGCCGCCATCTTCGAGGGGCTGGCGCCGGGCGGGATCGCCGTGGTCAACGCCGCCGACGCCCACGCTGACATTGTGCGTCAGGGGGCGCTGGACGCCGGGGCCGTGGTGCGGACCTTCGGCCATGATGCAGGCTGTGGCGCGCGCCTGCTGGAGTTTGTGGCTGATAGCGAGGGCGCGACCGTCACGGCTGAGCTGGACGGACAGCGCATCGAATATCGCCTCGCTCAATCGGGCGTGCACTGGGGGCTGAACAGCCTGTGCGTCATCCTGATGCTGCAGGCGCTGGACGTGTCGCTGGAAACGGCGCTTCAGGCCCTCGCGGGCTTCCAGCCGCTGGCCGGGCGCGGGCAGATGAAGACGGTCGCCATCACCGGCGGCGCCTTCACCCTGATCGACGAGAGCTACAACGCCAATCCGCTGTCGATGAAGGCGGGCTTCGTCAGCCTGGGCGCCAAGCCGGTGGGGCAGGGCGGGCGCCGCGTCGTCGTGCTGACCGACATGCTGGAGCTGGGCGAGCACAGCCGGGCTCTTCACGAAGGGCTTGCCCCCGCCATCGTCGCCGCTGGTCTGGACGTGGTGCATACGGCAGGGCCGCAGATGCGCCTGCTGCATGAGGCCCTGCCGCCTGCGCTGCGCGGGCAATTGCGCGAGACCGCCGCCGAACTGGCCGCCGAGGCCGCGACCCTGATCCAGCCCGGCGACGTGGTCATGGTCAAGGGCTCGAACGGATCGAAGGCCTCGCTGGTTGCTGTAGCGCTTGCAAATCTCGGCGTGACCGAACAAGGCAACAACCCCTCAAGCAGCGGCGCGCCGCGCGCGACGCGATAGGGTCACCCAAGAATGTTCTATCTGCTCTATCTCTATTACGCGGACGTCGCTCAGGAATATCCGCTGCTGCACCTGATCCAGTATCAGACAGTGCGCGTGGCGCTGGCGATGGCGACCTCGATGATCGTGGCGGTCGCGATGGGCAGCCGCTTCATCAACTGGATCCGCGCCAAGCAGGGCCGGGGCCAGCCGATCCGCGACGACGGCCCGGTGTCCCACCTGTCCAAGGTCGGCACGCCCACGATGGGCGGGCTGATGATCCTGGCGGGCATCGGCGTGGCCGTGCTGCTGTGGGGCGACCTGACCAACCCCTATATCTGGATCGTCTCGGGCGTGACGGCGGCCTTCGGCGTGCTGGGCTTCATCGACGACTACGCCAAGGTGACGAAGCAGACCTCGGCCGGGCTGACGTCGAAGCAGAAGCTGCTGGCCCAGACGGTCGTGGCCGTCATCGCCGGCGTGTTGACCGTGCTGTGGATGACCCAGTCGCCGACCTCGCCGGGGCTGGAGACATCGATCGCCTTCCCCTTCCTGAAGGCGGTGCTGCTGAACATCGGCTGGTTCTATGTGGCTTTCGCCGCCTTCACGATCATCGGCTTTTCCAATGCGGTGAACCTGACGGATGGTCTGGACGGCCTGGCCATCGTGCCGGTGATGATGGCGGCGGGCGCTTTCGGCATCATCTCCTATCTGGTCGGCAACTTCCTGTTCGCGGACTATCTGCAGGTCCACCACGTGCCCGGCGCGGGCGAGCTGGCCATCTTCTGCGCCGCCATCATCGGCGGGGGCATGGGCTTCCTGTGGTACAATGCGCCGCCGGCCAAGATCTTCATGGGCGACACCGGCTCCCTGGCCCTGGGCGGCGCGCTCGGCTCCATGGCCGTGGCGACCAAGCACGAGCTGGTGCTGGGCATCGTCGGCGGCCTGTTCGTGGTCGAGGCCGCCTCGGTGATGATCCAGGTCGGCTACTTCAAGCTGACGGGCAAGCGCATCTTCCTGATGGCGCCGATCCACCACCATTTCGAGAAGATGGGCTGGCCCGAATCCACCGTGGTGATCCGCTTCTGGATCGTCGCCGCCATGCTGGCCCTGGCCGGTCTGGCCACGCTGAAGCTGCGCTGATCCGATGATCCCCGTTCCCGGCTTCGAGGGGCGTCGCGTTGCGGTCTTCGGCCTGGGGCGGTCGGGGATCACGGCGGCGCGCGCGCTTCAGGCCGGGGGCGCGATCCCCGTGCTGTGGGACGACGGCGTCTCAGGCCGGATGCAGGCCGAGGCCGAGGGCTTCCTCGTAGAGGATCTGACGCGCGCCGACTGGTCCGGGTTCGCTGCCCTGGTGCTGTCGCCCGGCGCGCCGCTGACCCACCCCAAGCCGCACTGGACCGTTGAGCGCGCCCATGAGGCGGGCGTGCCGGTCATAGGAGATGTGGAGCTGTTCGCGCGGGCGCTGGCCGCCCTGCCGCAAGGGGAACGGCCGCGCGTGGTCGCCATCACCGGCACCAACGGCAAGTCGACCACCACCGCCCTGATCGGCTGGGTGCTGAAGCAGGCGGGCCTTAGCGTCCACATCGGCGGCAATATCGGCATCGGGGTTCTGGCTCTGCCCGAGCCGACGGCGGATGCGGTCTATGTGATCGAGGTGTCGTCCTATCAACTGGACCTGACGACCCGTTTCGCGCCGGACGTGGCGATCCTGACCAATGTGTCGCCGGACCACCTGGACCGCCACGGCGGTATGGAAGGCTACGTCGCCGCCAAGCGCCGGATCTTCCAGGCGCAGGATGGCGAGGCGCTGGCGCTGGTCGGCGTGGACGAAGAGTGGGGCCGTGCGGTCGCAGCCGACCTGCGGGCGCAGGGGCGGCGCGTAGAGACGGTCGTGTCCCTTCCTTCTCCCCTCGGGGGAGAAGGTGGCTTGCAGAGCAAGACGGATGAGGGGGACGTATCCCCTGTCGCATCTCATGCCGAAGAGGCGCCGTCGTATCTGGCATCCCCCTCATCCGAGCCGCTTCGCGGCCCACCTTCTCCCCCGAGGGGAGAAGGGTATTCGGCGGCGGCGGGCGTGTTGATGGCTGGTAGCGAAGTGCTGGCCGACCTCTCCGCCGCCCGCTCGCTGCCCGGCCGCCATAACGCCCAGAACGCCGCCTTCGCCTATGCCGCAGCGCGGGCGCTGGGCGTGTCGCATGAGGCGGCGGTCGAGGGCCTGCTGACCTTCCCCGGCCTGTCGCACCGGATGGAGGCCGTGGGCCGCCTCGGCGACGTGCGTTTCATCAACGACTCCAAGGCCACCAACGCGGACGCCGCGCGTCAGGCGCTGGCCTCCTACCCTGCCGTTTTCTGGATTGCGGGCGGGAGGGCCAAGGAGGGCGGCATCGACGCCTTGCGCGACCTCTTCCCGCGCGTGGCCAAGGCCTATCTGATCGGAGAGGCGGCGGACGCCTTCGCCGGGACGTTGGGCGATACCCCACACGTCGTCGCCCATACGATGGAGCGGGCCGTCGAGCTGGCCGCCGCCGACGCCGCTGCGGCTGGAGGCGAGCAGGTCGTCCTGCTGTCGCCCGCCTGCGCCAGCTTCGACCAGTTTCCTGATTTCGAGGTCCGGGGCGAGGCGTTCCGCGCCGCCGTCCTGAGCCTGGGCGCCAGGCCGGAGTCTGCCGCATGACCCATAACAGCTACAGCCACCCCTTCTCGCGCAACGACCAGAGCATGGTGGCGCGCTGGTTCTGGACGGTCGATCGCGGCCTGCTGGGCGCCGCGCTGACGCTGATGGCGCTGGGGGTGGCGCTGAGTTTCGCCTCAAGCCCGGCGGCCATTCTGGCTGATGAATCGATCCGCGATCCCTTCCATTACTCGTGGCGGATGATGGTCTTTTCGACCATGGGGCTGTGCGTGATGCTGGGCGCGTCGCTGCTGTCGCCGCGCGGCGTGCGGCGGATCGCGGTGCTGGCCCTGTTCTGCGCCATCGTGGTCATGGCGGCCCTGCCGTTCATCGGCGATACGGTGAAGGGGGCGGCGCGCTGGATCAATCTGGGGCCGTTCAGCCTTCAGCCGTCCGAGTTCGCCAAGCCCGGCCTGATCGTCTTCGCCGCCTGGATGTTCGCCGAGGCTCAGAAGGGCGAGGGCGTGCCGGGCGTCAGCATCGCCTTCGGCATGTGGGCGTTGACGGTGGGCCTGCTGCTGATCCAGCCGGACATCGGCCAGACCCTGCTGGTCACCACCACCTTCATGGCCGTCTTCTTCATGGCCGGGGTGCCGCTGAAGTGGGTGGCGGCGCTGGCGGCGGTTGGCGCCGGCGGGGTGGTGTCGCTGTATTTCATGTTCAGCCACATGCGTGACCGCCTGAGCCGCTTCCTGTCGCCCGAGACGACCGACACCCACCAGATCGACCGCGCCTCCGAGGCGATCCGCGCCGGCGGCCTGGTCGGGCGCGGCATTGGCGAAGGGGTGATGAAGCGCCACGTTCCTGACCTGCACACCGACTTCATCTATTCGGTGGGGGCTGAGGAGTTCGGCCTGGTGCTGTCGCTGATCATGATCGGCCTATACGCCTTCATCGTCATTCGCGGGATGCGCAAGGCGATGAAGCTGAACGACTCCTTCGAACAGACGGCGGCGGCGGGGCTGTTCATGCTGATCGGGCTTCAGGCCTGCATCAATGTGGCGGTGAACCTGAACCTGATCCCGACCAAGGGGATGACGCTGCCCTTCATCAGCTATGGCGGGTCGTCCATGATGGCCATGGGGCTGACGATGGGGTTTGCGCTGGCCCTGACCCGGCGTCGTCCGGGCGCCTATGAACTGGGGTCGAACGTGGCCCCGCGCCGTCGCCTGCTGCCGTAAAGAGAGTATCGCTCATGACCAAGGTCTGCGTCGTCGCCGCCGGGGGCACCGGCGGCCATATGTTCCCTGCAGAGGCGCTGGCTCGCGAGATGGCGGCGCGCGGCTGGCGCGTGGTGCTGGCCACCGACAAGCGCGGCGAGCAGTACGCCCACGCCTTTCCGGCTGAAGAGCGTCTGGCGCTGGACGCGGCGACGGGGCGCGGGCCGATCGGCCTGCTGAAGGCGGGCGTCGCTATCCTGAAAGGCGTGGGGCAGGCCAAGGCCGCCTTCGACCAACTGGGGGCGGATGTGGTGGTCGGGTTCGGCGGCTATCCCTCGGCGCCCGCCCTGGTCGCGGCGGTGGCGACGCGGCGGCCGACGGTGATCCATGAACAGAACGCCGTCCTGGGCCGCACCAACCGGATGCTGGCCTCGACCGTCGGCACGGTGGCGGCGGCCTTTCCGACGCTGTGGCGCGCCCCGGCCAGGGTCGGCGCCCGCGCGCGCCTTGTCGGCAACCCGGTGCGGCCGGACATCCGCGCCCTGTTCGACCGGGCCTACGCCGCGCCGGTCGAGGGCGGCCCGATCCATGTGCTGGTGACGGGCGGCAGTCAGGGCGCCCGCATCCTGTCCGAGACCACGCCGCGCGCGCTGGCGGCCCTGCCCGAGGCCATCCGCAACCGGCTGAAGGTGCAGCAGCAGTCGCGGCCCGAGACGCTGGAGGCCGCGCGCCAGATCTACCTCGACGCCGGGATCGAGGCCGAGGTCGCCCCCTTCTTCCGCGACATGGCCGACCGGTTGTCCAAGGCGCATCTGGTGATCGGGCGGGCGGGCGCTTCGACCTGTTCGGAGCTGGCGGTGGCGGCCCTGCCGTCGGTGCTGATCCCGCTGAAAATCGCGATGGACGACCATCAGACGCTGAATGCGCGCGCGTTGGCCGAGGCGGGCGCGGCGAAGGTGATCGCCGAGGACGACCTGACCGTTGAGGCGCTGACGACCGCCCTGACCGCCATTCTGCCCGATCCTTTGGCGTTGGCGGCCATGTCGGCTGCGGCTCGTTCGGTGGCTATTCCCGACGCCGCGCAGCGGCTGGCCGATCTGGTGGAGCAGGCGGCGGCCTGAACCCTCTCCCGGCGGGAGAGGGAAGCGGGTGACGTAGCTGTTTCGCGCGTCTAACCTTCCTCCATGCCCCAGTTCGTCATCGACCTGACCAACACCGTCTTCGCCCTCTGGCGTCAGTTTCACTGGCTGCCGAAGTGGGCGGTGATTTCGATCATCACGGTCGCCTTCGTCTTCATCGGCTGGGCCGCCAATCAGGTTGTCTTCGCCCTGCTGAGGCTGGCGGTGCGCAACCGCGACGCCTTCTGGAAGGGGATGCTGAAGCGCGCCCGGCTGAAGGTGCGGCTGGCGGTGATGATCATCGCCCTGGCGCTGGCCGTCACGGTGTCGCCCCTGGCGCCCGAGCCGTCGCTGTTCATACGCCGGACCCTGCTGTTCTGCTTCATCCTGGTGTCCGGCTGGATGCTGGCCGGGGCGGTGGACATGGGCGCCATCGTCCACCTGAAGAAGTTCAACATGGAGGCGGAGGACAACCTCTACGCCCGCAAGCACGTCACCCAGACGCGCATCCTGCAACGGGTCGCCGCCATATTGATCGGCCTGGTGACGCTGGGGCTGGCGTTGCTGACCATTCCGGGGGTCAAGCAGTGGGGGCTGTCGCTGCTGGCCTCGGCCGGGGTGGTCGGCATCGTCGCCGGTCTGGCGCTGCAGCCCTTCCTGACCAATCTGATCGCGGGCATCCAGATCGCCACCTCCCAGCCGATCCGGCTGGACGACGCCGTGATCGTCGAGGGCGAGTGGGGCCGGGTCGAGGAGATCACCTCGACCTATGTGGTGGTCAAGCTTTGGGACTGGCGGCGCATGGTGCTGCCGCTGACCTATTTCATCCAGAAGCCGTTCCAGAACTGGACGCGCGAGGATTCGCGCCTCATCGGCGTGGTCTTCCTCTACGTCGACTATGAGGCGCCGATCGAGCGGCTGCGCGTCAAGCTGGAGCAGATCGCCCACGCCTCGCCGCATTGGGACGGCGACGTCGTGGCCCTTCAGGTGACGGACATCACCGAACGCACGGCCCAGATCCGCTGCCTGACCAGTGCGCGCAACGCGTCGGTCGCCTTCGATCTGCGCGCCGAGGTGCGTGAGAAGATGCTGGCCTTCATGCGCGACGAATGCCGCGAGGCCCTGCCGCGCGACCGCGTCGATCTGGATCGCGAGGAGCGCGGCGCCCTGCGCCTGAAGCCGGAAGCGCCATGACGATCAGGGGGCGGTCTTAGGGCGCCAGCCGCGCGCGGCCGATCCACACCGCCGCCGCTGTCGATGTCGCTTCCACCGCCGGAACAGCCTTTCCGCACGCCGCAGCGGCCAGCGCCGCAGCATCCTGACCCGGCGTGATCGGGGCCGGCGGCGCCTTCTCGGGCGTGACAGGGCCTTCGGTCCCGTCCGCGCGCAGCGACGCGAAATCCAGCCGGTCGGCCGTCCAGGCGGCGCAGTCGAACCGCCACCACGACCAGCCGCCGACATAGGCCACGCCGCCGATCAGCATGTCCTCGCGGCTGATCTGCAGCGACCGCATCCGCACGACAGAGGCACCCTCGTCGGGCTCCGGCCTGATCGACGCCAGATCAGCGAAGACGGCGAACCGGTTGCTGCTGGTAAAGGCCAACAGCGGCGGCGGCGCGGCTTCGACGGCGGGCGGCGGCGTGGGGATGGTCAGCATGCTTGCTCCGAGGTGCGCCGGTGTTCGGTTTGGATTAACCCTGTCCGCATACCCGATGTTGAAACGGCCAGGCTAGACAGCCGTCATGTATCACGCGCCGCATGGTTTTGACCCCTCCGGTCCCCCGCCTGACCGCCGCCGTCGGCAGCGGGCGCCGTTTCGCCGGACGCGGCGTCCGGACGAGCGGATCATCCTGCTGGGCGAGCCGGTCGATCTGGTCCGCCCCGAAGAGGTGCTGCTGCATCTGGAGCGCAGCGTGGACGCGGGCGTGCAGAGCGTCGTCGCCAACCACAATCTGCACAGCCTCTACCTGATCCGGCGTACGCCGGGGATGCGGCGCCTGTACGAGGCGGCCGATCTGATCGAGCTGGACTCGACGCCGCTGATCCATTTCGCGCGTTTGCTGGGCCATCCCGCGCGGCCGCAGCACCGCTGCACCTATCTGGACTGGCGCGATCATTTCTGGAGCCTGGCCGACCGCAAGGGCTGGCGCGTCCTCTATGTCGGCGGCGCCGACGGCGTGGCCGAAGAGGCGGCAGGTCGCCTGACGGCCCGCTACCCGCGCGCGACGGTGAAGGGGCTCAGCGGCTATTTCGACGCCACTCCGGGATCTCTGGGCAATACGGCGGTTCTGGCGGCGATCAGGGATTTCGCCCCGCACGTACTGTTCGTCGGCATGGGGATGCCGCGTCAGGAGCTGTGGATCGCGGACAATCTGGCCTCCCTGCCAGCGGTTCCGATCCTGCCGGTGGGCGCCGCCTTCGACTATGAGGCCGGGGTGCAGAGGGCTGCGCCGCGCTGGATGGGGCGGCTGGGCGTCGAATGGCTGTTCCGCCTGTTCGCCGATCCGAAGCGGCTGTTTGCGCGCTACTGCATCGAGCCGTGGTTCCTGATCGGACCCGCCCTGGCCGACGTGCGCGCAGCCATGCGGCGCCGAAAGCGCTGAGCTTTTCCTCCCCATGAAATGGGGAGGAGAGGCCCGCCTCAGATCACGCCGTGACGATCTCCTCGGCCTGTTGCAGGTCGACGCTGACCAACTGGCTCATGCCGCGTTCGGGCATGGTGACGCCGTACAGGCGGTCCATCCGGCTCATGGTCACCGGGTTGTGGGTGATGACGATGAAGCGGGTGTCGGTGCGGCTGCGCATCTCGTGCAGCATCCGGCAGAAGCGGTCGACGTTGGCGTCGTCCAGCGGCGCGTCCACCTCGTCCAGCACGCAGACCGGCGCCGGATTGGCCAGGAAGACGCCGAAGATCAGCGCCGCCGCCGTCAGCGCCTGCTCGCCGCCGCTCATCAGGCTCATGACCGACAGCCGCTTGCCGGGCGGGCAGGCGTAGATTTCCAGCCCCGCCTCCAGCGGGTCGTCGCTCTCGACCAGCTTCAGCTCGGCCTGGCCGCCGCCGAACAGGGCCTCGAACAGGGTCTTGAAGTTGGTGTTGATGACGTCGAAGGCGGCGATCAGCCGCTCGCGTCCTTCGGCGTTCAGTTCGTCGATGCCGTCTCTGAGTTTCGCGATCGCCTGCGTCAGGTCGATGCGCTCGGTCTTCATGGCGCTGAGCCGGTCGCCGTATTCGGCCGCCTCTTCCTCGGCGCGCAGGTTGACGGCGCCCAGCGCCTCGCGCTCGCGCTCAAGGCCGTAAAGCAGGCTCTCGGCCCCCGCCGCGTCGGGCGGGCGGGCGATGGCGTCGTCGGTCAGTTTGCGGCCCAGTTCCTCGGGCGACATCTGCGCCGTCTCGCGGATGTTGGCCGCGCTCTCGGCCAGCTTTTCGGCTGCCGCCTCGGCGCGAGCGGAAAGGCCCGCCCGGCTTTCGCGGGCCTGAGACGCGGCCGTTTCGGCCGCGCGGGCGGCGCGGTCGGCCTCCTGAGCGCCCGCCTCGGCGACAGCCACGGCGTCGGTCGCCGCCTGCTTGCGCTTCTCGGCCTCGGCCAGAGAGTCCATCAGGGCGTTGCGCTGATCCGCGAAACCGGCGGGGGCGGCCTCGGCCTTCGTCAGGGCGGCCTGCGCCTTCTCGGCGTCGCGCTCCAGCGTCTTGAGGCGGGAGGCGCTGTCGCTGGATCGCGTGACCCAGCCCTCGCGGGCGCGGGTCAGGCTGCCCAGCCGCTGTTCGCGCATGGCGCGGTCGCGGGCTTCCTCATCGCGGGTCGAGCGGGCGGCCTGCGCCGCCAGCCGGGCGCGTTCGGCCCCGCCGCGCGCCTCGGTCAGTTCCTGACGCAGGCCGACGACGACGTCGGAGGACGACTCCACCGAACTGGCTTCGGCGAAGGCGGCCTCGGCCTCTTGCACCTCGCCGTTCAGCCGGGCGACCGTCTCGTCCAGCGACTGGGCGCGGGCCTCCTTGCGGGCCTGATCGCGCATCAGGGATTCCAGCCGGTCACGCGCCGAGACCACCTGTTTGTCCAACGTGAAGGGGCGCAGGCGCGCGGCCTTCACCTCCTCCTCGGCGGCGCGGAAGGCTTCGCCCGCTGCCTTCAGCGACCCTTGCGCCGTCTCCAGCGCGGGCTTGCCGAGGTCGATCTCGGCTTCCAGTTCCGACAGGCGGGTGCGCTGGGCCAGACGCACGGCGGCGGGGCGGGGCGCCTCGGCCCGGCTGACGAAGCCGTCCCAGCGATAGAGGTCGCCCTCGACCGTGGTCAGGCGCGCCCCGCGCGGCAGGGCGCGGGCCAGTTCGGCGATGCGCTCGCGCGGGGCAACGCCGCAGAAGGCCAGACGCGCCGCCAGTTGATCCGGCGCCGTCACATGGGCGGACAGGGGCTCGACGCCTTGCGGCCAGTCCGGCGGCGTCGCGTCTGCGCCTGCCCAGTGCGCCGGGGCGCGGGCGTCCAGCGCGGCGTCCAGATCATCGCCCAGCGCCGCCGCCAGCGCGGCCTCATACCCCTTGGCCGCCGACACCTGATCCAGCGCTGGGGGATGCTCGCGCTTGCCCGTGACCAGCAGTTGCGCCAGCCCGCGCGCCTCGGTCTGCAGACGGCCTAGCCGGTCCTCGGCGGCGCGGGCGGCGGTGCGCGCTTCCTGCTCGGCGCGAGCGATGTCGCTGCGTTTCGCCTCGGCGGCCTCGACGGCTTCGCGCGCGGCGGCGAGGTCGGCCTGCGCCGTCTCCAGCGCTGCCTTGGCCGTTTCGATCTCGGGCGTCTCCAGCGGGCCGAGGGCCTCGCGTTCGCGCCTAGCCTGTTCGTGCTGGCCCTTCACCCGCGCCAGCCGGGCCTCGGCGTCGCGCTTTCTGGCGCTTTCGGCGTTGGCGCGGGCCTCGACGGCGGCCAGCGTCCCGGCCAGCCGCTCGACCTCGGCGTCGGCGGCCTTGCGCGCGTCTTCGGCCTCCAGCAGGGCGCGTTCCAGTTCCGGGCCGCGTTCGGGGGCGGCGGCGATCTCGGCCTTCAGCTTCTCCAGCTCGCGGTCCAGCCGTTCCAGCTCGCGCCCGGCGTCGGCGGCCATGCCGTCCTCGCGTACGCGGTCGGCCTCGATGCGGGCGACCTCGGCCTTCAGGCGGTCGACCTCGGCTCGCGCGGCCTGTTCGGCCATGTCCAGCCGGTCGCGCTCTATGATGGCGCGGTTCAGCAGGGCGGTGGCGACCGCGTCTTCCTCGCGCGCGGGCTTCAGGCCCTCTTGGGCGTTCAGGGCCGCCGTCTGGGCCGCCGCCGCCGCCGTGGTCGTTTCGGCTGCCAGCCGGTCAGCCTCGCGCAGTTCGGCCGCCGCCGTTTCGGCCGCCGTTTTCGCATCCGTCCAGCGGACGTAGAGCAGGGCCGCCTGAAGCGCGCGGATCTCGGCCGAGATCTTCTTGTACTTCTCTGCCTGACGCGCCTCGCGCTTCAGCCGGTTCAGCGTCGACTCCAGCTCCTTGCCGATGTCGTCCAGCCGGTCGAGGTTGGTCTCGGCGGCCCGTAGCCGCAGTTCGGCCTCGTGACGCCGCGTGTGCAGGCCCGCCACGCCCCCGGCTTCTTCGAGGATGCGGCGGCGGTTCTGCGGCTTGGCGGCGATCAGTTCGCTGATCTGGCCCTGACGCACCAGGGCCGGGCTGTTGGCGCCGGTCGAGGCGTCGGCGAACAGCAGCTGCACGTCGCGCGCCCGCACCTCCTTGCCGTTGATGCGATAGGTCGAGCCGCGACCGCGCTCGATCCGGCGCGAGACCTCCAGCATGGGGCTGTCGGTAAAGGGTTGGGGCGCGCGCTTGCTGGCATTGTCGATGGTCAGCTGGACTTCGGCGTGGTTGCGCGGCGGGCGGCCTGCGGCGCCGGCGAAGATCACGTCCTCCATGCCCTGGCCGCGCATGGCTTTGGCCGAGTTGGCGCCCATGACCCAGCGCAGGCTTTCCAGCACGTTCGACTTGCCGCAGCCGTTCGGCCCGACGATGCCGGTCAGCCCGGCCTCGATCTGCACCTCGGCCGGGTCGACGAAGGATTTGAAGCCGACGAGCCGGAGGCGCTGGAACTGCATCGCGTCGGCGTCAGCGCGCCCGGATCAACGGGTCGATGGCCGCTGACAGGGCCTCCAGCGAATGGTCTTCGACCCGCTTGCCGTTGACGAAGAAGGAGGGGGTGCCCGTAACGCCTGCGGCCACGGCGCCCTCTACCTCGGCCTGCAGGGCCTGGCTGGTGGCGGGGGCCTTCAGACAGGTCTCGATCTGTTCCTGCGTGCGGCCGCTGGCGGCGATGGCGTTCATGAACCATTCGCGGGCGTCGCCTTTTTCGAAGGCGGCGGCCTGACCGCTCATGAAGGCGCGGGCCACGTCGAAAAAGCGGTCCGGTGCGGCGCACCGCCCGATGCCCGCCGCCGTCGAGGCGATCTGGGCCGGGGCCGTGGGCATGTCGCGGAACACCAGCCTTGCCTTGCCGGTGTCGATATAGCGGGCCTTGAACTGGGGCAGCACCTCATTGGTCCAGTCGGCGCAGTGGTTGCAGGTGAAGGAGGCGTACTCGATCACCGTCACCGGGGCGTCGGCGCGGCCCATCACCCGGTCGGCCGTCGTCACGGCCGGAACCGCCGCCTGCGCGGAGGACGAGGATGCGGCGGACTTGCGGACCAGGTCCAGTGCGGCGGCCGGAGCGGCGCTCAGGCCGGCAATCGCCAAGGCCGAAATGAGAGGCAGGATGTGACGGGTCATGAGCGGTTTATAGCAGGGGATCGATGTGGGCTGACAGGCCCGACAGTGATTTGTCATTCACGATCTGGCCGTTGACCATGAAGGTCGGCGTGCCGGTCACGCCGGCCGCTGACGCCTGTCTGATCCGCTGCTCAAGGGCGGCGATGGCGGCCTTGTCAGAGGTGCAGGTCTTGAACTCAGCCTCGCTGAGACCGGCGGCTTGCGCCGTGCGCAGCAGGAGGTCGCGCGGGGCGGCGCCGCTGTGCATATCGGCCTGTGATCGCATGAGGTGGTCGATCACCTCGAAATATTTGTCCTCACCGGCGCAGCGGGCGATCAGGAAGCCCGCGACGGCCACGTCCTGAGGGTGTGTCGGATATTCGCGGAAGACGAAGCGGACTTTTTGAGTATCGACGTATTTGGCCTTGAAATCAGGCCAGACCTGTTCGTTCCAGGCGGCGCAACCGGCGCAGGTGGTCGAGGCGTACTCGACCACCGTGACCTTGGCCCCTTCGGCGGCGCCGATCGCCATGTCGCCTTCGGCCGCCGCCTTGCCGCCGCCGCCCTGGCCGCAGGCGGACAGGATCAGGGCCATGACCGCCATGCCGACGATCGTTGAACGCTTCATCATGTCCGCCCCCCTCCGTTTGGACGTTTACTTCGCCAGCGCCGCGTCGATGGCCTCGGACAGGCCGGACAGGGAGCTGTCGGCCACGTTCACGCCGTTGACCGTGAAGTAGGGCGTGCCGGTCACGCCGGCGCTGATGCCGGCCTGAATGCGCTTCTCCATCGCATCGATGGCGGCCTTGTCGCGGATGCAGTCGTTGATCTGCTGCTCGCTGAGGCCCGCCGCCTGACCGGCGCGGAACAGGGTGGTGCGCGGCGCCACGCCCGCCAGCCATTCCTTCTGGCTGGCCATGATGTCGTGAACGACGTCGAAATACTTGTCCGGACCGGCGCAGCGGGCGATCAGGAAGCCCGCGACGGCGATGTCCTGCGGCGGCGTCGGGAATTCGCGGAAGACGTAGCGGACCTTCTTGGTGTCGATGTATTTGGTCTTGAACTCGGGATAGACCTCCTCATTCCAGACGGCGCAGTGGCCGCAGGTGATCGAGGCGTATTCCACGACGGTGACCTTGGCGCCTTCGGGCGCGCCCTGGGCCATGTCGCCCGCGACTTCGCCCCCGGCGCCGCCGCCCGAACAACCGGCCAGCACGGCCATCGAGGCCAGGGCGGCGGCGGACAGGGCGGCGCGGCGGCTCATGGCGGCGTATTTGAAGGTCGGGGCCATTGGAGGTCCTTGTCAGAAATGAGATGCGGAACCGTCGCGCGATTCTCGCGCGCGAGCGAAAACGTCTGAATGTCGAGAACGCCGGTGGCGAAGGTTTGTCAACGTCACTCTTTGCGCGGGGGCTGCGACAGCACGGCGCGCCCCAGCTTGCCCAGCGCCGCCTTCAGCCCGTCGGGAGCCGCCTCGACCGAGGCGTTCAGCTCCGCTTCCATCGCGGCGGGCAGGGGCGGCAGGACAGCGCGGCCGCGCGGGCGGGGCCTGGCGCCCTCGGCAGGCAGGGGCTTCACCGGCCCTTGGGCGATGCGCAGTTTCTCGACCGAACCTGCGCCCAGAAACAGGTTCACCCGCTGGATGATATCAGCCGACTGGTGCTGGACCAGCAGGGCGGCGGGGCCTGCGACGCGCAACTCCAGCGTTCCGCCCGCATTGCCGCGTCCCTTGGTCAGCTTCTGCGGGCGAGTGACGCGGGCCAGACGTTCGCCGACGATCTCGACCCAGCGCGGCTCCAGCGCCGAGGCGCCGCGCCCGAACTGGGCGTCCAGCTTCTTGATCAGCGGCGCCAGCGACCGGCCCGCAGGGGGCGGCGGGCGCAACGGCGGGCGCGTCCGGCGTCGAGCCAGGATTTCGCGCGCTTCGCTTTCGGTGGGCAGGGGACGACGCATTCGTCCTATATAGCGTGACCGATGACCGACGTCCCCTCTCTCCGCGCCGCCCTGCTTGATTGGTACGACGCCCATGCGCGCAGCCTGCCGTGGCGCGCGCCGCCGGGGGCTAAGACGAAGACCGATCCCTATCGCGTCTGGCTGTCCGAGGTGATGCTGCAGCAGACGACGGTGCCGCACGCCGCGCCCTATTTCGAGCGGTTCACGACGCGCTGGCCGACGGTGGCCGACCTGGCTGCGGTCGAAGACGCGGAGTTGATGGCCGCCTGGGCGGGGCTGGGCTACTACGCCCGGGCGCGAAACCTTCTGGCCTGCGCCCGCGCCGTGGCGGCCGAATACGGCGGCGTCTTTCCGCAGACCGAGGCTGAGTTTCTGGCCCTGCCGGGAGTCGGCGCCTACACCGCCGCGGCCGTGGCCGCCATCGCCTTCGACCAGCCCGCCAATGTCGTCGACGGCAATGTCGAGCGGGTGATGAGCCGCCTGTTCGCAGTCGAGACCCCTTTGCCCGCCGCGCGGCCCGAACTGCGGCGGCTGGCGGCCCTGTTCGTGGACGAGCACCGGCCGGGCGACTGGGCGCAGGCGCTGATGGATCTGGGCTCGGGCGTATGTCGGCCCCGGTCGCCGCTGTGCGATCAGTGTCCGCTCGCCTTCGGCTGCGAGGCGCTCAAGACGGGGACGCCTGAACGCTATCCCCTGAAGACGAAGAAGGCCGAGCGGCCGCATCGGCGCGGTTACGCCTATGTGTTGACGGATGGCGCGGGCCGAGTCGCCCTGGTGCGGCGGCCGGACAGGGGGCTGCTGGGCGGCATGGCGGGCCTGCCGACCTCGGACTGGAGCGCGGCGCCGGATTTCGCCCCTCCGACCGCAGGCGACTGGCGCGCGGCCGGATCGGTCGAGCACGTCTTCACTCACTTCAGCCTGACGCTGGAGGTGCATGTGGCGACGGGCGAGGGCGATTTCTCATGGACCCCGGCGGACGAGGCGGCCAAAGCCCTGCCGACCGTGTTCAGGAAGGCGCTGGAGCGGGCTCTGGGCGCCGCCTAGCCCGTCGCCCTCAGATTCACCGTCCCGCTGCGTTCGCGCGGCATGACCACCACATGGCCGTTCAGGCGTTGGAAGTGCAGGTCGATCACCCCGTCGCCGACCTTCAGCCGCGTGATCGACAGTCGGTCCAGCCCGGCGGGCAGGGCGGGATTGTTGACCTCGACCAGCCCCTCGGCGGCGTCGATGCTCAGGCCCAGCACCGACTGCATCATCAGAAAGACCGACCCGGCCGCCCAGGCCTGCGGCAGGCAGGCGACCGGATAGGCGATGGGCGGCTCGCCCGTTTCGCGCACGAAGCCGCAGAACAGTTCGGGCAGGCGCATCTGGAAATGGGCGGCCGAGCCGTAGATCTCGCCCAGCAGCATGGCCACCGCATGCCGCTCGCCGTAACGCGCCATGCCGGCCGCAGCCAGCGCTGTGTCGTGCGGCCAGACTGAGCCGTTGTGATAGCTCATCGGGTTGAAGCGGGCCTGCCCCTTGGCCAGGGTCCGCAGGCCCCAGCCTGAGCGGAACTCGGCCGTCAGCATCCGCCGCGTCACCCGCCGCGCCCGCTCGTGCGAGGGCAGGCCCGTGAACAGCAGGTGCCCGGCGTTGGAGCCTATGGCCCGGCACTGCTCGCCGTCGCCGTCCAGGGCGATGGCGTAGAAGCCCTCGTCCTCCATCCAGTAGCGCTCCTCGACCAGGGCGCGCAGCGCCTCGGCCCGGTTCGCCCATTCGTCGGCGCGGCCGTCGCCGAGGACGGCGCCCATTTCGGCCAGAGCCTTCCAGGCGGCGAAAGCGTAGCCTTGGACTTCCAGAAGGGCGATCGGCCCCTTGGGAAAGCGGCCGTCGGCGTGGAAGATGGAATCTTCGGAATCCTTCCAGCCCTGGTTCGACAGGCCGGTGTCGGCCGCGCGGGCGTAGTCGATCAACCCGTCGCCGTTGCTGTCGCCGTAGTCGTTCATCCAGCCCGCCGCCGCGATCAGATTGGGCCACAGGACGCGGATCGTCTCATAGTCGTTGGTGCGTCTGGCGTAGGCGCCGGCCAGGGCGATGAACAGGCAGGTGGTGTCCACCCCGCCGTAGTAGAGGCCGAAGGGAACCTCTCCCAGCACGCTCATCTCGCCGCCGCGCGTCTCGTGCATGATCTTGCCGGGGGCGGAGTCCATGAAGGCGTTGGTCTCGGTCGCCTGACGCGAAGCCAGATAGGTCAGCACCCCCTTGGCCAGGCCGGGGTCGATCCACAGCATCTGCCAGGCGGTGATGATGCCGTCGCGGCCGAACGGGGTCGAGAACCACGGCGTCCCGGCGTAAGGATAGGGGCCGGTCGGCAGGTCGGTGACCAGAAGGGCGATATCGGCGCGCGACTGCCGCAGCCAGTCGTTGAAGCCCTGGTTGCGTCCGCCCTCGACGATCGCGCCCCTGCGCAGCCGCCGCCGCATGGCCAGTCGCGCCAGAATGCCGTGCCAGCGCCAGCGCGTCTCGTCCGGCTGGTCGCAGGCGTCCAGACCGCATTCGATGAACAGGTCCAGGCTGCGCCCGCGCGGCAGGCTGAACATGAACTCGGCCCGATTGGCGCTGAGGCGGGCGGGCGGCTCGGAAAAGGCCAGGCAGCTGGTGCGTTTCACCCCGTCCAGCCCCGTATAGCTGAAGGTGACGCGCCGGCCGTCGATCACCGGCGGATGGATTTCGCCGCGCTTGCTTCTCGGCGTGCCGCGCACCTGAAAGATGTCGACGAAGTCGGCGTCGAACTCGAACGTCAGCGGCAGCAGGATGTCCTCGACGCCGTGGTTGACCATCCGCACCCGTTCGAACAGCCTCCGGTCCCATATGAAGCGCCGCCGCTCCAGATGCAGCACCCCCGCCGGGGCCGAGCGCCCGCCCATCGGCGGCAGGGGCCGGTTGGTCGAGTGGCAGGTGAAGAAGACATTGTCCTTGGTCACGCCTGAACTGAGCCGCGACGGCCGCGTCCGTCCGACCGTCAGGACGAAGCGCGACAGCAGCCGCGTGTCCCGCTCGAACAGGCCGTCGGCGCCCGCCTTTACATCCCCCCAGTGATCGGCGACCAGGAAGGCGTCGCCGTCCTTCAGGGCCATCAGGGTCTCAAGCCCGTCCTGATCATTGGTGTCGGCGGCCGTGGCCTGGACCGAATAGGCGTCGTCCATAAGCGTCTCCGCTTGCGGTTCAGCTCCCCCGCCTGGTTCGAAGCGAACGGTCGGGGTCGCAATTCAGTTCAGATGAAAACGGCGAGGCTCGTCAGGCCAGGGCGGCGAAGGTCTTCTCTTCCTCCAGAACCCGCATAGGCGCAGCAAAGGGTCGTCGCGCCAGAATCCCGCCGTAGACGTCCAGATAGCGACGCGCCATCGCCGTAGCCGAGAAGCGCAGGTCGAAACGGCTGCGGATTTCTTCGCGGTTCAGTTGAAACGCCTTGGCGGTTGCGGCGACCGCCTCCTCCATTGTCGAGACCAGAAAGCCGGTGACGCCGTCCTCGATGATTTCAGGCGTTGAACCACAGGCGAAGGCCACGACCGGCGTGCCGCAGGCCATGGCCTCGATCATCACTAGGCCGAAGGGCTCGGGCCAGTCGATGGGGAACAGCAGCGCCTCGGCGCCGCCGAGGAAGGCCGATTTGTCCGCATCGCCGATCTCGCCGACGAACTCGACCAGAGGATTGTCTCGCACCAGCGGCTCGATCACCGTCTCCCAATAGACGCGGTCGGCCGCGTCGACCTTGGCTGCGATCTTCAGCGGTTTGTTCAGCCGGGCGGCGATCTCTATGGCGCGATCCGGCCGCTTTTCCGGCGAGATGCGGCCCAGGAAGGCCAGATAGCCCTGCGAACGGGGCGAGAATCGATAGAGGTCGCCGGGCATGCCGTGATGCACGGTGGCGCGCCAGTTCACATGGGGCAGGGGGCGACGTTGATCGTCGGAAATGGACACCAGGCCGAACTCCGACCAACGCTCATAGACAGGCGCCAGGTCTTTCAGGTCCAGCCGTCCGTGCAGGGTTGTCACCGTCTTGTCAGCCCAGCCCTCGAAGAAGGGAAAGTGGATCATGTCGGTGTGGAAGTGGATGATGTCGAAGTTGTCGGCGCGGTCCAGCACTTCGGCCAACTGACCCATATGCGCCGCGAGATCTGACTTCAGCGGCGCAGGGTCCAGACGGATGGCCTGATCGCGGACAGGGACCAGGCGGGCGCGGGTGCGGGCATCGGCGCTGGCGAACAGGGTGACGTCGTGGCCAAGGTCGACAAGGGCGTCGGTCAGGTGGGCCACCACCCGCTCCGTGCCGCCGTAAAGTCGGGGCGGCACGGCCTCATACAAAGGCGTGACTTGAGCAATTTTCATGACTGGCTCCTGCGCCGCGTTGATACGCGGCGCCGAAACCTCAATCCGCCCAGGTTCTCCGGGGTTCCAGCGTTGCTGGAACGATAGTCCCCAGTCTTGCTTACTGCATCCCGGCCCGGATCTCGGCGCGCAGGGCGTCGATGGGGCGCAGGCCAGTGTCCGTCTTGAAGCGCCAGTAGGTCCAGCCGTTGCACGCCGGAGCGTTTTCCAGGAGGGCACCCAACTTGTGGATCGAGCCGGTCAGGGCGCCGGACACCAGCGAACCGTCAGCCCGCACCCGCGCCTCGCGTTCGCCCTTGGGGCAGTACAGCTTGTCGCCCGGCGCCAGCAGCCCTGCCTCGACCAGGGCGCCGAACGGCACCTTGGGCTCGGTCTTCTTGGAGCCGGTGACGACCAGGTCTTCCGGCGCGGCGGGGATGACCGCCTTGATGCGCTTTTCAGCCAGCCTGGCGTAGGTCTCATCGCGCTCGATGCCGATGAAGTGGCGGCCCAGACGCTTGGCCGCCGCCCCCGTCGTGCCGGTGCCGAAGAAGGGGTCCAGCACCACGTCGCCGACGCGGCTGGCCGACAGCAGCACGCGGTGCAGCAGGGCCTCGGGCTTCTGGGTCGGATGGGCCTTGTTTCCGTCGTCGTCCTTCAGCCGCTCGTGGCCGGTGCAAAGGGCCAGCGTCCAGTCTGAGCGCATCTGGGTGTCTTCGTTGAAGGCCTTCAGCGCGTCGTAGTTGAAGGTGTAGCGCTTCTGATCGCGCGACTTGGCGGCCCAGATCAGGGTCTCGTGCGCGTTGGTGAAGCGCGTGCCCTTGAAGTTCGGCATCGGGTTCGACTTGCGCCAGATGATGTCGTTCAGCACCCAGAAGCCCAGGTCCTGCATCGCTGCGCCCAGGCGGAAGATGTTGTGATAGCTGCCGATGACCCAGAGCGATCCCTCGTCCTTCAGCACGCGGCGGCACTCGCCCAGCCAGGCGCGGGTGAAGGCGTCATAGGCGGCGAAGCTGTCGAACTTGTCCCAGTCGTCGTCGACCGCGTCGACCTTGGAGTTGTCGGGACGCAGCAGGTCGCCGCCCAACTGCAGATTATAGGGCGGGTCGGCGAAGACCATGTCCACCGACTTGTCCGGCAGGCCCTTCAGCACCTCAATGCAGTCGCCACGCAGGATGACGTCGGTCTTCAACTCGGACATGGATAAGCGGCCCCGGACAGATGAGGCGCTTATGGTGAATCCTTACGGTTAAGGCAGAGTAACCAAGATTCAGAAGAGGCGAAGGAAATGGGGCGGCGCGCGGCGGCCGCCCCATTTCATGGCGTCAAGCCAGGGTGCGGACCTTGGGCTCACGGTCCCACTGGCGTGTGGCTGCGGGCTTGATGAAGGCGTCGGCGCCGGTCGAGAGGTCGATCACGCCGGCGTCCCCCTCGACTCCGGCCTTGTCGAGCAGGGGTTGGGCTTCGGGCGTATGACCGATGGCCTTCAAGTGGCCGAAGGCGTCCTTGGCGAAGTCGATGGCTGCGCCTTCGGTCAGCAACTGCTTGCAGCCGTCGGCCGACAGCACCAGGGCCACCGCGTCGAACAGCACCGAGGGCGCGCCCGCCAACTGATGATCCGCCTTCAGCGTAGAGCCGTCCTTCAGCTTGGCCCCTCCGCGCTTGGGCGCGATGATCTCCACCGCTGCGCCGGCCGCCTTGGCCGCGTCCTGCACCGCCTTGACCACGGCGCCGTCGGCGCCGTCGGTGACCAGGACGCCGACCTTCCGCCCCTTCAGGCTGTCCGGGTATTTGCCGATCAGACGCACGGCGGGCGACGGGTCCAGGTCGATCGGCTCGGCCGCCGCTGGGGTCTTTTCGGGCAGAGCCATGCCCAGGCCCTCGGCGACTCGTTTGGCGAGGTCTTCATCGACGTTGCGCAGATTGCCCATCACGCGGTTCCGCACGTGTTCCAGCGAGACCTTCGACAATTCGAACACGATGGCCGAAGCCAGGTGGGCCTGTTCCGGCGCCGCCAGGCTGGCGAAGAACAGCCGAGGCTGGCTGTAGTGGTCGGCGAAGGTCTCGGAGCGCAGCCGCACCTTCTCTTTCTCCACCGGCTCGCGGAAGCTGGTGAAGCCGCCCTCGGCGTCGGCGCGGGGGCCGCCGTCCTCTCCCGCCTGAGCCAGGCTGTTGGGCTCATAGTTGGCGCGGCCGGTCGGGACCTGGGTCTGCATATGGCCGTCGCGCTGGAAGTTTTGGAAGGGGCAGCCCTTGGCCTGGTTGATCGGAATCTGGTGGAAATTCACCGTGCCCAGCCGCGACAGCTGGGTGTCCTGATAGGAGAACAGCCGCCCCTGCAGCAGCGGGTCGTCCGAGAAGTCGATGCCCGGCACGATGTTGGTCGGCAGGAAGGCGGCCTGCTCCGTTTCAGCAAAGAAGTTGTCGGGGTTCCGGTTCAACGTCATGCGCCCGATGACCTTGAGCGGATGGATTTCCTCCGGGATGATCTTGGTCGCATCCAGGATGTCGAAGGGCAGGGCGTCGGCTTCGGCCTGTGTCAGCACCTGCACCGCGAAGTCCCACTCGGGGAAGTCGCCCTGGTCGATGGCGTCGAACAGGTCGCGGCGGTGGAAGTCGGGATCCGCCCCGGCGATCTTCACCGCCTCGTCCCAGCAGGTCGCCTGCGTTCCCAGCTTGGGCCGCCAGTGGAATTTGACGAAGTGCGACTCGCCCTTGGCGTTGACCAGGCGGAAGGTGTTGACGCCGAAACCTTCCATCATGCGCAAGGAGCGCGGGATGGCCCTATCCGACATGGCCCACATCACCGTGTGGGTGGTCTCGGGCATCAGGCCGACGAAGTCCCAGAAGGTGTCGTGGGCGGACGCGGCCTGCGGATAGCCGCGGTCCGCCTCCATCTTCACGGCGTGGATCAGGTCGGGGAACTTGATCGCGTCCTGGATGAAGAAGACCGGGATGTTGTTGCCCACCAGGTCCCAGTTCCCCTCCTTGGTGTAGAACTTCACCGCAAAGCCGCGCACGTCGCGTGGCGTGTCGATCGAACCCGCGCCGCCCGCCACGGTCGAGAAGCGGGCGAACAGTTCGGTTTTCTCGCCGACCTCGGTGAGGATCCTGGCTGTGGTGTATTGTTCGAGGCTCTCGGTCAGCTCGAACACGCCGTGCGCGGCCGAGCCGCGCGCGTGGACGATGCGTTCGGGAATGCGCTCGTGGTCGAAATGCTGGATCTTCTCGCGCAGGATGAAGTCTTCGAGCAGTGTCGGCCCGCGCGGCCCGGCCTTCAGCGAGTTCTGGTTGTCGCTGATCGGCGTCCCGTGGTTGGTGGTCAGCCGCGCCTGGGGCGTCGAGGCCTGCTGATGCAACTCCCCGCCTTGGCCGATGATGTCCTGGTTTGTCGATTTTTCGGGCACCGCGTCGCTCCTCCTAGCCGTCAGTGGCGAGCAACGAACGTTCGGTCTGCGCAATTGGGTGCCGTGTCTAGCCGATTTTACATATAATGCCGCGCAGGCGTCCTGGGCGTCTTCGCAGTCGGCGACGGTGCGGCTATGAGGCGTGCATGATCCGTCGTCTTCGCCCCGTTCCGTTCGCCCTTGGGCCCGTCCACTTCGTCGGCATCGGCGGCATCGGCATGAGCGGCATCGCCGAGATCATGCTGAAGATCGGCTATCAGGTGCAGGGCTCGGACGCCAAGGCCAGCGCCAACACCGAGCGGCTCGAGAAACTGGGCGCCCGCATCTACATCGGCCACGACGCCGCCCATGTGACCGAGGGCGTTTCGGCGGTGGTCTATTCCACGGCGGTCAAGGCGACCAACCCCGAGCTGGCGGTGGCGCGCGAACGCCGCATCCCTCTGGTGCGCCGGGCCGAGATGCTGGCCGAGCTGATGCGGCTGCAGTTCTCGATCGGCGTCGGCGGCACCCACGGCAAGACGACGACGACCTCCATGGTGGCGGCCCTGCTGGACGCCGGGTCGCTGGACCCGACGGTGGTCAACGGCGGCATCATCAACGCCTATGGCACCAACGCCAAGGTCGGCGACGGCGACTGGATGGTGGTCGAGGCGGACGAGAGCGACGGCTCCTTCCTGCGCCTGAAATGCACGGTCGCCATCATCACCAACATCGACCCGGAGCACCTGGACCACTACGGCGACTTCGATGCGGTGAAGAAGGCCTTCTGCGACTTCATCGAGGACATTCCCTTCTATGGCTTCGGCGTGGTCTGCCTCGATCACCCTGAGGTGCAGAAGCTGGCGGCCCAGATCGACAATCGCCGTCTGGTCACCTACGGCCTCAATCCGCAGGCCATGGTCCGCGCCGACAATGTGCGGATGGACCCGGACGGATCGCGCTTCGACGTGGTGATCCAGCGTCAGGGCATGGATGCTCTGGAAGAGCCTGCGCGCATCGAGGACCTGCATCTCCCCATGGCGGGCTGGCACAATGTCTCCAACGCCCTGGCCGCCATCGCCGTGGCGCGCGAGATCGGGGTGGACGAGGATGCCATCCGCTCAGGACTCGCCGGTTTCGGCGGGGTCAAGCGCCGCTTCACCACCACGGGCGTGGCCCATGGCGTGCGGGTCATCGACGACTACGGCCACCACCCGGTTGAGATCGCCGCCGTGCTGAAGGCCGCACGTCAGGTGGTCCACAACGCGGACAATCCCGGCCGCGTCATCGCCGTGGTCCAGCCGCATCGCTACACCCGCCTGCGCGATCTGATGCAGGATTTCTCGACCTGTTTCTCGGACGCGGACAGCGTGCTGGTCGCCGATGTCTATCCGGCGGGCGAACAGCCGATCGAGGGTGTCGACAAGCACGCCCTGGTTGAGGGCGTCCGCCGCTACGGCCACCGCCACGTCGCCGCGCTGGAGAACGCCGCCGCCCTGCCGCGCGTCATCCGCGAAGAGGCGAAGCCGGGCGATCTGGTCGTCCTGCTGGGCGCGGGCGATATCACCAGCTGGGCCTACGCCCTGCCGGCGCAGCTGGAGGCGCTGGGCTGAATCTCACGCTCCCACTCATCCCGGCGGACGCCCGGGATCGAGTGAGAGCTTCACGACGAAGCCTTGCCGCCCTACATCGGGTTGAACGTCAAAACGGCTGGATGCAGCCAAAGCACTGGGTCCCGGCGTCCGCCGGGATGAGCGGAAACGAATATGTCCTGGCGCGATAACCTCCCCGCCGTGCGCGGCAAGCTGCTGCTGAACGAGCCGCTGGGGCCTTACACTTGGTTCCGTGTCGGCGGCGCGGCCGACGCCTTGTTCATTCCGGCGGACGCCGAAGATCTGGCCGCCTTCCTGAAGGC
The DNA here is from genome assembly GCF_003576505.1 of Brevundimonas sp. LPMIX5. NCBI lineage: Bacteria > Pseudomonadati > Pseudomonadota > Alphaproteobacteria > Caulobacterales > Caulobacteraceae > Brevundimonas > Brevundimonas sp. LPMIX5. The sequence continues at coordinate 161,939 of NZ_QWTZ01000014.1, forward strand.
CCTGCCCGAGGACGTGCCGGTGACGGCGATTGGCGTCGGCTCCAACCTGATCGTGCGCGACGGCGGGGTCGAGGGCGTGGTGATCCGGCTGGCGGGCCGCGCCTGGGGCCAGGTGACGACCGAGGGCGACACCGTCACGGCGGGCGCGGGCGCGCTGGACAGCATGGTGGCGCGCGCCTCGGCCAAGGCGGGCATCGCTGGGCTGGAGTTCTATGCGGGCATCCCCGGCTCCATCGGCGGCGCCCTGACGATGAACGCGGGCTGCTACGGCGCGGAGACGAAGGACGTGCTGGTGTCCGCCTGGGGCCTGAACCGCAGGGGCGAGCGGGTCGACCTGGCCCTGGCCGACTTCCGCTACACTTACCGGCACTCCAACGCCCCGGCCGACATCATCTGGATCGAGGCGACCTATCGCGGCACGCCCGACGCGCCCGAGGCCGTCGCCGCCCGCATCAGCGAGATCACCGAGCGTCGCGAGAAGACCCAGCCGATCCGCGAAAAGACCGGCGGCTCGACCTTCAAGAACCCGGACGGCCATTCCTCATGGAAGCTGGTCGACGACGCGGGCTGGCGCGGCAAGCTGCACGCCGTCACCGGAGGCGGCGCCAAGTTCAGCGAACTGCACTCCAACTTCATGATCAACCCCGGCGAGGCCACGGCGGCCGACATCGAAGGGCTGGGCGAAGCTGTCCGCGCCGACGTGCTGGCGAAGACGGGCGTGCAGTTGAACTGGGAAATCCGTCGGATCGGGCGCAAATAACCCTCTCCCGGCGGGAGAGGGCTTGAGCGCACGAGAGCCGAAGGCGATCGTTCTTGCGCGAAAGGGTGAGGGGTTTGTCCCGTCAGTCGGCGTAAGCCGCCGCGTTTCTTTCTGTCGCCGCGAACCCTCACCCTTTCGCCTTTTCCAATCGCTGCGCTCTTGGAGGCTCAAGCCCTCTCCCATAGGGAGAGGGTGGAAATCTTGCGAATTTCCTTCCAGCGACCCGTATCGTTTCCAACCGGTTAACCGTATTCAGGGCATAGGGACGGGCTAGTCTTCGGATGTTGCCATGCGTGCGCCCCTGAACACCCTCCATGTCGCCGTCCTGATGGGCGGCCTGTCGTCGGAACGCGAGGTCTCGCTGTCCTCGGGCCGCGGCTGCGCGGATGCTCTGGAAGGGCAGGCGGCCAAGGTCACGCGCGTCGACGCCGGGCGCGATCTGGCCCAGGTGCTGACGGCGTTGAAACCAGACGTCGTCTTCAACGCCCTGCACGGTAAATGGGGCGAGGACGGCTGCGTCCAGGGCATCCTCGAGACGCTGAGGCTGCCCTATACCCATTCCGGCGTCCTTGCCTCCGCCCTGGCGATGGACAAGGACAAGTCCAAGGCCGTTCTGCACGCGGCGGGCGTCATCGTGCCCGGCGGCGGCCTGTTCGACCGGCACGAGGTGGCGTCGCGTCACGTCATTGACCCGCCCTATGTGGTCAAGCCGAACGCCGAAGGCTCGTCCGTCGGCGTCTTCCTGGTGCGTGAAGGCGCCAACCGTCCGGTGGCTGAGGTCGGCGCCGACGACTGGGCCTATGGCGATCTGGTGATGGTCGAGCCCTTCATCCCCGGCAAGGAACTGGCGGTCAGCGTGATCGGCGAGGCGACCGGCCCGCGCGCCCTGACCATCACCGACATCACCCCGACCAAGGGCTTTTACGACTACGAGGCCAAATACGCGCCCGGCGGCTCTCGCCATGTCCTGCCCGCCGAGCTGCCGCCGCACGTTTTTGACAAGGCTTTACGTCAGGCCGAGCTGGCCCACGCGGCCATGGGTTGCCGAGGCGTTTCCAGAGCCGACTTCCGTTATGACGATGTTAACGACGTTCTCGTTCTGTTGGAGGTGAACACCCAGCCCGGCATGACCCCGACCTCGCTCGTCCCTGAGCAGGCGGCCTTTGTCGGTATGGATTATCGCGAACTGGTACGTTGGATGGTGGAGGACGCCTCATGCCCGCGGTAGTGCGCGGCGGTCGGCGACAGTCTTCGGGCAAGGGCGGCGCACGTGGCGCTCCGTCCGGCCGCGCGGCCGAGATCGGCCGTCTGGACATGTCGCCGCGCGTCGTGGCGGCGACCCTGGTGGTCGGCGTCGGCATACTGGCGGCCGTGCTGGCGACCGGCGCGCGCGCCGAGCGTATCTCGACCGCCGTCAGCGAACGCTTTGACGCCGTGACGACCGGCATGGGTCTGAAGGTGCGTCAGGTCCATGTCACCGGCGCCTCGCCCGAGGCCGCCGCCGCCGTGCGCGCCGCTGTCGGCGTCCATGCGGATCAGCCCATCGTCAGCCTGGACCTGGCCGCCGTGCGCGACCGGGTGCAGTCGGTCGGCTGGGTCAAGGAAGCGCGCGTTGTGCGCCTGCTGCCGGACACCCTGATCGTCGACGTCAAGGAACACGACCGCCTCGCCGTCTGGCAGGTGGGCGGCAAGGCGCACGTCATCGACGCGCAAGGCCTCGTCATTTCCGGCGCCGACGCGGGCAGATATCCGCGCCTGCCGCTGGTGGTGGGCAAGGGCGCCGATCAGGCCGCCTCCGACGTCCTGCCCCTGCTGGCCCAGCGCCCGCGCCTGATGGCCAAGATCGACGCCCTGGTCCGCGTGGACGAGCGCCGCTGGGACCTGCGCCTCAAGGACGGCGCCCTGATCCAGCTGCCCGCCGTGGATCAGGAATCCGCCCTCATCCGCCTCGACGCCCTCGACCAGCGCGAACGCCTGCTGGACCTGGGCTTCGCCCGCATCGACCTTCGCACGCCCGAAGAAGTGGCTGTCCGCCCTTCCGAAGGCGCCGTTTAACTCTCTGACCTCTTAGGACACGACCCATGGTTGGACGCAGCCGAGACATGAAGCCGGAACAGGGCAGGGGCGCGCCGCGCGCGCCGGTCGTGGCCGCGCTCGATCTCGGCCAGTCCAAGGTCGCCTGCTTCATCATGAAGCCCGACGGCGTGCGCCACGCCGACCGCACCATCCGGGTCGCCGGGGCCGGCCACGTCCAGTCGCGCGGCGTCAAGGGCGGGGCCATCGTCAACATGGACGAAACCGCGCAGGCCATCGGCCACGCCGTCGAACGCGCCGAGCGCGCGGCGGGCGCTCCGGTCTCCGGCGTCGTCGTCACCACGGCCATTGGCCAGATGGCCAGCCACCGGGTGCAGGCGCGTGTCTCTCTCGGCTCCCACCCGATCAGCGACGCCGATCTGGCGCGCGCCATCGGAATGGCCCTGGCCCAGATTCGCCTGCCGAACCGGCGTCCGATCCACGTCCTGCCCATCGCCTGGTCGGTGGACGGGGCGCGCGGCGTTCACGATCCGCGCTCGATGCGCGGCGGCTCTCTGGGCCTCGACCTGCTGGTCGTCTCCATGTCCGAGGGCTCGTTCAACGCCCTCAGCCACTGCCTCGAACTGGCCCATCTCGACCTGCAGGGCGTGGCGGCTGCGCCCGTCGTCTCCTCCCTCGCCGCGCTGGAAGAAGATGAGATGGAGCTGGGCGCCCTGTGCATCGACATGGGCGGCGGCTCGACCTCGGCGGCGGTCTGGGGCGGACGCTCCCTGCTGCACATCGAAAGCCTGAACGTCGGCGGCGACCATGTGACCGCCGACATCGCGCGCGGCCTTTCGACCTCGCGCGTCGGCGCCGAACGGCTGAAAACGCTGCACGGCTCGGCCATGGCGTCGGCCAATGAAGACCGCGAAATGCTGGAAGCCCCGCCGCGCGGCGAGGACGCCTCGGCCGGCCCGGTCATCGTCCCGCGCGCCATGCTGAAAACCGTCATCGCCCCGCGCGTCGAAGAGACGCTGGAACTGCTGCGCGACCGCCTGAAACACGCCGGCATGGGCCTGGAGCCCGGCGCTGGCCTCGTCCTGACCGGCGGCGCCAGCCAGTTGAACGGCGTGCGCGAACTGGCCGTGCGCGTCTTCGACCGCCCGGTGCGCCTGGGCCGCCCGCAACGCGCGCCTCACTTGGCCGACGCCGCCGCCGGCCCGGCCTTCTGCTCAGCCGCCGGCGTCCTGCTTCGCGCCGCCTACGGCCCGCGCGAGGCGGTCTCAGCTCGCAAACTGATGTCCCGCCAGATCACCGCCGCTGACGCCCCCAAGGTGCATCGCGGGGGAATGGTGGCCCGCGCAGCCGGCTGGCTGCGGGATAATTTGTAAGCGTTGCAATCCGCAGCGGGGCTTACGCAACTCCGGCGCTTCGGGCGACGAGCCTATCATACCGTAGGTACGGAATTAATATGAGCCGGGGTCCCGCGCTTGCTGTCATGCAGGCGCGAATCTGTTCATGCGCGCCTCCCGCAATTTCGAAAATTATAATTCACCGACCTTCGTTCTAGGCGCCTTGTTCACGACCCAACTGAGGCAGGGTTGTGGCCGTATTGTTACACGAACGACGTTTATTGGCCCCATTCACGACACAAAGCTTGCTTGCCGGCCGCTATTGGTTAGACCCAAGCTAACAAGGGTCCTTCAATTTCCTGGGCGCTTTGAGTTTAACAAGGTTGGGGCACATCCAATGAAAATGAACCGCAGTTATCTTTTTGGGACGACGGTCCTCGCTGGCGTAATGGCGATCTCGGCGCCGGCGCTGGCGCAGTCGACGCAACCTGAGGAGCAGGTGTCCCAGGTCGAAGAGATTGTCGTCACGGGTTCGCGTATTCGCCGTGACCCAACCACGTCTCCGACGCCGCTGATCCAAGTTCAACGCGAACAGCTGCTGGAAAGCGGCCAGTCGACCATGATCGACTACCTGGCCACTATTCCTGCTCTGTCGAACTCGGTGGTGCCTTCTGATACGACCGGCTCCGGTCTGGGCGACGGCGGCCTGTCGCTCGCCAACCTTCGCTCCCTGGGCTCAAACCGCACCCTGACGCTGGTCGATGGTCGTCGCCATGTCGGCTCCAACGGCGGGTCGCTGTCTGTGGACGTGGACACCATCCCGCGCCTGCTGATTCAGAACGTGGAAATCGTGACCGGCGGCGCGTCTTCGGTTTACGGTGCCGATGCCGTGTCGGGCGTTCTGAACTTCGTCCTGCGTAAGGATTTCGAGGGCGTTGAAATCGACGCCAACTACGCTCGCATCAACGAAGACGGTCAGAGTGCTCGCCGTATCTCGGCGCTGGCGGGCAAGAACTTCTTCAACGACCGCCTGAACGTCTACGGCCACGCTGAATACGAAGTGTCCGACGCCGTCACCTCGATGGACATCGACTGGCTGCGTCGCGCGCCGGTTATCATCGGCATGGACGCCGATCCTACGTCGACGGATATTGGTCCGAACTATGACGGTATCCTCGACAACCTTCTGTACACGGGTGTGGTCCGTTTAGATCGCCCGCGTTGGGGATCGCTGACGATCGCAAACGCACAGCAGCCTAGTGCTTCGACCAATCCGAACGTGCCGGTAGCGAATTGTACGGCTGTGAATAGCGCGAACTGCTATTCGGTTGATCCGGCCAAGACCTATTGGTTCGATGGCGGCACGGCCCGCTTGGCCAACTTTGGTTCGCGTGTTGGCGTGGTCGGTAATAACCGCCCCTACAACATCGGCGGCGACGGCGAGAACCCGTCGATGTTCTCGACCGACAGCCGTGTTCCGGAATCGGAATCGCAACGCTATCAGACGGGCGCAACCTTCCATCTGAATGACAGCGTTAAGGCTTACGCCGAAGCGAAATATATCAAGGAAAACACCTTTGATATTTCGCAGCCTACATTCTTCGATGTCTATCTCGCTGATGGTTATACTGGTAGTAATGAGACTAACTACATCATCGGAACTTCGGCCTTTATCCTAAATTGGTCGGATAACGCCTATCTTCCGTCGAATATCAAGGACGCTATTCGCGCCAACATGGTGACGAACTATGCGAACCCGACGACGACTGCGCCGGGTGCGGCTTTGGCCCCTGTCAGCCGTCAATGGGCGCGTCACGCCATGTTCGGCCCGGATCGCAGCCAGGATAATGATCGTGAACTGCAACGCTATGTCGTGGGGCTGACCGGCGACCATGACGCGTTTGGTCCGATCAAGAACCTGAGCTGGGATATCGGCTACACCTATGGCCAGGCGAAGATGCAGAACACCGAACGTGGTGTTGACGTCCTGCGCTTCAACCTTGCCGCCGATGCCGTCGTGGACACCGCCGGCGTCGTCAACGGCAAGGCAGGCGAGATCGTCTGTCGTGCCAAGCTGATCCAGGCCAACGGCGGGTTCGTCGAAGACTGGAACGTTGGCGGCGACCTGCGTGACACGCCGGGCGGGAAGGCCGCTCTGGATCAATGTACGCCGCTGAACATCTTCGGCGCCGGCAACCAGAGCGCTGAGGCGTTGAAGTATGTTGACGCGTCGATCACCGTCCATGAGCTGAACCGTCAACACGACGCCGTGGCGTCTGTGTCGGGGCAACTGTGGGATATGTGGGGCGCTGGCGCCATCGGGGTCGCGGTCGGCGCCGAATACCGCAAGGAATATACCGAGGCGGTCGGGCGTGATCAGGACACTGCAGGCCGTTGGCTGTTCCTGAATACGGGCCCGGACTTCGAGGGCGCTTCTTACGAATCGCGTGAGCTGTTTGGGGAAATCTCGATCCCCTTGTTCCGTGACAGCTTCCTTGGGGAGTATGCTGAGCTAAGCGGCAGCTATCGTTACTCGGACTATTCGACGATCGGCGGCCAGGACGTCTATGGGGTCAACTTCGTCTATCGCCCGATCCGCGATATTGCGTTCAAGACCAGCTTCAACACGTCTATCCGCGTTCCGAACCTGGGTGAAAACTTCAGCCCCTTCACCGAGACGTTCGGTAACAGCTTCGCAGATCCTTGCGCCACGGCTATTATTTCCCGCCTGGTTGATCAGGATATCAAGTCATACCGGATCGCCAACTGTACGGCGCTGGCCGCTCAGAAAGGCCTAACCTTCGACTTTGCTGGTACGACCGCCGATCCGGACGATGACTTCGTTCCGGGCAACCCCTCGACCGGCGTCTACGCTTCTGGCGTGGCCGGCGTTTCTGGCGGGAACACTAACCTGCGCCCGGAAACTTCGGAATCCTTCACCTTCTCAGTGGTCTGGCAGCCGAGCTTCATCCCGAATTTCTCGACGGTGCTCGACTATTATGAGATTCGGATTGAGGACGTCATCGCCACGCCTTCGGCTCAGGGCTTGGCGGAATCCTGCGTCAGCAGCGGTCCTAACTTGAACCCGGATGCCTGCTCGCTGGTCTACCGCAACGTCGCGGCCGTGGCCGGCAGCTCTGCAGCCGAGCGCTCGGTGGCCTTCCGCGTTGGCGCTCCGAACGGGGATCCGGTCGGCGGCTTCCGTCAGCAGCCGATTAACTACGCCAAGATGGAAACGCGCGGCCTCGATTTCACGGCTCGCTATTCCTTCGACTCGGAGGAAATGATCGGCCGGAACTGGGGTCGGTTCGATTACAGCATCGGCGGTCTGTGGCTGATCCAGCAGGACAACTTCCTGTCCACAGCCAACCCGAATGCCTATACTCCGCTTGCTTCGCGGCCGTTCTACCCGCGCGTGCGTTTCACGTCTCGCTTGGCCTGGTCGCCGAACCAAGACTGGACCGTCACCTGGGTAGCTGACTGGCAAACCTCACAAGACATCGTGAATTATCGCGATTTCGTGAATAACCCTGACAGCCAGCCGGTCGAATATCTGCGTACGGGTAACTTCGTGCGCAACGACCTGACGGTGCGTTGGAATGTTCGTGACGACCTGACCCTGCGGGCCGGTGTCACCAACATCTTCGACGCCGAACAGGCACCGTGGTTGGGCACCACCCTATACTCGAACTTCGACCCCTATGGTCGTCGTTTCAACATCGGCCTGAACTACCGCCCGTGGTAAAACTGGGCTGAGTAGCCAAAGTGAAAGGGCGGCTTTTCGGGGCCGCCCTTTTTTCATGCCAAGGGCCTCTAAGGGAGCGATCTAAAGAATATTTGCGGTCCAGCTAGCTTGCCAGGCTCCCAATCCATCCGACTCACGCTACCGAGGGTAACTCTTCGTTAACTCAGACAGGGTTTTCCTTAACGCGCTCATAACCAATGCGATTCGGCGGGGATTTCGCGTTGGGGACGAAGGGCAGGGTCCTTAGGTCGGAATTACACAATGTCTCTCTCGCTGGTCAGGCCGGAAGCCACGGAATTGAAGCCCCGCATCGTCGTGTTCGGCGTAGGCGGAGCGGGCGGAAACGCCGTCAACAACATGATCGACTCCGGCCTTGAGGGGGTGGAGTTCGTCGTCGCCAATACCGACGCCCAGCACCTGAGTTTCGCCAAGACCGACCGTCGCATCCAACTGGGCGAGACCATCACGCAAGGCCTGGGCGCGGGCGCCCACCCCGAGGTCGGCATGAACGCCGCCGAGGAAAGCGCCGACGAGATCCACGCGCACCTGGAAGGCGCGCACATGGTCTTCATCACCTGCGGCATGGGGGGCGGCACTGGCACCGGCGCAGCGCCGGTCATCGCCAAATGCGCCCGTGATCGCGGCATCCTGACCGTCGGCGTCGTGACCAAGCCCTTCACCTTCGAAGGCCGCCACCGTATGCGCCTGGCCGACGCGGGCGTGGCCGAGCTGCAGCGTTACGTCGACACCCTGATCGTTATCCCGAACCAGAACCTGTTCCGCGTCGCCAATGAGCGGACCACTTTCTCGGACGCCTTCGGCATGGCCGATCAGGTCCTGCACTCGGGCGTGCGCTCGATCACCGACCTGATGATCCTGCCGGGCCTGATCAACCTCGACTTCGCCGACGTCCGCGCCGTGATGAGCGAGATGGGCAAGGCCATGATGGGCACGGGCGAGGCCACGGGCGACGACCGCGCCCTGCTGGCGGCCCAGAACGCCATCGCCAACCCGCTGCTGGACGAAACCAGCCTGAAGGGCGCCAAGGCCGTGCTGGTGAACATCACCGGCGGCATGGACATGACGCTGCTGGAAGTCGACGAGGCCGCCAACGCCATCGCCGGCGAAGTGGACGGCGACGCCAACATCATCTTCGGCGCCGCCTTCGACCCGGCCCTGGACGGCAAGATCCGCGTCTCGGTCGTCGCGACCGGCATGGACGAGGCCGTCATCCAGCAGATCGAGCCGCAGGGTCAGACCTTCAGCCGAACGGGCGCTCCGTCGGCTTCTGCGCCGCGTCAGCCGGAAGTCCGCATCGACCCCGTGCGCGAGGCGCCGTCGCAACCGGCACCGGCCCCGACCTATGAAGCCCCGGCCGCCCGCGCGCCGGAGCCGAAGTTTGAAGCCAAGCCCGAGCCTGTCATCCGTGACGCGCCGCGCAATCTGGAGCCGATCGTCGATCCGTGGGTCGAGGAATATGAGCAGGGCGCCAGCCGGACTCAGCCTGCGGCCCCGACTGAGCAGGGCGACCTCTATTTCGATCGCGCCCCGCAGCGTCAGCAGCCTGCGCCGCAGCAACCGGCCCAGCGTCCGGCCGCCCGTCATGAAGAGCCCGCCGAAGAGCCTTTCTATGACGAACGCGATCACCGCCGCAGCGGCTGGAGCCTGTTCGGCCGCAAGCGCCAGCAGCCGCAGCAGCAACAACCCTCCTATGCGCCGCCGCCGTCGTCGAACCGCACGACCCAGCAGTTGCGCCAGACCCAGTCGATGCAGCCCCAACAGCAAGACCCGCAGGTGGGCCAGTCCGACGATGACGACCTGGAGATCCCTTCCTTTCTTCGCCGCCTCGCGAACTGATCGACCCAAAAAGCCCTGATATTGAACGCCCCGGAGCCGACCTCCGGGGCGTTTTCTTTTGGCGTTCATCACGGCCGATGTTGGATGGCTGCTCGGCGACAGGCTGTTTCAAGCCCTGCCGTAACTGAACCGAAACAATCCGAAACTGGACTTGGCTTTCGACCTGGCGGCGGCGTGGTTAAACGTCGGGTGAGGCGAAGACCGTCCTGCATGGGGCGGGTCGCGCAACAGAGAGTATCCGAGTGACGGTCCGCAACGACCAGTACGAACAGACCATCGTCGCCCCGGCCATCTGCGCCGGCGTCGGCGTGCACACCGGCCGCCGCGTGCGTCTGGTGGTGCGCCCGGCTGCGCCTGGCCACGGCATCGTCTTCGTGCGCACCGACGTGACCGACCGCGACAACCGAATCCCCGTCTCGGGCGAGGCGGTCGTGGACGCGCGCCTGAACACCATGATCGAGAATGCGGCGGGCGTGCGCCTGTCGACCATCGAGCACCTGATGGCGGCCCTGTCGGCGCTGGGCGTCTCCAACGCCGTGATCGAAGTGGACGGGCCGGAACTGCCGATCCTGGACGGCTCGGCGCTGCAGTTCGTGCAGCTGTTGGATCGTGCGGGCTTCCGTCGTCAGGAAGCGCCCCAGACCTTTATCGAAATCCTGAAGCCGATCCGGGTGGAGGAGGGCGACAAGTCCGCCGTTCTTCTGCCTTGCGACCGTTATGAGATGCGTTTCGAGATCGACTTCCCCACGCCGGTCATCGGCAATCAGGTGGTGGATTTCGTGGTGGACGAGGCGACCTTCCGTTCGGACATCATGGCCGCCCGCACCTTCGGCTTCGCCCATGAGGTCGAGGCCCTGCGTCAGGCCGGTCTGGCCCGTGGCGGCTCGCTGGAGAACGCCGTGGTCATCGACGGCGACCAGATCCTGAACCCCGGCGGTCTGCGCATGGAACGCGAGTTTGTGCGCCACAAGGCGCTGGACGCCATCGGCGACCTCTATGTCCTCGGCGCGCCGCTGCTGGGCCGCTACGAAGGCGTCAAGGCGGGCCACGCCCTGAACAACAAGCTGGTCCGCGCCCTGCTGGCTCAGCCGGAAGCGTGGCGCGAGACGGTTCGCGTGCCTGACATGGCGATGGCGGGCTGAGGCCTTCCTTCTCCCCTTGAGGGAGAAGGTGGCAGGCGGAGCCTGACGGATGAGGGGTGTGATCGCCCCGGTGTCCGAATTAGTGCTTCGCTATTGCGGATGTCTTTTGAACGTCGCGCTGACACCCCTCATCCGAGCGCCTCTGGCGCCCACCTTCTCCCTCAAGGGGAGAAGGGTCAGGAGAGCGTAATCGCTGAGATCAACCGTCCAAAGTCCGGTTCGCCCGCGAGGAAGGCGCGGCGGTTGGAGTAGAAACGCCCTTCATCCGCGCGGGTATCGTCGCCGGTCCATGCCGCTTCGCTAACGCCTGCCTGTTCCAGACGCCATAGGACGAAGCCGGGCAGGTCGAACTGGCGTTTGTCGTCGGTCGCGCCGGGAGCGAAGAAGCGTTCGCTGCCGGGGTCGTGGTGGGCGAAGCGGTCCTGATAATCGGCGCCGACTTCGTATGAGCCTTGCGCGATGCAGGGGCCGACGACGGCGACGATGCGCGCCGGTTCGGCGCCCAGGCTCTGCATGGCGGCGACGGTCGAGTGGATGATCCCGCCAAGGGCGCCCTTCCAGCCTGCGTGGGCGGCGCCGACCACGCCCGCGTCGGCGTCGGCGAACAGGACGGGGGCGCAGTCGGCGGTCAGGACGGTCAGGACCGGTCCCGTCACGCCCGCGACCACGGCGTCGCCTTCGGGACGCTCTCCGGCCCAGCCGCTTTCGGCCACGCGGGCGACGGCGGAGTGGACCTGATAGCAGCCGCACAGGTCGTCGGCGGCGCCGCCCATCCATTCGGCCACGCGGCGGCGGTTCTCGGCGACGTGGGCTGGGTCGTCCTTGGACCCCACGCCTGCGTTCAGCCCGGCGTAGACGCCCTCGGATACGCCGCCCGCGCGGGTGAAGAAGCCGTGGCGCACCCCGGCCCTGTCGAGCAACGGGTGGGTGATGGGAGCCAAACTCATACTTCAAATCCCGGCAGGGCCAGCGAGCGCGGCGAGAAGATCGCCGCCGCCTTGAACAGTTCGCCCATCTGATGCGGCGCGGTCAGGCGGTCCAACTGGCGCTGGATGACCGGAGCGGCTTCGGGGCGTCCCTGCATCAACCGCTGGGCGCGGGCTTCGATCCCCAGCGCCTTGAGGAAGGTGCCCTGGCCGACGCAGCCGGTGACGTCGGCGCCGCCGCGCACGGCGGCCTCCAGAACCAGGGGGAAATCGGCCCATTGCGTCAGGTCGGCTTCTCCCGGCGTCGATAGGGGATCGACCTTTTGATGTCGCCGCAGGGCCTGAAGGGTGTCGCCTGCCTCGGGCCTGCTGCGGCCGTAGTCGATCAGCAGGGCGGCGCCCGAGGCGGCCCGGATCAGGCTGGCCAGATCGCGGCCGAAGGCGGCCTGCTGTTCGGAAATCTCGATGATCTGGCCCGGTTCGACGTCGAAGCCGGGCGCCTCGAAGCCGTCGGCGATGGCGGTCAGGCCGAAGGTCAGCTCATTGTCGTCGGTGACGCCGATGCGGCGCTCGGCCCAGCCGCCTTCGGTCTTGATGAATTGGCGCGCGGGCAGGCAGTCCAGCACCTCATTGGCGATCAGGAGGACCGGGGCGTCGGTCTCGACCTTGTGCAGGGCGCTGAGCCAGCGCGGATGCACGTCGGCGTCGGTCAGGCGCCGGGCCTGTTCGGCGCGTAAGGGGGCGCTGGGCTCGATCAGGATCAGGTCGATCGCCTCTAGGAAGGCCGGAACCAGCCGCGCGGCGCGCAGCACGTCGGACATCAGCGTGCCGTCGCCGGGGCCGACCTCGACCAGCCGCACCCGCTCGGGCGCGCCGAGGCGGCTCCACGTCTCGACGGCCCACAGGCCGATCAGTTCGCCGAACATCTGGCTGACCATGGGGGCGGTGATGAAGTCGCCTCGTTCCCCCAGCGCTGGGCGCGTGGCGTAATAGCCGCCCCTGGGGTCGTGTAGGCAGCGGGTGACGTAGTCCGCCACCGTCATCGGCCCGGTCAGCACGATCTCGCGGACCAGTCGGTCGTTGAGCGTCTCCGCCATAGTAGTCTTACGCCTCCGCGACTTCCGGCTTCTTCAGCGCCCGCCAGATCAGCCAGGCGCCGACCAGCATCATCGGGATCGACAGGATCATGCCCATGGTCAGGCCCAGCGGCAGGTTCTCCAGCCCGGCGTCGGGCTGGCGCACGTTCTCCAGCGCGGCGCGACAGACGCCGTAGCCCAGCAGGAACAGGCCGGTGACGAAGCCGGGGCGCTTGAACATGCGCCACTTCCAGATCGCCAGCGACAGGACGATGAACAGCAGCAGGCCCTCAAGCCCGGCCTCATAAAGCTGGCTGGGGTGGCGCGGCTCGTTGCCGGCGGGGCAGAAACCGTACATCTGCTGGATGCGCTCGTTGCAGAAGCGGATAGCCCACGGGACCGTCGTCTCACGGCCCCACAGCTCGCCGTTGATGAAGTTGGCGATGCGGCCGAAAAACAGGCCCAGCGGCGCGACCGGGGCGATCAGGTCGCCCAGGCTCAGCGGGTTCACCTTCTGGCGACGGGCGTACAGGGCGAGGGCCACGACCACGCCCAGGAAGCCGCCGTGGAAGCTCATGCCCCCGGTCCACAATTGCAGCAATTCCAGCCGCTCGCCCCAGCTGTCGCCGGTGAACAGTTGGGTGAACATCGCCGGCTTGTAGAAGAGGGCGTAGCCGAAACGGCCGCCCAGGATGACGCCCAGCGTGATCCACAGCACCAGATCGTCCAGTTGCGGTCCCGTCACCGGCGGCTTGCCGGGCGCCCACAGCCGCTTGGTCTTGGCCAGGCGAGAAGCATACCACCAGCCCAGGACGATGCCGGCCACATAGGCCAGGGCGTACCAGCGGATGGGCAGGGGGCCGAGATGGATCAGGACGGGGTCGAATTCGGGAAAGGGCACGGGGCCTCCGTCTGCGCCTTCAGAAGTTGCCCATGGTCTAGCAAGCGGGACTGCATTCGTCGCGCGCTTTTCCCGCGAAGCAGTCTATAGGCCGCTGGCAGGTAAGGTTTGGTTTACCCAAATCAATGCACCGTTAACCATGTCCGGGCCCGATGGTCCGGGAGTTCTCAAGAGGCCGCCATGCAGACGCGCAATCCCCTCCTTGATGAGTTCGCCAAGCTGACCACCGGCGCCATGGGCCTGGCCCAGGCCGCGGGCGAGGAGGCCAAGGCCGCCTGGCGCGCCCAGGCCGACCGCTTCGTCGCCGAAATGGATCTGGTGCGTCGCGACGAGTTCGACGTGCTGAAGGACGAGATCGCCGCCCTGCGGGCTGAGATCGCAGCGCTGAAGGCCGCCGCCGTCGCCCCGAAGAAGGCCGCCAAGGGATCGTCCACAGACGCAACCTCGACCCCGGATTCAGCCGGTTGAGCCGAATCTGCGAACACGCCTACCGTCCTCGAAAGCGCTCACTTGAGTCGCTGTCGCTGCTGAAGAAGTTGAACGCCTGATGGATGCTGTGAGACCCGAAGAGGTCGACCTGCCCTTTGATCCGCTGGACGTGGTCGAACACGTCCTGACGGCGGAGAACCTGCCGTTCGACCGCACGGATGAGGGCGATCTGGCCTTCGCCCTGGCCGGCGACTGGAAGGACTATGAGCTGTGGTTCGCCTGGCGGCCCGAGGGCGACTGCCTTCAACTGTGTCTGGCGCTGGACCTTCGCGTGGCCAAGACGCGCCGCGCAGCGGCCTATGAACTGGTCTCCATGATCAATCAGCGCACCTGGCTTGGGCATTTCGAGATCTGGCCGGACGAGGGCGAGATCGTCTTCCGCCACGCCCTGGCTTTGCCGCACACCGAACGTCCGACCCTGGCGCAGGCCGCGTCGATGATCGACGCGGCGGTCGAGGCGGCGGACCGCTATTATCCGGCTTTCGACTTCATGGTGCGCGGCTCCAAGAAACCCAAGGAGGCGATCGACGCCTGCCTGTTCGAGACGGTGGGTAACGCCTGATGGCTAGTGTGGGACGTCCGGTTGTTCTTCAGGGCGTGGGGCGCCTCGGCTCGGCCATTCTGGAAGGCTGGTTGGCGACGGGCGCTGTCGATCCGGCCGATCTGATCATTCTGACGCCGTCGGAAAAGCCGGTCGCCGAGGCGGCGCGGGCCAGAGGCGCGCGGATCAATCCGCCGCTGGAAGAGCTGGCGAGCGCCCGCGCCTTCGTTATCGGCGTCAAGCCCGCCAAATGGCTGGAGGCCGCGCAGGCGTTGCTGCCGCATCTGGCGGCGGACGCCGTGATTGTCTCGGTCATGGCCGGAGTGCGTGGCGAGACGATCTCTGACGGTTACAGCGGACGCCCGGTCGTTCGCGTCATGCCGACGACCGGCGTGGCCCAGGCGCGAGGGGTGGCGACGCTGTGGTCAGCTGATGCGGACGCCTTGAAGCTTGGGCAGTCCTTGTTCGAGTCGATCGCGGAAACCGTCCTGCTGGACGACGAGGCGCTGATGCACGCCGCCACGGCGGTGTCCGGCTGTGGCCCGGCCTATTTCTTCGCCTTTACGCGAGCTCTTGCTGAAGCGGGCGAAGCCGAGGGCCTGTCGCCCGAGGCCGCCGCGCGTCTGGCGCGCGCCACCCTGCGTTCTGCTGCGGCGGGCGTAGAGGGCGATGAGGTGCTGAACGCCCTGATCGACCGCGTGGCCTCGCCGGGCGGCGTGACCCAGGCCGGTCTGGTCGCCCTCAATGAAAACGGCGCTCTCGACCATTCTGTCGAAAGCGCCGTGAAGGCGGCGGTCGCCAAGTCCACTGAACTCAGCGGCTGATCGTCAGGCGATTCAGCGCTTGACGTAACGTCCGTCGGCCAGGTTGCGGGCCAGTCGGTCATAGGCGCGTTGGGCGTCGGTCCAGGTGGTGGCGCCGCGCGCGTCGGCCAGGGTCGGGGTGTAGTAGTCGAACTTGACCGGCTGAACCTCGCCGGAAGCTGTCGTCACCGTGCCTTCGACCGCGGCGCCGCCGATCGACAGGCTGCGCATGGCGTCCAGACCCGGCTTGTCGGACAACTGCTGCATGGTGGGACGGTTGGGCTTGAGGTCGGTGATGACCAGTTCAAGCCGGGCGCCGTCCAGCGCATGACGATCCGTCAGCACGCGCTCGACCGTGCGGGTCAGGTCGCTGACCTGCTGTTGAACGTCGCGCTCGCCCAGCTCCGCCGCCGTCTTGGCGAAGTCGGGGCTGACCGTCACGACGACGGCTGAAGGTTGAGCCGCAGCGGCGCCGGAAAGGGCGAGAACGGCGGCGATCGGTGCAAGAAAAGCAATAGGACGCATAGTCAGGCTCCAGAATTCCAGGCCCCCCTGGAACGCGGAACAAGATGGCGATGATTTTACGGTTCTGCTAGGGGCGCCGCTCAAAGATCTAGGGGGCGCGACGATCCGCCGGCAGCCGGATCGCGGCCTTGAGCCCGCCCAGCTCGCTGCGGCCCAGGGCGATGTCGCCGCCGTGGCTGCGCGCCACGTCCCGAGCCACGGCTAGGCCCAGGCCCACGCCCTTGCGGTTCTGGTTGCGCGAGGCGTCCAGCCGCGAGAAGGGCCGGAAGGCTTCTTCGTGCATGTCTTCGGGGATGCCGGGACCGTCGTCCTCGACCGTGATCTCCAGCCCGCCGGAAGGCAGGGGGCGCGCCGACAGCCGCACATGCTCGCCATGCGAGGCGGCGTTGCCGACCAGGTTGTTGATCGCCCGGCGGAAGGCCAGCGGTCGGGCCAGCATGTTCAGGTCGTCGGGCGTCTCGACTTCAGCGGCGGCCCCGGCGCGGCGGGCGTCGTCGGCGGCGCGGCGCAGCATTTCGGGCACGGAGATGGTCTGGGCGGCTTCCCCGGCCTCGCCGCGCGCGAAGGCCAGGTATTCGTCGATCATATGCTCCATCTCGTCCAGATCGCCCTTCATCGCCTCGGCGCGCTTGAAGGGCGGCGCCAGGGCCAGTTCGAGCCGTAGACGGGTCAGGGGCGTGCGCAGGTCATGGCTGACCGAGGCCAGCAGCGCCGTGCGCTGGTCGATGTGGCGCTGGATGCGCGAGCGCATGTCCAGGAAGGCGCTGGCGGCGGCCCGCACCTCACGCGCGCCGTGCGGCTTGAAACGCGGCACGCTTTCGCCCCGGCCGAAGGCTTCGGCGGCGTGGGCCAGACGTTCGATGGCGCGCACCTGATTGCGGATGAACAGCACCGCCACGGCCAGCAGCAGCACGGTGGCGATCATCAGCCACAGGACGAAGATGTGGGCCTGCGTCGCCACGGCCCGCTCGCGCGGGGCGATAACGCGCAGGACGCCGTCCGCCTCCTGCACGCGGATATCGACATAGGCGGGGTAGCGGGTGGTGTCGAACCAGAAGGGCTGGTCCAGCCGCGAGGCGAGGGCTTTCTCCAGCGTGCGGTCGACCAGTCCCAGAGCGCCGCGCCGTTCTTCGGCGGGCAGGGAGGCTTCGGGCTGGAAGGCGATGGACAACTGCATCGACCGCTCGGCGCGTTCCGAGATCAGCGCCAGATTCCGGGCCGAGGGGTCGTCGCGATAGCTCTCGGCCGCCCAGGCCACGTCGCCCGCGAGGCCTTCGGACAGGCGCGCCGTTACCGCCTGCCAGTGGGCGTCGAAGAAGGCCCAGGTCACCGCCGCCTGCATGATCAGGACAGGCAGGACGATGATCAGCAGCGAGCGGCCCCACAGAGAGGTCGGCACCCGGCGCTTGATCCAGCGCGTCCAGACGTTGAACGGCATCAGCCGCATCGGCGTCGCCTCAGTCCGGGGCCAGCATATAGCCGATGCCGCGCACGGTCTGGAGGTAGCGCGGGTTCTTGGGATCCGCCTCCAGCTTGCGGCGCAGGCGGGTGACTTGCACGTCGACGGCGCGGCCTGTCACATCGGCGGTGTCGGGCGACAGGGTCATGCGCTCGACAGGCGAATGGGCGTGGATGGCCAGGGTCTTGAGTAGTTGCGCCTCGGCCTCGGTCAGGCGCTGCAGGGCGCCGTCGCGCGTCAGTTCCAGACGCTCCATGTCGAAGACGGCGGGGCCCATGTGGATCTCTCTGGGCGTCATCAGCTTGCCGCCGGTGCGGCGCAGGATGGCCTCGATCCGCAGCGCCAGTTCGCGCGGATCGAAGGGCTTGGACATATAGTCGTCGGCCCCGCGCGACAGGCCTTCGATCCGGTCGTCCGGGTCGCCCTTGGCCGTCAGCAGCAGCACCGGCGTCTTGGACAGGGCCGCCTGACTGCGGATCCAGGTCGTCAGGTCGAAGCCGCTCTCGCCCGGCATCATCACGTCCAGCACGATCAGGTCGAACTCGATCAGTTCGACCATGCGCCGTGCGGCGCCTGCGTGGGCGGCGCCGGTGACGCGATAGCCCTCGCGGCTCAGGAACTCCTTGAGCAGTTCGCGGATGCGGTCGTCGTCGTCGACGACAAGGATGTGCCGTCCGCTGCCGGCCGGGGCGACGGGGCCGGAGCGCCCATTGGCGCGCGGCTCGACCATGCTCATCGCCATTCTCCCTGCGAGGCGCCGTTGACGCTGGGTTGCGGCAGGCGTCTAACCGAGATCGTTGCGCAGGAGACGTACTTCAATGGCCTTCGTTCCTTTCGACGATCGTGACGGCTGGATCTGGTTTGACGGCGACTTCGTCCCCTGGCGGGAAGCGAAAACGCACGTCCTGACCCATGGCCTTCACTACGGCTCGTCGGTGTTCGAGGGTGAGCGTATGTATGGCGGTGAAATCTTCAAGCTCACAGCCCACAGCCAGCGCCTGAAGCGCTCTGCCGAACTGCTCGACTTCGAGATTCCCTATAGCGTGGCCGAGATCGACGCCGCCTGCAAGGAAACCTGCGTCCGCAACGGCCTGATCGACTGCTATATCCGGCCTGTCGCCTACCTGGGCGCCGAACAGCTGAGCGTCTCGTCGCTGAACAGTAAGGTTCACCTGGCCATCGCCGCCTGGGAATGGCCCAGCTATTTCGACCCCGAGGTCAAGAAGAAGGGCATTGCGCTGGAGTGGGCCAAATGGCGTCGCCCCGACCCCGCGACGGCCCCGTCCACGGCCAAGGCGGCGGGCCTGTACATGATCTGCACCATGTCCAAGACGGCGGCTGAGAAGCGCGGCTTCAACGACGCCCTGATGCTGGACTGGCGCGGCTATGTCGCCGAGGCGACCGGCGCCAACGTCTTCTTCGTCAGGGACGGCGTCCTGCACACCCCGCGCGTGGACCACATCCTGGACGGCATCACCCGGCAGACCGTCATTGAGATGGCCCAGGCGCGGGGTGTTGAAGTTGTCGTGCGCGACATTCTGCCGGAAGAGCTGGCCGACTTCTCCGAATGCTTCCTGACCGGCTCGGCCGCAGAGGTGACGCCGGTGGGCCAGGTCGGCGACCATCGCTTCACGCCGGGCGACCTGTCGCTCAGCCTGATGGACGATTACGGCAAGCTGGTGCGCGGAACGCTCTAGTCGCCCTCTCCCATCGGGAGAAGGGAAGTCTCCCCTTGCCAGCGGCCTTCTGCTGGCGTTGATGCGCACTGAAGAAGCCGGCTCCCATAGCGCCGGTCGCGGAGCCGCTTGTTTCATGTTCAGCCTTCTGAACCTCCAGAGCCTGTTCGGGCTGGTCGTCATTGTCGCCGTCTGTTGGGCGATCTCCGAGAACCGCCGCGCCTTTCCGTGGCGGCTGGCGATTGGGGCGGTGCTGGTGCAGGCGGCTCTGGTGCTGGCGACTTTCGCCATTCCCGGCTCGCAGGTGGTGCTGGACGGCATCAACAATGCCGTAAAGGGGCTGGAGCTGGCGACCGAGGAGGGCACCAAGTTCGTCTTCGGCTTCCTAGCGGGCGGGGATCAGCCCTACGCCGTGGCCAACGAGAGCGCCCTGTTCACCTTCGCCTTCAAGGTGCTGCCCCTGATCCTGGTGATCTCGGCCCTGTCGGCCCTGTTGTGGCACTGGAAGATCCTGAAGTGGATCACCCTGGGCTTCGGCTTCCTGTTCCAGCGGACCATGGGGCTGGGCGGCGCCTCGGCGCTGGCGGTGGCGGCCAACGTCTTTCTGGGCATGATCGAAAGCCCCATCGTCATCCGCGCCTATCTGGACAAGCTGACCCGTTCGGAAGTCTTTCTGATGATGGTGGTGGGTCTGGCCACCGTCGCCGGGTCGACCATGGTGGCCTATGCGACCATCCTGTCGCCGGTGCTCAGCAATGCGGCGGGCCACGTCCTGGTCGCCTCGATCGTCTCGGCTCCGGCGGGCGTCATGCTGGCGCGCGTCATCATCCCGGAAAAGCCCGGCGAGGGCGGGGCGGTGGCCGACTATAACTCGGCGCTGAAATACGACAGCGCCGTCGACGCCATCGTCAAGGGCACGTCCGACGGCCTGATGGTGGTGCTGAACATCTCGGCCGTGCTGATCGTCTTCGTGGCCCTGGTGGCGCTGGCCAACATCATTCTGGGCGGCTTCGTCATCGCCGGAGATCCGCTGACGGTCGAGCGCATCCTGGGCTGGCTGTTCGCTCCGGTAGCCTGGCTGACCGGCGTGGAATGGGCCGACGCCCAGAAGGCGGGCTGGCTGCTGGGGGTCAAGCTGACCCTGACCGAGTTCGTCGCTTTCATCGAGCTGGGCAAGGTCCCAGCCGCCGAGATGAGCGAGCGCACCCGCATGCTGATGACCTATGCCCTGTGCGGTTTCGCCAACATCGGCTCGGTCGGCATCACCGTCACCGGCCTGTCGGTGCTGATGCCCGAGCGTCGCGAGGAGGTGCTGGGCCTGGTGTGGAAGGCGCTGTTCGCCGGCTTCCTGGCGACCCTGATGACCGCCTGCATCGTCGGGGCCTTGCCCGCCGCCGTCTTCGCCTAGTAGCGTTTCCGAGGGCAGCCGAAGGGACCCTCTGATGAAGCTCTATGAAAGCCGCCGCGCGCCCAATCCACGCCGCGTCCGTTGGGTCATGGCCGAGAAGGGCGTGACCGACGTCGAACTGGTCGAGATCGAGCTTCTGGCGGGCGAGCACCGCACCCCGGCCTATCGCGCCAAGTTCGGCGTGCCGCACGTTCCGGCGCTGGAACTGCACGACGGGACCTGCCTGACCGAATCCATCGCCATCTGCCGCTATCTGGAGGCGCTGCACCCCGAGCCGAACCTGTTCGGCCGCGACGCCAGGGAGCAGGCTATCATCGAGATGTGGATGCGTCGGTGCGAAATGTATCTGGCCAATCCGATGATGCTGAACGTGCGCTTCACCCATCCGGCCCTGGCCGCGCTTGAGGCGCCCCAGCCCCAGGTCGCTGAATACAACCGTCTTGGGGCCGAACGCTTCATGAAGACGCTGGACCGGCATCTGGCGGATCATGAGTTCATCGCCGCCGACCGCTTCACCATCGCCGACATCGTCGGGGCTGTGGGGCTGGATTTCGCCCGGCTGGTCAAATACCGCCCGCCTGAGGAACTGACCCATCTGGCCCGTTGGCTGGAGGCCTGCCGCGCCCGTCCGGCGGCTGCGGCGGGGATGTGAGCCTGCCTTGCGCACTCTGACGCGGTCGGATCGCTGGCTGGCCCTGCTGCTGGCCGCCCTGGCGGGCTATGTCGACAGCCTGGGCTTCCTGCACCTGGGCGGGGTGTTCGTCTCCTTCATGAGCGGCAATACTACTCGTTTGGCCGTAAATCTGGCCGGGGGGCGGTGGGACGAAGCCCTCGGAGTTGCAGCCATCCTGATCTTGTTCGTTATGGGGGCCATGATCGGCGCCCTGATCGCGGGAGGGCAGGGGCCGCGCTCGCGCAGTCGGGTTCTGATGCTGGAAGCGGCGCTGTTGGCCGGGGCCGCCGTGGCGGCGGGCGTCGGCGCCACGCCCGTGACCATTGGCTTGATGGTTCTGGCCATGGCGGCCGAGAACTCGGTCTTCCTGCGCGACGGAGAGGTCGGGGTCAGCCTGACCTATATGACCGGAACACTGGTCAAGACCGGTCACGCGCTGGCGGCGGCGCTGCGCGGGGGCGAGCGCTTCGCCTTCCGCCCCTATCTGGTGCTGTGGGCGGGCCTTGGCGGCGGCGCGATGCTCGGGGCGCTGGTCTATCACGGCGTCGGACTGATCGCCCTGTGGCCGGCGGCGGGTTTCGCCCTGGTGCTGTCGCTGGCGACGCGGGTCAGTCGCGCGGCGTGAATTTCCGGATCACGCCCGAGAAGGTCATCAGCAGCCGCTCGCCGGTGACGATCTGGCCGCGCACGAAGATCAGGCTCTTGCCCGCCTTGGTCACCTGTCCCGTCGCCTCGATCAGTTCGTCGACATAGGCGCCGTCGATAAAGGTGGAATCCAGCTGCACCGTCACGCCCGAAGCGCCCTCCATCTCCTGATAGGCGATCTGGAACATGGCGATGTCGGCGAAGGTCATCAGGCAGCCGCCGTGCATCCGCCCGCCGAAATTCATGTGCTTCTGCTCGGCCCGGAAGGCGCAGCGCATCGAGCCGTCAGGGTCGGGCCGGCGATAGAAGGGGCCGACGGTCGAATCAAAGGTGCTGTGCGTCACCTCATAGGTTTCCCAGCCGGCGAATTCGCCTTCGGTGATGGTGATCCTGCCGACCATGCGATTACGCCTTCTTTCTGAACTCGGGCTGCCGCATATAGCGCCTATGAGCGATCCAATCGAAGCAGCCATTTTTGAAAAACTGGCCAAGGCCGATCCGAAAAACGTCGGCGGCAAGAGCATTGAACCGGCCGATGTGGCCAAGGAACTGCAGCCCGAACAGTGGCAGCGGATGCTGCCCAAGGTGAAGGCCACGGCGCTGGGCCTGATGCGTCAGGGCAGGCTGACCATCACCAAGAAGGGCAAGGTCGTCGACCCCAACAACTTCCGCGGCGTGATCCGTCTGCGCCTGCCGACGGAAGCCGAGACGGCCGTGGCCCTCGCCGCCCTGCCGCCGGTCGAAGCCTCGGATGACGACTTCGACTGATCCGGACACCGGCCCGCAGACGGCGCTCGACGACGTCCTGGCCGAGATCCGCGCCTGTCGGGCGTGTCTGGGCCTGTTGCCGCATACGCCGCGCCCGGTGGTCATGGTCACAGCTGAAACCCGCCTGCTGATCTGCGGCCAGGCGCCGGGGCGGCGGGTGCATGAAAGCGGCCTGCCGTTCACCGACCCGTCCGGCGTTCGTCTGCGCGACTGGATGGGCGTGGACGAGGCGACCTTCTACGGCGACCCGCGCCTCGGGGTCGCCGCCCAGGCCTTCTGCTTCCCCGGCACCGATCCGAAAGGCGGCGACTATCCCCCGCCGCGCCGCTGCGCCGAGCTGTGGCGGCCGCGCCTGCTGGCCGAACTGCCCAAGGTGGAACTGACCCTGCTGGTCGGCGGCTATGCGCAGGCCTGGGCGCTGGGCGACCGGGTCAAGGCCAATATGACCGAGACGGTGCGCGCCTGGCGCGATTATGCGCCGGACATCCTGCCTCTGCCGCACCCGTCCTGGCGCAATACGGCCTGGCTGAAGAAGAATCCCTGGTTCGAGGCCGAGGTTCTGCCCTACCTTCGCCAGAGGACAGCGGAGATATTGGCGTGAAGACTAGGAGGAGTGGATGGGCGGCAGCCCTTGCGGTCTTGGCCCTCGCCCTGTCCGCCTGCGCCACCCCCTACGTCCAGCCGCCCCTGACGCCGCCCTCAGGCTTCACCGGTCCGCGCGTCGAGGAAGGAACCCTGGGGCGCGGCGCCTTTGTGGTGCAGGACGGGGCGCGGCTGCCCTATCTGCGCTGGAGCCCGCAGGGGCAGGCGCCGTGGGCCGTCATCGTCGCCTTGCACGGGTTCAACGACCACTACGCCTCCTTCCGTTTCGCTGGGCCTTGGTGGGCGACGCGCGGCATCGAGACCTGGGCCTATGATCAGCGCGGCTTCGGCCTTGCGCCCGGACGGGGTGAGTTCGCGGCCGAGAGCCTGACTAGCGCCGATCTGCGCACCATCGTCGCCCTGGTCCGCGCGCAAAGGCCGAACGCTCTGATCGTGGTGGCGGGCGAGAGCATGGGCGGATCGTCCGCCATTGCCGCTTTTGGTTCTGATACCCCGCCCGACGCTGATCGGGTCGTGTTGCTGGCGCCCGGGGTCTGGGGCTGGTCCAGCCAGAGCGCCTTCAACCGGGCTGGGCTGTGGACCGCCGCTCGCCTGATGGGGGCCAGACAGGTCGAGCCGCCGTCGTTCGCCGTGCGCGACATCCGCGCCTCGGACAATACGCTGGAGTTGATCCGCAACGGCCGCGACCCGCTGTCGATCCTGTCGACCCGGTTCGATTCCCTCTACGGCCTGGTCGACCTGATGGAGACGGCGACCCTGCGTCTCGGCCGCGTCGAAAAGCCGACCCTGCTGCTGTACGGCGCCCACGACCAGATCATCACCAAGCGGCCGATGCGCCGCGCCCTGGAGCAGGCAGGCGAGCGGCCGAATCTGACCACGGGCTATTATGCGGACGGCTGGCACATCCTGAACCGGGACCTGCAGGCTGAAACCGTCTTCGCCGACGTGGAGGCCTGGTTGCGTGATCCGGCGCGGTCCCTGCCGTCCGGGGCGCCCGCAGTCCTGCCGGCGCTGCAGGCCGATCCAAAGGCGCGCTGAACGCAAAATCTGCGGTAAATCAGCCCTCAAGCCGCAGTCGGCCCGGAACCAGCGGCGGCTGCACGGTGATGCTTGCCGTTTGGGCAGGGGGCGCGTATGTCCATGCGCACAAAAAATACCCCAGGAAAGGCCTGTCATGGGCACGACGCTGTTTGAATCTCCCTCGTTTGCGAACCATGAAGGCGTGCACGCCTTCTATGATGAGAAAACCGGCCTAAAGGCTATTGTTGCGGTGCACTCCACCGCGCGCGGTCCGGCCGTGGGCGGCACCCGCATGTGGAACTACGCTTCCTCGGCCGAGGCTCTGGAAGACGTGCTGCGCCTGTCCAAGGGCATGAGCTACAAGAACGCCATCGCCGATCTGGAGATGGGCGGCGGCAAGTCGGTCATCATCGGCGACAGCCGCACCCAGAAGTCGCCTGAGCTGTTCCACGCCTTCGGCCGCTATCTGAACGGTCTGGGCGGCCACTACTACGCCGCCGAAGACGTCGGCACCTCGGTCGAGGACATCGCCGAAGCACGCAAGGTCACCGAATTCGTTCTGGGCCTGAAGGACGGCCCGGAAGCCTCGGGCGATCCCAGCCCGGTCACCGCCGAGGGCGTGTTCCGCTCGAACCTGGTCGTCGCCCGCCGCCTGTTCAAACAGGACGACATGACGGATCTGACCGTCGCCATTCAGGGCGTGGGTCACGTCGGCGCCTATCTGGCCGAGAAGCTGCACAAGGCCGGCGCCAAGCTGATCATCACCGACGTCAATCAGGCCAATCTGGAAGCCGTCGCCGCCAAGACCGGCGCCGAGATCGTCGCCCCGGACGCCATCTATGACGTCGCCGCCGACATCTACGCTCCGTGCGCGCTCGGCGCCACGCTGAACCCGCAGACGCTGGACCGCCTGAAGGTCAAGGCCGTCTGCGGCGCCGCCAACAACCAGCTGGCCACCGCCGATATCGGCGACGAACTGTTCAAGCGCGGCGTGCTGTATGCGCCCGACTACGTCATCAACGGCGGCGGCATCATCAACGTCGCCTCGGAAATGAACGCCCGTCAGACCGGCGGCGCCTATGACGCCTCGTGGGTCGAAGGCAAGCTGTCGCGCCTGATGGAGACCTTCGAGGAAATCCTCGAGCGTTCGGTTTCCGAGAACAAGCCGACCCACCTGATCGCCGACGCCATCGCCGAGGCCCGCATCAAGGTCGCCGCCGACGCGAAGGCCGAGGCCCAGAAGGTCTAAGGCTTTCGACCAGACAGCCTGCCTCCGTTTAGGAAGCGGGCGGGCGCCGGGGGGCGCCGAAGGGGGTGCGGGGCGTGATGGTCCCGCAGCCCCTTTTTCTTTTGTGTGCGAGTTATCCCTCTCGCATCGGGAGCGGGGCGCGCGGATTCCCATCTCTTTAACGCCTCTTAACGCCGCATTTACCATCCAGGCGGCAGTTTCTGCCTAGCGGGTTCGGTTCGTCCCGCGTGTGCAGGGGCGGTTGCGCGTGGGCGGCTTCACGGAAGCTTTGAAGAAGTTCGGCATCGGACGCCTGGCCGCCATCCTTGGCGTGGCGGCCGGAGTGGCCGCAGTGCTGGTCGCCGTCATGCTGCGCGTGGGGCAGGCGCCGGACGCCTTGCTCTATTCCAACCTCGACCTGCGCGAAGCCTCAGAGATCAGCGCCGCCCTGAGCCAGGCGGGCATCAAATATTCCTCCAAGGGCGACGGCTCGACCCTCTTCGTCAGCCGCGACGAAGTCGGCACGGCGCGCCTGATGCTGGCGGGCAAGGGGCTCGTGACCTCGGGCAGCGTCGGCTACGAACTCTTCGACAATCAGTCGGTGCTGGGCCAGACCGAGTTCCAGCAGAACCTGAACGAACAGCGCGCGCTGCAGGGCGAGCTGGCGCGCACCATCATGTCGATGCGCGGCATAAGTTCGGCTCGGGTCCACATCACCATGCCCCGGCGCGAGATGTTTCAGGCCGCCGCCATCGATCCGACCGCCGCCGTGGTCGTGGGTCTGTCGGGCCGCGACCTGACGACCGATCAGGTGCGCGCCATCCGCAACGTCGTGGCGTCGTCCGTGCCCAACCTGAAGCCGGACAAGGTCACGGTGACGGATCAGGCCAACCGCACCCTGGCTGCGGGCTCCGAAGAGACCGGCTTCACCTCCGCCACCGCCGACGCCGCCAAGGCCTCGACCGAGGCGCAGATGCAGGCCCGCATCAAGGACATCGTCGAGGGCGTCGTCGGCGCCGGGGCCGCGCGCGTCCAGGTCACGGCGGACATCGACCACAGCCGCTCGACCACTCAGGAGCAGAAGTTCGACCCTGACGGCCAGGTCGTTCGCTCGACCTCGACGAACGGCAGCCAGTCGCAGGAAACGACCGGTCAGGGCGATGGCGCGACCGCGACGGCCAACATTCCCGGCGACGACGCTCCGGTCGCCAACCCGATCGGCTCGACCCGCGCCGAGAACACCGAGACGACCAACTACGAAATCTCCAACACCACCACCACGACGGTGAAGGAGCCGGGCGAGGTCAAGAAACTGTCCGTCTCGGTCGCGGTCGACGGCAAATACACTCCCGCCGCCGACGGCAAGGGCGAGCCGACCTACGCCGCCCGCACCGCCGAGGAAGTTCAGCAGATCAAGGCCCTGGTCGCCGCCGCCGTCGGCATCGACGAGGCGCGGGGCGACAAGCTGGAAGTTGTCAACGTCCGCTTCAACCGCGAGCCCTCCGCCGCGCCGGGCGAGGAAAAGGGATCGTCGCTGTTCGCCTTCGACAAGAACGACATCATGCGCGGGGTCGAACTGCTGGTCCTGCTGGTCACCGGCCTGCTGCTGATCTTCTTCGTCCTGCGTCCGCTGCTGAAGACCGCATCGGGTCAGGGGCGTGCGGGCGTGCCCGCCCTGGCCGGCGCCGGCGGCATTCCCGTCACGGCGTTGGACACCCAGCTTGTCGGCGGAACCCTGCCGGGCGGCGCGCCCATGCTGGCCGGTCCCAGCGACATGGAGCAACGCATCGACATCGCCCGCATCGAGGGTCAGGTGAAAGCCTCGTCTATCAAGAAGGTCGCCGATTTCGTCGACAGCCACCCAGAGGAATCCACGGCGATCCTGCGCGCCTGGATGCATGAAACCTGATGGCGGCGCGGCTGGTTTCAAAAGGCGCGGCGGTCGACGACGCCAAGAAGCTGACGGGGCCAGAAAAGGCGGCCGTCGTTCTTCTTTCTCTGGGCGAAGAGCATACGGCCCTGTGGCAGCAGCTCGACGATGAGGAGATCAAGGAGGTCTCCCAGGCCATGGCGGGGCTGGGCAGCGTCACCGCCGCCGTGGTCGAAGAGGTGCTGGTCGAGTTCGTCTCCGGTATCGGCGGCTCGGGCTCGCTGATGGGCTCCTACGAGCAGACGCAGCGTCTGCTGGCCTCCTTCATGCCTTCCGACCGGGTCGAGGCCCTGATGGAGGAGATCCGCGGTCCCGCCGGCCGCACCATGTGGGACAAGCTCGGCAATGTGAACGAGGCCGTGCTCGCCAACTATCTGAAGAACGAATACCCGCAGACGGTCGCGGTGGTCCTGTCCAAGATCAAGCCGGACCACGCCTCGCGCGTGCTGACGGCCCTGCCCGAGGACTTCGCCCTGGAATGCGTCCAGCGGATGCTGCGCATGGAGCCGGTGCAGCGCGACATCCTCGACAAGATCGAACAGACTCTGCGCAGCGAGTTCATGTCCAATCTGGCGCGCACGTCCAAGCGCGACAGCCATGAACTGATGGCCGACATTTTCAACAGCTTCGACCGCCAGACCGAGGCCCGCTTCATCGGCGCCTTGGAGGAACGCAACCGCGACGCGGCCGAGCGTATCCGCGCCCTGATGTTCGTGTTTGAGGACCTGTCGCGCCTTGATCCGGGCGGGGTGCAGACCCTGCTGCGCTCGGTCGAGAAGGACCAACTGGGGCTGGCACTGAAGGGCGCCTCGGATTCCCTGCGCGAAATGTTCTTCTCCAACATGTCCGAGCGCGCCTCGAAGATCATGCGCGAGGATATGGATTCGATGGGGCCTGTCCGCCTCAAGGACGTCGATAACGCCCAGATGGCCATGGTCCAGGTGGCCAAGGATCTGGCGGCGCGCGGCGACATCATGCTGGCCGGCCAGGGCGGCGACGACGAGTTGATCTACTGACATGACCGCCCAACCCGCCAACGCCGTCCCCTTCGCCTTCGACACCGAGTTCGGGGCTGACGGCGCCGTGCTGCGCGCCTCGACCTGGCAGCCGACCAAGCGCGCCTTCGCCCCGGCCGAGGTCGAGGCCCTGGTCGCCCAGGCGCGGCTGGAAGCCCGCCAGCAGGCGCTGAACGAGGTCGAGGCCCTGCGCGCCGACGCCCTGTCCATCGTGGCGCAGACGGTTTCCCAGGCGGCGACCGCCCTGCGCGGCGTGGCCGAGGCGCACCGCCGCGAGTCCGCCGAACTGGCGCTGGCCGCCGCGCGTGTGATCGGTTCGGCCGCCTTCGAACGCTTCCCGCGTCGTCCGCTGGAGGCCGCCATCGAGTCTCTCGGGCAGGAGATGGACGCCACGCCGCGCCTTGTCGTCCGCGCCTCGGGGCTGGACGAGGACGGCCGCGCTCAGATCGAGGCTCTGTGCGCTCAGGCGGGTTTTTCAGGGCTGGTGGTGTTCCGCGACGAACCGCATCTGCCCGCCGCCGCCTTCGCCCTGGAATGGGCTGACGGGCGCGCCGAGTTCGACCCGGCCGAAGCTGAAGCGCGCGTCGTTGCGGCGCTCAACGCCGCACTGGCCGCCGAAGCCGGCCACGCTGAGCCGCCCCTTGAAGGCGGCGCCCATGACAGGAGGGGCTTCTGATGGCCACCGACGATCTCTCGCTTGAGGAATTCGGCGATTCCACCGCCCTGAATCTGGCCGATGACGGCGGCGAGAAGTCCGCTGTCGATCTGGCGCCTGTCTTCGACGTGCCGGTCAACATCTCGGCCGTATTGGGCAAGGCGCACATGTCGGTCGCCCAGCTGCTGAAGCTGAACAAGGGCTCTGTGCTGGAGCTGGACCGCAAGGTCGGCGAGGCGATCGACATCTTCGTCAACAACCGTCTGGTGGCGCGCGGCGAGGTCGTCGTCGTCGAGGATCGTCTGGGCGTGACCATGACGGAAATCATCAAGACCGAGGACAAGGGCGCCTGATCGGCCGCCTCGTCACGGACAGGATTTGAAGGAGTAGGGCGATGCGTCTTCTGGTGGTGGGTCGTTTAAGCGGCCAACTGGCGACGGCGGTGAAGATGGCCATGGCGCACGGCGCCAAGGTCCAGCACGTCGAGCGCGCCGATCAGGCGACCGAGCAACTGCGCCGGGGGCAGGGCGCGGACCTGCTGATGGTCGACTACCGCATCGACATCGCCGCCCTGATCGCCGCCAACGACGCCGAGCGCATTCATGTGCCGGTCGTGGCCTGCGGCGTCGACGCTGACGCCAAGGAAGCGGCCGACGCCATCCGCGCCGGGGCCAAGGAGTTCATCCCCCTGCCGCCCGAGGCGGACCTGATCGCCGCCGTCCTGTCGGCGGTGGCGGATGACGAGCGGCCGATGATCTCGGCTGATCCGGCGATGAAGTCGGTCATCCAGCTGGCCGATCAGGTGGCGCGTTCGGAAGCCTCCATCCTGATCACCGGCGAGAGCGGCGTCGGCAAGGAGGTGATGGCCCGCTATCTGCACAGCAGCTCGCGCCGTGCGGACAAGGCCTTCATCAGCGTCAACTGCGCCGCCATCCCGGATAACCTGCTGGAATCCGAGTTGTTCGGTCACGAGAAGGGGGCCTTTACCGGCGCCGTGGCGCGCCGGATCGGCAAGTTCGAGGAGGCCGACGGCGGCACGCTTCTGCTGGATGAAATCTCCGAGATGGACGCCCGCCTTCAGGCCAAGCTGCTGCGCGCCATCCAGGAAAGGGTGATCGACCGCGTCGGCGGCTCCAAGCCGGTGCCCGTCAACATCCGCATCATCGCCACCTCCAACCGCGACCTGGCCAAGTCGGTGGCCGAGGGGACGTTCCGCGAAGACCTGCTGTACCGGCTGAACGTCGTGAACCTGCGCCTGCCGTCTTTGCGCGAACGCCCCGGCGATATCGCCGTGCTGGCCGACCACTTCGTCAGGAAATACGCCGCCGCCAACGGCGTGCCGCCGCGCGTCATCGGCCCTGAGGCCAGACGCGCCCTGATCGCCCACCGCTGGCCCGGCAACGTGCGCGAGCTGGAAAACGCCATGCACCGCGCGGTGTTGTTGGCGTCCGGGTCCGAGATCGACGTCGACGCCATCCGCCTGCCGGACGGACGCCCATTGCTGGGCGGGGAGGGAGCCTCCACCCCCGCCGCCTCGACCTATGACGCAGGCGTGGCCGGTCAGGCGGCGCAGGCCGCCGACGCCGTGACCCGCAGCTTTGTCGGCCAGACCGTGGCCGAGATGGAGAAGACGCTGATTCTGGACACGCTCAGCCACTGCCTGGGCAACCGCACCCATGCGGCGACGATCCTGGGCATCTCCATCCGCACCCTGCGCAACAAGCTCAACGAATACGCCGATCAGGGCACGCCGATCCCGGCGCCCCAGTCGGGCGTGGCGGCCGCCTACGGCGCGGCGGGCTGATCCGGTGCGCGCCGACCGTCGCACCCTGCTGATCGGCGCGGGCGCTCTGACGCTTGGGGGCATGGCCTTGGGCGCCTGTGCGCAAGCGACGGAGCCTGCGACGGCCGAGCCCGTCGTTCTGGACCTCGACCTGTCGGCGCTGGAAGCCCGCCACGGCGGCCGTCTGGGCGTCTCGGTCCTGACCGAAGGCAAGCGCGCCGACTGGCGCGGCGACGAGCGGTTTGTCTATTGCTCGACCTTCAAGATGTATCTGGCCGCCGCCACCCTGTTGCGCGTTCAGGCGGGGCAGGAGCGGCTGGACCGGGCGATCCCGGTGACGCAGGCCGACATGATCAGCCACGCCCCGGTGACGGAGCCGGCCGTCGGTCGGGCCCTGACCATCGAGCAACTGATGAAGGGCGCGGTCGAAGTCAGCGACAACCCCGCCGCCAACATCCTGATCCGCGAAATGGGCGGGCTGGAGCCCTTGCGCGCCTTCTATCGCGGCATCGGCGATGAGACGACCCGCGTGGATCGGCTGGAGCCGGAACTGAACCGGGCGGACGGCGACAAGGACACCATCCAGCCTGCGCAGTCGGCCCGCAATATCGAGCGGCTGATCCTGTCGGAGGCCTCGCCGCTCGATTCGGCTTTCAAGCGGTTGCTTCTGGAATGGATGGTGGCGTCGCCGACGGGGCAGGCGCGCCTGAAGGCGGGCGTTCCTTCCGGCTGGACCGTCGCGCACAAGACCGGCACGGGCGGCGACGGTCCGGTGAATGACATCGGCGTGCTGTATCCGACCGACGGCGCGCCCATCGCCATCGCCGTCTATTTCCACGCCACGAAGGATTCGACCGACGCCCAGCGCGAGGCGGTGGTCGCCGATGCGACGCGGCAGGCGCTCAAGGCGCTGGGGCATGGCTGACATGGATGAGATCTGGCGAATCCTGTCATCAGGCGACATGACCTTCGCACGTCGTCATGGCTGACGCGCCGTTCCTGATGAAGGACGGCATGGCGCGCCCCACGGGGCGTGATGCGATGGGCTGGCTGTTGCGTGGCGAAGTCGGCATGGCGGTCGGCGTCATCGGCGTCATCATGCTGCTGATCCTGCCGGTCCCGAAGATGCTTCTGGATCTGCTGCTGGCGATTTCGCTCGTCTCGAGCGTGCTGATCCTGATGACGGCCGTGATGATGAAGCGGCCGCTGGACTTCGCCATCTTCCCGACCGTGCTGCTGGTCTCGACCCTTTACCGCCTGGGGCTGAACCTGGCCTCGACGCGGCTGATCCTCAGCAACGGCCAGGAAGGCCACGACAGCGCAGGCAAGATCATCCAGGCCTTCGGCGAGCTGATGATGGGGGGCAACTTCATCATCGGGGTGATCATCTTCGCCATCCTGCTGGTGGTGAACTTCGTCGTCATCACCAAGGGCGCGACCCGTATCGCCGAGGTCTCGGCCCGCTTCACCCTGGACTCCATGCCGGGCAAGCAGATGGCCATCGACGCCGACCTGTCGTCCGGCCTGATCAATGAGGAACAGGCCAAGCTGCGTCGCAAGGAACTGGAGCAGGAATCCACCTTCTTCGGCGCCATGGACGGCGCCTCGAAGTTCGTGCGCGGCGATGCGGTCGCGGGCCTGATCATCACCTTCATCAACGTCATCGGCGGCCTGCTGATCGGGGTGCTGCAGCACGGCATGCCGGCCATGGAGGCCGCCAACACCTATGTGCAGCTGACGGTCGGCGACGGTCTGGTGACGCAGATTCCGGCCATCATCGTTTCGGTCGCGGCGGGTTTCCTCGTGACCAAGGCCGGGGTCGAGGGCTCGGCCGACAAGGCCTTCGCGGCGCAGCTGGCGACCAATCCGGTGTCGCTGGGGGTGGTGTCCGGCACGGCGGGCCTGATCGGCCTGATCCCGGGGATGCCGCTGCTGCCGTTCGCGGGACTGGCGCTGGCGACGGGCTTCATGGCGTGGAAACTCGGCCGCGACCGGTTGAAGCCGCCGCCCGCCGAGCCGGTGGACCTCAAGCCCAGGGAGGATGTCGAGGAGCCCATTTCCACCGCCCTGACCATCGACGAGGTGAAGATCGAACTGGGCTATGCCCTGCTGGCCCTGATCAACGATCTGGAGGGGCGGCGCCTGACGGACCAGATCCGCGCCCTGCGCCGATCGCTGGCCCAGGAATACGGCTTCGTCATGCCGTCGGTGCGCATCCTCGACAACATGCGCCTGCCCAATCAGGGCTACGCCATCCGTATCAAGGAGATGGACGCCGGATCGGGCGAGGTGCGTCTGTCCTCCCTGATGGCGATGGACCCTGCGGGGCGTCAGGTCGAACTGCCCGGCGAACACACGCGCGAGCCCGCGTTCGGCCTGCCCGCCACCTGGATCGACGAGTCCCTGCGCGAGGAGGCGACCTTCCGCGGCTACACCATCGTCGACCCCTCGACAGTGCTGACCACGCACCTGACCGAAATCCTCAAGGAGAACATGGCCGAGCTGCTGTCCTATGCTGAGGTGCAGAAGCTGTTGAAGGAGTTGAAGGGCGAGGAGCAGAAGCTGGTCGAGGAGCTGATCCCCTCGGTCGTCACCGTGACGACGCTTCAGCGCGTCCTGCAGGCCCTGCTGCGCGAAAAGGTGTCGATCCGCGACCTGCCCGCCATCCTCGAAGGCCTGGCCGAGGCCGCGCCGCACACCACCAGCGTCTCCACCCTGGTCGAGCACGTCCGCAGCCGTCTGGCGCGTCAGCTGTGCTGGCAGCACAAGGCCGACGACGGCGCCCTGCCCATCGTCACCCTGTCGCCCGAGTGGGAACAGGCCTTCGCCGACAGTCTGGTCGGTCCCGGCGAAGACAAGCAGCTGGCGATGGCGCCCAGCAAACTTCAGGACTTCATCCGCGCCGTGCGCGACGTGTTCGAGCGCGCGGCCATGACGGGCGAGAACCCGGTCCTCCTGACCGGGCCGCAGGTGCGTCCCTACGTCCGTTCCATCATCGAACGCTTCCGGGGCCAGACGGTGGTGATGAGCCAGAATGAGATTCACCCCAAGGCCCGCCTGCGCACCGTCGGCTCGGTTTAGGCGACTTCACGGTTAATCGCTGGACACCGCGCAGGCGGCGAATATGGTTCCGGCCATGAAACGCATTCGGCCGGCCCTGCGCACCTTCGGAACCTTCCTGCGCACCCCGACCCTCAGTCGCTCCATCATCGCGCTTCTGGCGCTCGCCATCCTGTTGCTGATGGCGGTGAACGCCGCGACCTTCGTCATGATCCAGCGGACGGCGACCTATAACGATACGGTCGACCACAGCCAGCAGGTGCGTCTGGCGGCCAAGGACATGCTGATGCTGCTGACCGAGGCCGAGACGGGTCAGAGAGGCTTCATGCTGACGGCTCGGACCGAATATCTGGGGCTGCACGAGAACGCAGTGGCCAAGCTGCCGGGCGTGGTCGAGCGGATGGAGCAACTGGCGGTCGGCGATCAGGATCAGGCCCGCCGGGTGGCCAAGGTGAAGGGGCTCTATCGTGAGCGTCTGAAACTGATGGCGGACACGATCGAGCTGACGCGAACGGGGCGCATCGGCGAAGCGGTGTCCTTGATCCGTAACGGTCGCGGCAAGTTTCTGATGGACCAGATCCGCGTCGAGCTGTCTGCAGTGGATGCGGTCGAGGCGCAGCGTCTGACGGAAAGGACGCGTCAGTCCGAGCGGGCGCAAACGGTCACGGTCGCAGTCAACGCCCTGGCGGCGGTTCTGGTGCTGATCCTGGCGGGCATCAGCGTCTGGATGGTGCGACGCTATGTGGCCGAGATCGAGGAGGCGCATTTCGAACTCGACCGCGTCAACGCCGGGCTTGAAAACGAGGTCCGTGACCGCACCGCTGAACTGACCCGCGCCAATGAGGAAATCCAGCGGTTCGCCTATATCGTCAGCCACGATCTGCGCGCGCCCCTGGTCAATGTCATGGGCTACACGTCTGAGCTGGAGCAGGTCAGCAAGGCTCTGGAGCAGCAGCTGACCTCGCTGGAGGCGACCCACCCGGAGCTTGTGGACGCTGAGGCGCTGCGTTCAGTGCGCGAGGATGCGCCCGAAGCGGTGGGCTTTATCCGCACCTCGACGGCCAAGATGGACCGGCTGATCAACGCCATCCTGCGCCTGTCACGCGAGGGGCGCCGCGCCCTTCAGCCCGAGACGCTCGATATGACGGCCATGGTCCGCGCCATCGCTGACACCGTCAGCCATCAGGTCGCCGAAACGGGCGGCGAGATCACGATCAGCGATCTGCCTGCGATGGAGAACGACCGTCTGTCGATCGAGCAGGTCTTCAGCAATCTGATCGACAACGCCGTCAAGTATCAGCAGCCGGGCCGGCCGATCCATATTGAGGTCAGCGGCCGGCAGGAGCCGGACGGCTGGGTCTCTTATGCTGTGCGAGATAACGGCCGGGGCGTCTCGCCTCGGGATCATGAACGGATATTCGAGCTGTTCCGGCGCTCGGGCAAGCAGGACACGCCGGGGGAAGGCCTGGGCCTGGCGTTCGTACGCAACATCGTTCGCCGGATGGGCGGCGTGATCGACGTCGAATCCGAACTGGGCGAAGGCTCGACTTTTTACCTAAAATTTCCGAAGCGTCTGATTATGCTGGGTGACTATCAAGGAGATCGCCTGTGAGCCACTCGGTGAAGATTGTCATGGTCGAGGACGACCATGGCCACGCCAAGCTCATTGAGAAGAACATCCGGCGGGCGAATATCGCCAACGACATCGTTCATTTCGACCATGGCGATGCGGCGCTGGATTATCTCTTTCAGGAAGAGGTTCGCCGCAGCGGCCCTCTGCTGATCCTTCTGGACCTCAATCTGCCGGACATGTCGGGCACGGATATCCTTGAGCGGGTCAAGGCGGACGAGCGTCTGCGCCGCGCCCCGGTGGTGGTGCTGACCACGACGGACGACAAGGGCGAGATCCAGCGCTGCTACGACCTGGGCTGCAACGTCTACATCACCAAGCCGGTCGACTATGAGGCCTTCGCGGGCGCGATCCGTCAGCTGGGCCTGTTCCTTTCCGTCATGCAAGCCCCCGAGATCTGACACGTGGATCAGGTCCAGCCTCCCATACGGCTTCTATACATCGACGATGATCGCGGCCTGTCGCGCCTGGTCCAGAAGGAACTGGAGCGCCACGGCTATCAGGTCGTCTGCGCGCCCGATGCCGATGCGGGCTATGAGGCGCTGAAGGCGGAAGCCTTCGATGTCTGCGCCCTGGATCACTATATGCCGGGCCGCGAAGGACTGGACGTTCTGCCGGACATCCTGGCCCTGCCGACCCCGCCGCCGGTGGTTTATGTCACCGGTGCGCAGGACGGGCGGATCGCCGTGGCCGCCCTGCGCGCGGGCGCTGCCGACTACGTCATCAAGGACGTGTCCGAGGACTTCACCGCCCTGTTGCGTTCGGCGGTCGAGGACGCCCTGCTGCGTCGCCGTCTGGAGCATGAGAACCAGCGAGCGAACGATGAAGTGCGGCAAGAGCGCGACCGCGCCGAGGCTCTGCTGCGCGAGGTCAATCACCGCGTGGGCAACTCGCTGCAACTGGTCTCCAGCTTCATCTCCCTGCAACTGCGCCAGCTCGCCGACGAAGGCGCGCGGGCCGCTCTGCGCGAGGCTCAGGTCCGCATTGAGGCCGTCGCCCATGTCCACCGCCGCCTCTACACCTCGGCCGATGTCGAACGGGTGCAGATGGATGAATATCTGGCCGGGCTGGTCGAGGAACTGAGCAAGTCGATCGGGCCGGATGGCGATGGGTCGCGCCTGACCCTGCGCGCCGAGCCCCTGAGGGTGACGACGGACCAGGCCGTGTCCCTGGGCGTCATCGTGACCGAACTGGTCACCAACGCCGTCAAATACGCCTATGAGCCCGGCGCGGCAGGCGAAATCCGCATCATCCTGGAACAGGCGGAGGGCGGCGGGCGAGCCCTGCTGACTGTCGAGGACGACGGGCCGGGTCTTGGCGACGGCGCGCCCAAGGGCACCGGCCTGGGCTCCAAGATCATCTCGGCGATGGCCAGCGGCCTGCGCTCGGCGATCGAAGTGGACCCGGCGCATCATGGCGTGCGCGCGCGACTGGCGTTCGACCTCTGAGCGTGCATTTGGGCTTTCGCCCGGCGGCGCGGCGGGTTTAAGCTCGGTGAAATGAAGCTTCAGTTCGGCACGGCCCGCCCGGGCCTCGACTACATCCACCGCCCCGCTGTTTTCGGCATCGCCGAGCGTGAAGGCCGTCTGGCCTGCGTCCGCGTGGATCGCGGCGAAGGGGTCGTCTATTACGATCTGCCCGGCGGCGCCCTGGATGGCGAGGAGACCGAACAGCAGGCCCTGGTCCGCGAGTTCGCTGAAGAGACCGGCCTGATCATCCAGCCGGTCGACCGCCTGACCGAAGCGGGGCAGTATTTCCTCAAGTCTGACGGCACGCCGGTGAACAACGTCGGCGGGGTCTGGGTGGTTAGCGTGGCCGGCGCCGACCCCTCGACCAAACAGGAAGCCGACCACGAACTGGTCTGGATGGAGCCGATGCGCGTCCTGTTCAGTCTGCGCCATGAGGCCCACAGCTGGGCCGTCGCCCGCTGGCTGCGCGACCGTCATGCCGCAGCCTCGGAACCGGGTTGAGCAGAAAGGGTTGTTTTCCCTGAGAGGCCGCCAGTCCCGGCGGCCGTCAGACAGGAAGCTCCCCATGGCCGATCACGACCGCATCGAAGGCGCCGCCAAGAACATCGGCGGCAAGATCAAGGAAGCCGCCGGCAAGGTCACCGGCGATGAAAAGCTGAAAGCCGAAGGCCGCGCCGATCAGGTCGCGGGCAAGGTCCAGAACGCCGTCGGCGGCGTCAAGGACGCCCTGAAGGGCGACAAGGACTGATTTCGTCTCGACCGCCGCCCTTGCTGGGCGGCGGTCGCGGCCACAGTGCTGCCGAAATCTGTTTTAAGTATCGTCGTCATGTCAGTCGCTGCTGGGGGGAAGCAAGCGGATGTGGTCGCGTAGATCGATCTTGTTAGGGGCTGCAGGGGCGGGCGTAGCGCGTGCGACTCCTGTTTGGCCGCAGGAGGCGCTGTCGAATGACGAGCTCTTCTTCACCGAAGGTCGCTATCTGCCGACCTATCTGGACCTCAAGGCCAGGTCCGAAGCTGGCGACGAGGCCGCGCGCCAGATGCTCAGCCAGTTCGCGTCCTTTCTGGGCGATGAGGAGACCGCCGTTGGTCTGGACGAACGGCCGCCTCGGCCGTCAGTCGTTCCGCCGGATCTTGACGGCGCCGTGGCCCGCGATGCGATCGAGGCCATTACCGAGGCCGCCCGCGACACCCGCATCGTCATCCTGAATGAAGCGCACAATATTTCCGGACACCGCGCCTTCGCCGCGCGGGTCATGCGGGCGCTGCGCCCGCTGGGCTATGACTGGTTCGCCGCCGAGACCTTCACCCCGCCTCAGCCTGACCCCCTTGTCCGGATCGGCGCCTATGCGAGGGGCGCGCCCTTCCTGGCCAGCTACGGCTACTACACCCACGATCCGGTTTTCGCCGAGATGGTGCGCGAGGCGGCCCAGCTCGGTTACCGCTTCTCGGACTATGAACAGCGCTTCGACCAAAGGGCGCCCGAGGGCGCGGACAGCGCAGCGCAGATCGCGGCGCGTGAAGAGGCGCAGGCCGACAACCTGATCGCCAACATCCTGTCGGCCCACCCCGAGGCGCGCGTTTTCGTCTTCGTCGGCTACAGTCACGCGATGGAGACCGAAGGACGGGGCGGCCTATGGTTCGCCGCGCGTCTCAAGGCCAAGACGGGCATCGATCCGCTGACCATTGAGCAGTCGATGAACTGGCCCGCGCTCGCGCCTCAGAACGATGCCCCCCACGTGGCCGCCATCCTGGCCCGTTTTGCGCCCGATGCCCCGATCGTGGTGTCAAAGGATGGCGAAAGCATCGCCACGCCCAACTATGCCGGAAAGATGGATATGTCGGTCTTCCATCCGCGCATGACGCCTGTGGCAGGCCGCCCCGGGTGGCTGGCGGCGGATCCCGAGCGACGGCGCGTGACGATCAAGGTCCCCCTCTTGAACGAACAGGCGCTGATCCAGGCCTTGCCGATGGCGGAAGCCGCCGCCGGTCCGCCGTCGGATCACTATCTGCTGCCGCCCGGCGCGTCGGAGGCGACCTTCTTCCTCCACCCCGGCCGCTATTTCTTCCGTCAGGAGACTGCAACGGGCATCCAGCCCGCCTTCGGCGCGCTGAGCGTCGATTAGCGCGCCAGCGTCCGCATCGCCCGTTCCAGTCCCTCCAGCGTCAGGGGGAACATGCGGTGCTCCATCACCTCGCCGATCAGGCTGACCGAGGGAGTGTAGCTCCAGTGGCGTTCGGGCACGGGGTTCAGCCAGACCGACTTGTCCCACTGTTCGCGGGCGCGTTTCAGCCAGACGGCGCCCGCCTCCTCGTTCCAGTGCTCGACCGAGCCGCCGGGCATGGTCACTTCATAGGGCGACATGGTCGCGTCGCCGACGAAGATGGCGCGCCAGTCGCCGGGATATTTATGGATCAGGTCCCAGGTCGGGATGCGCTCGCTGTGGCGGCGCCGGTTGTCCTTCCACACCCCTTCGTAGAGGCAGTTGTGGAAGTAGAAGAACTCCAGGTTCTTGAACTCGGTCCGCGCGGCTGAGAACAGCTCTTCACATAGCTGGATATGGCCGTCCATCGAGCCGCCGACGTCGAGGAACAGTAGCACCTTGATCGTATTGCGCCGCTCAGGCCGCATCTGGATGTCCAGCCAGCCCTGACGCGCCGTGCCGTCGATGGTGCCGTCGATGTCCAGTTCTTCGGCCGCGCCTTCGCGGGCG
The DNA here is from genome assembly GCF_003576505.1 of Brevundimonas sp. LPMIX5. Classification (NCBI taxonomy): domain Bacteria; kingdom Pseudomonadati; phylum Pseudomonadota; class Alphaproteobacteria; order Caulobacterales; family Caulobacteraceae; genus Brevundimonas; species Brevundimonas sp. LPMIX5. Next base: position 201,806 of record NZ_QWTZ01000014.1, read on the forward strand.
AAGCGGCGCAGGCGGCGCAGGGCGACCTTGATGTTGCGCGTGCCCAGTTCGACCGTGTCGTCCAGGTTCCTGTATTCGCGCTTTTCCCAGACCTTGACCGCGCGGCCGTGCCGCCCCGGCCCGCCGATGCGCACGCCTTCGGGATTATAGCCGCCGTGGCCGAAGGGGCTGGTCCCGCCCGTGCCGATCCACTTGTTGCCGCCCTGGTGGCGCTCCTTCTGCTCCTCCAGCCGCTGCTTCAGCGTCTCCATCAGCTTGTCGAAACCGCCGAGCGCCTCAACTTGCGCCTTCTCCTCGTCGGTCAGGTATTTTTCGGTCAGCAGCCGCAGCCAGTCCTCGGGGATGTCGGCGGTGATCTCTTCGCCGGGACTGACGCCTTCCAGCCCCTTGAACACCTTGCCGAAGACCTGATCGAAGCGGTCGTAGTGCTTCTCGTCCTTGACCAGGACGGCGCGCGACAGGTGGTAGAAGGCCTCCACGTCGCGCCCCGCCACGCCCTTGTCCATGGCCTCCATCAGATGGAGCCATTCCTTGAGCGACACAGGCACCTTGGCCTCGCGCAGGGCGGTGAAGAAGGGCAGCAGCATGGGTTTAAGACTGGCCCCGGCCTAGCCGCGCCGCAAGATGAACTCGTCGTCCATCCAGGCGCCGACCGGATACTGGTACTCGCCCGCCTTCTCGAAGCCGTAGGCGGCGTAGAGTTTCTGCGCCTTCAGATTGCCGCTCCAGACGCCGATCCACAGGGGGCCGTCGGTATTGGCCTCCATCCAGTCCAGCGAGATTTTCAGCAGCTTCGTGCCGAGGCCCAGCCCCTGCGCCTGCTTGCCGACATAGAGGCGGCGCAGCTCGGCGTGGCTGGCGCGGCCGTCGGGGTGGGGCAGGGTGTTCGGCCCGGCGTTGGCGAAGGCCAGCAGTTCGCCGTCGCGCTCCGCGACCCACCAGGCGGCGCCCGGCTCGGCCAGCTTGGTGGTGATGGCCTCGGCGTTGAAGCTGGCGTCCAGAAAGGCGGTCAGGTCGGCGACCGGATAGGGAATGCCGAAGCCGGTGACGAAGGTGTCGATGAAGGTCTGGCGTCCCAGCACGGCCAGGGCGGCGGCGTCGTCAGGACGGGCGGGGCGGATCACAGGGTCGCTCATGATCGACGCAATAGCGCCGGGCGGGCGTCGGGTGAAGGCGTGTCGAGACCCGCGTGGCGACATCATCGCAGCCTCGTCATCTTTGCGTGGTTGCAGGGGCGGGCGACGAGGGCTACCACCTTTATCCAAGGTGCGTCGTCCGCGGCGCACGCCAATGCTCGGATGGGGAGGTTAAGGGACGCCAAGGCCTTGGTTTCACAGGCCGATCCCCGTGCTATGACTTCTCCTGCGCTCATGACTCATTCCGAATCCGCAACTCAGACGCCGGTCGCGGCCGCCCGCTCCGCCGGGGCTGAAGTCGCCTATGGGGCCATCACGCTGGCGCGCCACGGCGAACCGGCCCTGTCGCGCAAATGCATGATCACCTCGGATCAATATCGCGACTGGTGGGGCCGCTATGAGATCGGCGGTCTGCGCGCGGGCCAGACGCCGCCTCAGGCGCTGTTGACGGCGGCCGAAGGGGCGGGGGCCATTTACGCTTCGACACGGCCGCGCGCGCAGGAAACCGCCAGAGCGGTGGCGCCGGATCGCGACGTGCTGGTCGACGCCCTGTTCATCGAAGCGCCCCTGCCGCCGCCGCGTTTTCCCGCCTGGATCAAGCTGTCGCCGCGCTATTGGGGCGTGATCTCGCGCATCTGGTGGCACGCCTTCAATCATCATGAGGGTCAGGAAACCCGCGCCGAGGCCGAGGTCCGCGCCGATCAGGCCGCGCGCGTGCTGATCGCCCGCGCCTCTGAAGGCCATGACGTGCTGGTGCTGGCGCACGGCTATTTCAACCACATGGTCGGCCAGCGGCTGAAGGCGCACGGCTGGCGACTGGCCCACAATCAGGGCTTCAAATACTGGTCCCTGCGCCGTTTCGTGAAGCGCTGACGTCGCGGTCTCAGGAAGGCCGTTGAAGCGGCGCGCGCGCCTCTCTAGGTTGCGCCCATCATGACCGACGCATCCGTTTCCCCCGCCGTGCCCGCCGATCTCAGCTTCGAGGACGCCCTGTCGCGTCTGGAGGGCATCGTTTCGCGCCTGGAATCGGGTCAGGCGCCGCTCGAAGAGTCCATCGCCCTGTACGAAGAGGGCGCGCGGCTGAAGGCTCACTGCGAGGCGCGGCTGAAGGCCGCCCAGCTGCGGGTCGAGAAGATCGTCGTCGGCGCCGACGGCCAGGCCAAAGGCGTCGAACCGGCCGAGTTCGGCTGATGTCCGCGACCGACCTCGCGCCGCAGATCGGCTTCGACGACTTCATGAAGGTCGACGTGCGCGTCGGCCGGATCATCAAGGCCGAGCCTTTCCCCGAGGCGCGCAAGCCCGCCTATAAGCTGACCATCGACTTCGGCGACGCCATCGGCGTCAAGAAGTCCTCGGCTCAGATCACCCATCATTACACCCTGGACCAGTTGGACGGCCGCAAGGTCGCCGCCGTCGTCAACTTCCCGCCGCGCCAGATCGGCCCAGTGATGTCCGAGGTGCTGACCCTCGGCTTCCCGGATGCGGAGGGGAACGTCGTCCTGGTCGGCGTCGATCGCGACCTGCCGCTGGGCGGGAGGCTGTTTTGAAGGTGCTCGCCGCCAACTCGCCCGAGCAAGCCGTCATCGACCGCGTCGCTGAGGTCGCCGATGTCGTCACCGTGGCGCTGGATGAACTGTTGCCGCGCGCCGATGGACCGGAAGTGCGCCTGACCGAGGCCATGCGTTACGCCGCCCTGGGGCCGGGCAAGCGCCTGCGTCCCTTCTTCGCCATTGAGGCGGGCCGGATGCTGGAGGCGGACGACCGCGCCGTCCTGCGCGCCGCCTGCGCGCTGGAATGCGTCCACGCCTATTCGCTGGTGCATGACGATCTGCCGGCGATGGACGACGACGACGTGCGGCGCGGCCGTCCGACCCTGCACATCGCCTATGATGAAGCGACGGCCATTCTGGCGGGCGACGCGCTGCAGACGGCGGCCTTCGACATCATTCTGGACGAGGACACCCACGACGACGCGGCCGTGCGCTGCGAACTGGCGCGGCGTCTGTCCTTCGCTTCGGGCGCGCGCGGCATGGCGGGCGGCCAGATGATCGACCTGATGGGGGTGCGCGATGATCTGGGCGGAGTGGCCCGGATGCAGCGGCTGAAGACCGGCGCCCTGTTCGCCTACGCCTTCGAGATTCCCCTGATCGTCGCCGACGCCAATGAGGCGGCGTGGCACGCCCTGACCAGCTTCGCCCACGACATCGGTCTGGCCTATCAGATCGTCGACGATGTTCTGGACGCCGAAGGCTCGGCCGAAGAGATGGGCAAGGCCGCAGGCGGCAAGGATGCGGCCCTGGGCAAGACCAACTTCGTCACCCTGCTGGGCGTCGATGCGGCGCGACAGAGGGTCGCGCATCTGGCCGATCAGGCCCGCTCGCACCTTGACCTGTTCGGTCATGAGGCCGAAATCCTCAAGGCCAGCGTGGACTTTGTGCTTAAACGCCGGTCCTGATAGGAAACGCGCCCGCCCTCAGCGGGTTACTGTTTGACGCTCCGTCGTCTGAAGGCCCCCGATCCCTATGCCCAACACCCCGCTTCTCGACACCGTCAAGTTTCCTGCTGACACGCGGGGCTTCGACATTCCCCAGCTGAAACAGCTGGCGGAGGAGGTGCGGGCCGAGACCATCGACGCCGTGTCGGTGACCGGCGGGCACCTGGGCGCGGGTCTGGGCGTGGTCGAACTGACGGTCGCCCTGCACCACGTCTTCGAGACGCCGCAGGACATTCTGATCTGGGACGTTGGCCACCAGTGCTATCCGCACAAGATTCTGACCGGGCGGCGCGACCGGATTCGCACATTGAGACAGGGCGGCGGCCTGTCGGGCTTCACCAAGCGGTCCGAGAGCGAATACGACCCCTTCGGCGCGGCCCACGCCTCGACCTCCATCTCAGCGGCGCTGGGCTTCGCCGCCGCGCGCGACGCCAAGGGCGGGAACAACCGCGTCGTGGCCGTCATCGGCGACGGCTCCATGTCGGCGGGCATGGCCTATGAGGCGATGAACAACGCCGCCGAGGCCACCAGCGGCCAGCTGATGGTCATCCTGAACGACAACGACATGTCGATCGCTCCGCCCGTCGGCGGCATGAGCGCCTATCTGGCCAAACAGGTTTCGGGCGGCGCCTATCAGAATATCCGCAAGGTCGGGAAGAAGTTCGTCGACCATATGCCGCGTCCCTTCCGCGACGCCGCGCGCAAGGCCGAGGAATACGCTCGCGGCATGATCGTCGGCGGCACCCTGTTCGAGGAGCTGGGCTTCTACTACGTCGGGCCGATCGACGGTCACGACATGGAGAATCTGGTCCCCATTCTGAAGAATGCGGCGGCCATCACCGACCGCCCGGTGCTGGTCCACGTCGTCACCCAGAAGGGCAAGGGCTACGCTCCGGCCGAGAGCAGCGCCGACAAGCTGCACGCCGTGGTCAAGTTCGACGTGATCTCGGGCAAGCAGGCCAAGGCCATCTCCAACGCGCCTAGCTACACCAAGGTATTCGGGACCGAGCTGATCAAGCACGCGCAGGTCGATCCGGCCATCATGGCCGTGACCGCCGCCATGCCGTCGGGCACGGGGCTGGATCTGTTCGGCCAGGACTTCCCGGATCGCACCTTCGACGTCGGCATCGCCGAACAGCACGCCGTGACCTTCGCCGCCGGTCTGGCCGCTGATGGGATGAAGCCGGTCTGCGCCATCTATTCGACCTTCCTGCAGCGCGGCTATGATCAGGTCGTCCACGATGTGGCGATCCAGTCCCTGCCGGTGCGCTTCGCCATGGACCGCGCCGGTCTGGTGGGCGCGGACGGCGCGACCCACGCCGGGTCGTTCGATATCGGCTATATGGGCGCCCTGCCGGGCATGGTGCTGATGGCTGCGGCCGACGAGGCCGAACTGGCGGCGATGATCTCGACCTCGCTCGCCATTGACGACCGCCCCAGCGCCTTCCGCTATCCGCGTGGCGAGGGCGTGGGCGTCGACATCCCCGAACTGGCCGCCCCGCTGGAGATCGGCAAGGGCCGCATCGTGCGCGAAGGCACGTCGGTCGCCATCCTGTCGCTGGGCACCCGCCTGCAGGAATCGTTGAAGGCGGCCGATATGCTGGCCGCGCGCGGCGTCTCGGCCACCGTCGCCGACGCCCGCTTCGCCAAGCCGCTGGACGCCGATCTGATCCTGCGTCTGGCGCGCGAACATGAGGCGCTGATCACGGTGGAAGAAGGCGCCATGGGCGGCTTCGGCGCCTTCGTGCTGCAACTGCTGGCCGAGAAGGGCGCGCTGGACGGCGGGCTGAAGGTCCGCACCCTTCACCTGCCCGACATCTTCCAGGATCAGGACAAGCCCGAGGTCATGTACGCCCATGCCGGCCTCAACGCCGAACACATCGCCGCCGCCGCCGTGACCGCCCTGGGCGTCGACGCCAGCCGGGCGGTACGAGCCTGACATAGGCGCAACGCCTCTCCCTCCCCTTCATGGGGAGGGTGGCTGAGCCCGTAGGGCGAAGACGGGTGGGGGCGGCTTCGCTATTCAGGCGTTGAGCCGTGACCGCTTGGATTCAGGACCGCCTGAGTTCCGTATCGCCAAGCCCTCCCCACCCGGTCGCTGCGCGACCACCCTCCCCATGAAGGGGAGGGAGAAGGTGCGCGAAAGGATCGCACCATTCCGACTATGTCCGCCACAAGCAGATGGTGAACGACGGCGATCACGCGCGAGCCTAAATCTGCAATCGGCCATCCCCCCTCGGCGCCTGTGCTAGACTGCGCGCGGGCCGAGGGGAGATTTCAGACGATTCAGACGAATTGGACTCTATTTTTTCGTCCTCTCCTCAGAGGAAGGCTCAGGTTACAGCACCCCGATCATGCTGGCGACCAGCGGGTGGCGCACGATGTCGCGCTCGGCCAGGCGGACCACGGCGATCTCGGGCACGGCTTCCAGACGGTCGGCGATGTCGGACAGGCCGGAGACCCCCGGCAGCAGGTCGGATTGCTGCGGGTCGCCCGTGACCACCATGGTCGAGTGCCAGCCCAGACGGGTCAGCAGCATCTTCAGTTGGACGTAGGTGCAGTTCTGCGCCTCATCCACGACGATGAAGGCGTTGTTCAGCGTGCGACCGCGCATATAGCCGATGGGGGCGATCTCGATCAGGCCCTCGGCCATCAGGGCCTTGACCCGCTTCATCGACAGACGGTCCGACAGGGCGTCGTAGAGCGGGCGCAGATAGGGGGCCAGCTTGTCCTCCATGTCGCCGGGCAGGAAGCCGATCGATTCCCCGGCCTCGACTGCGGGACGGCTCAGGACGATGCGGCCGACCTTGCCCGCCTCCAGCGCCTCGACCGCCTTGGCGACGGCCAGATAGGTCTTGCCCGTGCCTGCCGGGCCCAGCGCCAGCACCAGATTGGCGTGGTCGACGGCGTCCATCAGTTCGGCCTGGCCGTCGGACTTGGGCTTCAGCGTCTTCATATAGGCCTGGTCCCGCTCATCATTCGAAGGCAGGGGCGACCAGCCGCCAACGCGGGCGGGCAATCGCCGTACCTTGGCGTCCTGAATGAATTCGGGCGAATCCAGCACGCCTTCGCGCAGCTGACGCTTGATGGCCGATCGTTTGCTCATGGACGCCTCCAGGGCATGAAAAAAGGCGAGCCCGGCTGGGTCTCGCCTTGGTCGTCGGTGGGGGAGGTGGGGGCCGAAGTCGCGCAGCCGTCCCGAACGGTCGCAGGGTCTTCGCCGCAGCAGGTGCGTCGCCGTCCCCGAACTGGTCGCGAACACGCCAAGCGCATTCTCCAGCATCTGACCGGACCGGGCTTGATCCGGCTTCGGATCCGGGGGCGAATGGGGCCTGCCGAATCGCATCAACAGACTGATGCTAACGTGGTTTCTGAAGGGTTAAAGCCTTCATTTTAAGAAGAATAGGCGGTGTGCGGATGAGTGTTTACAGTCTGGGCGACAGCAAGCCTCAGCTTCCAGCGGAAGGCGAATACTGGATTGCGCCCAGTGCGACCGTCCTAGGAAATGTGATTCTGCATCCGGGCGCCAGCATCTGGTTCAACGCCGTGCTGCGCGGCGACAACGACCCCATCGTCATCGGAGCCGACAGCAATATTCAGGACGGCAGCATCCTGCATACCGACCTCGGATCGCCCCTGACGATCGGCGCCGGGGTCACGGTGGGGCATAAGGTGATGCTGCACGGCTGCGAAATCGGCGACAACAGCCTGATCGGCATCGGCGCGGTCGTCCTGAACGGCGCGCGCATAGGTAAGAACTGCCTGATCGGCGCCAACGCCCTGATCACCGAGGGCAAGGTCATTCCCGACAACAGTCTGGTCATGGGACAGCCCGGCAAGGTGGTGCGGGAATTGGAAGAGGGTCAGATCGAGGGTCTGCGCATGTCGGCGCAGCACTATGTCCAGAACTGGCGGCGCTATGTGACAGACCTGAAGCGGATCGACTGACCGTCGCCCCACAATGGCACGGATCACAATGGGACAGGCGCTGCGGCTAACGGGCCGGAACGGCGCAAACTCGCGCATGAGGGGATGAAACAGCCCATTGGCGGACACTCGAAACGGCCCGGCGCTTGCATTGCCTCTGCTGACGATCAATGCAGGAGTCCGATCCCATGCGGATAGGGATTACGAAAATGCTGGCCGGCGCTGTGGCCTTTGTCGGGCTGATGGCGGTTGCTGATGCGGCTGCGGCGCAGTGCGGGCCGTCCAGTTGCCTGCCGCCGCCGCCGCCCACGCCGATCTTGCCTCCGCCGACGCCGATCACCCCGCCGGTGACGCCGCCGGGCGGCGGTTGCGGCCCCACCGGCTGTCTGCCCCCGCGCCCGCCGGTGACGCCGCCCTGCGGCGGCGGAGGATGCCTGCCGCCTCCGCCCCCTCCGTGCTGCGGCTCTGGCGGCGGCAATGTGAACGTCAACGTCAACGTCAATGCGAACGCCAGCGCCAACGCCTCGGCGCGCGCCTGGGCCGGATCGCGCGCGGCGTCCACGGTTATCGTGGCGGGCGGCGGCGGGGCCTATTTCAACGTCGATCAGCCCTATCCCACCACCATTCAGGGACTGAACGTCCAGGGCGGGATGCAGATGGTGCGGGTGCCCTTCACCGCGTCGCGCCGTATCGAGAAACAGGTCGTGCTGCAGGCCGTCTGCATCGACGACCGCAATGTGCCGCACCCGGCGTCCCAGGTCGTTCCGGGCCGCGACGTCGCGGACAGCTACGACGGCGAACTGTACCGCTGCCTGGCGGGGACAAAGCTGCAGTGGACCGTCAGCGAGGCGGAAGGCGCGGCCGGCGAAACCACGGCCTGCAACAAGGGCGACGCCCTGTGGCACGGCGCCGGCGGCCGTCTGGAATGCCGTCCTGAAAAGCAGGCGCGTCAGTGTAATGAGCGCTCGCTGCTGCGCCGTTACGGCGCCGGCGTGAAGGTTCTGACCATGATCCGCGAAGAGACCTACACCGAGTATCGCGAGGAGATGGTCGAGGGCGCCGCCTCTACCGGCATGATCATGATGGACGGCGGGGTCGGCGGCCGGGTTTTCTGAACCCGCTGTTCAGCCTGGCGACAGACGCCGGCGTCTAGTCTCAGCCATCGACTCTCCGTCGATAGGCCTAAACGACTGGGCCCCGTTCCTTGCAGAACGGGGCCCTTTCTTCGTTATTGCGGGGCGTTGATAGAGACGACCTCGGCCTTCCACGCCGCATCCGGTTTCAGATACTGGCGCGCGGCCGCCTGAATGTCGGCGGCGGTGAAAGATTCCAGATCGCTGATGTGCGTCTGGATCTGTTCCAGCGTAGCGGGCCTGGCGGCCAGATCCTCCAACTGGCCTAGCCAGTATTCATTGCCCGCCTGGCTGCGGCGCAGGCTTTCGATCACCGGCAGGCGCGCGCGATTCAACTCGTCCTCGCTGACCGGCTTGTCGCGCAGGTCGGCGATGATGGCGTCGACGGCGGCGAAGAAGGCGTCGAACTTCTCGGGCGCCGTGTCGGCGGTGATCGAGATGGAGCCGTAGCCCGTGAACACGTCGGACGACGAGGCGCGGACGCCGGGCGAGTAGGCCAGGGCCTGCTTCTCGCGGATCTCCTCCATGACACGCAGTTTCAGGACCTCGGCCAGGATGGAGGCCTTGCGCGCTTCGGTCCGGTCGTTGACGGCGTCGGTGGTCGGCCAGGCGACATAGGCCAGACCCTGCTCGGCCGGACCGGCGTGGGTCAGGCGGATCGGTTCGGCCGTCGGCGCCGGGAAGCGGCGCTGGTCCGAACCGGCCAGAGGCTGGGCGGCCGGAGCGCGGGCGGGCAGGGCGGCGAAGGTTGAGGCGACGGAGGCGACTGCGTCCTCGATCTTGACGTCTCCGACCATGACGATGTCGATGGGGCCGGTCGCCAGGCCCTGAACCACGCCCTGCTTCAGTTCATCCAGGGTGAAGGCGGCGATTTCCGCAGGCGAAGGCATGGATTCGCGCTTGTCGCCGCTGGCCAGTAGGCCCGAGGCCTGAAGGCCGAAGGCGCCGCCGGGGGTCGCCATCTGCTGCGCCATGAACTGCGGCAGGACGGCCTTGATCTGTTCGAACGGCGCCGGACGCAGGCCCGGGTCGGTCAGATAGGCGGCCAGCACCTGCATCTGCAGTTGCAGATCGGCCGGGCGGGTGGCGCCCGACAACTGATAGGCGTCGCTGTCGATGCTGAAACCAGCGCCATAGATCTTGCCGGTCAGGACCCGATTCAGCTCATCGGCCGTCAGCTTGCCGAGGCCGCCCGCCGTGAAGACCATCGGGGCCAGGGACTGAGCGGTGAAACGATCGGTCGGCAGGCTCATCTCGCCGATGCCGGTGCGGACCGAAATCAGGATTTGCTGGTCCTTGAAGGTCGTCGGCTTGACGGTCAGGCGCACGCCGTTGGGGAAGGTGACGACCGTGGCGCCGACGGCGGCGACTTCGGTGGTCGAGGCGGGCGTGGCGACGGCGCCGAAGTCGGCGTAGGGCCAATCCAGAGCCGCCTGTTCCGCCGGGGCGGCGACCGGCGTGGCGCGGCTGGCTTCCAGCAGGGTGGTGACGCCGGCCTCGCCTCCTTCGATCGGCTCGGGCGTGACGACCAGCGCCAGGGGCCCCTGACCTTCAAAGGCGCGCTTGACGGCCTCACTGACCTGGGCCGCCTGCAGGTCTTTCACCGTGGCCTCAAACAAGGCGAGGTTGGTGGCGGGCGAGGAGAAGACCTTGTCGTCGTTGACGGCGCCCAACAGGGCGTTCGCCAGGGCGGGGGTGCTGCGTGTGGCTGCGGCCTGCACCGCCGTTTCGAGTGCGGCGCGGCTGTTGGCGATCTCGCGATCCAGTTCGATCTGGGACACGCCGAACTGCACCAGGCGGCGCTGTTCCTGTTCGATGGTTTCCAGCGCGCGCTGGATGCCGCCGGGATTGAAGGCGGCTGAGACGCTGGCCAGGTCGAGGGTCTTGAACAGGGCGCCCTGTCCGCCGCCGGCGCCGATAAAGGGCGGGTTGTCCGCGCGGGCCAGTTCGCCCAGACGGCGGTTCAGCACGGCCATGCCCAGATTCTGCAACAGGGCGTCGCGGCGTTCGGAAGCCGTATCGGGATCGAGGTCGGGGTTGCGGATCCAGTTCAGTTGGACCGACGACTGCACGCCCGGCTCAACCAGGATGCGGGTCTCGGGCTGACGCGGAGCGACCTGTCCTAGATCAGGCTCGGGGCCGTCGGCGGCCTTGGGCGTCCAGTCCGAGAAGGTCGCCTTGATCTTGGCTTCCATCTGATCGACGTCGAAGTCCCCGACGGCGATCATGGTGGCCCGTTCGGGGCGGTAATAGGCCTCGTAGAACTCGACGAAGCGTTCGCGCGGGGCGCTGCGGATGATGCTGAGGTCGCCGATCGGCAGGCGGTTTGACAGGCGCTGGCCCGGCGCCAGCAATGCGATCTGGGCTTTCAGCGAGCGTAGGGCCGGGGTGTTGCGCAGGCGCTCTTCACCCTCGATCACGCCGCGTTCGGAATCGATGTCTTCGGCCTTCATCAGGGCCTCGGAGACCTGTTCACGCATGATCCGCAGCGAGGTGTCGACCGTCTCGTCGTTGGTGCGCGGCAGCTCCAGCGTATAGGCGGTCTGGTCGAAGCTGGTGAAGGCGTTGGTGTCGGCGCCGAAGGCCAGGCCGAGACGCTCCAGAATCCGCAGCAGCTCGTTCTCGGGCACGTTCGTCGTGCCGTTGAAGGCCATGTGCTCCATGAAGTGGGCCAGACCCAGCTGGTCTTCGTTCTCCATCAGGGAACCGGCCGCGATCCGCAGGCGCAGCGACGCCTGACCCGGCGGGGTGGCGTTCTTCATGATGGCGTAGCGCATGCCGTTGGGCAGGACGCCGAAACGTACGGCCGCGTCAGCCGGGATGTCGCTGGCCGCCTGAGCCCAGGGCTTGGATGGTTGAGCGTTCTGCGTCGCGACGGCCGAAGGCGGCGTCAAAGCGACGGCAGGGAGGGCCGCGCCGCCCATCAGGGCGAGGCTGGACGCGGCGAGTAGAAGCAGGCGGCGAGGGCGAGGGGATCGCATTCGGTGGTCTCCGCGACGTGCGAGCGGGCGGCCCCCGGGACTGATTGCGGCCCTGCACGTAAGACAGGCGCGAAGCTTCTTCAGCCTCGCGCCTGTTTACGGTGACAAACGAGCTTGACTAGCTCAAGTTACCGAAAGTTAATTTCCCGGTCGTGCGACATAGAAGGTCGCCGTGTTGCCGACGGCGTTGGCGCCGGCGACGACATTGCGGCCCCAACCGTTGACGGTGGCGGTCGCCGTGGCGCGCACGTCGCCTGCGTTGGTCTGGCTGTTGCGGACGTTCAGGTCGCCGCCGCAGGTCGAACAGGCGAAGCCGGTGACGGCGTTGCCCGCCGCATTGGCCCCGACATAGGCGTCGTAGCCGTTCTGGCCGGTGAACCCGGCGCTGGCGGTGACGCCGCCGGTGTTCATCTGGGTGTTGTCGATGCTGACATAGATGTCGTTGTTGCCCGCATGAACCTCATTGCCGACAGCCTCGGCGGTCGAATAGGCGGCGCCGAAGTCGTAGGAGCTAAGCTCGGTGCGCGACAGAACCTCGGCCGAGTTCTGCTGGTCCACGTCGACCAGCAAAGCGCCGCCCTGGTTGTAGAAGGCGGCCTGGTTGGAGGCGGCGCGGCTGCGCGCGGCGATGTCCCAGGCGTTGCCCGCCCACACGCCGGTCCAGGCGGTGACCCCGGCGCCGGAGGCGTTCTGGCTGACTGACAGATCCTGGTGCGAGTTAGGGGTCGAAGTCGCCTGCACGGCATTGGCCGAAGCATGGCTGGTGAAGACCGCCGGGGCCGGGGCGTAGGTGAAGCGGGCTTCGTTCTCGGCGTAGATCTGACCGGTCGAGTTCTGATCCGCGCGGCCGGTGATGGCGCCGCGCTGGTCGCCCGTGCCGCTGGCGCCCAGGGCGACGGTGTTTCCGATCGCGTCGGCTGAGACGTGGCCGCCGTAGTTCAGGCGGGCGCCGGTTTCCTCGATCCGAGTACGCGCGGTGACGTCGCCATCCAGATTCTGACCGGCGTCCACGTCGATGCCGGTGTTGACGGCGGTCGCGGCCAGATAGTTGCCGCGCGCCTGGGTGACGCTGTTCACATAGCCCGTATCGCCGCGCAGGGTCAGGGAGGTGTCCGCTATCGCGGCGCCCTGCATGTCCTGGGTCGAACGGATGTCGGCGGCGCGGCCTTCGGCGCCGCCGGACAGGGCGTTGCCCATGGCGGCGTTCGACACGGCGACGTTGTCGCTGACGTTGACGACGTTCAGGCGTTGACCGCTGATGACGTCGCCAAGGTTGAGCTGCTCATTCAGGACCAGCCCGCGATCTTGAGCGGAAGCCTCAGCGGCCGCCGCTACGCACAGCGCTGTCGCGGCGATCGTGCCAGCGAGACGGGTCGGCGCGAGTTTGGCCATTGTTCGTGTCCGTGTTTGCGTAAGCGGGATAATAGCCGCCGGTGGCGCCGACAGGGCTGTCGGCCAGCGGGTCGTTGGCGGGGTTGAGGCAGATTTCCGGGCCGGGGGCGCCGTACAGATTGGCCATGAACTCGACCGTGGCGCGTTCGACCAAGGCGCGGACGGCCAGTTGAACCGGCTCCAGGCCGCTGGACCCGGCGGAAATGTCGAAGACGTTGCCGTTCAGGAAGTCGAACACGCCTGCCGACACTTCGCGGCCGACGATCTGCTTCTGATAGGAGACGACATCCACGACCTCGAGGGTGGTGGTCTGCACCAGACGAAGGTCGATCGCGACGTTCATCACGAACACCTTGCCGGTGATCAGGCCCGATCCGCCGTTCTGTTTCACTTCGCCGCCGGCGATGTCGAAGCCGCCTGAGCGGATGTTGTAGTTCACCTCGGTGATGCCGCCGACCACATAGAAGTCCGAGCCCGGCACCTGACCCGCCAGGATGCGGCGGAAGGCGGCGTCCTGGGCTCCGCCGTTCGGCACGTCGTCGCCGATCAGCTTGTTGTTGGCGTAGCGCAACTCCAGCTCCGACACCGAGGTGTCGTAGCGCTCGACGATGCGGGCGCCGGCCTTGGCCAGGGCGGTGTTGGCCATCAGGGACGCGCCCTGGGTGATCTGACGCCCGCCGTCCGAAGAGATGGAGCCGGTGTAGTCGCTGATCCGACCCACGGCCATGCGCGGCGAGGGCAGGTTATAGCGGCGCGCATAGTCGGCCAGGCAGTAGAGCGCGGTCGAATAGGGCGTCGGGTTCGACGTCACCGGGGCGTTGCCGATCGGCTTGGCGTATTGGCCCGACGGTCCGGCGGAGGTGCTGACGCAACCGCCCAGCAGGGCGGCGGCGGCGGCGACGCAGCCGAGGGCGCGCACAGGCGAGCGACGGATGGCTGAGATTTTCATGGACGCGGCCCGTTCAGGGTGGTGCCGGCGTTGATGTCGCCGGTGTTGGTCTGGTTGGAGTTGACGACGACCGTGTTGCGGTTGCCCTGGACCACCACATTCAGGTTGTTGCCGATGGCGGTCGAGCCGCCGATGTTGGTCCCGCCGCTCGAGCCGACGCCGCCGTTGAAAATGCTGGACGACGCACTGCTGTCGCTTCGCGAATAGGCGCTGCCGTTCTGCTGGATGATGCCGTCGACGACCAGGCGGTTGCCGTTGGCGTCGCGGGTCGTGCCGCGGCTGGCCTGGGCGGTGGTGTAGCGCGAGGCGCCGTAGCCGGCCTGGAACTGGCCCGCGCCGGCCGAGCCGGTCGACTGCGCGACGGCCGAACCGGCAGGCAGGCCCGCCAGCACGGCGGCGGCGGCCGCAACGGTCATGAGTGTCAGTCTATGAGACGGCATCAGGCGCTCCCGAGAACTTCTGGAAGGGCCCTCGCAATGACCGTGCCAGACCGTATCAGTCTCGGAATGGCGCAAAACGACGCCTTGAGCTGGAATGCGACTGGCCTCATCAAGGACGAATGTCCCAATCTGACGCCCGTTCGCCGCGGCCGCCGCGCGAAAAGATGTTCAACGCGCCTTTCCTGCCCCTGCTGATCGCAGCATCCATGCCGGTGCTCTATTATCTGCAGGAGCGGCTTCCTGATCTGGGAGTGTCGATGGCCTTCGTTCCGGCAAGGCTGTGGGCGGGCGACTGGCAGGGCCTGTTCACCTCCATGCTGCTGCACGGGGGCTGGGCTCATGTGACGATGAACGCGGTGGGCGCCCTGGCCTTCGGCGCGCCCGTCGCCCGTCTGATGGAACGCGGACCGGGACCGCTGGTCTTCATCCTCTTCTATATAGCGGCCGGCGTCGTGGCGGCCCTGGGCTATGGCCTGGTGCATCCGTACAGCATGGGGCCGCTGGTCGGCGCCTCGGGCGCGGTCTTCGGCCTGATCGGAGCCGCCACCCGGCTGATGGGCGGGCATGGGCGCGTCCTTCCGCTGTTCCATCCGATGGTGTTGCGCGCTTCGGGGGCCTGGATGGCGGTGAATCTCATTGTGGGTCTGATCGGTCTGGCGCCGGGGGCGGACGGCGCCCGCATCGCCTGGGAGGCGCACGCCATCGGCTTCGTGTTCGGCATTCTCGCCATCGGGCCGATCGGGGGCTGGTTCGCCGCGCGCCGTGATTTGCCTATCGGCGGCGTCTGAGCCAACCTGTTGGTCTTGCGGCCCGCCCGCGACGCGCGGACGACGGCCTGCCCATCAGGAGGAAGTCGCCATGCTGGTCGCCGAGATTCTCAAGGGCAAGGGAGGCGCAGTATTCACACTGGCGCCGGACGCCAATCTGAATGAAGCCTGCGCCGAGCTCGAGCGCCGTCAGGTGGGGGCCTTGATCGTCTGCGAAGGCGACGGCGTGGTGGGCGTCCTGTCCGAGCGCGATATTGTGCGCGCGATTTCTCGCGACGGGACGCAGGCGCTGGAGCGCCCTGTCTCCCATTATATGACCAGCGAGGTGGTCTTCGCCGACCCGGCCGAGACCGTTGAAGCGTTGATGGCCCGAATGACGGACCGCCGCATCCGCCACCTGCCTGTCCTGCTGGACAAGCGTCTGGCCGGCGTCGTCTCGATCGGCGACGTGGTCAAATGCCAGATCGCCCAGGCCACGCATGAGGCCGAAAGCCTACGTACCTATATAGCGGCGGGGTAGGGGGTGGCTAAGGCGCTGGGCGACCTGTGCATAAGGGTTCGATCTGTGGATAGATCGGAAAAGCTGGTTTTGCCTATTGCCCTCGAGAAAAGCGCCTC
>NZ_QWTZ01000015.1:0-99563 GCF_003576505.1 Brevundimonas sp. LPMIX5
ATCGATCGCGCCGTACCAGCCATCGGGCTCAGCCGATGCTGCGCCGGCTGCAAACAGCCCGGCTGCAGCGACACTGGCCAGAAGTTTCAGCTTCATGGTGTCCTCACACTCCTTAGTTAATCCGATAGCCGACACGTACCCCGCGAAGGCGCTCGAAACCCGAACGACATTGCAGTGCGGCAGTTCCCTCTTCTAGCGTTGATTGTGGCGACTGTGGCGCCGTTTCAACACAAAAAATCGTCCCCGCCTCGGTGTCTGACAACAGGGCTTCACTGTCTGGACGAACCTGAACGAGCGATGAACCTGCGGACTTTGCGACAACTTACTTGCGGCGTCATAACCGGGGTCGGCGATGAATTCCACAACATCCCGACACAGATGGTTCAAGACCAGACGATCAGGACTCTCAATTGCCACGGCCAGCCCTCTGCGTCCGCAGCTTGAAGGGTTGCAGTCAGACGAATTCGCCGCATTCCCGCCTCGCCGCACCGCGCAAATGAGGCGTTGCGCCGCAGGGCTATCTCTCTGCAAGCAGGGCGCGCACGAACTGATCGCGCCAGTGGGCGACGTCCGTGTCGCGGACGACCTGCATCAGGGCCTTCCACTTTCGGATACGCTCTTCCAGAGGCATGGTCAGAGCCTTGCGGATGGCGTCGGACAGTTCTTCACGGCTGAAGGGGTTGACCAGCAAGGCCTCGCCCATCTGTTCGGCGGCGCCGGCGAAGCGGGACAGGATCAGCACGCCGGGGTCGTCAGGGTCCTGGGCGGCGACGTATTCCTTGGCCACCAGGTTCATGCCGTCGCGCAGCGGGGTCACCAGCCCGACCCTGGCGGCGCGATAGATGCCCGCCAGCTGGTCGCGCCGGAAGGTCCGGTTCAGGTAGCGGATCGGCTGCCAGTCCATGTCGGCATAGGCCCCGTTGATGCGACCGGCCAGAGCTTCCAGCCGCGCGCGGATATCCTGATAGGTATCCACGTCATCGCGCGAAATCGGCGTCACCTGCAGCAGGAAGACGTCGCCCCGCATCGACGGATTGTCTTCCAGGAACTGCTCATATCCGAGCAGGCGCTGTTCCAGCCCCTTGGAATAGTCGAGCCGGTCCACCCCCACGATCATGGAGCGGAAGGCCGCGCTGGCCGCGATACGGTCATAGGTCTTCTGGCCCAGCAAGGAATCGCGCGCCGCCAGGAAGCCGTCCACATCGATGCCGATGGGAAAGACGCCAAGCTGAACGCTGCGGTCGAAGGCTTCGACACGGCCGCCCGGCCCGACCACGCCCTTGGCCTCGACCTCGACATAGCGCTGGAACAGTTCCATCCACTCGCGGGTCTGGAAGCCCAGCAGGTCAAAGTGGAATATGGACTTCACCAGGCGTCGGTGATGCGGCAGGGTGACGAGCAATTGCCGCGCAGGCCAGGGCGTGTGCAGGAAGAAACCGATGCGGTTCTTCACCCCCAGACGGCGCAGATCCCGCGCCATCGGGATCATGTGGTAATCATGAATCCAGATGACGTCGTCGGGCTGCAACAACGGTTGCAACACCTCGGCGAAACGGCGGTTGGTGCGCTCATAACCCTCGCCATAGGATCGCTCATAGGCCGTCAGGTCGACGCGGTGATGGAACAGCGGCCACAGGGTCTTGTTGGCGTAGCCGTTGTAATATTCATCGACATCCTGGGGCTCCAGATCGACGGTGGCCACCGTGACGCCGGCGCGATCCTCGACGTTGAGCTCGCCGGTGAAATGCTCGACCGTCTCGCCGGACCAGCCGAACCACAGGCCGTCATATTTCCGCAGCGCCGCCGACAAAGCCATGGCCAGACCGCCCGCCGAGCCCGCCGCCGGGTCCTTGGGCGCCGAGACGCGGTTCGAAACGACGATCAGGCGGCTCATCGCGCATCCTGCCATGAACGACTGAGCAGGACGGCGCAGTTGATGATCCCGACCAGGGAATAGGTCTGGGGGTAGTTGCCCCACAGTTCGCCGTCCTGGATCGAAATATCCTCGCTGAGCAGGCCCGCGTGTGTGCGGCGGCTGAGCATCTCCTCGAAGATGACGCGCGCCTCCTCGACCCGGCCGTTCAGCGCCAGGGCCTCGATGTACCAGAAGGTGCAGAAGTTGAAGGCGGTCTCGGGCTCGCCGAAATCGTCCGGGTGGATGTACCGGAACAGATAGGGGCCGCGCTTCAGGTCGCGCTCGATCGCCTCGAAGGTCTTCACCTGGCGCGGGTCGCGGGCGTCGAGGAAGCCCAGGTCCGTCATCTGCAGCAGGGCGGCGTCCAGCTCGGTTCCGCCGAAGCTGGCGGCGAAGCGGCCCTCGTCGGGAAGGTAGGCTTCGGCCTCGATGCGCTCGCGGATGATGCGCGCCCGCTCGCGCCACAGTTCACAGCGATCGTTCAGGCCCAGGTGAAGCGCCGCGCGGGCCAGACGGTCGCAGGCCGCCCAGCACATGACCGAGGAATAGGTGTGCACCCTCGCGATGGTGCGGAACTCCCACAGGCCCGCGTCGACCTGATCGTGCATGGCGAAGGCGCGGTCGCCGACCTTTTCCAAAGCGCGGAAATCCTCGACCGTGCCGGGACGCAGCAGGCGCTGATCGAAGAAGGCCTGAACCAGCGGCAGGACGATCTGGCCATAGACGTCGTGCTGAAGATGCTCATGCGCCTGATTGCCGACGCGCACGGGCTTCATGCCGCGATAGCCTTCGACGCTGTCGACGATGCGCTCTACGATGGCGGGCTCCAGCCCCACGCCATAGACCGGCTGCACATGGCCGCCCGCCGAGGCGTCGACCAGATTGCGCAGATAGCCGAGGTAGTTCTCCAGGATATCCACCGCGCCCAGGCGGTTCAGCGCCCGCACCGTGTAATAGGCGTCGCGGATCCAGCAGTAGCGATAGTCCCAGTTGCGCCCGCTCTCGGGAAATTCGGGCACCGACGTCGTCATGGCGGCGACGATGGCGCCGGTCTCCTCGTAGACGCACAGCTTCAGGGTGATGGCGGCGCGGATCACCGCCTCCTGCCAGTCCAGCGGCAGATAAAGGGTGCGCGTCCAGTGCTTCCAGTGGGCGATGGTCAGGTCCAGCGCCGCGTTGACGCCCGCCAGCACCGACTGGTCATAGCCTTCGTCCGGGCCGAGGAAGAAGGCCATCTCCTCTTCCAGACGGAAGGTGCGCTCGTTCAGCACATGGCTGACGGGACAGTTGGTGGTCAGGCGCAGCGTCACGTCGCTGCACAGATAGCGGACGTGGTTGGAGCCCGAGGTCCGCTCGGCCGCCCGCGCGCCCCAGTCGGCCGAGGGGCGCAGGCGCACGGTCACGCGCGGCGATCCCGACAGGGGTCGCAACACCCGCGCAAAGGCGGTCGGCCGATAGATGCGCGAGTGCTTCAGATGGCGAGGGCAGAAGTCAATGATCTCGACGGCGGCCCCATCCTCGGCCGTCAGGACGGTGCGCAGCACGGCCGTGTTGCGCACATAGGCCTGTTCGACAGTGGCGAGGCCCTCCAGTTCGACGGCCCAGAAGCCGTGCTCGGGCTCCTCGCCGTCCATCAGGGCGGAAAAGACCGGGTCGTCGTCGATGCGCGGGGCGCAGGCCCAGACGATGCGGCCGCGCCGGTCGATCAGGGCGCTGACGGAGCAGTTGCCGATGGGGGCGAGGTCGAGGTCAGGCTTCATGGCGAGCCTCCTTGTGAACGTCGGCGGCGACGGCTTCCAGCCAGTCCAGAACGGCGGACACGCCGGGCAGACCATAGCGGGCGGCGGTCGAGCGCGGGGCGCCCACGAGAACGCCAAAGCCGCCGAGCGCCTGCGCCGCCTCGAACCCGGCCTCATCGGTCAGATCGTCGCCGACCATGACGGGGACAGCGCCGAGGAAGGGCGGCTCCTGCATGAAGGCGCGGACGGCCGTGCCCTTGTCCGCGCCGGGGGTCTTAAGCTCCAGCACCATTGAGCCGGACTGCAGGGTCAGGCCCGTCGCCGCCGCCAGATCGGTCGCCAGCCGCGTCGCCGCCTCGCCCTCGGTCGGAGCCTGACGGAAATGGAGGCCAGCGGACAATCCCTTGTCCTCGACCAGAACGCCGGGTCTGTCAGCGGCGAAGGCATGGAAGGCCTGCAAGGCCTGCCCGATGGCGGGCGAGGGGGCCGTCCGCAGCAAGGCGCCGTCGTCTCGCCGACGCTCCAGCCCATGCACGCCGGAGGCGGCGCGCGCGGCGCCGTCGCTGATCCGATCGATCTCGGCCAGGGTGCGACCGCTGACCACGGCCGTTCGTCCCTGCAGGACCTGCGTCAGCCGCGTCAGAACCGCCGTGCGGCGCACGTCAGGGCCCACGGCGTCCGGCGTCGGCGCAAGGGGCGCCAGCACGCCATCGAGGTCAAGAAACAGTGCGAGGCCCGGCAAGCAGACGGGCGGGTGAGGCAGGCGCGGGGGTACGGCCCCCTGAGCATCGGACATCAGGCTGAGGTTTCGACTTTCCCATTAGTGAGACCGTCACAACGCCCCAACACCGCAAAGGTTGTAAAAGATTCTCAAACGGGCGGATCGGAAAGTTTTGAGCGGCGCTTTCCGAACGCGCCATTGTGCGAAGCAGCTTATTGGGGCAATTCCCGCTGCTGTACGAAGAGCCGCAGAAGCGGCCCCGGCGCCTGGAACCGTCATGACCGCCATTTCCGCCCCTTCTACTCCCGAACAGCTCGCCGCCATGTCAGACCGCGCCCGCGAGGTCGTGCGCCTGAACATAGAGGCGCTTGAGGCGCTGGAGCGGTCGCTGGATTCCTCGATCGCGCGGGCGGCCGATGTCATCCTGTCACGGCCGGGCTATGTCGTGGTCACGGGCATGGGCAAGTCGGGACACATCGGCGGCAAGATCGCCGCCACCCTGGCCTCGACCGGCACCAACTCCTTCTTCGTCCACCCGGCCGAGATGAGCCACGGCGACCTGGGGATGCTGCGCCCAGACACCACGCTTCTGGCCCTGTCCAACTCGGGCGAGAGCCGCGAACTGCGCGATCCGCTGATCTTCTGTGCGCGCAACGACATTCCGGTGATCGGCCTCACCCAGAGGCCGCAGAGCTTCCTGGGCCGCCACTCCGACGTCTGCCTGACCATGCCCAAGGTGGCCGAGGCCTGCCCCAACGGCCTGGCGCCGACGACCTCGACCCTGATGTCGCTGGCGATGGGCGACGCCCTGGCGATGGTGCTGATGGACCGGCGCGGCTTCACGCGGGAGGATTTCGGCCTGCACCATCCGGGGGGCTCGCTGGGCATGAGCCTGCAGACAGTGCGCGAATGGATGGGCGACAACGCCGCTGCGCCCGCCAGCGTGCCTCTGGACGCGGATTTCAGAACCGTCGTTTCGGCCATCACCGAGGGGCGCAAGGGCGCGGTCGCCGTGCTGGCGCCGGACGGCGCCCTGGCGGGCATGATCACCGACGGCGACGTACGCCGCGCCTTCGCCAACGACATCACGACCCTGCACGCCGAAGACATCATGAGCCGCAGCCCGATCACGGTCGATCCGCAGGCCCGGATGAGCGACGTGGTCGATCTGTTGAGCGCCAACAAGATCAGTAATCTGTTCGTCGTCGATGAGCGCCGCCCGGTCGCCATCATCCACATCGCCGAGTTGATGCAGGCAGGATACGTCTCCTGATGGTGCAGGACGTGCTCTTCGACGCCAGTCGATTGCTCAGCCGGACCGAACGCAGTGCGCCGACCGGCGTGGACCGGGTCTGTCTGGCATACGCCGAGTGGCTGATCGAGCATCCCGTCTATCGCATGACGCCGGTGCGGGCGCGCAAGGATCAACTGGCGCGCGTCGACAACGACTGGTTCCGCCAGCGCCTGACCGAGCTTCGGATGCGCTGGACCGGCCCCGGCGCGGTGTCCGAACTAAACGGCGAGGCCCGTAAACTGTTCGACGCCCTGAGTTCGCCCGAGGACGACGCCTCGGTCATCGGCCATGCCCCCGAGGAAAGCCCGCAGCTTCGCAAGAAGCCGAAGCGGGTGTGGAAACAGTATTTCCGGTCGCGCCGCATCGCCGCCCCGCCTGCGGCGCGCGCCTATATCAACGTCGGCCACACCAGTCTGAATACGCCGGACATCCTGACCTCTTTGGCGCATGGCGGCATCGAACGGATCATCATGGTCCATGATCTGATCCCGGTGACGCACCCCGAGTTCTGCCGTCCCGGCGACGGGGCCAAGCATGAACGGCGCATGGAGAATGTGCTGCGCCACGCCTCGCGCATCATCGTCAACTCCCACTATACAGCGGATGAGCTGAGCCGCTTCGCCGCCCGGTCGAACCTGGCCGCCCCGCCGATCGACGTCGCCCACCTGGGGCTGGAACGCACCTTCGACAGCCGCACCGCCATCACGGCCGCCCGCCCCTATTTCCTGCACGTCGGCACGATCGAGGCCCGCAAGAACCTGGCCTTCCTGCTGACCGTCTGGCGGCGGCTGCAGGAGACGATGGGCGCCGAGACGCCGCGCCTGGTCCTGGTCGGGCGTTACGGCTGGGAAAACGAGGCGGTGCTGGATCACCTGCAACGCTCGCCCAATCTGCGCGGCCTGGTGCATCAGGCGGAAAACCTGCCCGACTGCGCCCTGTCGGCGCTGATGCGCGGCGCCCGCGCCATGGTGGCACCGTCGTCGGTCGAGGGCTTCGACCTGCCCGCCGTCGAGGCCAGCGCCATGGGCGTGCCTCTGATCGCCTCCGACATCGCCGCGCACCGCGAACTGGTGCCCCACGCCCGCCTGATCGACCCGCTGGACGGGCTGGGCTGGCTGAGCGCGCTGGAGGACTGGACCCGCAACCCGCCCGTCGCCCCGCCCTACTGCGCGCCGGATTGGGAGCGCCATTTCGACGTCGTTCAGGACCGGGTGCTGTCTTCCTCTGGCGGCGCGACCGCCTGAAGGGTAAGCATCTGATGAAATTGAACAGAGGCCCCATGACCAGAACCGCCGCCAGCCTGCTCATCGTCGCCCTTCTGGCCGGGTGCTCCACCCTGCCGCGCGACGGGCCGTCCGGGCGCAATGTCGTTCAGGGCGCCTCCTCGCCCGAACGCGCCGGCGACTACGCCCTGATCGATCTGGACTTCGTCCTGAGCGAACGTCTCAAGGCCGCGCCGCCGCCCTCCTTCTCGACCCTGGCCCTGGCGTCGTCGGATGCGCCGACCGACATCATCGGCATCGGCGACACCCTGGCCGTCAGCGTGTTCGAACCCGGCGGCGGCCTGTTCAGCGGCATGGGAACCACAACCGCCACCTCGGGCGCGCAGATGCTGCCCCCGCTGGTGGTAGGCCGCACGGGCGCGGTGCCTATCCCCTTCGCGGGCGAGGTCAATGTTCAGGGGCTGACACCGTCGCAGGCTGCGGCCGCCGTGCGCCGCGCCCTAATCGGCAAGGTCGCCAATCCGCAGGTGATCGTCACCATCGGAGCCAACGCATCCAACGCCGTCACCGTGCTGGGCGATGTCCGCAACCCGGGCCGCCAGCCCCTGTCCTCCAACCATGACAGGCTTCTGGACGTTATCGCCGCCGCCGGGGGACCGTCGCGCTCGCTGTATGATATCGATGTGCGGATCCAGCGCGACGACAAAGTCTATACGGCCCCGCTGTCGATCGTCACGACCGAGTTTAACGAGAATGTGCGCCTGCAGCGCGGCGACCAGGTCAATCTGGTCCACAAGCCCCGCCGCTTCAGCTCTTTCGGCGCCTTCAACGCCGTGGCGCGCAGCGAACTGCCGTCCGGCCCACTGACCTTGGCCGAAGCGCTCAGCGGCGTCGGCGGCCTGGACTCCAACCTGGCCAACGCCCAGTCGGTGCTGATCTTCCGCTTCGAGCGGCCTGAAGTGGCGCAGGCTCTGGGCATTCAGCAGGCTCCCACCTCTCGCGGGGTGCCGGTCGTCTATCGCCTGAATCTGAACGAGGCTGAAGGCTTCTTCATCGCCAGCAACTTCCAGATGCAGCCGGACGACGTCATCTACGCCCCGCGCGCCGGGGCCGCAGAGATGCGCAAATTCTTCGAGTTCGTGCAGAGCATGACCCGCGTCGTCTACGACGTCTCGGTGACCAGCACGCTCAACCGCTGACGGAGCAAGTCTTGTTCAGCCGCTTCGGACGATCGCGAGAGCCTTCACCGCAGCGGCTGCACGATGGGCGCTCACGGGAAGCCGACGGCCGCCTGGCTCTCGGCGCGGAAATCGACGCCATCGAGGCGGCGGCGCTCGAAATCTACGTCCGTCACGACCTGCCCGGAGAGATCGGCCACTACCAGCGCGCCGACAGTCAGGCGCCGTGGGAGAAGCTCGAAGACGCCCTGACCCCGGAACAGCGCTGGGCCATGGTGCAAGCCGCTCCAGAAGGCGAAGGTCGCCGTTTTGCGTCCAGCGCAGACCTCGGCGTCGATTCGCCCGTGCCTGAGGCGCGCAGGGCGGCCGCTATTCTGGCCGCCTGTCGCGGGCTGAGACAAAGACTCGCTGAGGCGGCCGGCTTCACCGCCCAGGACCTGGCAGACGCGATTCAGTTGGGCGCCGCCGCACGGCGCCTCGAAGATGACGACGCTCAGGACATATCCAGTTAGACCGCCGCCCCCGCCGCCTCGGCCAGCAGCTCCAGCGAGCGTATCCGTGCGGCCGGATCCCATATCTGGCTGGTGAGCATCAGTTCATCCGCCTCGGTTTGGGCGATGAAGGCGTCAAGGGCGGCCCTGGCTGTCGCCGGAGCGCCGACCGCAGAGCAGGCCAGGGCCGCGTCGATCATGCCGCGCGCCGCGCCGTCCAGCCGCTCGTAATAGCCCTCGACCGGCGGCGGCAGCTTGCCGGGGCGGCGGGTTCTCAGGTTGACGAAGGCCTGCTGGACCGAGGTGAACAGCAGGCGCGCCGCCTCGTCCGTCTCGGCGACGAAGGCGTTGTAGCCCAGCATGACGTAGGGCTTGTCCAGGTGCTGCGACGGGCGGAAGGTCCGGCGATAAATGTCGATGGCCCGCATCATCTCGCCGGGCGCGAAATGGCTGGCGAAGGCGTAGGGCAGCCCCAGATGCGCCGCCAGTTGGGCGCCATAGGTCGAAGAGCCCAGAATCCAGATCGGCACGTCCTGCCCCTCGCCCGGATTGGCGATGATGCGCTGATCCGGCGCGGCGGGCGCGAACCACTGCATCAGTTCCATCACGTCCTGCGGGAAGGCGTCGTGGTCGCCCTGAAGCGTGCGGCGCAGGGCCCGCGCCGTGGCCTGATCCGAGCCAGGCGCGCGACCCAGTCCTAGGTCAATGCGGCCGGGGTGCAGCGCGTTCAGGGTGCCGAACTGTTCAGCGATGACCAGTGGGGCGTGGTTGGGCAGCATGACCCCGCCTGCGCCGACGCGAATGGTCTTCGTCGCCGCCGCTACTGCGCCGATCACCACCGAGGTCGCCGCGCTGGCGATGCCCGGCATGTTGTGGTGTTCGGCCAGCCAGTAGCGGCTGTAGCCCAGCCGTTCGGCATGGCGGGCCAGATCGATGGTGTTGGCGAGCGCCTGGCCCACGTCGGAGCCTTCCGGCACGGGGGCGAGGTCGAGAATGGACAGAGGGATCATCCGACCGATATGGGGCCGCGCATGCGCGACGCCATACCGGCCGTGACGATCAGTCGTCTATTGGCGCCGCTTATTGACCGGCGGGGCAGTCGCCGATGCGCTCGGCCGTCATGGTGACCTTGGTCTGTGCCATCTGCGGCGTCGGCGCCGGGTCCATCTTGGTGGTGACCTCGGTGACGTAGCGGCTGTTGAAGTCGCCGGTCACGCGGATGGTGGAATCGGCCTTCATATTGCCCGGCAGGGTGCACGACGAGGTAGCGACCATGGCGTCGCCCTGGCGCGCGAACGGCTGGGTCGTACAGTCGGCGCCCGGCTGCTGGGCGCTAGCCGGCGCTTCCAGCTTGGCGTCCTTGATGCACACGTCCTGCGCCGGGACCGAGGCGCCCCCCGGCATGCCTTCCATGGCGGTGGACACGCGCCACAGGCCGGGCTTGGGCGCGTCGAGCGTCGCCGGGGCCGTCGAGGCGGTCTCGGCCCCCTCAGCGGCTGGGCCTTCGGCCTTGTTGTTGTTTCCGCAGGCCGACAGACCCAGCAGGCAGGCGACGGCGACGCCGCCGATGATCGCTGAACGCATGACGCGCTCCCCTCTCGTTAAGAACCAGGGGACAACGCCGGTCCGGCTTAACGGTTCACGCCAACGTGAGAGTCAGTCGAGAACGACGCCGGTCGTGCGCATGATCTCGGCGCGCAGTTCAGGCAGACCCAGGCCCTTCTCGGACGAGGTGACGGCCACGTGGGGGTAGGCGGCCGGGCGTTTGGCGATGGCCTTCAGCGTCGCCGCCTGCACCTTCTCGGCCTCCCCTGCCTTCAGCTTGTCAGCCTTGGTCAGGACGATCTGATAGGAGACGGCGGACAGGTCCAGCGCGTCCAGCGCCTCGTCGTCGACCTTCTTCAGGCCGTGGCGGCTGTCGATCAGCAGATAGACGCGCTTCAGCGTCACCCGGCCGCGCAGATAGTCGCGACCCAGGTCCTGAAACTTCTTCACTGTCGTTTTCGACGCCTTGGCCCAGCCGTAGCCGGGCAGGTCGACCAGACGCATCCGACCGTCCAGATCGAAGAAGTTGACCTCGCGCGTGCGGCCCGGCTCGTTCGAGGCGCGCGCCAGCTTGTGCATGCCCACCAGACCGTTGATCAGGCTGGACTTGCCCACGTTCGAGCGACCGGCGAAGGCGATCTCGGGCAGGTCCGGCGTCGGCAGCTGCTCGATCTTGGCGCAGCCCATGATGAAGGTCGCGGGGCGCGCGAACAGCACGCGCGCCGCCTCGATCTCGGCGTCGGCGTATTCGCCGACCTTGGGCTCGTCAGAAGCGTCCAAACGATCAGGCCTTCTTGAAACGGGCGATAAAGCTGTCGATCGGGTTTTCGGCCCCGAAGCGATGCATGATCACATATTGCTGGATGATCGACAGGACGTTGTTCCAGGCCCAGTAGATCAGCAGGCCGGCCGCGAACGGGGCCATGATGAAGGTGAAGACGATCGGCATCAGGGCGAAGATCTGACGCTGCATCGGGTCCTGCGCCGGCGGGTTCATCGCCATCTGC
Organism: Brevundimonas sp. LPMIX5; assembly: GCF_003576505.1. Taxonomy (NCBI): domain Bacteria; kingdom Pseudomonadati; phylum Pseudomonadota; class Alphaproteobacteria; order Caulobacterales; family Caulobacteraceae; genus Brevundimonas; species Brevundimonas sp. LPMIX5. The sequence continues at coordinate 11,114 of NZ_QWTZ01000015.1, forward strand.
AACCACATGGTTAAGCCATAGACCAACGGCAGCACGCCCAGGTGCAGCGGGCCGTTCAGGATGGCGCCCAGCACCGGCAGGGTGGCCGGGTCCCACGGCACGGCGCCGAACAGGTTCCACACCGTCGAGGGGTCGCGCGCCGACAGGTCGCGGATCCAGCCGAAGAAGGGGGCGTGACGCATTTCGATGGTCACGAACAGCACCTTGTACAGGGCGTAGAAGACCGGGATCTGCACCACCATCGGCAGACAGCCCGCCAGCGGATTGATCTTCTCCCGCTGATACAGGGCCATCATCTCCTGCTGCTGCTTCTGCGGGTCGGAGCCGTGCTTCTTCTTGATCTCCTCCATCTTGGGCTGGAGGGTCCGCATCTTGGACAGGCTCTCATAGGACTTGTTGGCCAGCGGGAAGAGGATCAGCTTGACCACGACCGTCAGGGCCAGGATGGCCAGGCCGAAGTTGCCCAGCACGCCGTAGAAGAACTCCACCACGGTGAAGATCGGGCGTGTCAGGAACCAGAACATGCCCCAGTCGATGGCGTAGACGAAGCGCGGCAGGCCCAGCGACTCCTCATAGCCCTTCAGCACCTCGGCGCGCTTGGCGCCGGCGAACAGACGCTGGGTCTCCTCGATCTGGCGGCCCGGCTGGATGGTGTGGGTCGCGCCCAGCATGGCGGCTTCGTGGATGTTCATGCCGTCGGCGTCGCGCACCGAGAAACGGCCTTCGATGGCTTCGTTCTGGGTCGGGATCAGGGCCGCCAACCAGTATTTGTCGCTGACGCCCAGCCAGCCGCCGACCGATTCCTTCTGGATGCGCGGCTTCTTGGCCCAGTCCTTGTACTTGACCTGTTCGGTGGTGAATTTGCCGTCCGAACCGAAGGCGCCGATGGCCCCCTCGTGCAGGATCATCTGCTTGCCCAGATCGACTGGAACGCCCTGGCGCTCGACGCGGCCGTAAGGGGCGATGGCGATGGCCTGGGTCCCCAGGTTGGCCACCGTGTCCTTGACCGTGAACATATACTGCTCGTCGATCGAGACGAGGCGAGTGAAGCGCAGGCCCGAGCCGTTGTCCCAGGTCAGCTCGACCGGGGTGGTCGGCGTCAGGGTCTCGCCTTTGGTCAGGCGCCAGACGGTGTTGGGACCGGGAACGCCGCCGGGGACGTTGGGGCCGCTCCAGCCGAACTGGGCGAAATAGGCGTGCTCCATCCCCTGCGGGCGGAACAGCTCGACCGGCGGCGAATTCTTGTCCAGCGTCTCGCGATAGCGGGTCAGGTACAGGTCGTCGATGCGCGCGCCCTGCAGCGACAGCGAACCCTTCAGCGTCGGCGTCTGGATCGGCACGCGGGCGACGGCGCCCAGGGCCTCGCCCCGGTCCTTGATGAAGGCGCCCGGCGCGGCCGACGACGACGTCAGCCCGGCGTCGGCCGAGGCCTCGCGCGCCTTCTGCTGCTCGGCGGCGACGATCTGCGCCTGGCGGCGGCTCTCGGCCTGCGGGCGCATCACCATGAAGTAGTAGACGCCCATGATCAGGGCCGCGCACACGAAGAAGATGATGGTGTTGCGCGAATTCTGGGTCTGCATCGGGATCAGCGGTCCTGGTCGGCGGGGCGCGGGTCGGAGGGGACGCGGGTCGGTATCGGAGCGGGCGAAACGGCCCGTTCTCCCATATCGGGAGCCGCGCGCGGGGTTGCGAGCCTTGTAAGGGCCGATTTCACATCGTCAAGCAAGCGGTCCCAGTCACGGTCCGCCGTGCCCATGCGGGCGATGAACACATAGTCGCATCCCGCCCGCCCGTGGAGCGGCGTCAGCAGACGCGCGGCCTCGCGCAGACGGCGCTTGGCGCGGTTGCGCACGACGGCGCCGCCGATCTTGCGGGTGGCGGTGAAGCCAAGGCGTACTGAGGGGTCGCCATCGGCGCGGTCCAACTGCTGGACCACCACGGCGCCTCGGGCCTGAGAAACGCCTTTGGCGGCCGCCAGAAACTGGGGCCGCCTCAACAGGCGATCGATTTTCATCAGATCGGTCATGCGCCCCGCCCTGAAGGGAAATGGGCGCGTGACGTCAGGCCGTCAGGCGCTTGCGGCCTTTGGCGCGGCGACGCGCGACAATCTTTTGGCCATTCGCGGTGGCCATCCGCGAACGGAAGCCGTGACGGCGCTTGCGCACGAGTCGCGACGGCTGATAGGTCCGCTTCACGGTCGGCTCCGGGTTACTGGGGTTGGCGACAGACACAAGCGTCAGCCGCGAGAGAGGCGGGCGTATAAGCGGCGACAGGACGGGAGTCAACGCCACAGCCGCTTTTCAGTGCGCTCGACAGGCGCGCACGACGGCTGGAAATCCGCTAGGGATGCAGAAGGAAGAGGACGGAGCGCGGTTTGGACCGGGTCAAAAGATTTCTGCCCCTGGCCGTGCTGCTGGCCGCCGCCGCCCTGATCTTCGGCATGGGCTGGAATCGCTATCTGTCGCTGGAGACCCTGCGCGAGCACGGCGCCGCGCTGGAGGCGCTGGTCGCCCAACGCTATCTGCTGATGCTGGGCGCCCTGATGCTGGTCTTCGCCCTGCTGACGGCCAGCGTGGTGCCGGGCGTGGTCTTCATCACCGTGACGGCGGGCTATCTGTTCGGGCCGTGGGTCGGGGGCGTGGCCACCGCCTTCGCCGCCACCGTCGGCGCCCTGGCCGTGTATTATGTAGGGCGCACGGCCCTGGGCGATTCCCTGCGCCGCCGCGCCGCCGCCGATACTGGCCTGCTTAACAGAGTCTGCGCGGGCGTGGACAAGGACACCTTCTGGTATGTGCTGATCGCCCGCCTGGTCGTCACCGTGCCGTTTCACATGATCAATGTGGCGGCGGGCGTGATGGCGGCGCCCTTGCGCCCCTATGTCATCGCCACCTTCGTCGGCCTGCTGCCCGCCCACATCATCTATTGCTGGATCGGCGACAGCCTGCATGAGGTGCTGATCACCAACCCGAACCCCGACATCCGCAGCCTGTTCGCCGAGTTCTTCTGGCCCCTGATGGGCGTGGCCTTCCTGTCGATGCTGCTCCCCCTGCTGCTCAGGCTGGGCCAGAAGCTGCGCGGCCGCCCCCGCATGGAGGCGTCATGACGGCCGGCGAGATGCAGTCCCATGCGCCCGAGGTCACGCCGGTGACGGAAAGGCCCGAGCCGCGCCGCCGGTTCGCCCTGCCGTCGCCGGACGGCCTGTCGGTGCGGCTGCTGGTGCTGACGGTCGTCTTCACCCTGTCGGTCGTCGGCCTGATCATCGTGCCCAGCGCCGCCTCCTTCCAGGAGCGGTGGCTGATGGACCGGCTGCAGGCGGCCGAACTGGCCTCGGTCGGGGTCGAGGCCCTGCCCTATTCGGCGGTGGAGGATACGACGGCGGAGCAGTTGCTCAGCATCGGCGGGGTGCAGTCGGTCGTGGTCGGCGAACAAGGCGTGCGCCGCCTGCTGCTGCAGGCCCCCAACCTGCCGCGCGCGCCCGAACTGATCGACCTGCGCCAGCGCAATGTCGGCGCGCGGCTGCTGGACCCGTGGAAGACCCTGTTCGGCCACCCGGACCGTTCGCTGCGGGTGCAGGCGGCGCCGCGCTATCGCTCGGGCGACCTGATCGAGATCCTGGCCCCGGCCCAGCCGCTGAAGAAAGAACTGGCGACCTTCCTGCGCAATAACCTGGCCGTGGCCCTGCTGATCGCGGCGATGGCGGGCGGCCTTCTGTACGCCGCCCTGTCCTATCTTGTGCTGCAACCGCTCAGCCGGGTGACGCGCTCGATCGAGCGCTTCGCCGCCGATCCGGAAAGCCCGGCCGAGACGCCCTCCAACCGCCGCGACGAGATCGGCCGGGTCGAGCGCGAACTGGCGCGGATGCAGGAGGAGGTGCGCCAGTCCCTGCGCTCGCGCGCCCGTCTGGCGGCGCTGGGCGAGGCGGTGGCCAAGATCAACCACGACCTGCGCAACATGCTGACCTCGGCCCAGATGGCGTCCGAGCGGCTGTCGACCTCGTCCGACCCGCTGGTGGCGACGGCCCTGCCCCGGCTGGAACGGGCGCTGGGGCGCGCCTCGACCCTGGCGCGCAACGTCCTGGCCTACGGCAAGACCGAAGAACCGGAGCCCCAGCGTCAGAAGATGCTGCTGGCCCGCGCCGTGGCCGCCGCCGCCGAGGACGCCGGACTGGAGCCGGACGGGGTCAAGCTGGTGCGCGACCTGCCCGCCCGCTTCACCGTCAACGCCGACCCGGACCAACTTCACCGCATCCTGGTCAATCTGATGCGCAACGCCCGCCAGGCCATCGAGGCGAACGCCGAGACCGGAGGCAAGGGCGCCATCACCGTCAGCGCCGCGACCGAAGGGGCTGAGGCCGCCATCCTCATCGCCGATGACGGGCCCGGCATCCCTTCGCGCCTGGCCGAGCGCCTGTTCGAGCCCTTCGTCAGCGGCAGCAAGGCGGACGGCACGGGACTGGGCCTGACCATTTCGCGCGAACTGGCGGCGAACCACGGCGGCTCGCTGACGCTGGTCGACACCGGGCCTTGGGGCGCGCGGTTCGAATTGCGCCTGCCGATCTGACAGGCAGCCAAACCGGCTCACAAAGCGTTGTTTCCCTGAAGCCTCGGAAACGCCAAGCTTGCAGCGTTCCGTCGCCGCGTCCGAAGGAGATTTCGATGATTCGCTTTTCCGCCCCGCGAAACGCCGCCCGGGTCCTGCCCCAGGCCGTGGCCTTGACGCTAGCTCTGGCAGCCCTCGCCGCGCCCGCCGGCGCCCAGTCGACGGCGCCCCGCGCCGACCAGCCGCAGACTCAGGCCCAAACCCAGTCGCGCGACCACGTCGCCGAAATGCTGATCAAGGGCGAGCGCTACCGGCGCGCGCCCGATTCGAAGCAGGACCCCGACGAACTGCGTCGGACCCAGGCTCTGAATGCCGAAATCGTCGCCCAGAACGATCTGGCCGAGAACGAAGACCGCGCCAATCAGACCGCGCAGGCCGAGGCGCAGCGGCGCTGGCAGGCCCAGCTCGATCAGACGGAGGCCGACGCCCGCGCCTCCCGCGAACGCCACGAGGCCGATCTGCGCGCCGCCGGGGAAGCCCAGGCCCGCTATGACCGCGAGATGGCCGACTGGCGCGCCACCGTCGCCGCCTGCGAACGCGGCGACCGCGCCCGCTGCAACGCCGGGCGTCAGGGGCCGAACTAAGCCTTCAGCAACAGAAAAGGCGCCGCCGACCTTGCGTCAGCGGCGCCTTTTTACTTAGCCGCAGCGGGCCGGATCAGGCTTCAACGCTGTCCGTGCGGCGCTTCATCATATTGTCGAAGCTGTCCCAGACGCCGTCGGCGCCGTGCCAGGCCCCCTGCGTCGCCGCCTTGGAGTATTCGGTGGCGCGCGCCTCGAAGAAGTTGGCGTGCTCCACGCCGCTGAGCAGCGACTGCAGCCAGGGCAGCGGGTTCTCGGTCACGCCGTAAACCTCGGGCAGGTTCAGCTGGCGCAGGCGCCAGTCGGCGATGAAGCGGATGTAGGCCTTGATGTCGTCGGGCGTCATGCCGTTCACCGGGCCCATCTCGAAGGCCAGGTCGATGAACTTGTCCTCCATCTCGATCACCGTCTTGCAGCAGTCGACGATGTCGTCGGCCACGGCCTTGGTGACGGCGCCCGTCTCCTTGTTGAAGGCGTGATACAGCTTGATGATGCCCTCGCAGTGCAGGCTTTCGTCACGCACCGACCAGGACACGATCTGGCCCATGCCCTTCATCTTGGACTGGCGCGGGAAGTTCATCAGCATGGCGAAGCTGGCGAACAGCTGCAGCCCCTCCGAGAAGCCCCCGAACATGGCCAGGGTCCGGCAGATGTCGGCGTCGCTGTCGACCCCGAACTGGCCCATGTAGTCGTGCTTGTCCTTCATGGCCTCGTATTCCATGAAGGCGCCGAACTCGCTGTCCGGCATCCCGATCGTCTCGAGCAGCAGGGCGTAGGCCGCGATATGGATGGTCTCCATATTGGCGAAGGCGGCCAGCATCATCTTCACCTCGGTCGGTTTGAAGACCCGGCCGTAGCGCTCCATGTAGTTGTCCTGCACCTCGATGTCCGCCTGGGTGAAGAAGCGGAAGATCTGGGTCAGCAGGTTGCGCTCGCCGTCGTTCAGATTGGCGGCCCAGTCCTTGACGTCCTCGCCCATCGGGACTTCCTCGGGCATCCAGTGGACCTGCTGCTGCTTCTTCCACATGTCGAAGGCCCACGGGTAGCGGAACGGCTTGTAGGCGGCCGAAGGGGTCAGCAGGCCGGGCGTGCCGGGACGAATGAGAGCGGGAGCGTTCATCGAAAAAGACCTGGGGCGAATCCGGAGAAGATGCGTTTCACCATGCGTCCGTCAGCGCGCGGGGACAAGGGAAGATGCGCACATCTAGCGATCACATTTCTCTCGACCGCTAGATATGGTGTTTCGATGACAGGAAATTGGGGAGGAAGATGGGGATGGTTTTCACGCTTTACGGCGCCGCCGGATCCGGCTCTGTCCCGGTCGAGGCCACGCTGCGGCTGATCGGACTGGACTATCGGGTGGTCGAGGCACCGACGTGGGAGGCCGAGGCGGAGCGCGACAAGGTGGCGGCGGTCAATCCCATGCGCCAGGTGCCCGCCCTGGTCACGCCCGGCGGCGAGGTCGTCACCGAAAGCGCCGCCATCCTGATCTGGCTGACGGACGCCCATCCGCAAGCGCGGCTATCGCCGGCGCTGGACGATCCGCGCCGGGCGCAGTTTCTGCGCTGGATGAGCTTCATCCCCGCCTCCATCTATTCGATGTTCTGGGTGCGGGACGAGCCGTCCCGCCTCGTGGGCGACGATCCAAAGGCTCAGGCCGAAATCCAGCAGCGCACCCTCGACCGCATCGCCGCGTGCTGGCGGATGATGGACAGCCAGGTCACGCCCGGCCGCTTCCTGCTGGGCGAGGAGATGACGGTGCTGGACCTCTATGTCGCCGTCGCCAGCCGCTGGACGCCGCAGCGTCGCCGCTTCTATGCCGAAGCGCCGGGCATGGCCGAGGTCGTGCGCCGCGTCGACGCCCTGCCCGCCCTGCAAGACTTCTGGGCGGAGCGATTCCCGTTCGACGACGGCTGGGAGGGCTAGGGCCTAGATCAGACCCATCGCCCTCGCCTCCAACTCCAGCCCCTCGCGGAACTCGGGCGCGGCCAGGCCGATCAGGGCGCGGGCGCGGGCGTCGTCAGTCAGCCCCTTCAGATTGACCGCCCCATGCTCGGTGACGACGTAGTGGATGTCGTTGCGGGGCGTCGTCGCCGGACCGTCCAGCCGCGCCACGATGCGCGAGGCGGTCCCCTTCGCCGCCGTCGAATGGCAGGCGATGATCGACTTGCCGCCCTGCGACGCCGCCGCTCCGCGCACGAAGTCCAGTTGGCCGCCCGCCGCCGTATACTGCCGCCCGTTCAGATATTCGGAGCAGCATGCCCCGAACAGGTCGATCTGAAGGGTGGCGTTGACCGAGACCATCCTGTCATTGCGGGCGATGACGGCCGGGTCGTTCACATAGTCGACCGGATAGGCCTCGACGGCCGGGTTCTCGTGCAGGAACTGATAGGTCGAGCGGTCGCCCATCGAGAAGGTGAAGACCGTCTTGCCAGGATGCAGGGTCTTGCGCGCATTGGTGACGACGCCCGCCTTCATCAGTTCGACCAGACCCGGCGTCAGCATCTCGGTGTGGACGCCCAGATCGCGATGATCGTGCAGGGCCGCGCACACGGCGTCCGGCAGGGCGCCGATGCCCATCTGCAACGTCGCCCCGTCCTCGACCAGTCCCGCAATCAGGGCGCCGATGGCCAGATCCTGCGGCTGCTGCGGCGCCTTGCCCGCCTCCAGCAGGGGCGCCGAATGCTCGATCAGGGCCGCGACCTGAGAGACGTGGACGCGGCAATCGCCGAACACGCGCGGCATGTGCGGATTGACCTCCAGAATCACCCGCTGCGCACTCTTCGATACGGCCAGGGCGTAGTCGGTGTTGGTCCCGAAACTGAAATAGCCCTCGGCGTCCATCGGCGAGACAGTCGCCAGCAGGGTGTCGACGCCGATCTCCTGCGTCAGCACCCGGGGCGCCTGCTGAAAGCCGGTCGGCACGAACCAGACGGCGCGGCGGCCTTCCTCGATCGCGCGCGCCTCCAGCTTCCGTTCGATGGCGCCGTGGAACAGGCTGTGCGGGCGGATGCGGTCGGTCAGTTCATAGCGCATCACCGTCTCGCCCGCGATGGCGGTGGACAGCAGGTAGTAGAGGTTGATGTCGCCGACCTGCCGCGCCTCGGCCCGGTCGGCCAGGGCCTTCAGCAGGGCCGGCGGCTGGCCGACGCCCAGGGCCATAGCCACCTTGGCGCCCGACGGTATCAGGGCGGCCGCCGCCTCGGGCGTCGTCAGCCGTTCGGCGTAGAGGGCGGCGAAATCGGTCATGGGCAACTCCTGAAACGTCGTCCTTCTTTATCCGACAGCCTTGCGCCGTCGCGGCGCTAGACCTTGGTCTAAGGGGGCAGGCGTCTAAGAGGGCGGGCGATCAGGGCGCGTCCTGAAGCGGCGCATCATGCAGGCGCTGACGGCGCTCGGCGGCGTAGGCGACCAGCCACAGAGCCATCGACCAGGCGGCGCCCACGCTCCAGCCCGCAAATACGTCCGAGGCCCAGTGGGCGCCCAGATAGATGCGCGTCAGCCCGATCAGAAGGGCGATCACCACCGCACAACCCAAGACATAGGCCTTCAGCCGCCGACGCGGAAAGGCGCGCGTCAGCATGACGCCCAGCGTCAGATAGAAGACCGTCGACAGCAGGGCGTGGCCCGAGGGGAAACTGGCGTTCAGCGTATCGACCGCCTGATAGATCTGCGGCGGCCGCTCGCGCTCGAACAGCGCTTTCAGCCCCTCGCTCAGGGCCACCCCGCCCGCCAGGCCGACCACGAGCATCAGCGCCGACAGCCGCTTCTTCATGATCAGCAGAAAGCCGATGGCGATGATCGCGAACAGGGACAGGACCGATATGCCGCCCAGCGAGGTCAGGTCCGCCGCCGCCTCATGCAGCCACCACGGCCCCCAGGGCCGCCCCGGATCGTCGGCGAAGGGACGCACCGCCGCCAGCACCGCCTGATCGAAGGCCTGACCGTCCGCCTCGCGCATGTCGTCGGCGACCTCGATGAAGGTCAGCACCCCCAGGGCGACGACAAGCATGGCGGCCACAGCGGCGATTTCAGTGCGCGCGACACGCAGCGCGCGGGTCAGAAAAGCGGTAGGGTGCGGGGCCATGGGGCGCTAACGGCCAAGCTGCCTGGCCGTTCCCGTCTCGCCGCCGCAGAAATCGACGCGCGTTCGGTGAAAAATGTGACCGGGCCAATTCCTGAGTCATTTCCACAGGGTGTGATCAGCCGCCCACCGATTCGTCTGAAAAGGTCCCGTCAAGAGCTTTACCTGCGGTTAGGGATGTGTACCCATATATGTAGCCGAGCACCGGCGAACAGCCACTAGATGTAGTGTCTCAAACCGGTACGGCCTTCTAATCGCATTTGTTCGGGACAGGGACGAAAATGGCTGGCGGCGAAGCGTTGCAGACGACGGAATTTTCTAAGGTTTCCCCGGCTCCGATCGAGTTGAAGCCGGAACTGAAGGTGGTGGGCGGCCTGAAACTGGACCGCACGCGCGACGCCCTGCTGACCGAATTCGGCAAGAAGACGCTGGAAGACCGCTATCTGCTGGCGGGCGAAAGCTATCAGGACATGTTCGCCCGCGTCGCCACCGCCTATGCCGACGATGCGGAGCACGCCCAGCGCGTCTACGACTACATGTCCAAGCTGTGGTTCATGCCCGCCACGCCCGTCCTGTCGAACGGCGGCGCCGATCGCGGCTTGCCGATCTCCTGCTTCCTGAACGCGGTCAACGACAGCCTGGACGGCATCCAGAACGTCTGGAACGAGAACGTCTCCCTGGCCTCGAACGGCGGCGGCATCGGCACCTATTGGGGCGGCGTCCGCTCCATCGGCGAAAAGGTCAAGGGCGCGGGCCAGACCTCGGGCATCATCCCCTTCATCCGCGTGATGGACAGCCTGACGCTGGCGATTTCGCAAGGGTCCCTGCGTCGCGGTTCGGCCGCTGTCTACCTGGACATCCACCACCCGGAAATCGAAGAATTCCTCGAAATCCGCAAGCCGTCGGGCGACTTCAACCGCCGCTCGCTGAACCTGCACCACGGCATCAATATCACCGACGCCTTCATGGAGGCGGTCCGCGACGGCAAGCCGTTCGACCTAGTTTCGCCCAAGAACGGCGAGGTGCGCAAAACCGTGGACGCCCGCAACCTGTGGACCAAGATCCTGGAAATCCGGATGCAGACGGGCGAGCCCTATCTGATCTTCTCGGACACGGTGAACCGGCAGATGCCGCAGCACCAGAAGGACCTGGGCCTGTCGGTCAAACAGTCCAACCTGTGCTCGGAAATCATGCTGCACACGGGCCTGGACCATAAGGGCGTCGAGCGCACCGCCGTCTGCTGCCTGTCGTCGGTCAACGCCGAGACCTTCCTGGAATGGCGCGAAGAGCCCCGCTTCATCGAGGACATCATGCGCTTCCTCGACAATGTGCTCGAGGACTTCATCACCCGCGCCCCGTCGTCGATGGCGGCCGCCGTCTATTCGGCCCAGCGCGAGCGTTCGGTGGGTCTGGGCCTGATGGGCTTCCACTCCTTCCTGCAGGCGCAGGGCGTGGCCTTTGAATCGGCCATGGCCAAGAGCTGGAACATGCGCCTGTTCAAGCACCTGCGCCGCGAGGCCGACAAGGCCAGCCGCACCCTGGCGGAAGAGAAGGGCCCCTGCCCCGACGCCGCCGATCGCGGCGTGATGGAGCGGTTCAGCCACAAGCTGGCCATCGCCCCGACCGCCTCGATCTCGATCATCTGCGGCGGCACCTCGGCGGGCATCGAGCCGATCCCGGCCAACATCTACACCCACAAGACCCTGTCGGGCTCCTTCGCGGTCAAGAACCCCTATCTGCAGAAGCTGCTGGGCGAAAAGGGCATCGACACGGAGGCCGTCTGGTCCTCGATCCTCGAGAACGAAGGCTCGGTTCAGCATCTGGACGCCCTCAGCCACGAGGAGAAGGCCGTCTACAAGACCGCCTTCGAACTGGATCAGCGCTGGGTCATCGAACTGGCGGCCGACCGCACCGGCGACATCTGCCAGGCGCAGTCGCTGAACCTGTTCATCCCCGGCGACGTCAACAAGTGGGACCTGCACATGCTGCACTGGTCGGCGTGGGAGCGGGGCCTGAAGTCGCTCTATTATCTGCGCTCCAAGTCGGTGCAGCGCGCCGCCTTCGCCGGCGCCGACGACAAGCAGGAAGAAGAGATCGATCCGAACCAGCCGGATCTCTTCTCGGCCGCCCCGACCGACTACGACGAGTGCCTGGCCTGCCAGTAAGGCAGCCTTAGCCGTCATCGCCATCGCCTTTGAGCCGCCCGGGGAACCCTCTCCGGGCGGCTTCGTTCGTTTGATAAGGATTAAGGCGCAAAAGAGTCCGTTGCGGTTCCCCGGCGTTCGTGCACAGTGGAACTGTTAACGGGTCGGGAGGGACCGTTGATGCGGCGCATGGCATGGGCAGGACTGGCGATCGGGGCGGCTGCTGTCGTTCCCCTGCCTGTTTCCGCCATGCCTGCTTCCGCCCTGCTCCAGGTCGACGCCGAAGGCTCCATAGCCGCGCGCGGGGGCGAGGCTGTTCGTTTCGAGGACGCCGCCTCCGTGGTCGACAGCCGCCTGCCCTTCTCGGCCGATCCTGACGCCGCCTTCGGCGCCCCGGTCCAGTTCAACAACGCCTCTCGTCTCAGCGCCGAAACAGGCCAACTGCGGCAAGAGGCCTGGTTCGCGGGCGACGGCTTCACCGACCGCCTGCGGATCACGACCACCGGCGAGCTGCGCCACGCGGACGGCTCGCCCGCCCCGCCCCGCGCCCTCGACCCCGTCGCCTTCTCGGGCGAGAGCTATGACGTCACCTATACGCGCGGCTGGACAGCGGCCAGCGGTCGCACCCCCTCGGGACTGGAGGTGTCGCTGACGCCGCACGCGGGCTTCGGGGTCGGCAGCGACGGCCCCTCGGCCGAAGCGGGCGCCACCCTGCGCATCGGCGAAAACCTGGACCGCCTGGCCCCCAACGGCGACGAGGCCTTCGGCGAGCGCCCGCGCTGGTATCTGTACGCCGCAGGCTCCAAGCGGGCGGTCGGCTACAACTTCGCCCGCACGCGCGACGGCGATTTCGCCCGCTCGGGCGTCAGCCAGGACGCCGGCACCTATCTCGGCGACGCCTCCATCGGCGTGGCCTATCGCCGGGGCGCGGTGCAGAGCTCGTTCGGCGTCGTCTACCGCGAAATCGAAGCCAAGGGCCTGCGCGGCTATCAGGGCATCAACACCGACGTGTCGGAAGGCCTGGTGGCCTTCCAACTGACGATCCGCCCGCCGCGCTAAGCGGCCTCGCAGCCTTTACTGCGTCCGCGCCACGCCCTCGCGACGGCTGTCCGCGCCGCCGTCCCAGCGCCCATTCCGCCACAGGCCGCCGTGCAGACCGGAAGTCTCGGTCGTATTGGGCTTCAACTCCACGCCGCGCGCCGCCATCCCCTCGCGCACCGCCTCCGGGAAGCCCTCGGTGTCGGCGCCGAAGCCGTCACCCTTGGCCACCAGGTTCGGCAGGTCGAACGCCTGCTGCAGCGGCAAGCCCCAGGCCAGGGCGCCGATCAGGGCCTTGGCGTTATAGGCCAGGATCGACGAGCCGCCCGGCGAGCCCAGCAGGCCGACCAGACGCCCCTCGCGATCCAGGATCAGGGCAGGCGACATCGACGAACGCGGCCGCTTGTTCGCCGCCACGGCGTTGGCTGCAGGCGTGCCGTCCGACGCGGTCGGGACCATGGAGAAGTCGGTCAGCTGGTTGTTCAGGAAGAAGCCGCCCGCCATACGGCCCGAGCCGAACAGGCTCTCGACCGTGGTGGTCATGCTGACGGCGTTGCCTTGCGCATCCACCACGACCAGGTGCGACGTCCCCGCCGGTTCCCGCGTAGCGTCAGCGCCGACGCTCGGCGCCCCCGCCGGAACGCCATAGGGCGCCGCCCCGCGAAGGCCCGGCGCCAGGGCCGCCCGCTCGGCCACATAGGCGGTGTCCAGCAGACCGGCCACCGGAACGCTGACGAAAGCCGGATCGCCGAAATAGCGGTCGCGGTCGGCGTACATCAGCCGCTGAAGCTGGCCGAAGGCGGCCCAGGCCTCGGGGCTGTCCGGGCCCTTGTCGATGTCCGGCGTCCGTTCAGCCATCGCCAGCAGCTCCAGGATGGAGGCCCCGCTGGACGGCGGCGGCGGCACGCAGACGGTGTAGATCTTGTAGGGGCCGCACACGGCCTCGCGCACGATCGGGCGATAGCCGGCGACGTCGGCCGTGGTCAGGGCGCCGGGGCGCGGGCCTTCATGCACGGCGGCGACGATGGCCTCGGCCAACGGCCCCTGTTGCAGGGCGGCGGCCCCGTCCCGTGCGATACGGCGCACCGTTTCGGCATAGGCCGGGTTTCGCAACGTCTCGCCCGCCTGATAGCGGGCGCCGTCCGGCTTGGTGAAATACTCGCTCGCCCAGCGGGTCTTCGCCTGAGGCGCGTCGCTGTTGATCATGCCCGCCAGCCGCTCGCTGACGACAAAGCCGTCCTGCGCCAGTTTCTCGGCGTCGCCGAACAGTTCCGACCAGGCCAGGGCGCCGTGCTGCTTCTGCGCCAGGGCCAGCATGGGCACCACGCCCGGAGCCCCGGTCGAGCGCCCGCTCAACACCGCATCGACAAAGGCCAGGGGCTTGCCGTTCTCATAGAAGAGTTCAGGCGTGGCGGCGGCCGGCGCCGTCTCGCGTCCGTCATAGACGGTGACGGCCCCGCTCTGCGCGTCATAGAACATCATGAAGGCGCCGCCGCCCAGGCCCGACGACTGCGGCTCAGCCAGCCCCAACACCGCCTGCACGGCCACGGCCGCATCCACGGCCGACCCGCCGCGCGCCAGCACCTTCATCCCCGCCTCGACCGCCAGCGGATTGGCCGCCGACACGAACGGCCCGCGCGCGATGGTCTGGCTTGCCTGCGCCTGCGCCTGCGCCTGCGCTCCCGGCGCGACGCCGACGTCCACCGCCGAGGTCGCGCATCCGCTCAGCAACAGGGCCGCAGCGGCCGTCCCTGCGATCAGGGCCGACATTCTGCGGGCGGGACGGAAGGTCGAAAATGGCAAGGCGCGCACGCAATCTCTCCAGCACGTTGCAGGGCGCCTTATGCCTAGGCCCCGCGCCCGCTCAGGCCAACCCTGCATTTTCTCAAGTTTTTCTTAGAAAACCGACTTGCCAGCCCGAAAGCGACCCGCTAGATACCCGGCCCTGCCCGCAAGGCGGTGCGCACCCGTAGCTCAGCTGGATAGAGCACCAGACTACGAATCTGGGGGTCAGGAGTTCGAATCTCTTCGGGTGCGCCATCTTCCCAAACATCGTTGAAAACGTCGCGAAATTGATGTCGGCACTGCCGCGATCCGGCCTGTACGTCAGTTAAATTTCGTTCATCCGCATCTATCACCGCCAAGCTCGCCTCTTAATCGCATCGTTCCAACTTGTGGACATTCAGATGCGATACGCAGCCATAGCTCTTCTAGCGGCCCTTTCACTCGCTCCCATGGCGTCTTGGGCGCAATCGGATGTCGAGGTCAGCATACCATCTGGTGATGCTGTTCTGGCCGGCACGCTGACCTTGCCGGAAAGCCCCGCCCGCGCCGCGGTCGTCTTAATCCAAGGCGCAGGTCCGCATGGGCGCAATCAGATCATCTCAGGAACCCCAATGTTCAAGGAACTGGCCGAGGGCCTTGCCGAGCAAGGCATCGCCAGCCTTCGTATCGACAACGCCGGGGTCGGGGCCTCCACCGGACCGCGCGTCCAACACTTCAAGCAGCGTGAACCGCACATCCTCGCCGCATTCGACGCCCTCGCTCAGCGAAACGACCTTCAGAATGTCCCGTTGGGTCTGATCGGCCATAGCGAAGGCGCCCTGGTCGCTTCATCCATCTGGGCGGACCGCAAGGACGCCGTCGCCTTCATGGTGCTGCTCGGCGCCCCCAGCCGACAGGGCCGCGCCGTGTGGGTCGAGCAGCAATCCAACCCTGCGCGTTTTCCCGACCACAGCCCTGAAGACCACCAACGCCTCCGCGCCGCCTTCGACGTCATAGCGGAAGCGTCCATCGCCGCCGACCGCGCCGCCGTGGCGGCGGGGGTCGATCGCCTCTTCGACCTGGCGCGGGCTACGCCCGAAGAGATCGCTGAGAACAAGACCGATTTCGTTGACCGGATGGCCAGCCAGGAAATGCAGGTCTGGCTGAGCCACGATCCCGCGCCCGTATTTGGACAGATCACCGACCCGACCCTGCTGGTCTGGGGCGATGCGGATTCGCTCACCTCGCCATTGCAGAATCTGCCTGTCTTCCTTGCGAAAAAGAATCCCGCCGCCGAAATGACGTTCATCGTGCTGCCCCACGAGGATCACTTCTTTCTGCGTGGCGAAGGGTTCGCGCCGGGACAGCATCGGGCGGGAGCTATGAGCCTCAGCCCCGCCATCGTGAAGACCATCAGCGACTGGATCGCGGTGCAGGCAGTCGATTAGGCGCTTGCCGCCAGCCAACGACAACGGTTGCGCGCCAGCGTGTGTTCAACGATGTGCTTGAGACTGGCGCACCCGACAGGATTCGAACCTGTGACCTCTGCCTTCGGAGGGCAGCACTCTATCCAGCTGAGCTACGGGTGCGTCTGCGGCGACGAGGCCGGAGGGCGGTGCTTACAGCATGGGCGGGGCGGTCTCAATCCCTGAACTGCCTTCCGCTGGTCGCTTCTTGGCGAGAGGGGCCGGAACGCCTAGCGTCAGGCGCGAGAGAGGGAGATTTCCATGCGTGTCGCCACCATCGCCGCCCTGATGGGCGCCGTCGTCGTTCTGGCCGCCTGCGCTGCGGCGCAGAAGCCGGACGCCGACAGTCTGGACGCCGTCGCGCGCGACTATGTCGCCCTGACGCTGGAGATCGGCGAGCGCGAGCCGGGTTATGTCGACGCCTATTACGGCCCGGCCGAGTGGGTCGAGGCGGCCAAGGTCAACCCGCGCGCCCTGCCCCAGCTGGCCGAAGGCGCGGCGGCGTTGAGCCGACGTCTGGACGCCCTGCCCGAGCGCGGCCTGGACGCCCAGAGCCGTCAGCGCCGCGCCTATCTGAAGGCCCATGTCGCGGCGGCCTCGGCGCGGTTGCGGATGCTTCAGGGCGAGAAGATGGGTTTCGCCGACGAGGCCGAAGCCTTGTTCGGCGTGCGGCCGGAGCTGCGGCCCCTGTCGTCCTACGATCCGGTGCTGGCGCGCATCGACGCCCTGGTCCCCGGCGACGGGCCGCTGGCGGAACGGGTCGCGGCGTTTCGCGCCCGTTACGTCATTCCCAAGGACCGGCTGGATACGGTGATGCGCGCCGCCATCGGCGAGTGCAAGGCGCGCACCGAACGCCACATGACCCTGCCCGCAGGCGAGACCTTCACCCTGGAGTTCGTCACCGATCAGCCGTGGTCTGGCTACAACTGGTTCAAGGGCGGGGCCTTCAGCCTGATCCAGGTGAACACCGACCTGCCGATCTATATCGACCGCGCGGTCGATCTGGGCTGCCACGAGGGCTATCCGGGCCACCACGTCTACAACGCCCTGCTGGAACAGACCTTCGTCAAGGACAAGGGCTGGGTCGAGATGAGCGTCTATCCGCTGTTCAGCCCCATGTCCTTCATCGCCGAGGGCAGCGCCAACTACGGCATCGACCTGGCCTTCCCCGGCCATGAGCGGACGGATTTCGAGGCGCGCGTGCTGTATCCGCTGGCGGGGCTGGACCCGGCGACGGCGGAGGCGCAGACGCAGCTTCTGGCCCTGACGCGCGAGCTGGCGCGGGCGGAGTATACTGTGGCGGACGCCTATCTGGCCGGGCGCATCGACCGCGAGACGGCGCTGGACCAGTTGCAGAAATACAGCCTCGTCGCGCGCGACCGGGCGGCGCAGCGGCTGAGCTTCATCGAGACCTACCGCTCCTACGTCATCAACTATGGCCTCGGCCGCGACATGGTGCAGGCCTGGGTCGAACGTCAGGGGCCCGACCACTGGAAGACGACGGAGCGGCTGTTGGCCAGCCAGACGCTGCCGATCAATCTGGACTGAGGCCGCTCGCAACCCAAGGCGATGAACGGCGTTAAAGCCAAGGTTCATATCTCAGAGGGGCTATCACCCATGCGCATCCGCACCCTGACCATCGCCGCCGCCTCGGTTCTGGCGCTCGGCGCCGCCGCCTGCACCCAGGCCGAGCAGAACAAGGCCGAGGCCAACGCCGAAGCCGCCGGCGACAAGGCTGCCGACGTGGCCGCCCAGACCGGAGAAGTCATCGAATCCGGCGCCATGAAGGCCGCTCAGGCTGTCGAAGACGGCGCCGGCAAGGTCGCCGACAAGCTGGAAGACAAACAGGCTCAGGCCGCCGCCGAGGGCCGCCCCGGCGCCGTCGATCCAGCCACCGACACGCGCGTTCCCGCCAAGCACTGACGACGAACGCCAGATACAGGAAGGGGCCGCGCGATGTCGTTCGCACGGCCCCTTTTTCTTGCCTCGAGCGGAGCAAAAGACCGCTCCGGCCGCGTCGGGGCGGGAGGTCCCGAAGGGCCGACGATCGCGGCCTGCTCGACTGCGCTCACGCAGCGAGCGACCGCGTCGCGAGCGATAGCGCCCTCAGATATGTATGGCGTGACCCAGAGCGCGCAGTGAGGCCTCGTGGAAGGCCTCGCCCAGCGTCGGGTGGACGTGGATGGTTCCGGCCACGTCCTCCAGCACGGCGCCCATTTCCAGCATCTGGGCGAAGCTGTTGGACAGCTCCGAGACATGCTGGCCGACGGCCTGGATCCCGAGCAGACGGTGATCCGACTCGGAGGCGATGACGCGGACGAAGCCGCCGTCCTCGCCCGCCTCGATGGCCAGGGCGCGGCCGATGGCGGCGAAGGGGAAGACCGCCTGGATCACGTCGTCGCGGCCCTTGACGTCGTCAGGGCCGAGGCCCGCCGAGACGATCTCCGGCTCGGTGAAGCAGACGGCGGCGATGGTGGTCGGGTCGAACACGCGATCATGACCGGCGATGATTTCGGCCACGACTTCACCTTGCGCCGAGCCCTTGTGCGCCAGCATGGGTTCGCCGGTCAGGTCGCCGATGGCCCAGACGTTCTTCATGCTGGTGGCGCAGCGATTGTCGATCTTCACGAACGGGCCGTTCATGGCCACGCCCATGTTCTCCAGGCCCCAGCCCTGGGTCCGCGCGCGGCGGCCGACGGTGACCAGCACCTTGTCGGCGTCCAACTGCATCGGGTTTCCGTCCTTGTCGGTGACGTTCAGCTTGCCGTCGCCGAACCCTCCCGCGCGGGCGCCGAGCAACAGCTGGACCCCGTGCTTTTCCAGCCATTTGGCGACCGGGTCGGTCAGGGCCTTGTCGTAGAGCGGCAGGATGCGCTCAGCCATCTCGACGATGGCCACCTCGGCGCCCAGCTTGCGGAAGGCGATGCCCAGCTCCAGGCCGATATAGCCGCCGCCGACGACGACCAGCTTCTTGGGAACCTCGGGCAGGCTCAGGGCCTCGGTGGACGAGATCACGTCGCCGCCGAAGGGCAGGAAGGGCAGTTCGACCGGCTCCGACCCTGTGGCCAGGATGACGTGCTCGGCGGTGATGCGGATGTCGCCGTCGTCGGTTTTGACGGTGCAGGTCTTGGCGTCCGAGAACTCGGCCCAGCCCTTGATGACCTTGACCTTGGCCTTCTTCACCAGGGCGGCGACGCCCGCGTTCAGCCTCTTGACCACGCCGTCCTTCCACTCGACCGTCTTCGACAGGTCGATGGCCGGGGTCAAGGCGGTGATGCCCAGGGTTCCGTCGCCGGCGGCCTTGGCCACCGTCTCATACTTGCCCGCTGCGTGGATGATGGCCTTGGACGGGATGCAGCCGACGTTCAGGCAGGTGCCGCCGAGGCCCGGCGAGGCGTCCACCAGAATGGTGTCCAGGCCGAGTTGGCCGCAACGGATGCCCGCCACATAGCCGCCGGTTCCGGCGCCGATGATCAGGACTTTGGTCTTGAGGGTCTGCATCAAACTCTCCGCTCATCCCCGCGGAGGCGGGGACCCAGGTTTCGGCTACGCGCTCAACGTCTCGGTCAGATCGCGCCAGCCAGGGTTCATGTCTTCAATCAGCCGCAGCTTCCACTGACGGTTCCACTTCTTGATCTGCCGCTCCCGTTGAAACGCCGCCTCGCGGGTTTCGTGGATCTCGAACCAGACCAGTCTTTCGACCTCATAGCGGGCTGTGAATTTGGAGCCCGCCCTTTCCTTGTGCTGCCAGGCGCGCAGACCGATGTCGTCCGTCGAGCCCGTGTAGAGCGTCCCATTCCGTCGGCTGGCCATGATGTAGGTGAAGAAGGCCAAGGGCGGGGTCCGAAGCTAAAGCCTGGGTCCCCGCCTCCGCGGGGATGAGCGGAAGGGAAGAGGCTGGGTTCTTAGTTCATCCACAACGTCGCCGGGTTCTCCAGCAGGGTCTTGATCTTCTGCACGAAGACCGCCGCGTCATGGCCGTCGACGATGCGGTGATCGAAGCTGGAGGACAGGTTCATCATCTTGCGCACGACCATCTGGCCGTTTCGCACCACGACGCGCTCCTCGATCTTGTTCGGACCGACGATGGCGACTTCGGGGTGGTTGATGATGGGCGTGTGCACCACGCCGCCGAGCGTGCCCAGCGAGGTGATGGTGATGGTCGAGCCGGACAGCTCCTCACGCTTGGCGCTGCCGTCCTTGGCCGCGCCCGACACGCGGGCGATTTCCTCGGCTGTATCGTAGGCGTCGCGCGCCTCGGCGTGGCGGACGACCGGGACCATCAGGCCGTTCGGCGTCTGGGCGGCGATGCCCAGATGGACGGCGTTGTGCTGGGTCAGCACGCCCGCCTCGTCGTCATAGGTGGCGTTGATGTTCGGCTGGTCCTTCAGGGCCACGACGATGGCGCGGGCGATGAAGGGCAGGACGTTGAGCTTGGCCTTCCCCGTGCCCTTGTTCTGGGCGTTCAGGTGAGCGCGCAGCTCTTCCACCGCCGTCATGTCGATGTCCTCGACATAGGTGATGTGCGGGATGCGACGCACGCTCTCGGCCATCTTCTCCGCGATCTTGCGGCGCAGGCCGATGATGCGGACTTCGTTGGTTCCCTCAGCCTTGGCGTAGAGCGAACCGCCCGCGGCCGTGGCCGGGGCGAACGTGCCGCCGCGCGCCACGAAGGCGTCCAGATCGGCGTGCTCGATGCGGCCGGCGGGGCCGTTGCCCGGCACGAAGACCAGGTCGATTCCCAGATCCCGCGCGCGGTTGCGCACGGCGGGCGAGGCCAGCGGGCGCTCGCCCGGCTGGCGGCCGGTTAGGGCCGGAACGGGCTTGGCGTCGGCCTTGACGACAGGCTTGGGCGCGGCAGCCGCTGTCGGTGGGACGGCAGGCGCAGCCTTGGCGGCAGGCGCGGCAGCAGCAACCGGGGCCTCGGCGACATTGCCCTTGCCCTCGACCTTGAAGCTGACCAGCGGACCGCCGACGGCGATCTGCTGACCGGCTTCGCCGTGCAGGGCGACGACGACGCCGGAGACCGGGCTGGTCAGTTCGACCGTCGCCTTGTCGGTCATGACCTCGGCCAGGATCTGGTCTTCCTGAACCGCGTCGCCGACCTTAACGTGCCAGCCGACCAGCTCGGCCTCGGCGGTGCCTTCGCCCACGTCGGGCAGTTTGAAGACGTGGTTAGCCCCGGCGGCGGCCGGGACGCTGACTGGAGCAGCCTCGGCCTTCGGCGCCTCAGCGACGACCGGAGCCGTTTCGGCCTTGGCGGCCACGGGCGCGGGGGCTGGCTCATCGGCGGCGACGTTGCCTTCGCCCTCGACCTCGAACTCGGCCAGCGGGCCGCGCACGGCCATCATCTGACCGGGCTCGCCGTGCAGGGCGGTGACGACGCCCGCGACCGGGCTGGTCAGCTCGACCGTGGCCTTGTCGGTCATGACGTCAGCGACGATCTGATCCTCGGCGACGGTATCGCCGACCTTGACGTGCCAGCCGACGAGCTCGGCCTCGGCGGTGCCTTCGCCCACGTCGGGCAGCTTGAAGACGAAACGACCCATCTTAACGGCCTCCCGACATGACGGCTTTCAGCGCGTCGGCGACCCGCTGCGGTCCGGGGAAATATTCCCATTCAAAGGCGTGCGGATAGGGCGTGTCCCAACCGGTCACGCGCGCCACCGGCGCCTCCAGGTGATAGAAGCAGCGCTCCTGCACCAGCGCGCTCAGTTCGCCGCCGAAGCCCGAGGTTTTCGGCGCCTCGTGCACGATGACGCAGCGGCCGGTCTTCTTGACCGAAGCCTCGATGGCCTCGATGTCCAGCGGCACCAGGGTGCGCAGGTCGATGACCTCGGCGTCGACGCCCGCATGCTCGGCGCCCGCCAGCGCCACCCAGACCATCGTGCCGTAGGCCAGGATGGTGACGTCGGAGCCTTCCTTCATCACGCGGGCCTTGCCGATCGGCTCGACGTATTTGCCGGTCGGGACCTGGGCCAGTTCCTGCGCCTTCCACGGGCTGACCGGCTTTTCGTGCCAGCCGTCGAAAGGGCCGTTGTAGAGGCGCTTGGGCTCGAAGAAGATGACCGGATCGTCGTCCTCGATCGCCGCGAGCAACAGGCCCTTGGCGTCATAGGGGTTGGACGGGATCACCACCTTCAGACCGGCGATGTGGGTGAACAGGCTTTCCGGCGACTGGCTGTGCGTCTGGCCGCCGAAGATGCCGCCGCCGTAGGGGCTGCGGATCACCATCGAGGAGGTGAACTGGCCGCCCGAGCGATAGCGCATCTTGGCCGCTTCGGAGACGATCTGGTCGTAGGCCGGATAGATGTAGTCGGCGAACTGGATCTCGACGACCGGGCGCAGGCCATAGGCGGCCATGCCGATGGCGGTGCCGACGATGCCCGTTTCCGAGATCGGAGCGTCGAAGCTGCGGCTCAGGCCGTGCTTCTTCTGCAGGTGGTCAGTGACGCGGAAGACGCCGCCGAAATAACCCGCGTCCTCGCCGTAGGAGACGACGGTCGGGTCTTCGGCCATCTTGACGTCCAGGGCCGAGTTCAGGGCTTGGATCATGTTCATCGGCGCAACGGCGGGCGCGTCCGGGGCGACCGACGCCGGGGCGTTCTTCTGGTCGACCATGTCGGCTTCAATCTTGTCGTTGATCTCGGCCATCACTCAGACTCCTACTTCGCGGCGCTGTTCGACCAGACGCCAGTCCTCGGTCGCATAGACCTCCTCGAACATGGTCTTCACGCTGGGGCGCGACTGGCCGAGCGTGCCGATGGCCTCGGATTCCTTGGCGGCGGCGCGGACCTTCTCGACCGCTTCCTTTTCGGCCTCTTCCTGCTGTGCGTCGGACCATTCGCCGATAGCGATCAGGTGCTGTTTCAGGCGGGCGATCGGATCGCCCAGCGGCCACTTCTCATGCTCGTCGCCGGGACGGTAGCGACTGGGATCGTCCGAGGTCGAGTGCGGGGCGCCGCGGTAGGTGAACAGTTCGATGATCGTCGCGCCTTGATTGGTCCGGGCGCGCTCCTCGGCCCACTGGGTCGCGGCCCAGACGGCCAGGAAGTCGTTGCCGTCGACGCGCAGGGCGGGCAGGCCATAGCCGATGCCCTTGGACGCGAAGGTGGTGTCCAGTCCGCCGGCGATGCCCTGGAAGGACGAGATGGCCCACTGGTTGTTGACGATGTTCAGGATGACCGGCGCGCGATAGACGGCGGCGAAGGTCAGGGCCGAGTGGAAGTCGCTCTCGGCCGTCGAGCCGTCGCCGATCCAGGTGATGGCGATCTTGTCGTCGCCGCGGATGGCCGAGGCCATGCCCCAGCCCACGGCCTGAACATACTGCGTGCCCAGATTGCCCGAGATGGTGAAGAAGCCGTAGTCCTTGGCCGAATACATGATCGGCAGTTGGCGGCCCTTGATGGGGTCTTCGGCGTTCGAATAGATCTGGTTCATCATGGTCGCGAGCGGATAGTCGCGCGCGATCAGAAGACCCTGCTGCCGATAGGTGGGGAAGCCCATGTCCTCGCGGCTCAGGATCATCCCTTGCGCGACCGCGATGGCCTCTTCGCCGGTGCACTTCATATAGAAGCTGGTCTTGCCCTGACGGTGGGCGCGGTGCATCCGGTCGTCGAAGGCGCGCGTCAGGATCATGGCCTTCAGGCCGCGACGCATCGTCTCGGGGTCCAGCTTGGGGTCCCACGGCCCGACGGCCTTGCCCTGATCATCCAGAACGCGGATCAGTCGGAAGGCGTGGTCGCGCATTTCGGCAGGGGCCGTGCTGACGTCGGGGCGGGCGACCGCGCCGGGCTCATCGAGCTTCAGATGGCTGAAATCAGGCGTGTCGCCCGGCCGGCCCGAAGGCTCCGGGACGCGCAGCGACAGCGTCGGGGTGTTCTTCATCAATGCCTCCCGTCCGGTTGAACCGGCCGCGTTTCCTTATGAAGCAGGGCATAGCATGTCGGCTCAATGTTAGCTCTTCCAAAAACACTCTTGCCAAATACCGATTTGGGGTATTTTATTGCGCAGAAAGCAAATTCGGAGAAAGCCTTTGGCCGACGAACTCGACCCCATCGACGCGCGCATCCTTGACATCCTTCAGCAGGACGCAGGCCTGTCCGTCGCCGAGGTGGCCGATCGGGTCGGCCTGTCGGCCTCGCCCTGCTGGCGTCGGATCAAGAGACTGGAGGATAGCGGCCTGATACGCAAGCGTGTCACGCTGTTGGACGCTGGACTCCTGGGTCTGGACTTCGAGGTCTACGCCATCGTCAAGCTGAGCCTGCCGACGCGCGACAATCTGCAGATTTTCGAGGAAGCCGTCGAGGGCTGGCCGGAAGTGGTGCAGTGCGCCACCATCACGGGGCGCGAAGACTATGTCCTGCGCATCATCACCACCGACATGCACGCCTTCGACCAATTCCTGCGCGACAAGCTGCTCACGCTGGGCATCGTCTCCAACTGCGAGAGTCACATCGTCACGCGCGGGGTGAAAAGCGTCACCACCCTGCCCCTGGGCATCATCACGCCCCACGTCGGCTGACCGGCCGACCGTCCTTGCGCCGTCGCCGCCTCAGCTGAGGCGGTCGAAGGCGACGGCGTGGACCTTGTCCCGCCCCAGCAGGGCCGCCAGCGGCGCGGTCGCAAACAGGGACGCCACCGCCGCATCGCGCACATCCAGCCCCCCGGTGAAGGCGCCGAAGGCGGGCATGATCAGCCGCCGCCCGTCCGTGACGAAACACGGACGCCGCACCCCCCGGCCATAGGCGGCGACGCGCGCGGCGGGGTGCAGATGGCCTGCGACCTCGCCCGGCGCCGGCTCGATCTGGGGTTCGTGGATCAGAAACAGGCCGCCCAGCGCCATCGTCTCGACCACCCGGCCCGGCAACTGGTCCAGGGCGCCGGCCAGAGCGTCCAGATCATGGTTCCCCTCCAGCCAGACCCAGTCGCGCCCGGCCGCCAGCCTCTCCAGCCGCGCCAGCTGGGCGCCGTCCATGCGCGACACCGCTTTTGAATCATGGAAGCTGTCGCCCAGCAGCACGACCATGCGCGGGTCCAGCGCCTCGATCTCAGCTTCCAGCCGCGCCAGGGTTGCGGGGCTGTCATAGGGCGGCAGCATCTGGCCGCGCGCAGCAAAGGCCGAGCCCTTCTCCAGATGCAGGTCCGAGGCGATCAGGGCCTGACGACCCGGCAGCCACAGGGCGCCGGAACAGCGCAACACGCAAGGCTCGCCGTTCACCATCAGCTTCAGCCCTCCGCAGGGATGGCGGTAGGGCGACAGGGTTTCGCGCAGGGCGTCGTTCATCGCCCTTCTCCCCTCGGGGGAGAAGGTGGGCGGCGGAGCCGCTCGGATGAGGGGGCTGTATCCGCAGGCAAGCCGTCAGACCGGGAGCGCGTGTCGGGCGTCCCCCTCATCCGTCTTGCTCCGCAAGCCACCTTCTCCCCCGAGGGGAGAAGGACGCACGATTGCTTCACGCCGCCCCTTTCAGCGCCTCAGGCGCGTCTTCCATCACCTCGGCGATCAGGGCTTCGGCGCTTTCATCCAGGATCATCTCGGCCGCATCGCCGCCGACCCGTTCGCGACCGATCTGCACCAGCACGGGCACGCTGAAGGGCGAGGGCCTGTCCAGCGCCTTATGGACGATGCGGCCGTGGATGCGGCTCAGCAGTTGGCCCAACCGCGCCACGTCCAGCAGGCCGGTCGCCGCATCCGCGCGCGCTGTCCTCAGCAGCAGATGGTCCGGCTGATGCCGCCGCAGCACGTCGTAGATCAGGTCGGTCGAAAAGGTCACTTGCCGCCCGGTCTTCTCGGCCCCCGGCTGGCGCTGCTCGATCAGGCCGGAAATCAGCGCGCAGTTGCGGAAGGACCGTTTCATCATGAAGCTTTCCTCCAGCCAGGTCTCCAGATCGTCGCCCAGCATGTCCGGCTCGAACAGGGCGTCCAGGTCAAGGTCGTCCATCGGCCGGACCGACCAGATGGCCAGCGAATAGTCCGTCACCACAAAGCCCAGAGGCCCGACGCCCATCCGGTCCAGCCGCCGCGTCAGCAGCATGGCCAGCGTCGTATGCGCCAGCCGACCCTCGAACGGATGGGCGACCATGAAGTGTCGAGTCCCGCGCGGAAAGGTCTCGACCAGCAGGGTCTGCGCTTCGGGGATGGCGCTGCGGACCGCCTGGAGTTCCAGCCACTCCTGCACGTCGGGCGGCAGGACGCGCCAGTGATCGCGGTCCTGCACCATGCGCCGCACCCGCTCGGCCAGCGACGTGCCCAAAGGAAATTTCGAGCCGCCGTAGGAGGGAATCTTCGGGTCTTTATCGACGGCGGGCGAGACGAGGGCGTCCGTCTTGACGATCCCCTGAAAGGCCCAGACCTGACCGGCGAAGACGAAGGTGTCGCCCGGCGTCATCTGTTCGAAATACCACTCCTCGGCCTCGCCGATCTTGCGGCCTGCGACGAGGTGTTTGCCGCTTCCGCGCCGTCCAGCGACGCGCACGTTCAGATTGGCGGCCGAGACGATGGCGCCGACGTTCATCCGGTGCCGCTGGGCCATCTGGCCGTTGCGGACGGTCCACCTGCCGTCGCGGGTGCGCACGATGCGGGCGAAGCGGTCATAGGTCCGCAGCGCATAGCCGCCGGTGGCGACCAGATCGACCACCTCCTCGAACGCCTCATAGGTCAGTCTGCGATAGGGGCCGGCCGTCGTCACCTCGGCGTACAGGTCGGCCAGATCAAAGGGTTCGGAGCAGGCGCAGCCCATGACGTGCTGGGCCAGCGTATCCAGCGTGCCGGTATGTTCGGGCTCCCAGTCGAAGGCGTTCTCGGCCACGGCCTCGCGCGCGGCCTGACATTCCAGCATCTCGAAGCGGCTGGCGGGGACCATCAGGGCGCGCGAGGGCTCGTCCAGCCGGTGGTTGGCCCGGCCGATGCGCTGGACCAGACGACTGGCCCCCTTGGGCGCGGCCAGCTGGATCACCAGATCGACGTCGCCCCAGTCGATGCCCAGATCCAGCGTCGAGGTGCAGACCACGGCCTTCAGATCGCCGCGCGCCATGGCCGCCTCGACCTTGCGTCTCTGCTCGGCGGCCAGGGAGCCGTGGTGCAGGGCGATGGGCAGGTCGTCCTCATTGATCGCCCACAGCGACTGGAACACGAACTCGGCCTGCCAGCGGGTGTTGACGAAGATCAGGCTGAGGCCTGCCTGTTTGATGGCGTCATAGACTTCGGGGATGGCGTGGACGCCGGTGTGGCCCGCCCAGGGCACGCGGCCTTCGCTGACCAGCACATCCACCACCGGCGGGGCGCCGGGGTCGCCGAGGACGATCCGAATCCCTTCTCCCCCGAGGGGAGAAGGAGACAACCAGTCGGCGATCCTGTCCGGATCATCCACCGTCGCGCTCAAGGCCACCCGACGCATCCCCGGCGCGAACGTCTGCAACCGCGCCAACCCCAGCGCCAGCAGGTCGCCGCGCTTGCCGCTCCAGATGGCGTGGACCTCGTCCAGCACGACGCATTTCAGGTCGGCGAAATAGTCCCTCGCCCCCTCCCAGGCGCAAAACAGGGCCAACTGCTCCGGCGTGGTCAGCAGGATGTCGGGCGGGAAATCGCGCTGGCGCTGCTTTTTCGACTGTTTGGTGTCGCCGGTGCGGCTCTCGACGTGAATGTTCAGCCCGATCTCGCGGATGGGCGTCATCAGGTTGCGCTCGACGTCGGTGGTCAGCGCCTTCAGCGGCGACAGATAGAGGGTGTGAACGCCCGAACCCGGCCCTGCGTCGGGCCTCGGGCCGCGCTCGGCCAGATCGATCAGGCTGGGCAGGAAGCCCGCCAGAGTCTTGCCCCCGCCCGTCGGCGCCACCAGCAGGGCGTGCTGTCCGGCCTGCCCCGCCGCGACCATTTCCAGCTGATGCCGACGCGGCGACCAGCCCCGACCGGCGAACCAGTCGGCGAACAGGGGCGGAAGCGTTGCAGTGATCGTCGTCGTCACGCCAAGCCTATAGCATGTTCCCGTTCCGTTTCGTCACCATCGACGCTATCTAGCAAAAGTGACCGTCGAATCCGCCGAGACCAGCACCGCGTCGTCCCTGACGTTCGACCTGCCGCCCGCGCTGGCCACGCCGCCGGGGGCCGGGGCCGTGTGCGACGATCAGGGCGCAAGGAAGATCGGACGCGGCGCCGCCGAGGGCCTGTTCACCGGCGGCGCCGTCATTGTCGCCCACGCCGGGCTGACGGCGCGGCGTCTGGGTCTGGCGCCGCCGCCGCGCTCGAGCGAGATGCTGGATGCGCTGGAGCTGTTCGCCTTCGTGCGCCCCGCCCGGTTCTGCGCACCGTCGGCCACCGGACTGGCGCTGGCGCTGGGACGCGAGGAGCCGAGAGGGGCCGAGGCCCAGGCCGCCGCCCTGCGCGCCGCCGCCGCCGATCTGCTGGCCGAACTGGCGGCGCCCGCCTATCCGGGACGGGAAGAGGCCTACACGCTGGCCCTGACGCTGGAACGGGCGGGTTGGGGCTGGGCGCCGCGCGTGCTTCAGGCCCTGCGCGCCGGGCCGTTGCGGGACCGCCAGCAGCGCGGCTCGGGCCTCGACGTCTGGGCGCGGCTGCAGGAGTGGGAGGATGAGGCGCCGCGCGGCGAGGCCGGGTCCGCGCCGGTCGACTCTGAGAGCGCCCGCATCCGTCTGGATAAACTGCTTCAGGCCTCGGGTCTGGACGAGACGCGGCCCGCCCAATCCGACTATGCGGCCGAGGCCGCCTATGCCTTCTCGCCACGCAATGAAGAGGGCCGCCCGCGCGTCCTGCTGGCCGAGGCGGGGACCGGCACGGGCAAGACGCTGGGCTATCTGGCGCCCGCCAGCCTGTGGGCCGAGCGCAACGCAGGCGCAGCGTGGATCTCGACCTACACCCGCGCCCTGCAACGCCAGATCGACCGCGAGAGCCGCGCCCTGTGGCCCGACGAGGCCGAACGACGCCGCAAGACGGTGGTGAGGAAGGGGCGCGAGAACTATCTCTGCCTGCTGAATCTTCAGGACATGGTGCAGGCGGCGCAACTAGGGAACGGCGACCTGATCGGCATGGCCCTGGCCGCGCGCTGGGCCGCCCACACCCGCGACGGCGACATGACGGGGGGCGACTATCCCGGCTGGCTGCCCGGCCTCTATGCGACCGCGCCCATGCATCAGGCGGGACCGGCCAATCTGGTCGACCGGCGCGGCGAGTGCGTCCACGCCGCCTGTCCCCACTATCGTCTGTGCTTCGTTGAAAAGACCATCCGCGCCAGCCGACGGGCCGATCTGGTGGTGGCCAATCATGCGCTGGTGATGACGCAGGCGGCCTTCGACGGCGCCCGCACGGCGCGCGGCCTGAAGCAGGACGGCGAGACGGCGGCGCTGAAACGCATCGTCTTCGACGAGGGCCACCACCTGTTCGACGCCGCCGACAGCGCCTTCTCCGCCTGCCTGTCGGGACAGGAGGCGGCCGAGCTGCGCCGCTGGATCAGGGGGCCGGAGGGGCGCGGCCGTCGCGGGCGCGGGCTGGAACAGCGTCTGGGCGACCTGACCGCCGACAACGAAGCCGCCTCCAAGGCCCTGAAGGACGCGCTCCAGGCCGCCGCCCAACTGCCGGGCGAGGGCGTATCTGGCCGCATCGCCCCGGCCTCGGGCGAGGTGAATCCCATCGGGCCGATCGAGCGGTTTCTGGTCGCAGCGCTGGAGCAGCTGCGCGCCCGCGCGGCCGAGAACGGCGGCGCCGAGTTCGGGCTGGAATGCGCCCTGCGCCCCGTCACAGAGCCGGTGCTGGAGGCCGCGCGCGAGGCCGCGCGCGCCATCGCCGCCGTCGAGGCGCCCCTGCTGGCCCTGTCGCGCCATCTCGAAGACATTCTGGACGAGGAGGCGGCCGAACTGGACGGCGCCGCCCGCGCCCGCATCGAGGGCTCTCTGCGCGGACTGGACCGGCGCGGCCGCATGACCCTGCCCGGCTGGCGCTCCATGCTGGCGGCGTTGGAGGAGGGCGGCGACGAACCGGACCCCGACTATGTGGATTGGCTGAGCGCCGAGGCCGCCTTCGGCCGCATCCACGACGTGGCCCTGCGTCGTCACTGGATCGATCCGACCGTGCCGCTGGAAGCCGCCGTAGTCATGCCGTCGCACGGGGTGCTGGTGACCAGCGCCACCCTGTCCGACCCGGCGGCCGAAGACCCCTTCGACCTGGCCCGTCTGCGGACCGGGGCGGCGCGCCTGATCGAGCCCGCGCGGACGCTGAAGGTCGACAGTCCCTTCGACTATGCCACCAACAGCCGGGTCATCGTCGTCAACGACCTGGTCAAGGACGACCCGCGCCAGATCGCGGCGGCCATGCGCGAACTGTTCCTGGCGGCGGGCGGCGGAGGACTGGGCCTGTTCACAGCCATCCGGCGGTTGAAGGCGGTCTATGAACGGCTGGGGCCGGAACTGGCGCGCGCGGGCCTGCCGCTCTACGCCCAGCACGTCGATCCGTTGGAGGTCGGGGCGCTGGTCGATGTCTTCAGGGCTGAGCGGGACAGCTGCCTGCTGGGCACGGATGCCGTCAGGGATGGCGTGGACGTGCCGGGCCGGTCCTTGCGGGTTCTGGCCTTCGACCGCGTACCGTGGCCGCGTCCGGACCTGCTGCACAAGGCGCGGCGCGAGCGATTCGGCACGGGCTCGGGCGGACGCTCGTGGGACGACGCCCTGGCGCGCGGTCGGATCGCTCAGGCGTTCGGCCGCCTGATCCGCCGGGCGGACGACCGGGGCGTCTTCGTCATGCTGGACGCCGCCTGCCCGACGCGCCTGTTCGCCGCCCTGCCGCCGGGGACGGAGGTGCTGCGCCTGGGGCTGGCCGAGACGGTGGAGTTGACCAAGAACTTCCTCGATCCCGAGACGACCTGAAGCCTCGGCCTCTTCTTCGTCATCCTCCGGCGAGCGGAGCGAGACCGGGGGACCTAGCGGCGCCGAAGGCGATCTTCATGGCAAGCGCAGCGCGTGGGCTTTTCGCCCTGACGGGCGCCGCTGGGTCCCCCGGTCAGCGCCGCTGCGCGGCTTGCCGGAGGATGACGAAAGGTGAGATGGGGACGCCATGTCCCGCACCACCCCCGCCACCGTCGCCCTGACCAAGGCCGGCGTCGCTTTTGAACTGCACCCCTACGACTACGACCCCGACGCGCCGCGCGTGGGCCTGCAGGCGGCCGAGGCCTTGGGCTGGGCGCCCGAGCAGGTGTTCAAGACGCTGATGACCTTGGTGGACGCCAGGCCCGTCTGCGTCGTCGTGCCGTCCGACTGCGAGGTCAGCATGAAGAAGCTGGCCGCCGCCGCCGGGGGCAAGTCGGCCCAGATGATGAAGCCCGCCGACGCCGAACGCCTGACCGGCTTCAAGGTCGGCGGCGTCAGCCCCTTCGGCCAGCGCAAGGCCGTCCCGACCTTCATCGACGAGACGGCGATCC
Source organism: Brevundimonas sp. LPMIX5 (assembly GCF_003576505.1). Classification (NCBI taxonomy): domain Bacteria; kingdom Pseudomonadati; phylum Pseudomonadota; class Alphaproteobacteria; order Caulobacterales; family Caulobacteraceae; genus Brevundimonas; species Brevundimonas sp. LPMIX5. Next base: position 42,212 of record NZ_QWTZ01000015.1, read on the forward strand.
TGTTCGAGCGGGTGCTGATCAACGGCGGCCAGCGCGGCCTGCTGCTGGAGCTGGCGCCGGACGAGGCGGCCCGCGCCTGCGCGGCGACCTGGGCGGACCTGACCGCCTGATCCTAGCTCTCGAACGTCACGACCACGCTGGCGGCGGAACGCTCGGCCTCGCCGTGGAACACCGCTTCGATGTTGTTGCCGTCCGGGTCGAGTAGGAAGGCGGCGTAGTAGCCGGGGTGATAGGGCCGCTCGCCCGGCGCGCCGTTGTCGGTTCCGCCCGCCGCCAACCCCGCCTTGTGGAAGGCTTCGACCATGGCGCGGTCCTTCGCCTGGAAGGCCAGATGGCAGCGGCCGGTCGCGCGGCCCTGCGCAGCGATGCTGTCCACCGCCGAGACGAACAGTTCGTCAGCCCAGAAGAAGCGTTCGGCTTCGCCGCCGATCGGCACGCCCAGGGCCTCCAGCACCGCGCCGTAGAAGCGGCGGCTGGCCTCAAGGTCCGGCGTCACCAGTTGCAGATGGTCGATCAGACGGCCGCGATGAAGCTGCTGCGTCTCCATGGTCCTCGTCTCCTGTCAGCTTGCAATTCGAACGGGCGGCAGCCTCGCCTGTTCCTGCTGACAGGACGTGTCAGCAGCCGCTCATCCTGCTAAAGCGCGCTCATGACCGACGCCGCACCGCACCACAGCCGTAAGGGCCTGATCATACCCTTCGCCATCGTCGCCGTGGGCCTGGTCCTGTGGACCGGCTGGTGGTTCTTCCTGACCCAACAGATCGAACAGCGTCTGGAGGGCAAGATCGCCGGGCTGCAGCAGAGCGGCTGGACCATCACGCATGGCGGCGTCTCGACCACGGGCTGGCCGATGCACGCGCGGGTGACGATCAAGCATCTGGATGTGATCGCGCCGTCGGGCCACGCCGTCGAGGCGCCCGAGATGGTGGCGCAGGCCAACGCCTATAATCCGACGCGCTGGGTGCTGGCGGCGCCGCACGGGCTGACGGTTACGCGCGCTGAAAAGGGCAAGACCGCCATCCGCGCCGAGGGCGTCCGCATGAGCCTGCACGGCCTGACGCAGCGCTGGCCCAATATCGCGCTGGAGCTGGAGAAGCCGGTCTTCACCGCCCTGCCGGACGCCGAGCCCTTCCCGCTGAAACAGGCGGCGCTGGTGCAGTTTTACATGCGGCCGCATCTGGTCGGCTCGGACACGCCGACCGATGACGTCGACGTGCTGTTCCGTCTGGTTGACGGCGAGGGCCGCGCGAACGGCCCGGTCGAGGGCTTCGCCCAGTCGGGGATGCTGAACGCCCAGATCGAGGCGGTGATCGAAAAGGCCTCGGCCCTGCGCAAGGGCGCGGACGCCAAGGGACTGCTGACCGCATGGACGGCGGCGGGCGGCCGCTTCATCGACGTGAAGGGCCAGCTTCAGGCGGGCGAGAGCAAGGCCTTCGTCTCCAGCGACGCCCTGTCGGCCGACGCCAAAGGTCAGTTGGAAGGCGAGGTCTTCGTGCGCGCCGAGAAGCCGCTGGCGGCCATCGTCGGCCTGGCGGGCGCCCAGCAGGGCGGGGCGCTGGATCGCGCCGCAGCCGCAAAGGCCGCCGCCGCCACGCCGCAGGGCGGAACCGGCGACGACGGTCAGGGCGTGGAACTGGCCATCCTGTTCCGCGGCGGCCGCACCTATCTGGGGCCGTTCGCCCTGGCCCCCGCGCCGCAGCTGTTCTGATGCCGCCCTTGTCATGCTGATCGAGCCGCCCGCAGACGAGGAACGCCTGTCGCTGGAACGCGCCGTTGCAGAGGCCGCGCGCGCCCGTCTGGCGGCGGGGCCACGCGGCTCGGTCGACGGCGACGCCATCGCCCTGCGCGCCGTTCTTTCGGGCATGAGCCTGTCCGAAAAAGCGGCGGTGCGCGCCGTGCTGGGGCGGCTGGAGGCGTCTGAGGGACGCCCCCTGATCGCCTGCGGAGCGCGGTCGCAAATGCTGGCGTCTGACCGCTGGGGTCTGGCGGCGCGGCCGCTGGCCGAGGCGGATCAGGCCCTGATCGCCGTGCGCGACGGGGCGGCGCGCAAGACGCGCGCCCTGATCGATCTGTCGCCGCGCCCGTGGTGGGGGCGGCTGCTGGCCCTGCCCATGCTGAAGGTCATCGCCGCCCTGCCGGATGACGCCGCCGGGGCGCCGCGCGCCCTGATGGTGTCGACCGAGGCGCCGGGACCGACCGGCGAGGACCGCACCTTCTGGGTCACGGACAGCGCATGGCCGGACGCCCGTATCGTCGAGGCCCTGTCGCAGGCCGGTCTGGCGGCCGAATTTCTGTCGGGCGGAGGCGGGTTGAAGCTGTTCGTCCTGACAGGCTATGTGCAGGCGGAAGACATCAGGCTGGACGGCGCGCCCGGCGGCCTGACCGGCGTCATCGGCGCCGCTCCCGTCTTCTGAACGTAGCGGCTCAAGTTTTTCGACCGGCAGGGGATGACGCGCGCATGACCGAAGCGAACCAGGCGCCGTCCGGCGGCGCGCCTCAACCCAAGCGCGGCGTGCTGGACATCGCGCCCTATGTCGGCGGCAAGAGCGCCATCGCGGGCGTCGCCAAACCGATCAAGCTGTCCTCCAACGAAAACGCGCTGGGCGCGGGCGAGAAGGCGCGCGAGGCCTTCGCCGTCGCCGTCGCCTCGATCCACCTCTATCCCGACGGTCGGGCCGATCGCCTGCGCGCAGCGGTGGCCGAGGCGCACGGGCTGGAGCCGGAACGGCTGATCTTCGGCAACGGCTCGGACGAAGTCTTCGCCCTGCTGAACCAGACCTATCTGGAGGCGGGGGACAATATCGTCACCAGCCAGTACGCCTTTGTCGCCTATCAGATTTCCGCCCGCGCCTGTCAGGCCGAGGTCAGGCAGGCGGCCGAGCCGGACTTCCGCGCCGACGTCGACGCCATGCTGGCCCTGGTCGATGCGCGGACCAAGCTGGTCTATCTGTCGAACCCGGCCAATCCGACCGGCAGCTTCGCCACGGGCGAGGAGATCCGCCGCCTGCACGCGGGCCTGCCCGCTCATGTCATCCTGGTGATCGACGAAGCCTACGCCGAGTTCGTGACCGAGCCGGATTGGGAGAGCGCCTTCGATCTGGCGCGCACGGCGCCCAACATCGTCGTCACCCGCACCTTCTCCAAGCTGCATGGGCTGGGCGGTCTGCGGGTGGGCTATGGCTATGCGCCGCTGGCGGTGGAGCAGGCCATCGACCGCATCCGCCTGCCGTTCAACGTCTCCCTGCCGGGGATCGAAGCGGCCATCGCCGCCCAGGGCGATGAGGCGCACCAGAAGGCCTCGCGTGATCTGGTGGCCGAGTGGCGGCAGCGCCTGACGCAGGCCATTCGGGGCTTTGGTTTCGAGGTGTTTCCAGCCTCGGGCAACTTCATCCTCATCCGCTTCCCCGATGCGAAGCGCTCAGCCTCGGCGGCGCAGGATTATCTGCAGGCCAAGGGCATCATCGTTCGCGGCGTGGGCAGTTATGGCCTGCCTGACTGCCTGCGGGTGACGATCGGGACCGAAGACCAGAACCGCGCCGTCCTCGACGCCCTCAGCGAGTTCGCGGCGAGCTGAAGCCTCAGCCGCCGCTGTTGAAGCGCACCACGCCGATCACGCCTGCGCGCCAGACGTAGTCGTCCTTGATCAGGGGGCTGTCCTTGATGTCGCCCAGACGCTGTTCGTAGTTGACGAAAGCGCCGACGCCGTAACGGTCGCCGATCGGCACGGCCAGCATGGCTGCGGCGCCTGCGGCCGACAGTCCGCCCGACGGCGTGAAGGCGGCGTAGTCGGTATTGGCCGCTTCCTGTGCGGTCACGCCGTAATAGCGCTGGACGCGCGCGTCGCTGCCGCCGCGCATATAGGCCATCGTCTGCAACATGCCGACGGGCGTCACGCGCTGGTGGCTGACCGAGCCGTAGTACTCAAGACCGGCGTCGTCGCCGGTGGCGTCATGCTGGATGCGGCCTCCGACCACGACATTGCCCGGCAGACGTTTGAAGGCGTAAAGGGCCGCATCGGCACCGTAGCCGGGCCGGTCCATGCCCTCGATGTCGCCCGCTGCAAAGCGCGGACGCAACTGAACGCCCGCATGGAAACCGTCGCGCTTGACGGCGTTCCAGCCCAGTCCGTCCAGACCGTTGGCGTAGACGATGTCACGATAGGAGGCCGAGCCCCAGGCGGTGAAGTTGAAATCCTCGGACTTGTCGCCCGAGACGCTGAAGCCCCGGACAAAGCCGCCGCCGATGTCGACCTTCCACGTCTGCGGCGCTTCAAGCGGCTGGAATGGCTGTGACTGCGCAGAGGCGACAGCCGGCAAGCCCCCCAGGGCGACCGTCAGCAGGGCGAGGCGAAAGGCGGAGCGTGAAATCATGAGCGGGTCCCGGTCAACAGCTGATGATATAGGGGCCCGCTCTCCAAAGCCTAGGTTCTGGGCGGCAACAAGGCGGTCGAGGCGTCTTCGATCCGGCTTTCCAACTGCTTCATGAACTCGGCCCGCTTCAGACCCGACGGAATCGGCGGCAGAAACTCGAACACCACCGTGCCCGGATAGCGCTTGAAACCATGCGCCGACCAATGGACGCCCGAGTTGGTGGCGACCGGCCAGCAGGGCGCGTCCACGTCGCGATAGATGGCGGCGACGCCGGGCTTGTAGTCGGCCGGTGCGCCCGGAGCCGTGCGCGTGCCTTCGGGGAAGATCAGGATCTGACGCCCCTCCACCAGACGGGCGCGGGTCTGGCGCACCATGTCCTTCAGCGCCTTGGCGTGGGCGGCGCGGTCGACGGCGATCATCTTCGTCTTCCAGGCGAACCAGCCGAAGAAAGGCAGCGGCATCAGCTCCTTCTTCATCACGAAACAGGCGTCGTCGAGGAAGGCGAAGGGGGCGATGACGTCCAGCATCCCCTGATGCTTGGCCGCAATCAGGGCCGGGCCGTTGGGGCGGTGCTCCAGCCCGCGCACTTCGACCTTCACCCCCGCGATCCAGCGCAGGCCGAACAGGACGAAGCGCGCCCACAGCTTGATCACCCCCATCGCCGCCCGGTGCGGCATCAGCAGCGCGGGCGACAGCAGGACGGCGAACAGCGGCATCGACAGATACAGCCACAGGGTGAAGATCAGGGATCGAACGGTCGTCATGCAGCGGCCTTGCGGAGGTCTGAGGCGTCGGGTGCGGCAGGGCCGGGGCGCTCGGGATGGCGGCCGGTCAGGCGATGCATCCCCTCGCGGCCCAGGACGGCCAGGTATTTCATGTACTCCAGCGTCATGCGCCGGGCGGTCTCGGTCGCGCGCCACCAGGACGGGGTGTCCAGCGACGGCGTGGAGATGGCGTAGGGGGTCAGCCGCACGCCGGGCGCCGCCCCCCGAATCTCCAGCAGGCTGCGCGGCATATGATAGTCCGAGGTGACGACGATCAGATCGTCATAACCCTTGGCCCGCGCCCAGGCGGCGATCTCCTGGGCGTTGCCGACGGTGTTCTCGGCCTCGAAGCCCAGGTCGACACAGCAGTTGAACAGCTTCTTGGACCCCGGCGTCAGGGCGCGCAGCTCCTGACGGCGCACCTCGCGGTTGACGCCCGAGATCAGCAGCCGGTCGCCCTTGCCCTGCTCCAGCAGGCGGATGGCGGCGTTGACGCGCTCGGCCGAGGGGCCGGTCAGGGAGACAATGGCGTCCGCCCGCGCCGGCTCGGGCGCAGGCGTCAGACCGCGAACCCGCTCGGCGAAGACGAACAGGCCCGTCAGCCACATCAGCGCCACCACGGCGATCAGCGTCAGGAACTTCATGCTTAACTAACTAGCGACGCCCGCCCAGCTTCGCCAGCGCCGTCAAACGCGCAGCCAGCACCGCGACCGCCCCCGCCAGCAAGGGGCAGGCGATCAGCGCCAGCAGGTCGCCAAAGGCCAGCGGCAGGGCCGGGGTCAGCCCGCCCTCGCCCCCGATCAGGCGCAACGCCGCCAGCATCAGCGCGGCCAGTCCGGCCCCCGCCGCGCCCGCCGTCGCCGCCAGAACGCCGAACCGCTGCTGGAACAGGGCGGCGATCGCTCCGTCCGACGCGCCGTTCAGGCTCAGCGTCTCGATCACCGTCGCCTGGGCCGCCATGCCCGCTCGGGTGGCGTAGGCGATCGCCGCCGCCGTCGCCGCCGCGATCAGCAGGAAGGCCGCGCCCGCCAGGGCCGTGATCAGGCCCGCCGACCGTTCGACCTCGCCGCGCCACAGGCTGTGGTCGTCGACGCTGGCGTCCAGCCCGGCCTCGGCCAGGGCGCGGCTCAGGCTCGGCGCGCTGGCGGGCGCCTCGGGGTCCAGCCGGACGACAACCAGATAGGGCAGAGGCAGGTCGGGCAACACCGCCTCCCCCACCCACGGCCGCAACAGGGCCTCGGCCGCCTTGCGGTCCATCGCCTGCGCCTCAGCCACGCCCTTGACCCCGGCCAGGGTCTCGGCGGCGCGGGCGGCGGCGGCGGGGCCGGTCTCATCGACGCGGGGGCGCACCTGCACCGTCGCCTCGGCGCGCAGATGCGACGCCCAACCGTGCGCGGCCCGATCGGCCGCCAAGGCGCCGACGGCGGCGATGGAGGCCAGGAAGCACAGCACGGCGATGACCACCACCAGCCAGCGTTCTCCACCGGCCTCGCGCGGCAGAAGTTCGGGCTGGGCGTTGCGCATGAGGCCGATCATGACTGCGCCTCCGGTCCCGCCGATGAAGCCGGCGCGATCTGAGCCAGCCGCCCGCCTTCCAACCGCAGGACGGCGGCGCCGCTGCGCTCGGCCAGAGCCTCGTCGTGGCTGGCGATCAAGACCGTGGCGCCCAGTTTGTTCAGCGACTGGAACAGCCGCATCAGCTTCTCGCCCATCGGCCGGTCGACGCTGCCGGTCGGTTCGTCGGCCAGGATCAGGCGCGGCCGCGCCACCACGGCGCGGGCGATGGCCAGCCGTTGCTTCTCGCCGCCGGACAGGGTGGGCGGCAGGGCGTCCAGCCGCCCGCCCAGCCCGACCCAGCGCAGCATCTCCTGCACGTCGGCGCCGTAGTCCGCCGGGCGTTCTCCCGCCAGCCGCAGCGGCAAGGCCGCATTGTCGAAGGCCGACAGATGGTCCAGCAGGCGGAAATCCTGAAAGATCACCCCCATGCGGCGACGAAGCGCCGGGACCTCGCGCCGGGGCAGTTGGGTCACGTCCTGGCCGAACAGGCTGATTCGACCCGCCTGCGGCCGCGCCGCCAAAGTCAGCAGCCGCAGCAACGAGGACTTGCCCGCCCCCGAAGGTCCGGTAAGGAAGTGGAAAGAGCCGTTTGGCAGACTAAGGTTAACGTCCCGCAGCACGGCGGGCCTGCCCGCATAGCCGAAGCCCACGCCTCTGAGGCGGACGGCTTCAGGCGCGGAATCAGGGTCGGCGGCGCGGCGGATCGGATCGGGCATAGGGTTTCGTATTGGACCGGGGCGTTGCGCCGCGACAGGAGGGGGCGATAAGCCTCACAGTCAGCTGACATGATACTGACCTGTCCCGCCTGCGCCACCAGCTATTTTGTTCCCGACGAAGCGATCGGCCCCAACGGCCGTCGTGTCCGCTGCAAGACGTGCGGCCACGACTGGCGCGCCAGCCTTGAGGATGCGCCGCTGGAGCTGGAATCGACGTCGGAAGGCCTGAGCCCAGCCGAAGACCCTTCGTCCGAAGCCCGGCCTGAAAGTCTAGCTGAGACGCCTGCGCCCGAACTGCCGCGCGCCTTCCGCGCCCGGGCCGAGCGCAAGCGCCGCACACGGCAGGCGGCGGCAGCGGGCGCAGCCTGGGCCGCGGCGGCGGCGGTCGTGCTGGGACTGATCACCAGCGGCGTCCTGTTCCGTGAAGAGATCGTCCGCAAATTCCCGGCGACGGCAGGGGCCTATGGCGCCCTGGGTCTGGACGTGAACATCGTCGGACTGGAGTTCGAAGCCCAAAGGGCCCGCGTGGCGCCGCATGATCCCGGCAGGATCGTCGTGTCAGGGGCCGTGCGGAATATTCGCGAGACCGAAGTGTCGTCGCCCCCCATCCGTGTGATCCTACAGGATGAGCGCGGCGTCGAGATCGCCAGCCGCGTGGTGCGCCCGGACTGGCCGCCCATCCTGCCCGGCAAGGTCGAGGGCTTCGCCACGGTCATCGCTGACCCGCAGGGCAAGGCGGCGGGGATGACGACGAAGTTCATTCTTGAGCCTGCGCGCAAGGCGCCCCCCCGCTCCGCCGGCAAGAAGGCCCGCCCTGAACCCGCCGCGCGCGAAGATGGAGGCCTGCGTCGTCTGGGCGCCCTCGACCTTGGTCCGACGCCCGCGCCTCTCGACACCGACGTCGCAGACGGGGTATCGGCGAGGCATGGCTGACACCCCATCGACGCCCGCTCCCACGGTTCTTCTGTCCCAGGCCGAGATCGAGGCCGTCGTGGCCGATCTGGCGCGCCGCATCGCCCCCCATGTCGATGATCAGACGGTGGCCGCCGTCCTGCTGACCGGCGGACTGTGGTTCGCCGCCGACCTGACCCGCGCCCTGTCGCGCGAAGGCCGCAATGTGCGCTTCGACGCCCTGTGGCTGGCTTCCTACGGCGATGAGCAGACCAGCCGGGGCCGGATCGAGGTCCGCGCCCCCTATCAGCGCCCGCTGACCGGAAAGAAGGTGCTGATTCTGGACGACGTGTTCGACACAGGCCTGTCGTTGGCCGAGGCGGTGCGCATCACCAGGGAAGCAGGCGCCGCCGAGGTGCTGACCTGCGTCTTCGCCCGCAAACCCTGGCCCAAGCCCCGCGCGCCCGAGCCCGACTTCGTCGGCTGGGAGGCGCCGAACCGCTTTCTGGTCGGCTATGGCCTGGACCATGCGGGCGGGATGCGCGGCCTGCCCGACATCTGCGCGCTGGACTGAGGCTTAAAGCCAGTCCGCCATCGGTTCGCGGGCGAACATCTCGTCATAGGTCGGGCGCGGGCGGATGACCGCGCTGCGCTCGCCGTCGACCAGGACTTCGGCGGCCAGGGGACGGGTGTTGTATTCGCCGCTCATGACCGCGCCATAGGCTCCGGCGCTCATGAAGACGACCAGATCGCCCGCCTTCAACGGCGGCAGGTCGCGATCGCGCGCGAAGGTGTCGCCGGTCTCGCACACCGGCCCGACCACGTCGTGGGGCAGGCGTTCGCCCGTCACAGGACGCACCGGCTTCAAGTCGTGGAAGGCGTCATAAAGCGCCGGGCGCATCAGGTCGTTCATCGCCGCGTCCAGCACCAGGAAGCGACGGCCATCCGTCCGCTCATTGACCTGAATGACGCGGCTCAGCAGCACGCCCGCGTTGGCCGCCATCAAGCGACCGGGCTCAAAGGCCGCTTCGACGTTCAACCCCTCAAGCACGCGCGCGGCCATAGCGACGTAGTCGGCCGGAGCGGGCGTCGCCGCCTCGCCATAATAGGGCACGCCCAGTCCGCCGCCGAGATCGAGCCGCGTTACGCTGTGTCCCAGCGCGCGCAGGTCTTCCGTCATCTGGCGCAGCACGCGGAAGGCGGCCTCAAGCGGGCTAAGGTCGGTGATCTGGCTGCCGATGTGGCAGGCCAGCCCCACAGGCGTAACGTGGGGCGAGGCGGAGGCGCGAGCGTAAAGGGCCATCGCTTCCTCGACCGGCACGCCGAACTTGTCGCCGGCGCCGCCGGTGGTGATCTTGGCGTGACCGCCCGCGCCGATCTTGGGGTTCACCCGGATGGCGATGGCGGGAGCCGCGTTCTTGTTCGCTGCGACCTCGATCAGCCGGTCCAACTCGGTCGAGGACTCGACGTTGATCTGACGCACGCCCTGTTCGATGGCGAAGGCCAGCTCGGCGTCGGTCTTGCCCACGCCCGAGAAGATGATGCGCTCGCCCGGAATGCCGACGGCCAGCGCCCGGCGAATCTCGCCCTCGGACACGGTGTCGGCGCCGCAGCCCAGCTTGGCCAGGGTCGCCAGCACCGACAGGTTGGAGTTGGCCTTGACCGCAAAGGCGATCAGGGCCTCGCCCAGCGCGCTCCTATGCGCGTCGCACGCGTCGCGCAGCAGGCCGTAGTGACGGCGCAGGGTGGCCGAGGAATAGACGTAGGTCGGCGTGCCGACGCTGTCCGCCAGCGCCTCCAGAGAGACGCCCTCGGAATGCAGGACGCCGTCCTTGAGATCGAAATAGTGCACCGGCGGGGAGTCCAGTCAGAGAGAAGAGCCAGAAGGCTCAGTTCATCGGCGGCGGCTTGCCGAACGGGTTGCTCGTGCCGTTGTCGATGGGCATCTGGCGCGGCGGCAGGTTCTGCATCGCCTCCTCGGGCAAATGGTCGGCCGAGCGGTCGCGGATGGCGCGCTCGGTCTGCTTCTTCGGCGTCGCGCCCTGCGGCGGCTCAAGGTCCGCCATGCGACCGCAGGCCGACAGCATCAGGGCGGCGGCGCCCGCGAGGATCAGTGTCTTCTTCACAGGCGGCTTCTCCAGTCGGCGATGCGCGCGCGGACCTGTTCCGGCGCCGTGCCGCCGAAGCTCTGGCGGCTGGCGCAGGAGGCTTCGGGCGTCAGCACTTCATACACGCCTTCGGTGATCCGGCCATCCAGCGCCTGCAATTCCGTCAGCGGCAATTCGCCCAGACCCAACCCCAGCGCCTCGGCCCGCTTCACGGCGGCGCCGGTGACGTGGTGCGCCTGGCGGAAGGGCAGGTTCAGTTCGCGCACCAGCCAGTCGGCCAGGTCGGTGGCGGTCGAGAAGCCCGCGCCCGCGGCGGCGGCCATCTTCTCGGTGTTGGGACGGATCACGGCGACCATGGCGGTCATGGCCGTCAACGCCAGATCCAGCGCGTCGAAGGCCTCGAAGACCGGCGGCTTGTCCTCCTGCATGTCCTTGGAATAGGCCAGCGGCAGGCCCTTCATCACTGTGGTCAGGGCGATCAGGGCGCCGTTGATGCGGCCCGTCTTGGCCCGCACCAGCTCGGCCGCATCCGGGTTGCGCTTCTGCGGCATGATGGACGAGCCGGTGGTCAGGTCGTCAGGCAGGGTCGCAAAGCCGAACATCGGCGTCATCCACACCACGATCTCTTCGGCCAGGCGCGACAGGTGGCCCGCCGCGATGGAGGCGGCGGCCAGGCTTTCCAGCGCGAAGTCGCGATCCGAAACGGCGTCCAGAGAGTTCGCCATCGGCCGGTCGAAGCCCAGCGCCTGCGCCGTCATGTGGCGGTCGATGGGGAAAGGCGATCCGGCCAGCGCGGCGGCGCCCAGCGGGTTCTCGTTCATGCGGGCGCGGGCGTCGGCGAAGCGCCCGGCGTCGCGGCCGAACATCTCGACATAGGCCATCAGGTGATGGCCGAACGTCACCGGCTGGGCCGTCTGCAGATGGGTGAAGCCCGGCATCAGGTCGCCCGCGTGCTGTTCCGCCCGGTCCAGCAGGGTCCGCTGCAGATCCTGAAGTTGCGCCACGGTGCGGTCGCAGGCGTCGCGCACCCACAGGCGGAAGTCGGTCGCCACCTGATCATTGCGGCTGCGCGCCGTGTGCAGACGCCCCGACGGCTCGCCGATCAGCTCCGACAGGCGCGCCTCGACGTTCATGTGAATGTCTTCATAGGCGTCGCGGAAGGGGAAGCTCCCGTCCCGGATCTCGCCTTCGATCACGTCCAGCCCGCCAAGGATGGCCTGGGCGTCGGCGGCGGCGATGATCCCCTGCTTTTCCAGCATGCGACAATGGGCCCGCGAACCGGCCAGGTCCTGCGCCCACAGGCGTTTGTCGACGCCGATGGAGACGTTGATGGCCTGCATGATGTCCGCAGGCTTGGCGCTGAAGCGCCCACCCCATAGAGACTGGCCCTGCGAGGGGGAATCTTGCTGTGGTTTGGAAGGCGTATCGGACATGAGCGGCTCTGGACGGACTTGGGCGGGCGTGGCGACGTTCGCGGTGATCGGCGTGATCGGCATGGGCGCGGCGCTGCTATACGTCAATCAGAAGGGCGTAGGCAAAGAGTCCGCGCCGCCTGCGGCCCAGATGCAGGCCCAGACTCAGGCGTCGGTCCACGCTCTTGAGCCGCAACTGGCGGCCTTCGCCAAGGGATCGCTGGCGGCCCTGCAGACGCCCGCCTCCCCGGCCGCGCCCGACTATGTGTTCAAGACCGCCGACGGCGCCGACGTCCGTCTGGCCGATTTCGCGGGCAAGGTGACGGTGGTGAACCTGTGGGCCACCTGGTGCGCCCCGTGCCGGATCGAGATGCCGACGCTCGCGGCCCTGGCCGACCACTATAAGGCGCGCGATGACTTCGCCGTGGTCGCCGTCAGCATGGACCTGGACAAGACGGCCGACGAGGCGCGGGACTTCATCGCCCAGAACGCGCCTCTGGACTTCTACATCGACCCGAAATTCCAGCTGGCGTTTGAGTTCCCCGGCAAGGGCGCCATGCCCCAGACCATCGTCATGGACCGCCAGGGCCGGGTCCGCGCCGTCCTGACCGGCGAGGCCGACTGGGCAGGGCCCGAGGCGCGCGCCCTGATCGACCACCTGCTGGCCGAGGGCTGAGGCCAGCCTCCGGCCCCGCTTGTCGAAGACGGCCCAATGCGTTGATGCTCGCGCCGCACAGGAGGCTGCGATGAGCGTCGAGACCCACTATCTGGCCGTCTTCACCAGCGACAAGACCGGCCCAAATGGCGGGCCTGGCGCGCCATGAGCGAGGCCGAGCAGGCCGAGACGGCCCGCCTCGGCGTCGCCGCCGTCGCCGAATGGGAAGCGGCGCACCGCGACTCCATCGTCTTTCAGGGCGGCCCGCTGGGCCCGACCAAACGCATCGACGACGACGGCGCCGTGACGGACATGGTCAACCTGCTGACCGTCTTCATGGTCGTGCGCGCCGACAACCACGAGGCGGCGGCCCGCCTGTTCGAGAACCACCCGCACATGAGCATCTTCGTCTGCGACGGGGTCGAGGTGATGCCGGTGTTGGGGTGAGGCTCAGTCGACGCCCGGCGGCGGGGTCCAATTCGGATCAGAAAACCAGTCGGCGGCGAGGTCGCGCCAATCCGGATTGTCCTTCTCGATCAGGGCCGCTTCCAGTCACGCAGCCACTTCTTGATCCGCCGCTCGCGTCGGATCGCATCCAGCATCAGGGCGTGTTGCTCGAACCAGACCAGACGGGTGCAGTCATAGGCGTCGGTGAAGCCGGGAAAGGCCCGCGTCCTGTGCTTCCACACGCGGCTTTCCAGATTGGAGGTCGAGCCGGCGTAGAGCGTCCCGTTGCGCCCGCTCGCCATAATGTAGGTCGCGATGAAGGCGCGATGGGTCGCCATACCGCCACGCTAACCCGCCCTCTCCCTTCCGTCATCCACGCCCCGCCCCTTGCTTTCGTCATCCTCCGGCGCAGCGAAGCGGAGACCGGGGGACCCAGCGGCGCCGAAGGCGATCTTCGGGCGGCCGCCGAGCGTGGATCTTTCGCGCTCCCGCGCGCCGCTGGGTCCCCCGGTCTGCGCCGCTGACGCGGCTTGCCGGAGGATGACGGAAGTCACTCGCCTAGCTTTCTATTGGGCACACCGTATTTCTAGGAACATCAACAGTAGCAAGAGCTGAGCATACACAGCTATCGAACTGCCGGGTCGCAGTCTCCCACTTACCATTTAGGTCGTCCTGGTATCTTGTATAATTTTTCCTAAATTCTTGAGATTTTTGCTCAATATCAAGACGCCAGATTGTCATGGACTCCTCCCGATCCGCAGCACTTTGGAGAAGCCGAGATGGAGGAGCGCTATAGTCCACGTCAGCTGGAGGGTTTGGAAATGTGATACTCATGGAACGGAAGGCCGGGCAAACCTCATCAAATCTTGACTGCAAATCGGGCAAATACCGCAGAAGGCGTTTATCAGTCAGATGCAAAGTCATCAGCGCTTGTCGGAATTCTGCCCCTAGCATCCGAACCCCCGGGGTCGAACGTTCAAAGCCTGCCAACGCATTCATCCTCAAGAAAAAAGCGCGACTTGAAACCATCCCGTATAACTCTTGGCGCGACATAACCTCCAAGCTTCTTATTTGTTCATTGAGCTCAGCCTCTACACGACGCTTATCGGAAATTGCGCCTTCCAATTGCTCATTTATGTTATGGGCCTCCAATCTCAACACAGCCAAATCTGCTGTCGCTTTCGAGAAAGCCAGCCTCTGCTCCTCGTTCAGAAGATTTAATTGTTCAGCCGAGGAAGAGATCTGATCCATTCGAGTCTCTCGAGCAGACAAGCGAATTTCCGCCATCCTAGAACGGGCTGACAAGTCACCTATTTCTTCGTTTCGACGAGAAATTTCAGAGCGAAAATAATCTTCAAGCCCAGACACCTGAATAGTTGTCCAAAGACTAACAACGCCAAGACATAGCGTTGCTACTGGCAAGACAACGTCTATCCAGTCCTTGAACGTCCGCCGCGATCTCGCAGACTGGCTCTTCCTTCGAATGATAGGCCGCATACTCCCCCTTTTAGCTTTCATACTCCCCCCTTTTAGCCTCAGTGCACCCGCGCCTTCCCGATCTCCAGCCCTTCGCTACCCGCTGACACGCCCACCACGCTGCCGTCTTCGATCTCTCCGGCCAGCAGTTTCTTGGCCATCGGGTCGACCAGCTCCTTCTGGATGACGCGCTTCAGCGGCCGCGCGCCGTAGACCGGGTCGTAGCCCTTGTCGGCGAGCCAGTTGAGGGCGGTGTCGTCCAGGGCCAGGCTCAGGCGACGGTCGGCCATCAGCTTTTCGAGACGCGCCAGCTGGATGCGGACAATGCTGCCCATCTGTTCGCGGCCGAGGCGGTGGAACAAGATGATCTCGTCGATGCGGTTCAGGAACTCAGGCCGGAAGTGGGCGCGGACCTGTTCCATGACCAGAGGACGCACGGCCTCGACGTCCTCGCCCTCAGGCTGGTCGGCCAGATACTGGCTGCCGAGGTTGGAGGTCATGATGATCAGGGTGTTCTTGAAGTCGATGGTCCTTCCTTGCCCATCAGTGAGACGGCCGTCGTCCAGCACCTGAAGCAGGACGTTGAAGACGTCCGGGTGGGCCTTCTCGACTTCGTCGAACAGGACGACCTGATAGGGGCGGCGACGCACGGCCTCGGTCAGGGCGCCGCCCTCGTCATAGCCGACGTAGCCCGGAGGGGCGCCGATCAGGCGGCTGACCGAGTGCTTCTCCATGTATTCGCTCATGTCGATGCGGGTGATGGCGTTGTCGTCGTCGAACAGATAGCCGGCGAGCGCCTTGGTCAGCTCGGTCTTGCCCACGCCCGTGGGGCCGAGGAAGAGGAAGCTGCCCAGCGGCTTGTTGGGGTCGTTCAGACCGGCGCGGGCGCGGCGCACGGCGTCGGAGACGGCGGCCAGGGCCTCGTCCTGACCGACCACGCGGCGACCCAGTTC
Source organism: Brevundimonas sp. LPMIX5 (assembly GCF_003576505.1). Lineage (NCBI taxonomy): Bacteria > Pseudomonadati > Pseudomonadota > Alphaproteobacteria > Caulobacterales > Caulobacteraceae > Brevundimonas > Brevundimonas sp. LPMIX5. The sequence goes on from NZ_QWTZ01000015.1 coordinate 57,561, forward strand.
GTCCTCCATCTTGAGCAGCTTCTCGCGCTCGCCTTCCAGCATCTTGTCGACGGGCACGCCGGTCCAGCGGCTGACGACGGCGGCGATCTGTTCGGCGTCCACGACCTCAGGCGTCAGGGGGGCGGCGACCGCCGCCGGGGCTTCGTCTTCGGCGAGCTGCTTCTCCAGCTGCGGGATCTGGCCGTAGGCGATCTCTGACGCGCGGCCGAGGTCGCCGGCGCGCTGGGCGGCGGCCAGTTCGGCGCGCAGGCGGTCTAGGGTCTCACGCAGCTGGGCGCCCTGCCCCACCTTGTCCTTCTCGGACTTCCAGCGGGCGGTCATCTCGTCCGACTGGCCCTGCAGGTCGTCGATCTCGTCTTCCAGTCTCTCAAGACGGTGCTGGGAGGCCTGATCGCTCTCCTTCTTCAGGGCCTCGCGCTCAATCTTCAGCTGGACCAGGCGGCGGTCGATCTCGTCCAGCGCCTCGGGCTTGGAGTCGACGGCCATGCGCACGCGGCTTGCGGCCTCGTCGATCAGGTCGATGGCCTTGTCCGGCAGGAAGCGGTCGGTGATGTAGCGGTTCGACAGGGTGGCGGCGGCGACGATGGCGCTGTCGGAGATGCGCACCCCGTGGTGGACCTCATACTTCTCCTTCAGGCCGCGCAGGATCGACACCGTGTCCTCGACGGTGGGTTCAGCGACGAAGACCGGCTGGAAGCGACGGGCCAGGGCCGCGTCCTTTTCGACGTGCTTGCGGTATTCATCCAGCGTGGTGGCGCCGACGCAGTGCAGTTCGCCGCGCGCCAGGGCGGGCTTGAGCAGGTTGGAGGCGTCCATCGCGCCGTCGCCCTTGCCCGCCCCGACCAGGGTGTGCATCTCGTCGATGAAGAGGACGATCTGGCCCTCGGCGGCGGCGACCTCGTTCAGCACGGCCTTCAGCCGCTCCTCGAACTCGCCGCGGTATTTGGCCCCGGCGATCAGGGCGCCCATGTCGAGCGCCAGCACCTTCTTGTCCTTCAGGCTTTCCGGCACGTCGCCGTTGACGATCCTCAATGCGAGTCCTTCGACGATGGCGGTCTTGCCGACGCCTGGTTCGCCGATCAGGACGGGGTTGTTCTTGGTGCGACGGGCCAGCACCTGGATGGTGCGGCGGATCTCCTCGTCGCGGCCGATGACGGGGTCGACCTTGCCGTCGCGCGCCGCCTCGGTCAGGTCGCGGGCGTAGCGTTTCAGAGCGTCGAAGCTGTCCTCGGCGCCCGCGCTGTCGGCGGTCTTGCCCTTGCGGATTTCGGCGACGGCGTCGTCCAGTTTCCTGGCCGTGACCCCGGCGGATTTCAGCGCCTCGGCGGCGGCCCCGCCCTCCTTGGCGATGGCGGCCAGCAGGCGTTCGGTGGTGACGAAGGCGTCGCCCGCCTTCTTGGCGGCCTCTTCGGCGGCGCTGAAGACGCGCGCGGTGTCGCCGTCCAGATAGAGCTGGCCCGAGCCGCCCTCGACCTGAGGCCGCTTCTTCAGCAGGCCTTCGGTGACCAGCTCAACGGCGGACGGATCGCCGCCCGCCTGATCAATCAGCTTACGCGCCAGGCCGTCGCGCTCCTCAAGCAGCACCTTGAGCAGGTGCTCGGGCGCGAACTGCTGGTGGCGGCGAGCCAGGGCCAGAGACTGGGCGGACTGGACGGCCTGTTTGGCGCGGTCGGAATAGACGTCGAGATTCATGGTGTTCGGTTTCCCCTCAGGAGGCGGAGTTGAACTCAATGCGCCCTTATCTGAAGCGACGCCTTGAGCTGTCGCAAAACAGGTGGGTGTGGCCGATCAGACACGCAAGGGCCCAAGCGAGAACGCCCGCCGCCACAGGGGCGACGGGCGTCGGGCGCAGCCTGACGACAGGGCTCAGCCGCCCGTCGGTCCGGTGGAGAAGTCGAACTGTTCGGGCTGACGGCGCGGCCCGCCGAAGGACCAGCTCAGCCCCAGATAGAAGGCTCGCAGGTTCAGGTCCTGACTGGAACGGTCGCGGAACAGGGGCGTGTCGTAGACGGTGTCGCCGCCGAAGGAGTTGAGGATGTCGCGGGCGGTGAACTGCAGCGACAGGGTGTCGTTCAGCTTGCGCCGATAGCCGAAGTTCACCATGCCGCCGCCCTCGCGCTTGCCTTGCGCCAGCAGTTGATCGCCCTGCCAGAAGCCCATCAGCTGGACGAAGTCCTTGGGCGTGGCCTGCCAGTTCAGGCTGAGGCGACCGCTCACCATCTCGCCCTCGCGGTCGCGCCCGCCGGGGATGCCCGCCGCGTCGATCTCCTGACGGAAGGCGTTGACGCTGGCGTTGTAGCGCAGGGTCGGGTGCAGGCGGCCGCTGGCGGTCAGCTCGATCCCCAGATCGCGGCGGGCGCCCAGATTCTCGGGCCGGGTCAAAAGCACGCCGCCGCCCACGTCCGTCGCTACGTCGGTAAAGGCCTTGGTCGTGTCGCGGTAGTAGGCCGTGGCCTGATAGAAGCTCTGGCCGCGCCGCATCTGCCACATGGCCTCGAAGCTGTCGGTCTCCTGCGGTTCAAGGTCCGGGTTGCCCGAGCGCAGGTTCAGCGGATCGCCATAGATGATGAAGGGGTTCAGCTGCGACGGCTGGGGCCGCTGGATGCGCCGCGAATAGCTGCCGCGCAGGGTCTGGGTCTCGGTCAGCTGATACTGCAGGTGGAAGGTCGGATAGGCGCGGAAATAATCCTGAGACGCGCGCACGGCGTTGGTCACGTCCTCGACCTCGATGTCGGCCTGTTCCAGCCGCAGACCGAACTGGCCGGACAGCTTCTCGCCGAACGGGCGTTCATAGGTGGCGTAAAGGGCATGAACCGTCTGCTCCGCCTCGAAGCGGTTGCTCTGCGACGGCACGAGCGCCAGGGCGTTCTCGGCGGGACCGCGCCGGACCTCATTGTCCTGATCCGGCCGGGTGAGGCTCAGCTCATAGCCCGCGCGCAGCTTGGCGCCCTCGCCTATCGGCCGGGTGTAGGCGCTGGTGAAGCCGATGGTCTCCTGCGCGGTCAGGCCTTGTTGGGCCTCATATACCGTCGGCTCCGTCGGTATGCGGAAGACGTTGGCGGCCAGGGAGTCGTTCTCCTGATCGTTGCGATCATAGCGCAGCTCGTTCGACCATTCGTGCCCGGACGTATCGAACTGGTGCAGCACCCGACCGGTGACGCCCCAGCCCTTCATGGCGAAGCCGCCCGAGCCGTCGCGGGTATAGGCGCGCGTCAGGGCGCCCGAGGCGTCGCGCGTTTCGAACACGCCGCGCACATCGCTGTCGATGTCGAAGCGATTGGCGCGCGCCTCGCCGGTCAGCATGGTTTTTTCAGTCAGCCGGTATTCAGCGGCGACGCGGCCGAAGAAGCCGTCCTGAGTCGATTCAATGTCCTGAATCGTCGTCGTGGCGCCGGTAGTCGCACCGGTGGCGTCCAGCTGTTCGCGCAGACGCCCGAAGCTCAGGCTCTGCTCGTCGTGGCGATAGCTGAGATCACCGGTCAGGGTCAGCTTGCCCTGCTGGCGCGAGCCGCTGGCGCCGACATTCCAGCGTCCGTGATCGCCCACATTGGCGCGCAGCGATCCGGTCGTGACAGCCGCGCCCGGCGTCCCTGCGGCCGCAGCGGCGGCGACCGCCGCCGGAACCGGCTTGGTGATCAGATTGATGACCCCGCCCGAGCCCTCTGGGCTGTAGGCGGCGGACGGATTGGTCATCACCTCGATACGGGCGTAGCGGTCGGCGGGCAGTTGCAGCACCGCATCGGCACGGTTCGGTCCCGACAGTATGGCCGACGCGCGGCCATCCACCAGCAGCGTGACATTGCCGTCGCCGCGCAGGGAGACGTTGCCCTGAGGATCGACATCGACGGAGGGCACATTGCGCAGGGCCTCGGCCAGCGTCCCGGTCGCCGCCTGAAGATCGTCGGCCAGACTATAGCTGATGGAGTCGATCGAGGTCCGCACATCATTGGCGCGGGCGCTGACGACGACATCGCCCACGGCGGCGGGCTGATCGTCCTTGTCCGCCTTCTGCGGCGGAGTCTGAACAGGAGCGCTCTGGGACGGCTGCGTTCCAGGCGAAGGCGTCTGCGCCAGAACCCCGGCTGCGGGCAGGGCCAGAACCACCCCCAGAAGGGGCGCGAACTTATATTTTGTCATGATGGGCGTCCTCGCACGGACGTCCCTCAACGTCCTGTTTCGCTGATATCAGCGTCCCGACGCATAACCGAGTTACATCTTTTTCATCCCCGAGGCGGGTCTGTGGCCAAGCCTGATTTCATTACAGCTCCGTAAGGTGCGCGGCGGCGCTTCGTCCTGTTAGGTTTTCAGCGCCCGTTTCTTCGACTGCGGGTGTTGGAAAGCCGCCCTCATGAAGAATCGTCTGATCCTGACCGCCTGCGCCTCGGCGCTGCTGCTCGGCCTGCCCGCCGCCGCCCCCGCCTGGGCCAAGGCTCCGCCCGCGAGCGCAACCGCGATCCAGGGCGGCGTCCAGGTGCCGCCGCTGGGCTTCCACAAGCGGGTGCTGGCCAACGGAATGGAGGTCTATACAGCGCGCGACGCCTCGACCTCGAACGTCACGGTGCAGGTCTGGTATCGCGTGGGATCAAAGGACGATCCGGCGGGCCGCTCGGGCTTCGCCCACCTGTTCGAGCACCTGCTGTTCAAGGCGACGAAGAACATGCCGTCCGAGACGTTCGACCGTCTGACCGAGGACGTCGGCGGCATGAACAACGCCTTCACCGCCGACGACGTGACCGCCTATTACGAGGTCGTTCCGGCCAACCACCTGCAGCGCATCCTGTTCGCCGAGGCGGACCGCATGGGGTCTCTGGTCGTCGACCAGAAGACCTTTGAATCCGAGCGCGACGTGGTGAAGGAGGAATACCGCCAACGGATTCTGGCCAGCCCCTACGGTCGCCTGTTCGGCCTGTTCGCGCCCGAGACCATCTATCAGGACCACCCCTATCGCCGTCCGGGCATCGGCTCGATCGAGGAACTGGACGCCTCGACGCTGGACGACGTGCTGCGCTTCCACGCCACCTACTACCGGCCGGACAACGCCATGCTGATCGTGGCGGGCAATTTTGATCAGGCGCAGTTGGACGGCTGGGTCGACGAGTATTTCGCCCCGCTGAAGCGGCCATCGACGCCCATGCCCGCCAATGACGTGAAGGAGCCCGAGCCCGCCGGCCCGCGCACCGCCACCTTCTATGCGCCCAACGTGCCCCTGCCCGCCGTGGCGCTGGCGTGGAACACCGTGGCCTATAAGGACGCCGACCGCGCGGCCCTGACGGTGCTGGACGGCATCCTGTCGACCGGCGAGAGCAGCCGCCTGTACCGTTCGCTGGTCTACGACAAGCAGATCGCCGCCTCGGCGGGCTCCAACCCTGATTTCGCCCAGCAGGCGGGCAATCTGGCCGCCTACGCCATCATGGCCGACGGCCAGACGGTCGAGACCGGCAAGGCCGCGCTTGAGGTCGAGATCGCGCGCCTGCGCGACGAGCCCGTCACCGCCGCCGAACTGGCCGAAGCCAAGAACGAACTGGTCGCCGACGCCCTGCGCGGCCGTGAAAGCATCGACGACCGCGCGACGACCCTGGGCATGGCGCTGATCATGACCGGAGACGCGACCGCCGCCGACCGCGAGATCGCCGAGATCCAGGCCGTCACCGCCGCTGACGTGCAGCGTGTGGCCCGCCGCTATCTGACGCCGCAGCGCCAGATCACCATCAACTACCTGCCCGCCGACGAGGCCAACGCGCCCAGCGAGCAGAAGAAGAACGTCGACGCCCCGGTCACAGTGGCGTCTCTGGCGCCAGCCGGTCCGGTCGCCGTCCTGCTGCCCGAAGCCGAACGCGCCCGCCTGCCTCAGCCGGGACCTGAGGTGTCGCCCGCCACGCCCGCCATCGCCGACTTCCGTCTGGACAACGGCCTGCGCGTCCTGGTCGCCCCGACCAAGGGCCTGCCGCTGGTTTCGGCGCGCCTGAACTTCAACGCCGGCTCGGCCCACGATCCGGCAGGCAAGCCGGGCGTCGCCTCCATGACCGCCAGCCTGCTGACTCAAGGGACAACGACCCAGTCGGCGCCGGAAATCGCCACCGCCATCGAACAGCTGGGCGCCAACATCGGCGCGGGCGCGGGCGCCGATTTCACCAATGTCTACGCCAATGCGCCCAAGGACGTGTTCGGCCGGACCCTGACCCTGATGGCCGATCTGGTGCGCAATCCGGCCTTCGCCCAGGAAGAGCTGGAGCGGCAGCAGTCCCAGACCCTGGACGGCCTGCGCGTGGCGCTCAGCCAGCCGGGGGCCATCGCCGGCCAGTCGGTCGGCCGCGTGATGTACGGCGCGGCGCCCTATGGCGCACCCGGCTCAGGCACGGTGAACAGCATCCCCGGCCTGACGCGCGACGACATGGCCGCCTTCCACGCCGAGCGGTTCCGGCCCTCGCAGGCGACCCTCGTCTTCTCGGGCGACGTGACCCCGGCCGAGGCGCGCGCCCTGGCGGATCAGGCCTTCGGCGACTGGCGCGACGCCGGTCCCGCCCCGGCCGCCATCGACAAGGCCGGTCAGGCGCTGGCGCCGCGCGTCGTCGTCATCGACCAGCCTGGCGCAGGTCAGGCCGCCGTGGTCGCCGCCATTCGCGGGATCAGCCGCACCGACGCCGACTACTTCCCGCTGACGCTGGGCAACACCCTGCTGGGCGGCGGCTTCTCGTCGCGCCTGAACCAGGAGATCCGCATCAAGCGCGGCCTCAGCTACGGCGCCCGCTCCTCGGTCGGCGCCCAACAGCAGACCGGCGTCTTCTCCGCCTCGACCCAGACCAAGAACGAGACGGCGACCGAGGTGGCCGACCTGATCCTTGAAGAGATCGGCAAGCTGGGGACCACGGCGGCGACCGAGGCCGAGCTGGCGCCCCGCCGCGCCACCCTGATCGGCGGCTTCGGACGCTCGCTGGAAACGGTGGACGGTCTGGGCGGCCTGGTCGCCAACCTGGCCCTCTATGACCTGCCGATGAGCGACCTGGCCGACTACGCCGGGCGGGTTCGCGCCGTCACCGCCGAACAGGTTGAAAACGCCTTCGCTCGGCATCTGCCGACCGACCGGGCCAGCCTCGTCATCGTCGGCGACGCTTCCAAGTTCATCGACGGCCTGCGAGCGAAATACCCCAACGTCGAGGTCATCCCCCTGACCGAACTCAACCTGGACAGCGCGACGCTGAAGTAGGGGCGGCTTGCCACGGGCTCCGATTTCCGGCCAAGCTGGAAATCGGAGAACCGTATTATGCTGAAGACCGGATACGCCACCCTGCTGGCGGTCGGAACGATCTGGCTGGCCGGGTCGCCCGTACAGGCGCTCTCGCCCGCGCAGAACCCTCTGGACGACGCCTTGGCGCTGCTCCAGACCGATCCCTCTGCAGCCATCGCCGCACTGGAGCCTCTGGTCGCCGCTGGCGATCCCGAGGCGGCTGCTTCCCTGGCTTCCGCGCTGGAAATCACGGGAGGCGACCCCGAACGGTCAGAACGCCTCTGGGCGCAGGCTCTGCGGGACGGATCGCAGAACGCCCGCCTGAACATCGGCATGCGGCGATTGATGAACGATGACCCTGCCGACGATGCGGAAGCCATAGCCTGGCTCAATGGTCTGGACGCGAAGTATCAGCCGGCCGCCGCCTATCCCCTGGGCCGGGCCTATCTCTTCGGCGCGGGCGTCCAACAGGATCTGAAAAAGGGAACCCGGCTGATACAGACAGCCGTCAGGACGGACCCCGGCAATGTCGACGCCCAGTTCCTATTAGGACGCGCCTATCAGAACAGCTGGGGCGTGCCGGTCGACGTCGACGCCGCCCGCACCCACCTGACCCTTGCTGCGGACAGCGGCGATCCGCGCGCCCAATGGAACCTCGGCATGCTGCTGCTGGACGGCGGAGCGCCCTCCGAGCTTGCGACAGCGTACCGCTACGTTCGTCAGGCTGCGGAACAGAATTTCGAAAGCGGCATGATCTCATTGGCGGTCATGCTGGCCGTGGGACAGGGCGTGACGCCCGATCCCGCCGAGGCTCGTCTCTGGTATGCGCGGGCGGCGCAGAACGGCTCGGCCCACGCCCTGCGTGCTCTGGGCATGATGATCCTCGTCGGCGAGGGCGGCGCCAGCGACCCGGTCCAGGGCGCAGCCTATGTCGAGTTGGCCGCAGAAGGCGGCGACGCCAACGCCGCGATCCTTCTGAGGCAGTTCGCCAAGCCCCTGTCTCAACTTCCCCGTGCCGACATCGACGCCGCCAAGGCGAAATGGGTCAAGGATCACGGCGCGCCGCGCTAGGCTCCATTCACGTCGTCAGACACACCACCTGGGCGACGCGCAGGTCGCGGCGCAGGCGGTCAGACACGGCGCCGTAGTTCTGGGTCGTCACCGCCTGACCCAGGGCCGCTTCGTCGGCGCGCTGCTGGGCGCCGACCGCAGGGACGAAGGTGTCGGGCGCCGTGGTGTAGATGCGGCCTCGCCGGGGCGACTCGGCGATGGTCACGCCCAGCACCCGGCCGCGCCGGTCCAGCACCGGCGCGCCCGACAGGCCCGACAGCGTGCCCTTCAGTCCCCGCGTGCGACCGGCCTCGGCCCAGGCCAGGACCGGCTCGTCATAGGAGCGATGGCCGCGGATCTTCAGCGTTTCGCGACCGATCAGGCGCGAGGCGACCTCGCCCGGCTGGCCCTGCGGGAACCCCGGATGGAAGGCGCGCTGGCCCTTGTACAACGGCGCCTCGGCCGCGATCGGCAATGCGGGCGGTCCGCCGTCGGTCAGCAACAGGGCCACATCCGCCCGCGCCGCCAGCCGCACGTCAGCCGCCAGAGCCCGAGTCTTGTCGATCACCAAAGCGGGCTTGCGGCACCCTTCAACCACATGGCGAGCGGTGATCCAGCGACCATCCCCGGCGATGGAGAAGGCCGTGCCGGACACCGGCTCATGCTCGTCGGACGTGTCGACGGTGACGGAAGGATCGAAAGGCGTGATTGGTCCCAGCAGGGGACCGGACGCCTCATCTGCGTGTTGATCATGAGGGGCGTCGGCGCGCTCGCCCCGGTTCAGAGAGGCGATCAGGATCACCGCGATGACGGCTGCGTAGATCGTCCAGTCGGGAAGGTGGGGAAAGCGCAAAGCCGCCCCCTCAGCCCGTCAGGGCGGCCGCCAGGATCAGGGCGGTCGACAGCTTGGCCCCGGCCAGGACCACGGCGGCGGAGACTTCGCCCTTCTCTATCCGTTGCGGCAGGCCGTGCAGCAGGAAATCGACGACGCGGAAGGCCAGCAGTTGCAGCACCACCGTCGCTACCCCCCATATGGCGATGTCGCGGATCGAGTTCGACACCGAAAGGGACACCGCCAGCGGGACCGCCAGCCCGACCAGCACCCCGGCAAAGGCCACGGCGGCGGCCGGGTTGCCCTGGCGGATCAGGGCGATCTCGCGCCACGGCGTCAGCAGGGCGTAGACCGCCGCCCCTGCCGCCAGAAGGCCGAAGGTCACGGCCAGATGCAGCATCAGGATCGGAAAGCCCGTCGCAAAGGCCTGGAGTTCAGGCGTCGACAGCACGCCCGGCAACGACGAGGTCTCCATCACGACGAACCCTAGCCTCCCGATCTGAAGAGGAACGAAACCAAAACATCCTTGCCCGAAAGCTTGACCCTTCCGCTAGGGCGCCCGCGCCACAGTCGGCGGACAAAGCGTCTGGGCGGGCGATGACCTCAAGCCGCGTCGACCGCGTCGCGTTCGGCCTTCAGACGCGCCGAGGCCCGCAGCTTCTCGCTCTCGGACTTCAGCTGGCCGCAGGCGGCCAGGATGTCGCGGCCGCGCGGCGTGCGGATGGGCGAAGCGTAACCCGCCTTGTTCAGGATGGCGGCGAAGGTCTCGATCGTCTTCCAGTCCGAGCACTGATAATCCGTGCCCGGCCATGGGTTGAACGGGATCAGATTGACCTTGGACGGGATGCCCTCGATCAGCTTGATCAGGGCGCGCGCCTCGGCTGGGCTGTCATTGACGCCCTTCAGCATGACGTATTCGAACGTCACCCGGCGCGCGTTGGACAGGCCGGGATAGGCGCGGATGGCGGCCATCAGCTGGTCCAGCGGATACTTTTTGTTCAGCGGCACCAGCTGGTCGCGCAAGGGGTCGTTGGTGGCGTGCAGACTGATCGCCAGCATGGCCGCCGTGCGTTCGCCCAAGGCGTTCAGTTGCGGCACCACGCCCGAGGTCGACACCGTGATCCGCCGCCGGGACAGGGCGATGCCCTCATTGTCGGAGATGATGTCGATGGCGTTGGCGACGTGATCCAGATTGTAGAGCGGCTCGCCCATGCCCATGAAGACGATGTTGGACAGGCGACGGTCTTCCTTGGGCGAGGGCCACTCGTCCAGATCGTCTCGCGCCACCTGGACCTGGGCCACGATCTCGGCCGTCGTCAGGTTACGGACCAGCTTCTGCGTGCCCGTGTGGCAGAAGGTGCAGTTCAGGGTGCAGCCGACCTGGGACGAGACGCACAGGGCGCCCGCCCGGCCCACGTCGGGGATGTAGACGGTCTCGATCTCGATGCCCGGCGCCGTGCGGATCAGCCATTTGCGCGTGCCGTCCTTGGACACCTGACGCTCGACGATCTCGGGGCGGGCCAGGGTGAAGGCCTCAGCCAGCGCCGCGCGGGTGTCCTTGCCGATATCGCTCATCAGGGCGAAGTCGGTGGCGCCGTAGTGGTGAATCCAGCGCCACACCTGTGAGGCGCGCATCCGTGCCTTCTCCGGCGGACAGATTCCGGCGTCGATCAGGGCCTGGCGCAGTTCGTCACGCGTCAGACCGCTGAGGTTGACGGGCGTCTTGGCTGAAGCGCTGGCGCGCGAAAGATCGAGCGTGATGCTCAAGGGCGGATGTCCTGCGGCGAAGAGTTGAGGCGGCGGCGTCTATCACAGATGGGGCGTCTTGTCGCCTTTGGCCATTCGGGGCCATGTGCGGGTTGATAGACGGCGAACGAGGCGCTAGAGGGGCGGCCGTTGGGGAGTAGCTTCCGACATATCCCAGTCGGGATCGCGTCAACATACTTGCCTTAGGGCATGGCGCGATCAGCGGATTTTGTTTCCGCCTAGCGAGACCAGCATGCTGCACCCGTGGGGCCGGCCCGCGCGTGGAGCGTGCTGTCATACGCCCGGCCGAGTTCCCGTCTCCATCATGATGTCCCCGTTCGCTATCGCCGTGCTGTCGCTCAGCATGTCCGCCGACGCCTTCGCCGCCGCCATCGGTCGCGGCGCCCAGCATCGCCCAACCCTGCCCCAAGCCCTGCGGTCCGGCCTGGTGTTCGGCGTAGTCGAAGCGATCACCCCCCTGATCGGCTTCGCCCTGGGCGTGGCCGCCGCAGGCTTCGTCGAGGCGGTCGACCACTGGATCGCCTTCGGCCTGCTGGGCGCGGTCGGCGCCCGGATGATCTGGGAGGCGCTGAAGCGCGACGAGGATGCGACAGAGGCGACCGCTCCCGTCGGCAAGGCGGCGTCGCGCGGCCTGCTGGCCTTGGTCGCCACCGCTGTAGGCACGTCGATCGACGCGGGCGCCGTAGGCGTGGGCCTGGCCCTGCTGGAAGCCAATATCTGGCTGATCGCCTTCTGCATCGGCTTCACCACATTCGTCATGGCGAGTATCGGCCTGTTGATCGGCAAAGCGGCGGGAACGCGGCTGGGCAAGGTCGCCGAACTGCTCGGCGGCCTGGCCCTGATCGCCCTGGGCAGCAAGATTCTGTTGGAACATCTCGGCGTTCTGGCTGGTTAGATCAGCCAGGAACCGGCTTTGCGCTTGCCGCCCGCAGACATTAGCGGAACCATCGGCCCTGACGCCCCAAGGCCGCACCAAAGGAGACGCCCATGCGCCCGCCCCTTTTGCTCATCGCCGCCATCGCAGCGCCTCTGGCTCTGGCCGGATGCGCGACCGGCCGTGGCCTGCCGACCTATCAGGAAGAAATGACCAAGCTCGACGCTGAATGCGTGGCGCGCGGCGGCATCCTGACCCCCAGCGGCATGCAGACGGGTCGCCCTCAGACCGACTATCTGTGCAAGATCACCGGCGGCGCATCGAGGCTTCCACATAACTGAACCCCGGCCTTGAAGCCCGCACGCGCGGCACGCCAGACCAGCCGCAATCCAATATCCTGAAGATGAAGAATCCGTGGTGGTTGGAGGCGGGATCGAACCGCCGACCTGTGGGTTATGAATCCACCGCTCTAACCATCTGAGCTACCCAACCCCATACGGAGCATCTCGCCGGATCGAAACGACCCTGAGCGCGAGAGGGGTGCGTATATCGCCGCCTTTCGTCCGGTTCAAGCCGCTTCGACATGGATTTCGAGCGGGACCATCGGTCGCGGCGTCTTTCGGCTCGCGTAATGCGTTGCGAGCCTGCATCTTCGCCGTCCAAAGCCACGCTGTTCAGGAGCCGCCATGCGCCCCGCCCTCTTCGCCGTTTCCGCCGCCGTCCTGCTTCTCGCCGCCTGCGGCGCCAATGGACAGAGCGAGGCGCAACCCGCCGCCACCGGCGCCCCGGTCGAGACGCGCCCGCCCAACAACCCGGATCAGAAGCCCGCGCACGAAGGCCAGACGCGCGCGCCGTCGGTCAGCACCGCCATCGCCATGCAACACGCCGTCGTCGCAGAGGGGCTGGAGCATCCCTGGGGCCTGGCCCTGCTGCCGGACGGCCAGTGGCTGGTGACCGAACGGCCCGGCCGCCTGCGCGTCGTCAGCGTTGAAGGCCAGATCGGGTCTCCGATCAGCGGCCTGCCTGCCGTGGCGGCGCGCGGACAGGGCGGTCTGCTGGACGTGATCCTGAGCCCGACCTTCGCTCAGGATCGCACGATCTACTGGTCCTACGCCCAGCCGCGGAACGGCGGCAATGGCACGGCCGTAGCGCGCGGCCGCCTGTCGGACGACCTGAGCCGGGTCGAGAACGTGCAGGTCGTCTTCCAGGTCAAGGACACCTACGACGGCGACAAGCATTTCGGCTCCTCCCTGGTCTTCGGCCCGGACGGCAAGCTGTACATCACCATCGGCGAGCGTTCGGACAAGCCGATGCGGCCGACCGCCCAGAGCCTGGCCTCGCACCACGGCAAGGTCATCCGCATCAACGCCGATGGCTCGGTCCCGTCCGACAACCCCTTCGTCGGCCGCGAGGGCGCCCTGCCCGAGATCTGGTCCTACGGCCACCGCAACCCGCAGGGCATCGCCGTCCAGCCGGGAACTGGCGCGGTCTGGAGCATCGAGCACGGCACGCGCGGCGGCGACGAACTGAACCTGGAAAAGGCGGGCGCCAATTTCGGCTGGCCCGGCGCGGCCTACGGCATCGAATACAACGGCGACGCCATCCCCGGCGCTGCGACGACGCAGGAAGGCACTGTCCAGCCCATATACTACTGGGACCCGGTGATCGCGCCGGGCGGCATGGTCTTCTACGACGGCGCCATGTTCCCGGATTGGAAGGGCAACGCCCTGATCGGCGGTCTGGGCAGCAAGCACCTGGTCCGGCTGGTGCTGCGCGACGGCCGCGTGGTCGGCGAGGAGCGCCTGCTGACCGGTCTGGGCGAACGCATCCGCGACGTGGCGGTCGGGCCCGATGGCGCCGTCTGGGTCGTGACAGACGAGGAGAACGGCAAGCTGGTGCGGCTGGCGCGCCGCTGAGGCTGAAATGACAGGGCGGGCCGCATGAAGCGGCCCGCCCTTTTCACATCTGGCGACCTCACGCGCCTTGTTACTTGACGTTGACGTAAACGTCGGCTTTCTAGCGACCTGAGTTTCAATTCCAGACGCGATGATCGGACCCGTCCGCCCACCGCCTCCCAACCAAGACCCAACCGTCCCTACCGTTCGCTGCCGCGCAGCGAACGGTAGGGACATCAAAGAAGAGAGACGCTCCATGGCCGACGCCTATATCTACGACGCCGTGCGCACCCCGCGCGGCAAGGGCAAGAAGGACGGCAGCCTGCACGAGATCACGGCCCTGAGCCTGGCGGCGCAGGTCCTTGAAGCGCTGCGCGACCGCAACGGGCTGGACACCTCCAAGGTCGACGACGTCATGCTGGGCGTGGTCTCTCCGGTCGGCGAACAGGGCGCGGACATCGCCCGCACCGCCGTTCTGACGGCGGGCTGGAGCCAGGAAACGGCGGGCTATCAGTTGAACCGCTTCTGCGCCTCGGGTCTGGAGGCCGTGAACGTGGCCGCCGCCAAGGTGAAGTCGGGCGAGGCGAACATGGCCGTCGGCGGCGGCGTCGAGGCCATGAGCCGGGTGCCGATGGGTTCCGACGGCGGCGCCTGGCCGACCGACCCGTCCTCGGCCTTCCCGACCTATTTCGTGCCGCAGGGCGTCTCGGCCGACATGATCGCCACCAAATACGGCTTCAGCCGCGATGACGTGGACGCCTATTCGGTCGAAAGCCACAAGCGCGCCGCCAAGTCGTGGGCCGAAGGCCGCTTCGGCAAGTCAGTGATCGCGGTGAAAAACCAGCTCGGCCTCGTCCAGCTGGATCGTGACGAAACCGTTCGTCCGAACACGGACATGCAGACGCTGGCGGGCCTGAACCCCTCGTTCGCCATGATGGGCGGCATGGGCTTCGACGCCGTGATCGGCCAGCGCTACCCCGAGGTCGCCAGCGTCAACCACGTCCACACCCCCGGCAACTCGTCCGGCATCGTCGACGGCGCCGCGGGCGTGCTGATCGGCACCAAGGAAATGGGCGAAGCGCTGGGACTGAAACCCCGCGCGAAAATCCTGGGCGGCGCCTCGATCGGCTCTGAGCCGTCGATCATGCTGACCGGCCCCGAGCCCGTCACCCGCAAACTGCTGGGCAAGCTGGGCATGCAGCCGGGCGACATCGACCTGTATGAACTGAACGAGGCCTTTGCGGCCGTAGTGCTGCGGTACATGCAGGCGCTCGACATCCCGCACGACAAGATCAACGTCTGCGGCGGCGCCATCGCCATGGGCCACCCGCTGGGCGCCACCGGCGCCATGATCCTGGGCACGGTGCTGGACGAGCTGGAGCGCTCGAACAAGTCCACCGCCCTGGCCACCCTCTGCATCGGCGCCGGCATGGGCACCGCCACCGTCATCGAACGCGTCTGATCCGGGAGCATATGACCATGGAAAACTTCAAGATCGACATCGACGCTGACGGCATCGCCACAGTCGCCTTCGACGTGCCGGGCCGTTCGATGAACACCCTGACCAGCGCCGTCATCGCCGAGATCCCGGCTCTGGTGGAGAAGATCAAGACCGACGACGCCATCAAGGGCGTGGTCATCACCTCAGGCAAGCCGACCGGCTTCTGCGCCGGTGCGGATCTGGGCGACATGGCCTCGGGCATGCTGGCCGGCGGCGGCGACCTGCAGAAGGCGTTCGACACCGGCTGGGCGCTGAACGGCGCCTTCCGCGCGCTTGAAACCTCGGGCAAGCCGGTGGCGGCGGCCATCAACGGCCTGGCGCTGGGCGGCGGGCTGGAGTTCACCCTGGCCTGCCACTATCGCGTCGTCGAGAACGACCCGAAGATCCAGCTGGGTCTGCCCGAGATCAAGGTCGGCCTCTTCCCCGGCGGCGGGGGCACCCAACGTCTGACGCGCCTGATCGGGGTGCAGAACGCCCTGATGCAGATGGCCGAGGGCAAGTCCTGGCGCCCGAACGACGCCAAGGGCGCCGGCGTCGTCCATGAGGTCGTCGAAAAGGGTCAGTCGGTCGCGGCCGCCAAGGCCTGGATCAAGAACGGCGGCAAAGCTGTTCAGCCGTGGGACGATGCCAAGTTCAAGATTCCTGGCGGCGGCCCGCACCATCCGGCGGGGATGCAGGTCTTCGTCATGGGCAACGCCATCCTGCGCAAGCAGTCCTATGGCAACTACCCGGCTGTGCTGAACATGATGAAGGCCGTCTATGAAGGCGTTCAGGTGCCGATCGAGGCGGGCCTGCGCATCGAGACGCGCTACTTCATCAAGACCCTGATGACGCCGCAGGCCCAGGCCATGATCCGCAGCCTGTTCCTGTCCAAGCAGGAACTGGACAAGGGCGCCGTGCGCCCGGCGGGCGTGCCCAAGTCCGACCCCAAGAAAGTCAGCGTCCTGGGCGCCGGCATGATGGGCGCGGGCATCGCCTATGTTCAGGTCATGGCCGGCATCGAGACCGTGCTGATCGACCAGACGCAGGAAGCCGCCGACAAGGGCAAGGCCCACGTCGAGGAACTGCTGAAGAAGCGGCTGTCTCGCGGTCAGATGACGCAGGAGAAGTATGACGCCACCCTGGCCCTGGTCACGGCGACGACGGACTATGACCTGATCAAGGGCTCGGACCTGGTCATCGAGGCCGTCTTCGAAAACCGCGAGATCAAGGCCGACGTCACCAAGCGCGCCGAGGCCCAACTGGCTGAGGGCGCCGTGTTCGGCTCCAACACCTCGACCCTGCCCATCTCGGGTCTGGCCGAGGCCAGCGTGCGCCCCGAGGACTTCATCGGCATCCACTTCTTCTCGCCCGTCGACAAGATGATGCTGGTCGAGATCATCATGGGCGAAAAGACCGGCGACGCGGCTCTGGCCAAGGCGCTGGACTATGTCCTGAAGATCAAGAAGACGCCGATCGTCGTCAATGACTCGCGCGGCTTCTACACCTCGCGCTGCTTCTCCACCTTCCTGATGGAAGGCATGGCCATGCTGGAAGAGGGCTATTCGCCCGTGCTGATCGACAACGTCGGCCGCATGACCGGCATGCCGCGCGGCCCGCTGGAGATGCACGACGACGTGGCGCTCGACCTGTCGTACAAGATCGCCAAGCAGACCCGCGAGGATCTGGGCGACAAATACGTCCCGACCGAGGGCGAGCAGATCGTCGCCACCATGGTCGAACAGGGCCGCTATGGCCGTAAGAACGGCAAGGGCTTCTACGACTATGATCAGAAGCCCAAGGTCATCTGGCCGGGTCTGGCCGAACTGGCCCCGACCACCAAGGGCGACGCCTTCGGCGAAAGCCCCGAGGCCCTGGCCGCCATCGACGAACTGAAGACCCGCCTGCTGTATCGTCAGGCGGTGGAAGTGGCCCGTTGCTGGGAAGAGGGCGTCATCGACGACCCGCGCGAAGGCGACCTAGGCGCCATCCTGGGCTGGGGCTTCGCGCCCTGGACCGGCGGCCCCATCACCTTCATCGACCAGACGGGCCTGAAGGCCTTCGTGGCCAAGGCCGACGAACTGGCCGCCAAATACGGCGACCGCTTCAAGGTTCCGCAGCTTCTGCGCGACATGGCCGCCAAGGACGAAACCTTCTACGGCCGCTTCGCGCCGGAGAAGAAGGCGGCCTGAGGCTCAGGCACAGACTGAAACGACAAAGGGCGGCCTTCGCGGGCCGCCCTTTTTTGTTGGCGCTCTCAAAGCCCTCCCTTGCGAGGGGAAGGGAGATGCGTCGCTCAAGCAGCGAGCCGCCGCGCGGCGAGCGATAGCGACACTAACGACTCCGAAACACCCGCGACGCCGCATAACCCGTCATCGCCGCCAGGATCACGCACAGCACGCCATAACTCCACGGGCGGCGGTGGGCGAACTCATAGATGTCGCGCTCCAGTCCCACCTTCTCGACCGTCAGGGTCAGGTTGGACACCGACACCGGCGCCCCTTCCTGAAACAGCCAGACCTCGGCGTAATACTTCCCCGTCGGAGCCACGGCGGGCAGTTTGACCTCGGCGCGGAACAGGCCCCGGTCAACGAACTCCACCCCCTTGGGGTCGGTGTCGTAAAGGGCCGCCGCCTCCTTCAGCCGGATGACGGCGCGGCGCCAGTCCAGATAGTCTTCGCCCAGACGGCTGACGACCACGTCGCGCACGCCGTAGCGGGTGACGGTGCGGGCCTCTTCCGGCGCGTCGATGCGCAGGTGGTCGACGCCCACGCCCAGGCGGCGCAGCTGGCCGAAATCGGCGATGTCGCTCAGCGGCCGCGTCGAGGCGGTCATGTAGAAGCCGGGCGCCCCCTCGAACAACACCGGGCGGCTGTTCAACCAGACCCCCATGTTGCGCGCCTTCTTGACCAGACGCACCGGCGCGTCGGGCCCGCGCACCACCACCACCACGTCGGCGGGCGTGTCGGTCGGGTTGAACACGGCGCCGTAGAGGACGATGGACGCCCCCCGGAAACCAGAGTCCACATCCACCCGTGCGTCGGTCAGGGCGGCGGCGACGCGCACCTCCTCGGTCGTGGCGGCCGAGCGTTCGATGATGATCTCGGGCGCCGCAATCTGGGGCGGCGGTTCTGGCGGCAGAACCTGAAACATCAGTCCGCCACCCCCGGCGCCAGCAGGAACAGATCGCTGGGCCGCACGAACAGTTCCAGCCCCATCTGAATGCCGACCAGCAGAACGATCAGACCCAGGGCCGCACGCATCTCTTCGGCGCGGAACCGGCCCGACAGGCGCGCGCCGTACTGAGCCCCGACGACACCGCCCAGCAGCAGGATGGTCGACAGGACGATGTCCACCGTCTGGTTGCGCCCGGCCTGAAGCACGGTGGTGATGGCGGTCGTGATGATGATCTGGAACAGGCTGGTGCCGACCACCACGCTGGCCTTCATCCGCAGGACATAGAGCATGGCCGGCACCAGGATGAAGCCGCCGCCCACCCCCATGATGGCCGACAGGATCCCGGCGAACACGCCCAGTCCAAACGGCGGAATGGCGCTGATATAGAGGCCCGAGCGCGGGAAGCGCATCCTGAACGGCAGGCCGTACAGCCACATGGGGCGGCGGCGTTCCTTGCGCGGCGGGGTCTCGCCCCGGACGCGATGCAGGATCTGCGTCAGGCTCTCGTACAGCATCATGCCGCCGATGGAGCCGAGGAACAGCAGGTAGGACAGCGACACCACCAGGTCGGCCTGACCCAGCAGACGCAGGTAGCGGAACAGTTCGACTCCGGCGAGCGCGCCCAGCGCCCCGCCCACCGCCATGATGCCGCCGATGCGGTAATCGACCGCCTTCATGCCGGAATAGCGGATGACGCCCGAGGTCGAGGAGGCGACGACGTGGCTGGCCTGGCTGGCCACCGCCACCGTCGGCGGAATCCCCAGAAACACCAGCACCGGCGCCATCAGGAAACCGCCGCCGATGCCGAACAGGCCGGACACGAATCCGACCAGCGCCCCCAGCATGACCAGAAGCGGCCAGTTCACCGAGACTTCGGCGATCGGCAGGTAAATATCCACGGCACGCGCCTTCGGCTGGAAGGACAGGCAATCGGCGCCGGAAAGGCGACTAGGCCTCTGGTCTTAGCGGCCCCTGCGGCGAACCGCCACCCCCGGCCGCGCCTGTTTGCGCGCGGCCTCTACGCCAGCGGCGGCGCGGTGAAGGCGTCGGCGGCCTCGCGGGCCTTGCGGCGTTCGACAGCCGACAGGGCGGGCGTCAGGCGCTGCACCGAGGCCAAGGCCTGCTGATCGCCGCGACGGGCCGCGATCATGTACCATTTGAAGGCTTCGGTGCGGTTGGCGGCGACGCCCTGATCGCCCTGCTCCAGCATCTTGGCGACGTTGTACTGGCTGTCGACGCGTCCGGCCTCGGCGGCCTTCTTCAGCCAGGTCAGGGCGTCCGGCCCGCTCTTGGCGCCGCCCACCCCGTCATAAAGCTGCATGGCGTAATGGTGCATGGCCTTGGCGTCGCCGCCCTCGGCCGCACGACGGGCCCAGGCGCGCGCCTCGGCGTCATCGACCGCCAGCCCGGCCTGACCTTCCTGATAGAGCATGGCCAGACGCAGTTGCGCCGGCGCATAGCCCAGATTGGCCGCACGCGTCAGCGGTTCGACGCCCGCCTCGTCGCCGTTGTTCAGCATCAGACTGGCGCGAGCGAACAAAGAGGCCCCCTCCGTCGCAGCCGCCTCGGGCGACGGCACGGCCTCGGTCGGCACGGCGTCCAGCGCCACAGCGGCGATAGGCGCATCCAGCCCGGCTTCCGCATCCGCTGTACCCGCCGCAACGCCGGGCACGCTCACGCCGGGGAAGCGCAGGCCCGCGCCTTCGGCCACCTGCAGGCTGGCGTAGCCGCCGCCGACCACCAGGGCCGCCACGGCCGAGGCGCCCATGGCCTTGCGCATGGTCGAGCCCTGACGGCCCGCCTGCTTGTCCAGACGCTCCTGCAGCTTGGACTTGCCGCCGCGCTTCTTGAGACCGAAGCCGGAGCGGGCGCCGTCATCGGCGGCCTCAGGCGCCATCGCGGCGCGCGCCGCGTCCAGCACGTCGCGCGTCGTCGTCGGCTCCTCGGCGACCGTCGCACGCGGCGCGGGATCGACGAACTCCAGTTCCGCCGCAAAACCGTCGTCATCGTCCAGCGTCAACGGACGGTCACCCGCCGTCGCGGCGCCCGTTTCGGGACGGGCGAAGACATCGGCCGCCGGGTCTTCGAACGCCGCCAGAATGTCGCTGATGTCAGCGCCGCCAAAGGCGTCCGGCGCATGGAGCGAAGATGAGTCCGATGCGGTCTCGGCGGGCGCTCGTCCGAACGGCGCCGCGCTCTGTCCCGGCTCCAGGAAATCGGCTTCGAACGGGTCGGCGAAGACGCCGTCGTCCGGATGGCGTTCAGTCTGGGTCGGGAAGGGTTCGGCCTGAACGGCGCCCGCCAGCGGGTCCTGCGACCAGGGCTCGACCGGGTCGGAGAAAGCGGCCGCGCGCCAGTCGCCGCTGGGGCTCTCAGCGGGGGTCCAGGGCGCGGGTTCAGCGCTTTCCAACGGAACGTCGCGGCGTTCGGTGCGACCGGCGCGCTGCTCGATGCTGTCGCGAGCCTCGGCCAGCAGGCGCGCCGTGCGCTCCTCGCTCTGACGCATCCGTTCAGCCAGGTCGCCCGAGGCGCGCTCGTGGCGCTGATGCATCTTGTCGGTGCTTTCGGCCAGACGGCGGCCGATGTCGTCCAGCGCCTGGGCCGAGCGACGTTCCGACTGGGCGATGCGTTCGCCGAGCCTGTCGGAAATACGGGCGATCTCTCCGCCCAGACGTTCCAGCGCCAGAGCGTGCTGATCGTCAGCCTGGGTCAGGCGCTGATCAACCGCCTGGGCGTGGCGGGCCAGATCGCGCTCCAGCTTCTGCTCCAGCGCGGCGACGCGCGTGTCGGACGCCCCTGCGCCTCCCGCCTCTACCTTCTCGACCCGACCGTTGAGGTTGCGGGCGATGCGCATGATCTCGCGGCCCATGCCCTCGACGGCGACGACCGAGCGCTGCTCGGCGGCGCGGGCCTGATCGCCAATGGCGGCCAGTGCGCGCTCGATCCGTTCGACGCGTCCTTCGGTCTCGGCCGCATCCAGACGGCGCATCATCTCGGCGCGGCTGGACTCGACCTGTCGGCTCAGGCTCTCGGCCAGCTTTTCAAAGCGCGAGCCTTCGCGCGCATGATCCGGCTCGATGCGGCGCTCGGCGTCGCGCATCCGCAGGTCCAGCGCGGCGAACGACCGCTCCAGCCCCTTCAGGGCTTCGGAGGTCTGCGACTGGGCGTCGTCCAGACGCGCGCCGACCTGCGACAGCAGCGAGGTTCCAGCGCCCGGCCCTGCCGCCTTCTCGACGGCCTCGATGCGGTCGCGCAGTTCGCTGACGCCCGCTCGCTGGCGCTCGTCCATTTCATACAGGCGGGTGGAGACGGCGGTCAGGGCCGCGTCCAGCCTGTCCAGCCCCTCGCGCGCCTCGGTTCCGGCGTCCTGCTCCAGACGGCGCAGACGACGATGACCTTCGCGCAATTCCTCGGCGATGTCGTCGATGCGGCGCGCCTTGACCGCCTCGGCCTCGTCCTGCGTCTCCAGCCGACGCACCAGACCGGCCACAGCCTGATCAATGCCCTGGATGGCCAGCGTCGAGCGGCGTTCGGCCGCCTCCAGACGCTCGGCGATCACTTCCAGCGAAGCGCCCATCCTGCCCATGCTTTCATGGCGGCCTTCATCGCCATAGACGTCGTCCAGACGGCGCGAGCGGCTGCGGCGGTCGTAAGGGTCCGGAATGGGCGACCGGCGCGGCAGGGTGGCGACCCCGTCGTCCTCGTCCGGCTCGTCCATGATCATGGAATTCAGCCACTCGCCCAGGGTCATGCCCGAGCGACGCGCCAGATCCTTGGCGATCTCGCGCGCCTTGGGGTCGATGCCCTTCACGCTCCACGGCGCCGCTGCGGTCACTGATTCGCCTCCCGACCCATGGCGCGAACGGTATCCTTCCAGATAAAGCGTGTAAACGTGTCGTTAACCGCAAGATGTGGCGCCTCGTTACGAAACGCCGACGGCAGCCGACACGGCGCTGATGCGCCTGACATGGTTAATGCCGCGTTTAGATTAACCGCGCATCAAGAAATACGGCCAAGCTGCAGATCGTGGACAGCGGGACGCTTGCATCCCGCCCTCGGGCGCCCCAACTGCCGCGGTCATGGACGCCACGCTCACCCTGATCCTGCTGATCGCCTCCTTGGCGGTCGTCGTCTTCGCCGGATGGCGCGGAGCGCGACCGACAGACATCACGCGCGGCCCGCGCATGATGCCGTGGCGATTCATCATGCTGCTGGCGGCTGCGCTGGTCTTCTTCCTGCTGATTCATCTGATGGCGGAGCTCAGCGGGCGTCCCCTACCCGCCGCGCCGCCTTTCTAGCGGAACGCTACGACCCCTGGCTGGTTGTCTTGTCTCCCCCGCCGACAGACAGGAGACGAGCGTGACCGACAGGGAACTGACGCCCCACGAAGCCGAAGAGGCCTTCTGGAAAAGCCTGAAGTCCAGCAATACGGGCATGCTGGGGCTGGACCGTCCCGGCTATCACAGCCAGCCGATGACCGCCTTTCGCGAAGCCGAAACCGGGACCATCTGGTTCTTCACCCGCGACGACACGGACCTGGCGCGCGACGCGGCCGCGCCGGGACAGACGGCCATGTTCAGCTATGGCGCGAAAGACCAGAAGGTCTGGGCCTGCATTCACGGCGCCCTCTCGGTGCACGGCCACGACCGCGAGGTCATCGAACGGCATTGGAACCCGGTGCTGGCGGCTTGGTATCCCGAGGGCAAGGATGATCCGCGCCTGACGCTTCTGCGCTTCGACGCGGACGACGGCCGTATCTGGGTCAGCGACGGCGGCCTGATGAAGTTCGCCTTCGAAATCGCAAAGGCCAATCTGACCAAATCCTTGCCAGACGCTGGAGACGTGGTCGACGTCAACCTGAGCTAGGCGCCGGGCCCGCCCTCAAGCAGCGCGAAGCGCGTTAAGGCTTCCTAAAAAGCTCCGAAACACCAGGCCAGGACCGCCTTCTGGGCGTGGAGGCGGTTCTCGGCCTCGTCCCAGATCAGCGACTGCGGACCGTCGATGACGGCGTCTGTCACCTCTTCGCCCCGGTGGGCGGGCAGGCAGTGCAGGAAGACGGCGTCGTCGGCAGCCTCGGCCATCAGGGCTTCGTCGACGCTATAGGGCTCGAAGGCCGCCAGCCGGGCCTCATAGTCCTGATCCCCCATCGACACCCAGGTGTCGGTGACGATGACGTCGGCGCCCTTGACCGCCTCGCGCGGGTCGCTGGTCAGGTGGACGCGGGCGCCGCCCTTTTCCAGATCGCGCAGGTCGGGGTGGTATTCCGCCGGGCAGGCGACGTGCAGGTGGAAGCCGAACCTGGGCGCGGCGTGCATGAAGCTGTGGCAGACGTTGTTGCCATCGCCGATCCAGGCGATCGTCTTGCCCTCGATCGGGCCGCGATGCTCCTCGATGGTCATCAGGTCGGCCAGGATCTGGCACGGGTGGCTGCGGTCGGTCAGGCCGTTGACGACCGGCACGGTCGAGACGCGGGCGAAGCGCTCGACGTCCTCATGGTCGTTGGCGCGGATCATAACGGCGTCGACCATGCGCGACAGGACGCGGGCGGTGTCCTCGACCGGCTCGCCCCGGCCCAGTTGCATGTCCGAGGCGGTGGCGATGATGGACGCGCCGCCCAGTTGGCGGATGGCGGCGTCAAAGCTGAAGCGGGTGCGCGTCGAGTTCTTCTCGAAGATCATGGCCAGCACGCGATCCTTGCCCGGCGCGTCGGCGTCGGCGCGGCCCTGAGGCCAGCCCTTGCGCGCGCGCTTGCGGGCGTGGGCGTCGTCCAGAATGGCGCGCAGATCAGCCGCGTCCAGGCGGTGGATGTCGAGGAAGTGACGAACCATGACCAAGCCTTCTCCCTCCCCGTCATGGGGAGGGTGGTCCCGCAGGGACCGGGTGGGGGCGGCCCTGCGGAAATCTGGATGTAGAATAAAACGGCCCCACCGGCCCTCCCCATGAAGGGGAGGGAGAAGCAACGTCAGCCCGAGACCTTGGTGCGGGCGAACTCGCAGGCCTTCTCGAACTTCTCGACCGCCTCGCGGGCTTCTTCGAGGGTGATGTTCAGCGGCGGCAGGACACGGACCAGATTGTCCCCGCCGCCCGCGACCAGCAGCTTGGCCTCGTCGCGCGCCCAGCCCATGAACTCGCGGTTGTTCGGGACCAGTTTGACGCCCAGCAGCAGACCCTTGCCGCGCACCTCGACGATCACGTCGGGGAAGCGTTCAGCCAGACCATGAAGCTGCTGCTTCAGATAGCCGGCGACCTCATTGACGTTGTTCAGGATGGCGTCCGACGACACCTCGTCGAAGGCCGCCTTGCCGACCGCCATCGCCAGCGGGTTGCCGCCGAAGGTCGAGCCGTGAACGCCGACCGTCATGCCCTTGGCCGCCTCGGCCGTAGCCAGGCAGGCGCCGATGGGGAAGCCGCCGCCCAGAGCCTTGGCGATCGCCATGATGTCCGGGGTCATGCCGGCCCATTCGTGGGCCCACAGCTTGCCGGTCCGGCCCATGCCGCACTGGACTTCGTCGAAGATGATCAGGACGCCGTGCTTGTCCGCCATCTCGCGCATCCAGCGCAGATCTTCCTCAGGCGTGGCGCGGCACCCGCCTTCGCCCTGAACCGGCTCAAGAACGATGGCGGCGGCGTTCGGGTTCTCGAAGGCGGCGGTCAGGGCGGCCTTGTCGCCCCACTTCAGCTGATGGAAACCCTCCATCTTGGGGCCGAAGCCTTCGGTATAGCTGGGGTTGGCGGCGGCGTTGATGGCGCCATAGGTGCGGCCGTGGAACGAGCCGTCGAAGCCGTAGATGTCGATACGCTCAGGCTGGCCGTTGGTGACGTGATATTTGCGCGCCGTCTTCAGGGCGCACTCGATCGCCTCGGTGCCCGAGTTGGTGAAGAAGACGACGTCTGCGAACGACTTGGCGCACAGATCGTCGGCCAGGGCGTCCTGCCCCGGAATCTTGAAGATGTTGGAGACGTGCCACAGCTTCTCGGCCTGATCCTTGACCGCCTGCACCAGCTTGGGGTGGGCGTGGCCCAGGGCATTGGTCGAGATGCCCGAGACGCAGTCCAGATATTCGGTCCCGTCAGTGGACCACAGGCGGACGCCCTGGCCGCGCTCCACTTCCAGCGGCGCGCGATTGTAGACACCCATCAGATGACCGGACACTTGGCAGACTCCATAAAGCGAGACGGCCCCGGCACGACAGCGACGGGACCGCTTCAGAAAAGGGCGACGAACTTGTCAGGCTCTATTTCCCCTTAGTCAACACCGCGAGCGGCGCGAATTCAGCGCAGATGCGCATCCAGTTTCTGGATCAGGGCCGCATAGGTCCGGCCCGCCAGGTCGACAGCCTCGCCCTCGACCGCCTCCATGGCGTCGTCCTTGGAGTGGATCAGGCGGAAAACCTGCGGGACGAAGCCTTCGGCCAGGCCGTTGGCCTCGCCGCCGTTGAAGGCCAGCCACATCTGATGGGCGCCGACCTCGTCCTGAAAGCCCAATGAGACCACCGGCGCGCCCGCCGCCGAGAAGGCCCGGTCGTCCGACGGCGGATAGACGGGGAAGCCCACGCACTGCATGGCCCGCTCGGCGCACAATTCCTGCACCGCGCGGGTGACGAAGGCCGACTGCGGCCCGTTGTTCTGACCGTACATCATGGTGTCGCCATAGGCGGCGATATCGGAGTTCACCACGGCGGCGACGTTGGCGATCCCGTGCGCCTCGATCCACTTCCTGGCGCCGATCAGGCCCAGCTCTTCCTGATCGAAGAAGATGATGCGGATGCGGTGCGACAGAGGCGCCTCGCGCAGGATCTTGGCCGCCTCGATCAAGGCGACCACCGAACCGGCGTTGTCGATCACGCCCTGCGACATCGTCCCATCCCGCAGCTTCACCGCGTCATAGTGGGCGGTCAGCAGGATTTCCTTCGGCCCTTCGCCCAGGGTGACGACGACGTTTGAGCCCTGTATCGGCTCGCCCCGCCCGCCGCCTTCAAAGGTCTCGACGCTGGGCGTGAAACCCTCATCGCGCAACTGGCGCAGCAGCACCTCCAGCCGCGCAGCGTTCGAGGGCTTGACATAGGCGCCGACCTGCTCGCGCAGATCAGCGGCCCGGTTCTGCGCCAGCGACGGCGCGGCGCTCAGGCAGGCAGCGGCCAGGCAGGCGCCGCTGACAGCGGCTTTCAGACGAAGATGAAACGACATGGCGGGGCCCCTTTCGCGAAGCCCCTCGCCTCGCGCTGAACGCCCTGCTTAAAACGTCAGCTCTTCAGCCGCCAGCCCGAACGGAACACCAGCCAGCAGGCCGCGCCCATGACCACGGTCAGCACGGCGCTCATGACCACGCCGACCATCAGACTGCCTTCCGCGTGGCCGATGAACCCCGCCCTGAAGCCGTCGATCAGGTAGAAGAAGGGGTTGAACTTGCTGATGCTGGCGAAGGGCTCGGGCAGGCTGTCGATCAGGTAGAAGGTGCCCGACAGGAAGGTCATCGGCATGACCACGAAGTTCTGCACCGCCGACAGATGGTCGAACTTCTCCGACCACAGACCCGCCAGCACCCCCATCATGCCCATCAGCAGGGAGGCGATCAGGCCGAACCAGACGATCAGGGCGATGTTGGCCAGACCCAGCTTGGCAAACGGCATGACGCAGATCGCCGTCACCAGGCCGACCGCCACCCCGCGCGTCGCCGCCCCCAGGGTGAAGCCGATGGTCAGTTCCAGCGGGCTGAGCGGCGGGGTCAGGAAGTCGGTCGCCGTACCCATGATCTTGGCCTGAATCAGGCTCGACGAGGCGTTGGCGAAGGCGTTCTGAAGGATGGCCATCATGATCAGGCCCGGCGCCACGAACTCGGCGAAGGGCGTGCCGTGCAGCGGCGGCCGGGCGCCCTTCAGCGCCACCACGAAGACCATCATGTAGAGCAGGGTCGTCACCACCGGCGCCGCCACCGTCTGGGCGCCCACTTTCCAGAAACGGCGGACCTCCTTCAGGTAGAGGGTGCGCAAGCCCACCCAGTTGATCCCGTCGTAGCGGCGGGGCTGGGGGAGGCCATGAGGGGCGTCGGAACCGGCGGTCAGGTGCGTCATGCGGCCTCAGATGCGACAGGCGAAGCCGTTTCGCAAGGCGCCCGCCCTGTGGATGAAGGCCAAGAAACTGATTCAAATCGGGACATTAACCATACTACATATAGTTTCTGTGGACAGGTGAATTCCCACATATTGCGTGTTTTAAGAGGTGATTTACGATTAGAGGCGTGATGAGGGGCCGAAATTCGGACTCCGACACAAGATATTGAATCTGACGTCTCCGCAGGAGGACGACATGAACCCAGGTTGGACCGAAGACCGCGTCGGCGCGCTGAAGAAGCTGTGGCTGGAAGGCCAGTCAGCGAGCCAGATCGCCAAGGCCTTGGGCGGCGGCGTGACCCGCAACGCCGTGATCGGCAAGGTGCACCGCCTGGGCCTGTCGGGCCGGGCCGCTCCGTCGCAGCCCGCGCGCACGACCTTCCGCCCCGCCCGTCCCCGCGCCGCCGCCCCGGCCGCGCCGGTGCAGGCCCCGTCGGCCCCGCGCCGCATCGAGGCCGTCGCCCCGCGCCCGATCGCCGCCGCCGCTCCGCAGGCGCCGGCCCCGACGCCCACGCCGGAACTGCCCGGCACCGCCACCGTGCTGACCCTGGGCGCACACATGTGCAAATGGCCGATCGGCGATCCCTCGACCAGCGACTTCAGCTTCTGCGGCCGTCGCGCCTCGGAAGGCGTCTATTGCGTCGAACACGCCCGCGTCGCCTACCAGCCCCAGGTCCGCAAGAGCGCCAGCAAGGACGCCTCCTCCGACCTGGCCCGCAGCCTGCGCAGGTACATCTAAGTTCGCTATCGCTCGCGACGCGGTCGCTCGCTGCTTGAGCTCATTAAGCACGCTATCGCTTGCGACGCGGTCGCTCGCTGCTTGAGCTTTTAGGCCTGCTACCGCTCACCGCGCGGTGGTTCGCTACCTGAGCAGCCGCCGCGTCGTCGCCTTTCGGCCCCACGGCCGACACGAACGCCCCCTAGAGGGGCCGCCGTCCGCCCCGCCGGTTTCCTGCGGGCTCCGGGGCGGGACTGCGGTTCTCCGGGTTGACGCAGTCCCATCCCCCTCGCCTCTGGCGAGGGGTTTTTTGTTTGGCCCTACCGCGCTTCGCGCTGCTTGAGGGCTTGATAGCGCCCTACCGCGCTTCGCGCTGCTTGAGGGCCCAGTTAGGCGCCCCTGCCGCGCCCCTCGCTCTAGTTCAGCACCCTTCGCGCATCGGGCACGTCCAGACTGAAGGCGGGAATGGCGGCCTCAAACATCCGCCCCTCTGCGTCCTGCATGAAATAGGCGCCGACCATAGAGCCGGATGGCGTCGTCAGCGGACAACCCGAAGCATAGGCGTAGCTGTCGCCCGGCTCGATCACCGGCTGTTCGCCGACCACGCCTTGACCGCGCACCTCTTCGACCCGGCCCAGCGCGTCGGTGATGGTCCAGCGCCGGGCCACCAGTTGCACCGGGCCGCCGCTCAGATTGACGATCTCGACCTGATAGGCCCAGACCCAGCGCCCCTCGGCCGGATCCGACTGGCCCGCCAGATAGGAGGGGCGGACGCGAACGACGACGCCTTCGGTCTCGGCGGAGTAGGCAGGAGCGGAGTGCATGCGCTATATGCAGCCCGCCGTGCGCGGGGTTCAAGCGTCTGTCGTCGCCGACAAGCTACACAGACGGGAAAATCCGTGTGAGAATAGGACGGCATGACCAGCTTTCAGATTCCCGACCAGCCCGGCATCCTTCCCTTCCAGGGTATTGAGACCCTGATCGCGATCGGCGCCATCGCCTCCGACACCCCCTTCGACGTCGATCAGGTCCAGCCCGCCAGTCTGGACCTGCGGCTGTCGAACCAGGCCTGGCGCGTGCGCGCCTCCTTCCTGCCCGGCCAGCGCAAGGTTGAGGAACGCATCGCCGACGTCGCCATGCACGCCATCGACCTGTCCGACAGCGGTTATGTGATGGAGAAGGGCTGCGTCTACATCGCCCGCCTGCAGGAGCGTCTGCACCTGCCCAAGGGGCTGAACGCCCGCGCCAATCCGAAAAGCTCGACCGGTCGCGTCGATGTCTTCGTGCGCCTGCTGACCGATCAGGGCGGCAGCTTCGACGACGTGGACGAGGGCTATGACGGCCCCCTCTATCTCGAGATCGCCCCTCAGACATTCTCCATCCTGGTCAAGCCGGGCACCCGCCTGAACCAATTGCGCCTCAAGGCGGGCGAGCCGCCCAAGCTGGAGACCCGCAGCGTCGGCGTCGACCTGCGCGCGGGCGACAACGGCGTCGTCGGCTATCGTGGCCGTCGCCACGCGGGCGTGGTCAACATGGACCACATCGACGGCCACGACCCGCGCGACTTCTGGGAGCCGCTGACCCTGCGCCGGGGCGAGCTGCTGCTGGATCCGGGCGAGTTCTACATCCTGGCCTCGTCGGACGATGTAGAGATTCCCGTCGATCAGGCCGCCGAGATGACCCCGATCGACCCCTCGGTCGGCGAATTCCGCGTCCACTACGCCGGCTTCTTCGACCCCGGCTTCGGCACGGACGAGGCGCACGGCGCGGGCTCCAAGGGCGTGCTGGAGGTCCGCACCCACGACACCCCCTTCCTGCTGGAACACGGCCAGATCGTCGCCCGCCTGGTCTATGAACCGCTGACGGAACGCCCGTCGCGCCTCTATGGCGAAGGCGGCAGCCACTACCAGAGCCAGGGGCTCAAGCTGTCGAAACACTTCCGCCCCTGGGGGTGACCGCCAGAGACATGAAGGCCCCGAGATCAGAGGATCACGGGGCCTTTTTCTTGCGGTTCTAGGTCAGCTTGTTCGCCTTCCTCAGATCAGGAAAGACCTTGGCCCAGACACCCGTCGCGGCCAGCGCCCCGAAACCACCGAACACCGCCGCGCCGATCGGTCCGAGCAGGCGCACCATGACGCCGGAATAGGCCTCGCCCAGTTCATTGGACGCGCCGATGAACAGCATGGACACCGACGACACCCGCCCGCGCATGTGATCCGGCGTGGCCAGTTGGATCAGGGTCTGGCGGATGTTGACGCTGATCATGTCAGCCGCCCCGCCCAGAAACAGCACGGCCCCTGACAGCCAGACGCTCTTGGACAGGCCGAAGATCAGGGTGCAGACGCCGAACACGGCCACCGCCCCGAACATCCAGCGCCCGCCGTGTCGCACGATAGGGAAGCGGCTGAGATATAAGGCCATAATCAGCGCCCCCACCCCGAACGAGGCCCGCAGCAGGCCGAAACCGATGGCCCCGACATGCAGGATGTCGCGCGCGAAGATCGGCGTCAGCAGCGCCACCCCGGCCAGCAGGACGACGACCAGATCCAGCGAAATGGCGCCCAGCACGATCTTGGTCTTCCACACATAGGCCAGGCCTTCGCGGACCTGCTGCACCGGGCCCAGCTTGGACGGATCGACCTGAGGCTTGCCCTTGGTGCGGATCAAGATGAAGCAGGCGATTGCTGCCAGAAACAACGCCATCGCCGAGGCGTAGGCCAGCGGCACGTTCACGCCGACGATGACCCCGCCCAGCGCTGGCCCCGCAATGGCGCCGGTCTGGAAAGCGATGGACTGGGCGGCGATAGCGGGCGGCAGGGCCTTACGACCCACCACCATCGGCAGGAAGGCCTGGCTGGCCGGAGCAAGGAAAGCGCGCGCCGCGCCGAAGACGGCGGCGACCGCCAACAGGCCCCACAGAGGCGGCGATCCGTGCAGCGCCATCATCAGGAAGGCGCCCGCGCACATCCCCTCGACGATGATCGACAGGGTGACGGTATGCTTGCGGTCGCGCCGGTCGGCCATCGCCCCGGCCGGCAGGGTGAAGGCCAGCAGCGGCAGGAACTGGCACAGGCCCACCAGCCCCAGATAGAGGCTGGCCTCCTCGATCGGATGGTCGCGCCGGGCGATCTCATAGACCTGCCACAGCAAGGCCGAGGACTGGATCTGAATGCCCAAGACCGCCACCATCCGCCCCAGCCACAGCAGACGAAAGTCGCGAATGCCCCACGGACTGGACGGCTCGCCGTCATGAGAGGAACCGGACGGGGGGCCAGGCGGCAGAGGCGGCTGGGG
Source organism: Brevundimonas sp. LPMIX5 (assembly GCF_003576505.1). Lineage (NCBI taxonomy): Bacteria > Pseudomonadati > Pseudomonadota > Alphaproteobacteria > Caulobacterales > Caulobacteraceae > Brevundimonas > Brevundimonas sp. LPMIX5. Next base: position 88,983 of record NZ_QWTZ01000015.1, read on the forward strand.
CGGAACCGTCGGGGCGGAATCTATGGTTTCAGTCGTCACGTTCGTCTGGGCGTCTTCGGATAGGGGGTTCCGTCGCGGCGGCGATAACCGTCCTCCCCCTTGGGGGCGATCATGTCGATATCGGGATAGTCGCAGGCGTCCTCGGCGGGACGGCGCGAACCGACCTCCAGCAACACGGCCTCGCGATCACTGCGGTTCTCGATCTTGTGGCCATTGGGCACGCCCGCCTTGAAGCCGGCGCAGTCGCCGGGGCGCAACAGGGTTTCGCCCTCGTCCTCGACCAGCACCACCTCGCCGTTCAGCACCCAGACGAACTCGTCTTCCGCGCTATGCCAGTGGCGCTGGCTGGACCAGGCCCCGGCGGGCAGGCGCAACAGATTGACGCCGAACTGATCCAGGCCGACCGCGTCGCCCAGCCGCCAGCGGCGACGCGGCTTGCAGGGACCGGCGAATTCTTCCGGATATCCCGTTCCGTGGATGGTCGGGGTGGCGGCGATGTCGATCTTGGGCACGGTTTTCGGGCCTTCTCGCGGGTGCGCGATATGCCTAAAGCATAGCGGCATGAGCGCCGCATCACATTCCGTCATCGATCCTGTCGAACTGACCCGCGACCTGATCCGCATCCCCTCCGTCACGCCCGCCGACGAAGGGGCGATGGACGTGCTGGAGCGCGCCCTGACCGGCCTGGGCTTCACCTGCCGCCGCATGGTGTTCGAGGGGCCGAGCGGCGTGGGCCACGACGCCCGGATCGAGAACCTCTACGCCCGGCGCGGGACCGCCTCGCCCAACCTCTGCTTCGCCGGCCACACCGACGTGGTGCCGATCGGCGACCTGAAGGCCTGGAGCGCCGGTCCGTTCGAGGGCGAGACCCGCGACGGCGTCCTCTATGGGCGAGGCGCCGTGGACATGAAGGGCGGCATCGCCGCCTGGGTCGCCGCCGTCTCGCGCGTGCTGGCGGAAGGCGAGGTCCCCGGCTCCCTGTCCTTCCTGATCACCGGCGACGAGGAAGGCCCGGCCCTGCACGGCACCAAACGCGTGGTCCAGACCCTGGCCGCCGAGGGCGAGGTCATCGACGCCTGCGTGGTCGGAGAACCCTCCTCGGCTCACCACCTGGGCGACATGATCAAGGTGGGACGGCGCGGCTCGCTGAACACCTGGATCACCGTCCACGGCAAACAGGGCCACGTCGCCTATCCCGATCGCGCCGCCAACCCGGCGCCGGTGATCGCCCGCCTGCTGGCCCGGCTGGACGCCCATGTGCTGGACGATGGCTACCCCGAGTTCCCGCCCTCGAATCTCGAAGTCACCACCATCGACGTGGGCAATCCAGCGACCAACATCATCCCGGCCGAGGCCAGGGCGCGGCTGAACATCCGCTTCAACCCGACCCACACCGGCGACGGCCTGATCGACTGGCTGAACCGCGAGGCGGGCATGCTTCAGGCCGAAACAGGTCTGCGGATCGAGCTGGAGCACATGTGCTCGGGCGAGGCCTTCCTGACCGAACCCGGCGTCTTCATCAGCGCCGTGCAGGACGCGGTCGAGGCTGTTTTGGGCCGCCGCCCCGAAGCCTCGACCACCGGCGGCACCTCCGACGCCCGCTTCATCCGCGCCCTGTGCCCGGTGCTGGAGCTGGGTCTGGTCGGCCAGACCATGCACCAGGTCGACGAGCGCGTGCCCGAGGCCGAACTGCGCGCCCTGACCGACGCCTATGAGCGCGTCATCATCACGGTGCTGGAACGACTGGCCGCCTGATCAGGCTCAGCGGCAGGCGTCGACCCATTGCGCGCCTGTCAGCTCGGCCATGCGTTCAGGGCTGATGCGGACGGCCGAGTGGATGGCCCCGGCCGCCGGGATCACCACGTCCCAGGCCTTCAACGACGCATCGCAATAGACCGGCAGGGGCGTCGCCAGACCGAAGGGGCAGACCCCGCCGACCGGATGGCCGGTCACGCCCTCGACCTCGGCCAGGTCCAGCATCCTGACCTTGCCGCCGAAGGCCGCCTTGGCCTTGGCGTTGTCCAGCCGGGCGTCGCCCGTCGTCACCAACAGCACGATGCGGTCGCCCGCACGCAACGACAGCGTCTTGGCGATCTGTCCAAGGCTCGACGCCATGAGCGGCCGCCGCCTCGGCCACGGTGGCGGTGCTGACCTCCAGCTCGATAATGGCGATGTCCGGCGCCGTTTCCGCAAAGAAGGCGCGGACGCTGTCCAGGCTCACGCCTCGCCTGCCGCTTCCAGCCGGGCGATGCGGCGGTCCATGTCGGCGACCTGATCTTTGAGGCGCTGCGCCTCGGACGCCATGTCGACCGGCGTGCCGTCCTCATAGGTCAGCTGCGCCCCCTTCTCGATCAGATCGAGACGGTACAGGGCGGTGACTCGGGTCGCTTTGAACCGTTCCAGCTCGCTCTCGTTCGAGATGACGCGCGCCATGTCAGCGCGCCGCCACGACGACGACCTCGACCCGATAGTCGGGCGCGGCCAGCTTCGCCTCGCAGGTGGCGCGGGCGGGCGGATTGTCCGCATCGACCCAGGCGTCCCACACGCTGTTCATCGCCGCGAAGTCGGCGATATCGGCCAGCCAGACCTGGGCCGAGAGGATCTTAGACTTGTCGCTGCCGCACGCGGCCAGAAGGGCGTCGACCTCCGCCAGGGCGGTGCGCGTCTGGGCGACGACGTCCTCGCCCGGCTCGCCGACCTGACCGGCCAGATAGATGGTGTCGCCGTGGATCACGGCCTGGCTCATGCGACGTTCGGGCTGGATGCGGGCGATCATGACGGCTCCTTGCTTCGGCCTCGGCCTTAACGCGACGGCGGCGCCGCTCCAAGGACAAACGCCGCTTCGACTGAAAGCTCAGGCCCGCGCCATCTTCCTAAACCGAAAAAGCCATGTCACAGGGAGCGCATGGAAACGATCCGCATCGAACACCGCATCGGCGTGCGCGCCACGGCTGAACGCCTCTGGGACGTGCTGACGGACTTCTCCGGCTGGGAGCGCTGGAATCCCCATGAGGTCGAGGTTCAGGGCGCCCTGGGCTATGGCGCGCCGATCAACCTGACCGAGCGGCTGCCGGATCTGGGCGAGCGCCAGGTGCAGGCGCATCTGGGCGAGTGGGAGCCGAACGCCCAGCTGGTCTGGGTCGAGCGCCGCGGCTTTCTGTTCCGCACCCTGCGCTACTATGAGATCGAGGAATTGGATCGCGGCGCCTGCATCGTCTCGCACGGCATGGCCTTCACCGGGCTGCGGGCCGAACTGTTCCACGACAAGCATCGCGGCCGCATCCGCCCGGCCTATGAGGCCATCAGCGAGAAGCTGAAACAGGTCGCCGAACAGGGCTGACGGACGCGCCCCGTCGGCCACCAGACGTCAGCCGCCCTTGATCGTATCGGTGATGTTGATGATTGCCGGTCCCAGGATGACGACGAACAGAACCGGCAGGAAGAACAGGATCATCGGCACGGTCAGCTTGGCCGGAAGCGCGGCCGCCTTCTTCTCGGCGGCGGCCAGACGCAGGTCGCGGTTTTCCTTGGCCATCACTCGCAGGGCGCTGCCCAGAGGCGTGCCGTAGGTCTCGGCCTGGGTCATGGCTGTCGCCACGGCGCGGATGCCCGGATGCTGCGTCCGCTTGGCCATGCCTTCATAGGCCAGGCGCCGTTCCGGCAGATAGCTCAGCTCGGCTGACAGCAGGGACAGTTCCTCGGCCAGTTCGATCGACTGGCCGCCGACCTCCTGACTGACCTTCTGGATCGCCGCCTCGATGGACATGCCGGATTCGACGCAGATCAGCAGCAGGTCCAGCGAGTCGGGAAAGGCCGCGACGATCGACTGACGCCGCTTGTCGATCAGGTTCTTCAGATAGACATTCGGCGCATAGAAGCCGACGCCCGCCGCCAGGATCACGAAGGAAAACAGGGTGAAGCCTGGCAGGTCCGGCTTGATCACCACAAACAGATAGAAGGCTGTCAACGCCATCAGGATGAACGGCAGGGCGAAGCGGAAGAAGTAGAAGGTGTTCACCGGCCCCGGCCCGCGAAAGCCGGCCTGGGTCATGTTTTCGGCGACCTTGGGGTCTTCCAGCAGCTTGACCAGATTCAGCCGCGCCACCACCCGGCTGCGGAAACTGTCGTCGGTGCGGCGCAGCCCGCCGCCGGTCTCGCCCCCGCCGCCGCGCAGGGCCTGACGCGAACGACGGCGCAACTCCTCGCGTCGTTCGGCCACGGCCTTCATCCGCTTGTCCAGCCGCGGCCCGCCGCCGACGAAGGACGACAGCAGCGTCAGGACGCTGGCGAAGACGGCGACGCCTACGCCGATGCTCAGCAGGTTCTGCGGATCGGTGATGAAGCGCATGAAGGCGTTCACGGTCCTGGCCCCTTCCTCAGAACTTGAAGTTGATCATGCGCTTCATCACGAAGACGCCGGTGGCCATCCACATGACTGCGCCCAGCAGCATCACGTGGCCGCGCACGTCGGTGAACAGCAGCATCATGTAGCTGGGGCTGGTCAGGGTCACCATGATCATGACCGCCGGCGGCAGGGAGCCGATGATGGCCGCCGAGGCCACGGCTTCGGACGACATGGCCTTGATCTTCTCGCCCATCATCCGCCGGGCGCGCAGCACCGAGGTCAGGTTGCTCAGGGCCTCAGCTAGGTTGCCGCCCGACTTCTGCTGGATGGCGATGACGATGGCGAAGAACTTCAGCTCCGGCGTCGGCATCCGCGTGTACATCTTGTCCAGGGCGTCGGCGAGCGTCAGCCCCACGCCCATCCCCTCGACCAGAAGGCGGAACTCGCCCGCCAGAGGCTCAGGGCTTTCGCGGGCGATGACCTTGAAGCAGTCATGGACGGGCAGGCCGGTCTTGATGCCGCGCACCAGCACGTCGACCGCATCGGGAAAGGCCAGGGCGAATTTCTTCATCCGCGCCTTGGCCTTCATGTTCACGACCCAGCGCGGCAGGCCCAACCCCATCGCGATCCCGACTCCCAGCACGATCAGGATGTTGCCGCCCAGGACAAAGGCCAGAAGGGCGCCGATCAGCCCCATCGCCACGCTGATGATGACGAAAGTCCGCAGCGACAGTTCCAGCCCCGCCTGCTTCAGCTTGGCGCTGGTGGTCATGCGCGCCTTGCGCTCGCGACGATCGACCTCGCGCAACTGGACCATGATCTGCTTGCGTCGGGCCTCGGGCGTATTGGCCGCCGCCGCCCGCTTGGCCGCCGCCACCGACTCGGTGCGGCTGGTCGCCAGAACCTTGGCGCGCTTGACCGCCTGACCCGAGGAATCGTCGCCGCCAACCAGCACCCAGCCGACGCCGCCGATGGTGATGAAGGCCAGAACCGCCGCAAGCACAGGAAGCAGCATCCGCCCTACTCCGCCGCGTCCAGGGCCTCGGCCAGTTCGCGCTCCAGACCGTAATAGCGGGCGCGGTCCCAGAAGCGCGGGCGGGCGATGCCGGTCGAGCGGTGGCGCCCGGTGATCTTGCCGTGCGCGTCCTCGCCGGTGATGTCGTAGACGAACAGGTCCTGGGTGACGATGACGTCGCCTTCCAGCCCCACCACCTCGGTGATGTGGGTGATCCGGCGACTGCCGTCGCGAAGGCGCGCGGCCTGAACGATGACGTCGATCGAGCCGACGATCATCTCGCGGATGGTCTTGGACGGCAGGCCGTAGCCGCCCATGGTGATCATGGATTCCAGACGGCTGATCGCCTCGCGCGGGCTGTTGGCGTGCAGGGTGCCCATCGACCCGTCGTGGCCGGTGTTCATGGCCTGCAGCAGGTCGAAGGCCTCGGGCCCGCGCACCTCGCCGACGATGATGCGTTCGGGGCGCATCCGCAGGCAGTTCTTCACCAGGTCGCGCATGGTGATCTGGCCCTGCCCTTCCAGGTTCGGCGGGCGGGTCTCCAGACGCACGACGTGCGGCTGCTGCAGTTGCAGCTCGGCGGCGTCTTCGCAGGTGATGACGCGCTCGGTCGGGTCGATGAAAGCCGTCAGGGTGTTCAGCAGCGTCGTCTTGCCCGAGCCGGTGCCCCCCGAAATGACCAGGTTGCATCGCGCCGCGCCGATAACGCCGAGAACGCGCGCGCCCTCGGGGCTGATGGAGGCGTACTCCACCAGATTGCGCATCGTCAGCTTGTCCTTCTTGAACTTCCGGATCGTCAGCGTTGGCCCGTCGATGGCCAGCGGCGGAGCGATGACGTTGACACGGCTGCCGTCGGGCAGACGGGCGTCGCAGATCGGCGAGCTTTCATCGACGCGGCGGCCGACCTGCGACACGATCCGCTGACAGATGTTCATAAGCTGAATGTTGTCGCGGAAGCGAACGTTGGTCAGCTGCACCTTGCCGCCGACCTCGATGAAGACGCGTCCTGCGCCATTGACCATGATGTCGGCGATGTCGTCGCGCGCCAGAAGGGGCTCCAGCGGCCCATAACCCAGCACATCGTTCAGGATGTCCTGAACCAGGTGCTCCTGCTCGGCGACCGACATGGAGACGTTCTTGATCGCCACCAGTTCGGCGACGATATCGCGGATTTCCTCGGACGCCGCCTTCTGATCCAGCTGCGCCAGCTGGGCCAGGTCGATGGTGTTCATCAGGGCGTTGAAGATGGTCGTCTTCGTCGCGTGATAATAATCGCTCTGCTCGCGCACGATCTCGGCGACGGCCTGGGCGTTCTTGAGCTGAGCCAGGCCGGCGGTGGCGCGCGGCCCGGCGCCGCCCGCCGCCGGACGCGCCGACTGATCCGACTGTCCCAGCGCGTGCTCGAACGGATCGGGACGCCTGGGCGTCGTCGGCGTCAGAGGGTCCAGTTCTTCAGGCGAAAAGCCGTCGACAGGATCCAGCGCCGGACGCCGGGACGCAGCCTCGGCCAGACTGGGGTCCGGCGCCACCGTCGGGCGCGGGGCCGCCTGAACCGTCGCCGGGGCTGACCGCTTGCCGAACACCTAGGCCCGCTTCCGGCTGAACAGACCGGCGAACAGCGACGAACCGCCCGCTACGACCTTCGCCCGCGTCTGCGTTCCAGCGGTCGGCAGTTCGCGATGAGACACGATCTGGGCCAGGGTCTCGAACGCCTCGGCCGGTTTGGTCTTGGCCGCCGAGTCGATGATCATCTGGCCGTTGTTGGCCGCCGTGCCGAACACCTTGGCGTCGAAGGGGATGATCAGACTGGGATGCACGCCCAGCGCCGCGCCGAAATCCTTGACGGGGATCTCGGGCCGTCCCGGCAGGCCGACCTGATTCAGCACCAGACGCGGCGGCGCGTCGTTGGGTCGCCCCTGTTTGATCAGGTCGATCATGTTCTTGGCGTTGCGCAGCGAGGCCAGGTCCGGCGTCGCCACCACCACCACTTCGTCCGCTGAAATCAGCGCTCGCCGCATCCAGCCCGACCACAGGTGCGGCAGGTCCAGAACGACGAAGGGCGCCGTGGCGCGGATACGCCCCGTGACTTCCTCGAACACATCGGGGCTGAAGTCCCAGTCGGCGTCCAGGGTGGCGGGCGCTGCGAACAGGCTCAGCTTGTCGGTACAGCGCACCGTCATCCGGTCCAGCAGGGTGGCGTCCAGACGTTCAGGCTGTTTCAGGGCGTCGGCGACCCCGCCCAGCGGATCCTGGTTGAAGTCCAGCCCCGCCGTGCCGAACGGCAGGTCATAATCGACGATGACGGTGTTGACGCCGATCCGCTCGCTCATCGCATAGGCGGTATTGTGCGCCACGGCCGAGGCCCCGGCCCCCCCGCGCGCGCCGACAAAGGCGATGGTGCGACCGACGAAGGGCTGAGCCGGATCAGCAAACAGGCCGCCGATCGCCGCGATCAGCTGCAAGGGCTGGATCGGCGCCACCAGATACTCGCTGACGCCGCGCCGCATCAGTTCGCGATAAAGAAGGATGTCGTTGGCCGCGCCGATGATGACGACCTTGGTGCCGGAATCGCAGACCTGGGCCAGTTGGTCGATCTCGGCCAGCAGGCTCTGCGGGTCCTTGAGGCTTTCGACGATCACCAGGGGCGGCGTCGGCTCGTTCTGATAGGCCTCGATGGCCGCCTGCACCCCGCCCAGACGGATCTGGGTGGCGGCGCGGGCCATGCGCCGGTCCTGACCGGCGCGCTCGCCGGCGGCGGCCGTGTCCTGCCGCTCGGCGAAGATATGAACCGCGATGCGCGGAATGGCGACTTCCACCGCCCCGCTCACCGGGCTGAGGGCCGAAGGCGTCGCAACGGCGGGCGGCGTCGCCTCCACGAACGCGCCTTCAACAGGGGCGGACATGGGCGCGACGGCGGGAGTGGGCATCGGCGCCGGAACGGGCCGACCGTCATCAAGATCCAGAAACTCGTCGTCCAGATCAAAGCCGTCCAGGGCGTCGAACCCGCTCGAATGGGTATCGGCCAGCTTGCTCATTGAATGGCCTGTGAGATGCGCATTTGCGACAGCAGGGGTTCACGCGCCGCCGAGGTCGCCGTTCCGGCGCGATAGGCGTCGAACACCACCGCCCGTCGCCCGGCCTCGGACGGCGTCATGCCGCGCGGCGCCACGATATCGCGCGGATCGGCGATCTGGGCGGCCAGGTTGGCGTTGACGGCGCAGCCGAAGTTGGAGGCGGACTGATTGTCGCCGCTCCGGCCCAGATTGCCCCATTGCGTTCCGCACTGAGGCACCACCGCACGGACGGTCTCGAACCCGACCAGCACGGGCGCGCGCGGATCAGGCGCGACATAGGCCGCGACCTGGATGCGGTTCTCCGGCACCCCCGCCTGTTGCAGGATCGCCCGGACGCCCCAGGCCGCTTCGGCCGCCACGGGGTCGCCGCCGGACGGGGCTTCGATGACCAGGACCGACGCCCCCTCCATGGCGAAGCGGTTGACCAGATCGCCCAGGGCCGCGCGCTGATTGGCCGAGACGCCCGTCTCATGCACCGCCAAAGCGATGCGCTCGAGTCCCGGCTCGACCTGGAGGGAATAGCGCGACGTGGGCGTCAGCGGCGGTTCGCCGCCCAGGCTCGCCGGGCCGCCGACGCAGGCCGACAGGGCTAATCCGCCCGCCGTCAGAGCAATCAGGGGAAGATACCGCGAAGAAAGTCGGGTCATGGCGTTCACTCGATCACATAGCCGACGGGGCCGCGCCAACCGGGGCCCGCCTGGGCGGTCGGCGCGGGCGAGCCGTAGACCTGATTCAGCTGGCCGAAGAAGATGGTCTGGGCGTCATGGGCGATGCGCAGGCCGTCGGCCGGCGTCTGCATCCGCCCCGGCGCCGTCGGCGTGACGACATAGGGCTCGACGATGACCACCAGTTCGGTCTCGCCCATCAGATAGTCGCGTGAACGGAACAACTGCCCCAGCACCGGGATGTTCGTCATGCCCGGCAGGGAATCCACCGCCTGACGCGTGCTTTCCTGCAACAGGCCGGCGATCATCATCGACCCGCCCGAAGGCAGTTCGATGGTGTTCTCGCTGCGCCGCACGGTCAGGCCCGGCAGGGTGATCGACGACGGCGTTCCGGCGCCGATCGTCAAACCGCCGCTGGGCGTCAGCTCCGACACCTCGACCTTGACCTGCAGGCTGATGCGCCCTTCGGACAGCACGACCGGGCGGAAGCCCAGCGCCACGCCATAGGGTTTGTACTGCACCGTGACCTGACCATCGCGATCGCGGCCGGTGGGCACAGGAAACTCGCCGCCCGCCAGAAAGCTGGCGGCCTCGCCGTTGACCGAGGTCAGGTTGGGCTCCGCCAGGGTGCGGACCAGACCGACGCGCTCGAACGCCTTCAGCGTCGCCGAGCCTTTGTTCAGGCCGTCGGAGCCGGGACCGGTGCCCGGCTGTGCGGTTTCCCAGTTCGGAGGATCGCCCGGACTGCCATCGACAATGACCGGGCATAGGGCCCCTTCCGGCCACCCCGGCCCGATGCAGGGCGCCTGCATCTGGAAGTTCTTGGTCGTGTCGCGCGCGATCCCGCCCGCCAGCCCGCCAAGCAGCGAGCCGTTGACGCCCCAGGTGGCGTTGTTGCCCAACAACCACTGGGTGTCCCCGACACGGCCGATCACCGCCTGGGTGTCGAAACCCAGTTGCTTGATGACGTTGCGCTGCACCTCAACCACGCGGACCTTCAGCGTCACCTGGTCCGAACCGGCGACCGAGATCATGTTCATGACCTTTTCGGGCGCGCTGACGAAGGCGCGCGCCACCTGGGCGGCGCGGTCGGCGTCGGCCGGGCTGGCGGCCAGACCGCTCAGGATGATGCTGTCGTTGACCGCTTCGGCCCGCAGGTCCGAGCCGGGCGCGATGCGGTTCAGCGTGTCCTGCAGGGCGCTGACGCCCGCATCTACTCGCACGCGCAGCGCCAGAATAGTGCGGCCTGCGGCGTCCAGGAACACGGCGTCCGTCTCGCCCCCCTCCAGGCCGATCATGGTGATGCGGCGCGGCGAATGCAGCATGGCCTCGGCCACGCGCGGGTTGGAGATGATGACGTCGCGCGCATCAGACGGCAGGTCGACCGCAAAGGAGGTCCCGCGCGGCAGGTTGACCAGCTGCGGCGCCGAGCCTGCGGTAATGGCTGCGCGCGTCGTCTGGGCGCCCGCCTGATCCATCGGC
>NZ_QWTZ01000016.1:0-96981 GCF_003576505.1 Brevundimonas sp. LPMIX5
AGAGCGAGCACAGCGACGCTGGCGGCGACGGCGAAACGGCTCATGCGCGAAATCCTCATGGCGTCGGCACTTCCTGCGGCACGTCGCCGCCGCCGCGATAGACCTTGACCACTGCGCCCGTCCGCTCGCCGCCGCGCCTTACTGCGCCGGGAACGTGGCCCGACGGCCCCGCCGTGTCGGCATAGGAGCGCAGCACCAGCGACAGGTCCCCTTCGGACCGCGCCAGGGCGAGAAGTTCGGCGTCGCGTTCGCTGACGGCCAGGGTGGCGGTGGCGCCGACCACGGCCTTTTCGTCCTCGGCGGCGCGGGTGGTCTGGTCGATGGCCAGAACCTTCATGTTGCGCATGATGGTCGCCGTCGTGAAACGCGGCCCGGCGCTGCTGTCGTTATTCTTGATCTCGCGCGTCATCAGCACGTCCACCCGGTCGCCCGGCAGGATGAAGCCCCCGGCGGCGGTCTCGACATTGACGCGAATGGCCATGGCGCGCGTGCCCGGCTCCAGATAGGCGGCCATATAACCGCTGTCCCCGGCGCGGACGATCTTGCGCGCCACGATCGGCTCGCCCGCCAGAATGGGTTCGCGCACCACGGCGCCGATATAGTCGGACTTGGCGCCCGGACCGTTCAGTTCAGCGGCGGCCTTCAAGGCGCGCTCGACCGCCTGGGCGCGCGCCTGCTCACGGCTCTGCTCGCCCTTGGCGTCAACGGCGGCGTTCTCTGCGGCGGCGCCTTCGGGCTTGGCGGGCGGCGGGGTCGAGCCGTCTGTGATGAAGAGCGGATTCAATTCCTCGGCCGGCCAGTCCTTCCAGCTCAGGTCCGCGTCGGCCAGGCGTCGACCGGCCTCAAGGTCGCGCGCGGCGACCAGCACCTTGGCCATCGGCCGCGCCTCGACGGCGGCCGAGGCCGTCGCCGGTTCCCGATCGGGCGAGCCCATGGCGCGCACCACCAGCGCCAGGCCGACGGCGGCCAGGGCGGCGATACAGATGACGGCGATCTTGGCGGGCTTCATCGACGGTCTCCGGCAGACGCGACGACGCGATAGCGCGCGGGCCGCCCCCTGCCGTTAACAATGATGAGGGATCGAGGTTAACGCGTCCCTAAGCGGGACAGTCCTTGGCGAACGCAGGTCAACCGGCGATGAAGGCGGCCATCAACGGACTGGCGGGATAGGCCAGAAGAGCGCCGATCGCGATGGCGACGCCATAGGGAATGTCGCCCTTGGGCTGCATCAGCCGCATCACCCAGCCCGGCCCCGTCTGGGCCAGGATGGGCAGGCGACTGCGCGCCGTCAGCAGAAGCATGCAGAAGGCTCCGCCCGCCAGGCCCGTATAGAGGAGAAAGTGCAGCGTGCCCGACAGCCCCATCCACAGGGTCGCCGCCGCCAGCAGCTTGGCGTCGCCCCCGCCGATCCAATTCAAGGCGAACATCCCCGCGCCGATGAACAGCGCCGCCAACGCCATCCCGGCGGAAACGCCCACCACGCTCAGCGGCAGCCCCAGCGCCAGCGCCGTCGGAAAGAAGCCGACGACGAGCGCGATCGAGATCCAGTTCGGGATCTTCATCGTCGTCAGGTCGTGCAGAGCCGCGACGACGGCGAGCACCGGCAGAGCGGCGAGGAGAAGGAACGAAAGAGAATCCATCTCACCACCCTGATAGCAAGTCTTTAAAACTCGGTTTCCTCGATTGCGAAGCGCTCAACACTAAACTCACTTGCAAAGAAAAACGGCCGGAGCAAAAACTCCGGCCGTCGCACTTAAGTCCAAAAAGACCTTAGCCTTCGTCGGGAACCACCGTCTCAAGTTCAGTTTTAACCGTACCGAACATAGCCTGAACCTTCGGGCCGATGGCGACGAGCGCGCCGATGATGACTACCGAGATCAGGGCGGCGATCAGGCCGTATTCGATGGCCGTGGCGCCGGATTCGTCTTTGGCGAAGCGATTGATGAAGTTACGCATGAGTTGTCTTCCTTTTGTTCAGAGCGAGCAACAGTCCCACCATTCAGGGTCACCGGTTTTCTGCCCGCTTGATCCCCGTATGCCTGACGATCGTGCGCCGGATCGGATTAAGGACGCGTAAAATCTAGCCCTCTGTCGCAAAATTATGATGGTTACTTATATGTTTACTATGAAATAGCCCAATCCTCCGAGGACACGCGAATTTCAGGAAATCTTGACCTTTGCGCGCGACAGTTCACGCGCGGCGTCGCGCGCGCCCGTTCTTTTGACTTCGGAGGTTCCGACATGACGGCATCGGCCCAGCCCCACAGGGCGACCCTGATCCGCCTGCTGCTTGTCGGCCTGCCGGTTGTTCTGGGCGCGACGGCGGCGACGGCGCAGAGCCGTCAACTGGAAGTTCCGATCCATCAGGCTGCGCGCGTCCAGCTGGGCGCCGCCGCCGGGTCCGTCATCGTCGCCAATCCCGCCATCGCCGACGTCGCCGTCACCGACGCCCGCACCCTGTTCATCACCGGCAAGGCCTATGGGGTGACCGAGGTCATCGCCGTGGACGGTCTGGGCCGCCCCCTGTTCCAGCGCCAGATCGTGGTGGCGCCCAGCAACGCCGGAACAGTGCGGGTCTGGCGCGGCCGCGAGACGACCGAAGTGACCTGCGGCGCGACCTGCGCCCCTGCTGCGCCCGCCGGGCGCGGCTCTTAAAAGGCCGGGCCTTGGCGCGACGTTCTCACGACCGGAAACGACGCGAGGGCTCGAACGCCATCGAGTTCGGCCTGGTCGCCCTTCCTTTCTTCCTGCTGCTGTTCGGCATATTGGAGATCGGCCTGATGCTGCTGGTCGACGCCCTGGTCGAGACCGCCGCCTCGGACGCCGCCCGCCAGGTGCGCACCGGCCAGGCCCAGACCCAGGAACTGACGCCCGAGCAGTTCAAGGACAAGTTCTGCGCCGAGATGAGCCTGTTTTCCGGCGACTGCGGCCGCCGCGCCTTCATCGACGTGCGCGTACTGGACGACTTTTCCCTGACTGACCCGAGCAAGGCCCCGCCGGACCCCACCAGCGGCGACCTGTTCGACCCCACCGGCCTGAAGTTCGAGCCCGGCGGCCCCGGCGAGCGAGTGCTGGTCCGCATCTGGTACGAGCAGCCGATCGTCACGCCGATGATCGCCCAGGCGGTGTCGCGCACCAAGGACGGGCGGGTGATGCTGACCACCACCCTGGCCTTCCGCAACGAGCCCTATCAATGAGCCGGCGTCTGCGTCTCCGCTCCCTGTTCCGCCTGCTCGGTAACCGGGACGGCGCCACGGCGATCGAGTTCGCCCTGATCGCGCCGGTGATGATCCTGCTCTATTTCGGCCTGGTCGAGTTCAGCCAGGGCTTCATGGCCCAGCGCCGCGCCAGTCACGCCGCCTCGGTCGTGTCGGACCTGGTCGCCCAGAGCGAAAGAACCAACCGGGCCGGGATCAACGCCATCTACGCCGTCGGGGGCCTGATCATGCGCCCCTTCCCCGCCGCCGAACTTTCCATCCGCACCACCAGCATCTCCGTCGACGCTCGGGGCGTGGCTACAATCGAATGGAGCCACGGCAACGGCAAGGCGCTGTCGCCTCTACAGCGCGGCAATCGCGTCACCGATTTGCCGCCCGACGTGGTCGAGAAGGAGCAGACGGTGATCATGGGCGAGACCCAGTATATCTACAGGTCGCCGTTCGCCGCCGTCCTGCCCAAGCCGGTCACCCTGTCACGGCGTTACTTCCTGCGGCCGCGCACCGTTGATCGCGTCGTCTGCACCGACTGCTGACCTACCCCGCCAACGCCTCGCGCAACGCCTGGATCTTGGCTTCGGTCTCCAGCCGCTCGGCGTGGGGATCACTGTCGACGACGATGCCCGCCCCGGCTTGAGCGCGCCAGCGCCAGCCCGCCGCACCCTCAACGAAGGCCGCCGTGCGGATCAGCACCGACGCCGTCAGACGGAGATCGCCCGCCAGCCCCCATCCGAACAGCGAACCGCACCACGCCCCGCGCGGCGGTTCATGCGCCGCGATCACCTTCATGGCCTGATGCTTGGGCGCCCCGGTGATGGAGCCCGGCGGAAAGGCCGCCTCCAGCACCTCGGCCGGACCGAAGCCTGCGGCCGCCTCGGCGCTGACGGTTGAGACCAGATGATGCACCGTGGGGTGGCGTTCCAGCTCGCACAGCCCCTCGACCCGGACCGTTCCCGGCCGCGCCGCCCGCGCCAGGTCGTTGCGCATCAGATCGACGATCATCAGATTTTCGGCCCGATCCTTGGCGCTGGCCGTCAGTTCAGCCGCCAGGGCGTCGTCGCGCGCCGGATCGGCCCCACGCGGCCGCGTCCCCTTGATCGGCCGGGCCTCGATCCGCTTGCTCGCCTCGTCGAAGGTCAGGAACAGTTCCGGCGAATTGGACACGATCACCCGATCGCCCAGCCGCCAGAAAGCGCCGTAGGCCGCGCCCCGCACCGCCGACAGCCGCACAAAGACATCGAACGGATCACGCCCCGCCGCCAGCCCGCCCGACCAGGCGCGGGCGATGTTGGCCTGGAACAGCTCGCCCGCCGCGATGCGCCCCACGACATCCGCTACGGCGGCCTCATAGACCTCCGGCGCCGCCTCGCCCTCAAAGGCGGAAGCCGGCGCGGACGGCGTCGTCGGCGCCCGCGCCTGCGTCAGCCAGGCCGCCGCCCGACGCGCCTGTTCGCGCGCCTGCGCCCCGGTGCGGCCCCGCCCCACGGCGCGCACTTCTTTCGTCTGGTGATCGAAGGCCAGAAGGGCCGGATAGCGGGCCAGCATCAGATCGGGCCAGTCCCCGCCCCGCTCGCCCGTCGCCGGGCGGGCCCCCGCATCATAACTCATCAGGCCGACGACCCCGCCGCCCGCAAAGGCCGGACTCCGCAGAGCCTCGAAAGGCGCCGCTTCGTCCACCTGCCCTATCACGCACAGATCCGGCTCGCAGGCGACGAAGGACATCCGCCCTCCATGCGCGGCCGGATCGCCGGCCCCGGCGATCAACCCCAGCGCTCCCTCGCGCTGGTGGATCCCCGCCACGACCGCCACCGGATCGACCCAGACGCACGGCTCGACAGCCAGCGCCGAAAACGGACCGGACCCGCCTGTGTCGGATGATGAAGGGCGCTGGCTCATACCCGCCCTCCATAGCCGGTTCAGCATCGGGCGCCAGCTGCTCTAGCGGCCCGCCACAAGGGCGGACATGGCGTCCAGATAGGCGAGGAAGGCGTCGCGCCCCGCCGTCGTCATGCTGGCGCGCGTCAGGGGCTTGCGGCCCTGAAAGCTCTTGGACACGGAGACGAAGCCCGCCTCCTCCAGCTTGCGCAGATGCACCGACAGATTGCCGTCCGTGGTCTGCAGCCGGGCCTTCAGCTCGCCGAAGTCAGCGCTCTCCACGCCGGACAGATAAGCCATGATCCCCAGACGCACCCGGCCGTGGATCACTTCGTCGATGCGGCCGATGTTGAAATCGTCAGCCGGTTCTGCGGCGGCCATGTCAGACCACCTCCGCCGGTTCCTGGCGCGCCAGGATCAGGCCGGGAACGAAAGCAAAGAGGAACAGCCCCGCCGCATAGCCCAGCCACAACAGGGGGCTGCCGATCAAAAAGGCGATCAGGGGCGCGGCGATCCAGGCTCCGATGGCCAGCCGCCACTGCCACCTCTGGCCGCTCATGGTCGCCGAGACCGCCCAGCCGGAGCCGTAGAGGGCGAAGATCAGCGACGGGAAGATAGCGAAGGCGTCGCCGCGCCCTGTCATCCAGGCGATCACGCCCATCGACAGGAACATGACGAAGGTTGCCAGCCCCACGCCCATCCAGCCCGCGCCGGCGGCGCGGTTGCCCGCCGACCGCGCGCCCGGCCTGTGGCCACAGCGCTTGATCTCGACCATCAGGGCGCCGAAGAAGATCACCATGGCTGCGCCCCACAGCAGCGGATAGGCCATGGGCGACACCTCGATCACGCCGCTCTGGACGCCGTAGTGGGCAAGCGCCGCCACGCCGAACACCAGTCCGGCGATGATCAGGATGCGCCCGCCCAGCAGCGGCGCATGCCGCCCTTCCTGGGCCAGGGCCTTCATATAGGCGATGTCGTCGTGAACGGATTGAACCTGGTCGCGGGTCATGGCGTCTCTCCCTGCCTGTGATGCAAAAGATGAGCCAAGAACTTTATGTTGTAAAGTTCTTTCTTGAAAACAAACTCGAGCCTCTCCCTCCCCTTCATGGGGAGGGTGGTCGCAGCGAAGCGGAGACCGGGTGGGGAGGGCCAGGCGATATGAGCGCAGAGCGCCGCTGCAGGCGGGCGGAGCTTGATCAGCAGCCTAGCCGCCCCCACCCGGCTTCGGCCTAACGGCCTCAGCCACCCTCCCCATGAAGGGGAGGGAGAGGCGCCGCGCCTGCGCTCATGCAGCGAGCGACCGCGTCGCGCGATAGCGCCCTCTTACCGGAAAGGCGGCTCGTCGAAAGCGCGCAGCTTGCGCGAGTGCAGGCGCGCGCCCTCGGCCCGCAGTAGTTCCACCGCCTGAATACCGATCTGCAAATGCTCGGAGATCGAGCCCTCGTAGAAACGGTTGGCCTGGCCCGGCAGCTTTATTTCGCCGTGCAGCGGCTTGTCCGAGACGCACAGCAGCGTCCCGTAGGGCACGCGGAAACGATACCCCTGCGCGGCGATGGTGGCGCTTTCCATGTCGATGGCGACGGCGCGGCTCTGGTTGAAGCGCAGGGCCGACTTGGAATAGCGCAGTTCCCAGTTGCGGTCGTCGGTGGTGACGACGGTGCCGGTGCGCAGCCGCTTCTTGACCTCTTCGCCCGGCGCGCCCGAGACCAGCTTGGTCGCGTCATAGAGGGCGCGCTGCACCTCGGCGATGTTGGGGATGGGGATGTCGGCGGGCAGGACGGCGTCCAGCACATGGTCGTCACGCAGATAGGCGTGGGCCAGCACATAGTCGCCGATGGTCTGGCTGCCACGCAGGCCGCCGCAGTGGCCGATCATCATCCAGGCGTGCGGCCGCATGACCGCCAGGTGATCGCAGATGGTCTTGGCGTTGGACGGGCCGACGCCGATGTTGACCAGGGTGATGCCCTGACCGTCCGGCCGCGTCAGGTGATAGGCGGGCATCTGATGCTTGCGCCAGGCGGCGTCCATGATGGCCGCCTCCGGATCATCGGTGGCGCGCGTCACCACCACGCCCCCGGCGCAGGACAGGGCCTCATAGGGGCTGTCGGGATCGGCGATCTGGGCCGTGGCCCAGCGCACGAACTCGTCGACGTAGCGGTTGTAGTTGGTGAAGAGGATGAAGCTCTGCACGTCCTCGACCGGGGTGCCGGTATAGTGCCGCAGCCGCGCCAGGGAGAAGTCGGTGCGCAGGGCGTCGAACTGGGCCAGCGGATGCTCCTCGCCCGGCTCCCACAGGCCGTCGGACACCTCGTCGCCGATGTGGGCCAGTTCGGTCGTCGGGAACCAGCGGGCGATGGCCGCCGTCATGGTGCGGTCCAGCACCACGTCCGAACCATCCAGCACATAGGGGAAGGGAATTTCCTGATCCGACGGCTCGACCTTGAAATCGGCGCCGTATTCGCTCGCCAGCAGGGTCAGCTGCTCCAGCAGATAGGGGCGGAACAGGTCAGGCCGGGTGATGGTCGTGGAATAGACGCCGGGCCACGACAGGCGGCCATAGGCGCGGGTTTCCAGATTCTGCGGCCGCTCGCCGTGCCAGGTCACCGTCAGACGGGGATAGGCGAACAGGCCCGCCGCGCGGGCTTCGGGTTCGGCGCGCTCGCCGGTCGCCAGGAAGGTCTTCACGGCCTGGCGCAGATTGGCGACGGATTGATTGTAGAGGTTTTCGAGGCGGTCCAGCGCCGCCTGGGGGGTCATCTTGTCTGTCATGGCTTCCTCTAGCGGAAAACCGTGACCTTGGCGAGACAGGGGAAACACGCCGACATGACAGTTGACCGCCGAGACCTAGGCCAGGGCTTCGCGCAGGAAGGCGACTGCGCCCGCCATATCGCCCGTCGCTCCACGCCACACAGGCGCTGAATCAGAGGCGACGCCATAGGCCGAAGGGTCGGTGAAGGTCTTGTCCGGCCCTTCATTTGCGCTCAGGGCCGCCGCCGCGCGCGCGGCGGCAGGCGCGCCGGCCGCCGCCAGATAGCGTCGATCCAAGACCAGCATCAGGGCCGCCCGGCCGCCCTCGCCCAGTCCCAGAACGCCGATGCGTTCAGCATCGCCGCCGAGATCCTGGACCCGTTTCGCCGCCCAGGCGACAGCCGCCGCCGCGTCGGAAATGAAGGCCGGGTGCGGACTGCCCGGCGCCTCGCGTCGGTCGGCCAGGACCACAATGAAGCCGCCCTCGGCCAGATCGCGCGCGGCCCGTTCGTCCACCGCTTCGGGCGAGCCGTCCGGCAACAGGATCAGGATCGGCAAGCGGTTCGCCGCCGCCGGTCGATAGAGGCGCAAGGTCTGACGCGGATCGGCGCCATAGGCTGCGCGCGCCGTGCGCCAGCCGGGCGGCCCCAACTGCGCCGGCGTCATCGCCCCCTGCCCGATCAACGGCGCGCAGGCGGCCGTCGCCACGGTCGCCAGCAGCGGCGCCAGAAGCCCTCGTCGCGTCATGCGTCCTCCCCGAAAGACGAAGGGCGCGGCCCTGACGAACCGCGCCCCGAAGTCAGGCTGAGCCTTATTTGGCCAGGTGCTTGTCCAGCCAGCCGAACACTTCGTTGTGCCATTGCAGGCTGTTGGCGGGCTTCAGCACCCAGTGGTTCTCGTCCGGGAAGAAGACCAGGCGGCTCTCGATTCCCTTGCGCTGCAGGGCGGTGAAGGTCGACAGGCCCTGGGAGGTCGGGATGCGGAAGTCGAGGTCGCCCTGAACCACCAGCATCGGATCGCGCCAGTTCTGCACGTGGTTGGCAGGGTTGAACTTCTGATAGCCCTGCGGATTTTCCCACGGCGTGCCGCCGTATTCCCACTCGGTGAACCACAGCTCCTCGGTGCCGTAGCCCATGCCGAAGGTGTCGAAGACGCCATCGTGGTTGACCAGGCATTTGAACTCGCCCGGCCAGTTGCCCGCGATCCAATTGATCATATAGCCGCCGTAGGAGGCGCCGAGCGCGCAGGCGTTGTCGCCGTCCAGGAAGTCATACTTCGACTGAGCGAAGGACCAGCCCTTCTGCAGGTCTTCCAGCGGGCGGTCGCCCCAGTGCTGGCTGATGGCGTCGGTGAATTCCTGGCCGTAGCCGGTCGAGCCGTGGAAATCGATCATCACCACCGCATAGCCCGCGCCCGCATAGGTGCCGGGGTTCCAGCGATAGGACCAGGAGTTGCCGAACGAGCCCTGCGGCCCGCCGTGGATCAGGAAGGCCACCGGATACTTCTGACCCTCGACGTAGTTCGCGGGCTTGATGACGTAGCCGTGGACCGTCTCGTCGTTCCAGCCGGGGAAGCTGAACTGCTCAGCCTCGCCGAAGGCCTTGGTCGCCAGCTGCGGGTTCACATTGGTCAGGCGGCGAGGCATTTCGCGGCCGCGCCAGGTCTTGAAATAGAGGTCGCTGGGCGAGGTCAGGCTGTCCATCGCGAAGACGAAGCCCGAGGGCGTCTGGCCGAAGGCGCCGACGTGGCCTTCGCCCGTCAGCGGCGTGACCACGCCGTTGCGCGTATCGATGGCGAACAGCTTGGTCTGACCGACATCGCCCGCTGTCGTATAGAGCGTCTTTCCGTCCTTGGACCACTGCAGGGTGTCGGCCGACCGGTCCCAGTTGGCCGCGATCTGGCGCGTCTGGCCGGTGGCCACGTCGCGCAGGAAGATCGAGTATTTGTCCGCCTCAAAACCCGGACGAGCCATCGCGCGGTAAGCCAGCGTCTGGCCGTCCGGCGAGAAGACCGGGCCCGTGTCCCAGGCCGGGTTAGCCTCGGTCAGATTGGTCAGCTGGCCGGGCGCAGAGACGGCGACGCTGTAGAGATCGAAATTGGTGCTCCACGGCTCGCTCTTGCCGGCCTGACGGGCCGAGAAGACCAGCGACTGCCCATCAGGCGCGAAGGTGAATTCGCTCTCATCGCCGAAGGGCTTGGAGGGGGTGTCGCCATCGAAGCCCTTGGTGACCCAGACCGGCTCGCCGCCCGCCTTGCCGTCGGCGCCGATCGACTGGACGAAGAGGTGGTTCTGGGTGTGATCGTTCCACGTATCCCAGTGACGCACAAACATGCGGTCATAGACCTGGCCGGTCGACTTGCGCTCGCCCTCGGTCTTGCCGCGCGCGACCGAGGCGCTCAGGTCGGCCGCGTCGGGATAGACGGCCAGGGACACGGCCACCGCGTCGCCCGCGTCGTTGATGCGATAGGCGTTGACGTCGGTCGGCAACGCCGTGACCTGCGTCGCCGTCGCGCCCTTGTCCGCCGAGACCCAGACCTGGCTTGAGCCGGAGCGGCTCGACAGGAAATACAGCTTGCCGTCGGCGCCCCAGCGGGCGGTGTTGGCGCCGCCTTCGGAGATCGCCAGCTTCTGCGGCTGGCCCTCGCCCTTCAGGCTCAGGATGTAGAGGGCGCTGGAGCGCTTGTTGGCCGCCACATCCGTCTGGGTCAGGGCATAGACCACCCACTCGCCGTCCGGCGACACCTGAGGATCGCCCAGCCGGTTGGCCGAGATCATGTCCTGATAGGTGAATGCCGCACGGGCCTGGGCCGTCGCCGAGGCCGTCGCTGCGGGCGCCCCCTCGGCCCACATAGGCAGGGCAACGGCCGGCAGGGCCGTGGCGGTCAGCAGGGCGGCGGCGCTGAGGCCGGACAGGAGATGGGGCAGGCGGCGCATTCAGGCGCTCCTCATGCGGATGTGAAGTCTGGCCGAAGGCCTAACACCGCCGCGCGCCGCCCGCAAAGCCTGCTGTTTAAGGGGCCGTTTGCTGACCTTCCTTCGTCCAGTCGGCCGTCCAGTCCAGAATCTCCTGCTGCCACTCGACCCAGGTTTGCGGTTTGAGCACCCAGTGGTTCTCGTCCGGCACATGGACGAAGCGGCTGGGAATGTTCAGCCGCTGCAGGGCCGAGAAGGTCGCCAGCCCCTGCTCCATCGGCACCCGGAAGTCCCTGGAGCCGTGCAGCACCAGCATCGGCTTCTTCCAGTCGCCCGCATAGGTCTCGGGGTTGTGGACGTCATAGACGGCCTTGCGGTCCCAGGTCGGGCCGCCGAACTCATGGATGAAGGTCGAGATGTCCATGGCGTTCATCAGCTGCGGCACGTCGAACACCCCCGCGTGGTTGACCAGGCAGCGCCACGGCTCATTCCACTGGCCCGCGATCATATTGACCATATAGCCGCCGTAGGAGGCGCCGAGCGCGCAGGCCCGTTCCCCGTCGATCCACGGATTGGCCGCCAGCGCCGCCTGCCAGCCCTTGCGCAGGTCTTCCAGAGGACGATCGCCCCAGTGGTCGTTGATGGCGTCCGTAAAGGCCTGCCCGTAGCCTGGCGATCCGTGGAAGTTGACCATCACCACCGCATAGCCCGCCGCTGTATAGACCTGCGGATTCCAGCGGTAGGACCAGCTTTCGGTCCAGGGCGACTTGGGCCCGCCGTGGATCAGATAGACGGCCGGATATTTGCGGCCTTCGACGTAGCCTGCGGGCTTGAACACCCATCCGTGCGTCGTCTCGTCGTTCCAGCCGGGGAAGCGGATACCCTCGGGACGGGGCAGGTCGATGCGGGCCAGCAGCTCGGCGTTGTGCTGCGTCGCTTGGCGCGCGGGCTGGCCGTTCTTGGCGATGAAGACCTGCGTCGGAGCCGTGAAGCTCTCATGCGCATAGGCCAGAACGTCGCCGACCTCGTCGAAGTCGCCGACCGAGCCGATGTCGGTCAGGGCCTTCACCGCGCCGGTGCGGGCGTCGATCTCGAACAGGCAGTTCTGGCCCTCATCGGCGGCGGTGACGTAAAGCGCCCGCCCATCCGAGCGCCAGCTCAGGCCGGTGGGGCCTCGATCCCAGGTCGTCAGCTGGCGGGCGTTGGCACCGCTCGCATCGGCCACCATGACCACCGGCTGATCGCCGCCGACGTTCTCACGCGGAGCCGCCAGCCAGGCCAGACGGCGTCCGTCGGGCGACAGGGCGGGCGCCCCGTCCGGCCCCGAATGCTCTTCGGTCAGATTGACCGGCGCGCCGCCGTCCAGGCTCAGTCGATACAGGTCGCTGTCGTTGGTGAAAGGCGCGCGGTCCGCCTGTTTGCGCGCCGAATAGATGAAGGAGCGCCCGTCGCGCGCGATGGTTAGGCTGCTCTCGCCGACGCCCACATCTGCATCCAGCCCGGCGGTCAGGTCGCGCGGCTGGCCCTCGGCAAAACCCGAGCCGTTCAGCGGCTGCAGGAAGAGATGGCTCTGACGCCCGTCGGCCCAGCGGTCGAACACGCGCAGCGGCATCCGGTCATAGACCTGCTGCGTCGACTTGGCCCGCTCGGCCAGGCGATCCTTTGTGCAGTCCAGCGTCTCGCAGTCGGTATAGACCGACACGCCCAGCACCAGCGCCTGGCCGTCCGGCGTGAAGCGGAAACCCGACACGGACACCGGCAGGGTGGTGACCTGAGCCGCCGCCATGCCGTCGCGGTCCGCGCGCCAGACCTGGTTCGACCCGCCGCGCGCGGACATGAAATAGATCGACTGTCCGTCCGGCGCCCAGCGCGCGCCCGAGACGCCGCCGTCGGAGATCGGCAGACGACGCGCAGGCGCAGCGCCGTCGACATCGACCATCCAAAGGCCGATCTGATTCTTGTTGCCCGCCCAGTCCGTCGTGGTGACGGCATAGATGACGCGACGCCCGTCCGGCGAGACGCGCGGGTCGCCGACGCGCTCCATCATCGCCAGATCCTTCAGGCCCAGACGATCGGACGCCGGAGCCTCGGCCGACGCCGCAGCCGCGACGGGCGCTTCGCGCGCCAGCGTCGGCGTCGCCGCCAGACCGCCAGCCAGCAACAGCATCTGGACAGCCGCCGCCCTCATCCAATGTGATCGGGTCATTACGCTACACTCCCCCATGAATGGTCAGGCTTCCTGCATAGGCGGCCCTACAGCCTGCGCCAAGCGGGATGGCGCTTGCCCGCCGCCGCCGCCTCGGCGACAAGCAGGCGATGAGTTCGGCTCCCCACATTGTCGACGTCCTGATCGCCGAGCGCGCGCCCCGGCTGACGGGATCGGCCGCATGGCCGCTGGTCCGCCCCGCCCTTTACGGCCTGCTCGACTACGCCAAGGCGCGCCGCATGGCCGACGCCATCGGCCCCATGGGCGGGCGACAGGCGCTGGACTATGTCTCGGACCTGCTGGAGTTGACGGTGCGGACGGCGCATCTGGACCGCCTGCCCGCTTCGGGTCGATGTCTGGTGGTGTGCAACCACCCGACCGGCATCGCCGACGGCCTGGCCGTGCATGACGCCCTACGTACGGTGCGCGACGACCTGATCTATTTCGCCAACGCCGACGCCCTGCGCGTCTCGCCGCGCCTGTCGGAAACCGTGGTCCCGGTCGAATGGGTCACGGCCAAGCGCACGCGCGAAAAGACCCGAGCCACGCTTCAGGCCGCCAGGGAGGCGTTCGAGGCCGAACGCTGCGTCGTCATGTTCCCGGCCGGACGCCTGGCCCGCGTCGGCCCGGACGGCCTGCTGTCCGACCCCGAATGGGCCGCAACCGCCGCTTCGCTTGCCCGCAAATATGAGGCGCCGGTCATCCCGATCCACGTCTCTGGTCCGACCAGCCGCCTTTTCCACCTGTTCGACAATGTGTCGCAGGAGTTGCGCGACATCACCCTCTTCCACGAACTGCTGAACAAGAAGGGCCGCGCCTTCGACCTGATCGTCGGCCGCCCCATCCCGCCGCTGGCGTTGGACATCGATGCCCAGTCCGCCACCCTGAAACTGAAAACCTTCGTCGAGCGGACCCTGGCCGCCGATCCTGACGCGACCTTCGCCTGATGACTTTCGACCTTCCCGACGCCGACGCCACCACCCGCCTGGGTGAAGCCATCGCCCCCCTGCTGGCGCCGGGCGAGTCCGTCCTGCTCTACGGCCCGCTGGGCATGGGCAAGTCGACCCTGGCGCGGGGTCTGATCCGCGCCCTGACGCGCCCCGACGAGGACGTGCCGTCGCCGACCTTCACCCTTGTCCAGTTCTATGAGAGCGACCCGCCCATCGCCCATTTCGACCTCTATCGCCTCAGCCGTCCCGAAGAAGCCTTTGAGATTGGTCTGGACGAGGCGCTGGACGAAGGCTGCGCCCTGATCGAATGGCCCGAACGGCTGGGCGATGATCCCGGCCAGATGCTCGGCCCCGACCGGCTGACGATCGAAATCTCGGAACCCGCCCCTCAAGCAGCCGCCCTCAGCCAGGGCGATAGGGGCCTCTCCGGAAGAGTTGCGACCGTTTCCGGCGCAGGCTCGTGGGAAGCCAAACTGAAGGAACTCCATGTCTGACCGCGAAGCCCTCCGTCTCGACTTCCTTCGCTCGGCCGGTCTGGCCGGGGCCGTCCGCGCGCCCCTGCCCGGCGACGCCTCGACGCGGCGCTACGAGCGGCTGACCACGCCCTCGGGCGCCTCCCTGATGCTGATGGATCAGGCTCCCGCCGCCGAGAGCCAGCCCTGCGATCCATCGTGGACGCCGGAACAGCGCCATGCGCACGGCTGGAACGCGGTCGCTCGCCTGTCGGCAGGACGCATCGAGGCCTTCGCCGCCGTCGCCGCCCATCTGAAGTCGCTCGGCCTGTCGGCGCCCGAGATTGTCGCCGTCGACGCCCCGAACGGTCTGGCCGTGATCGAGGATTTCGGCGACGCCCTGTTCGCCCGCGTCATAGAGAACGGCGCCGATCCGGCGCCCCTTTATCGCGCCGCCGTCGAGGCTTTGGCCGTCCTGCACGCCGCCCCGACGCCCGAAGTCCTGACCGGCCCGGCGGGAGACTGGCCCCTGCTGGCCTATGACCAGACAGCGCTGCAGGGCGGGGCCGACCTGTTCGTCGACTGGCTGCCGAAACTGATCCCGACCCTCAGCTTCGACGAGGCCGCCATCGCCGAATGGCGCACAGCCTGGGCCCCAATCACGGCGGCGGGCGAGGCGGGCGCGACCGTCATGGCCCACCGCGACTACCACGCGGAGAACCTGATCCGGCTGGACGGCAAGACCGGCGCCGCCTCGGTCGGGATGATCGATTTCCAGGACGCGGTGAAGGCCCACCCGTCATGGGATCTGCACTCCCTGCTGCAGGACGCCCGCCGCGACGTGGCGCCCGAGCTGGAGGCCCTGGCGCTCGACCATTATTTCGCCCTGCGCCCCGAGACCGACCGCGAGGCCTTCATGGCGTCCTACGCCGGTCTGGCCGCCCTGAACGAGGCGCGCATTCTGGGCGTCTTCGCCCGCCTGATCGCCCGCGACGGCAAGCCCCGCTACGCCGCCTTCATGCCGCGCATGTGGGCGCACCTGAACGCCAATCTGAAGGCGCCGGGCCTCGACGCCGTCGCCGCCTGGATGGACCGCCATGTGCCGGAGGATCTGCGTCGATGACCGCCCCCACCACCGCCATGGTTCTCGCCGCCGGGCTCGGCACGCGGATGCGTCCGCTGACCAACGACCGGCCCAAGGCTCTGGTCGAGGTTGGCGGCAAGGCGCTGATCGACCATGTTCTCGACCGGCTGGCCGAGGCGGGCGTGACCGACGCCATGGTCAACGTCCACTGGTTCGCCGACCGGCTGGAAAGCCATCTGGCCGCCCGCACGCGCCCGACGATCCGCATCTCCGACGAGCGCGCCGAACTGCTGGAGACCGGCGGCGGTTTGAAGAAGGCTCGCCCCCTGCTGGGCGACGATCCCGTCTTCGTCGCCAATATCGACAGCGTCTGGATCGACCGAGGCGACGCGCTGGGCGACCTCATCCGCCTGTGGGACCCCGAGCGCATGGACGCCGCCCTGCTGCTGGCCCGGCGCGAAGGCTCGATCGGCTTCGAGGGCGGCGGCGACTTCTTCCTCGGGGACGACGGCGCCCTGATCTTCCGGGGCGAGGCGGCCAGCGCGCCCTACGCCTATATGGGCGTCCACATCACCCGACCTGACTACGCCGACCACGGCCCCGACGGCCCCTTCTCCCTCAGCCCCCTGTGGCGCGCCTCGGCCGCCGAGGGGCGTCTCTTCGGTTGCGTGCTGGACGGTGACTGGATGCACGTCGGCGACCCGCAGGCGCGCGACGAGGCCGAGGCGCGGCTGAAGGCGGAGACCTGACCATGATCGGGGGGCGTTTCGATCCTTTCTCGGGTGAAGGTCCGCGTTGGCGCGCCGTGCCAGCCTGGCGGCCCTTTCTAGAGGACCTGGCGGCGGGCGTCCTCAACTGGCTGGGCGACGCCCCGCCCGAGACCCTGACCGACGCCACCATCCTGCTGCCCAACCGCCGCGCCGCCCGCGCCTTCTCCTTCGCCCTGGGCAAGCTGGCGGGCGAGCGCCCCGTCCTGTTGCCGCAGGTGCGGCCGCTCGGCGATCTGGAAGAGGACGAGCCCCCCTTCGCCCCCGGCGAACTGGGTCTGGACCTGCCGCCCGCCATCGCCCCCCTGACGCGCCGCTTCGAGATGGCGCGGATGATCGCCGAGGACTTCGAGCCGGGGATGAAGCCCCTGCGCGCGCTCGAAATGGCCGATGCGCTCGGCGCCTTCCTCGATTCCTGCCAACTGGAAGAAGTCTCCGACCTGTCGCGCGTCGCCACGCTAGCGGAACAGGATCTGGCCGAGCACTGGCGCGAGAGCGCCCGCTTCCTCGGCCTCGCCGTCGAGGCCTGGCCCAAGCGACTGGAGGCGCTGGGCCTGGTCGATCCGGCGTGGCGGCGCGCCACCCTGCTGCGTCGTCTGGCCGAGGCGTGGGACGCCCGCCCGCCGCAGGCCCCCGTCATCGCCGCCGGCTCCACCGGCACCGTCCCCGCCGCCGCCGACGTGCTGAAGGCCGTGGCGAAAGCGCCCCAAGGCGTGGTCGTCCTGCCCGGCCTCGACCTCGACCTGGCCGCCGACGCCTGGGACCGCATCGACGACCAGCACCCGCAGGCCGCATTGAAGGCCTTGCTGGCCCGCGCCGAAGTCACGCGGGAGGCCGTCCAGCCCTGGTTTCAGCCTGCGCTTGATCCGGCCATCGAGGCGCGCGGTCTGGCTCGTCAGCGCTTGATCAACGAAGCCCTGCGCCCGGCCGACGCCACCGACGACTGGCGCCGCGAGATCAAGCGCCTGCGCGCCCGCTCGGCCGAGGCCGGCCGCGCCGCCGACCCCATCGCCGAGGGCCTGTCGGGCCTGACCGTCCTGTCCGTCCGCGCCGAGGAGGAGGCCGCGACCGCCGTCGCCCTGATGATGCGCGAGAGCCTGGAGCAGCGCGGCCCCGACGGCCGCCCGATCACCTGCGCCCTGGTGACGCCGGACCTGCAGCTGTCGCGCCGGGTCGAGGCGCGGCTGGCGCGCTGGGGCGTCGTCGCCGACTCCTCCACCGGTCAGCCGCTGTCGCGGATGACGGCGGGGGTGCTGGTCGATCTTGGCGCTCGCTTCCTGGCCGAGCCGTTGAAGCCGCAGACCCTGCTGGCCCTGCTGAAGCACCCGCTGGTCCGCCTCGATCTGGGCGAGACGTCGCTCACCGACGCCGCCGAGGCGCTGGAGGAACATGCCCTGCGCGGCCCGCGCCCTCGCCACTGGTCCCAGTTGCAGGAACGCCTGCTGAAGGCGGCCCAGCCCCGACGCGGCGGCCTGCCGCTGGCCGACTGGAAGCTGGCTCGCTTGAAAGGCGCGCAGACCCTCGCCGACCGGCTGGAGGCTCTGGCGACCGCCCGCCCCTGTCCGCCGGACCAGGCCGCGCGAACCCTGACCGCCCTGATCGAGGCCTTGGCCGGTCAGAACGCCTGGGCCGGACCGGACGGCGAGGCGGCGGCCTCCCTGCTGTCGGCCCTGATCGAGGGCGGCGGTCCGCTGGGGCAGACCACGCCCGCCGAGTTCGCCGACCTGATCGCCGCCTTGCTGGCCGAGACCACGGTGCGGACCGGCGGCGCCACCCATCCGTCCTTGCGCATCCTCGGCGCCATCGAAGCCCGTCTGGCGCGGGCCGACCGCATGATCCTGGCCGGGCTGGAGGAAGGCGTCTGGCCCAACGCCGCCCCGGTCGATCCCTTCCTGTCACGGCCGATGCGCGCCGCCCTGCCCCTGCCCGCGCCCGAGCGGCGCCTGGGCCAGACGGCGCAGGACTTCGTTCAGGCCGCCTGCGCCGAGGAGGCGATCCTGGTCCACTGCGAACGACGCGGCGGCCAGCCCGCCGTGCGATCACGCTGGCTGTGGCGGCTGGAGATGCTGACGCGCGGCGCCGACGCCCCGGACACTCCGGTCAAGCTCAGCGCGCCGGAGGACGTCGCCGACTGGACTGAAGCGCTGGACGCCCCGCCGCCCGGCCCGGCACAGCTGGCCCCGCGCCCCGCGCCCACGCCCCCAGTCGAGCACCGCCCGCGTAGCCTCTATGTTACCGGGGTCGAACGCTGGGTCCGCGACCCCTACGCCCTCTACGCCCGCCGCATCCTGAACCTCGAACCGATGGAGCGCCCCGGCGCCTCGGCCGAGGCCCTGGCGCGCGGCAACGCCGTGCACAAGGCCATCGAGCGCCTGACCGAGGACTGGCCCGACCTGCTGCCCGACGATCTCGACGCGGTGATCGAGCGTCTGCTGCTGGAGGAGCTGGGCGCCCACGGCTTCGAGGACGCCGCCATGGCCCGCGAGGCGCCGCTGGCGAGAAACGCCGCCCGCTGGCTGGCGGGGTTCGAAACCGAGCGCCGCGCGCGCGGCGTCGACCTGCTGATCGAGCAGCAGGGCGCATTGGAGTTTGACGCGCCTGGCGGCCCCTTCACCGTCAAGGCCTACGCCGACCGCATCGAGGTCGGCGCCCTGTCTGCCGCCGTCATGGACTTCAAGACCGGCCAGATCCCGACCGCCAAACAGATCAAGGCAGGCTTCGCCCCCCAGTTGACCCTGACGGGCTCCATACTGGCCGCCGGCGGCTTCAAGGAGACCAACGGCCCCGTCTCGCCGGAAGAACTGACCTATGTCCGCGTCGTCGGCCGCAAGAAGGCGGGCGAGGTCGCCGTGCGCGCGGCCGGGCCGGAGGCGCAGGCACTGTCCGACGCCGCCCTGCAAGGCCTGATGGCCCGCGTCGCCGAGTTCGACCGGCCGGAGACGCCCTACCTCTCGTGGGCCGCGCCTCATCTGATGGGCAGCTACAGCCCCTACAACCTGCTGGCCCGCGTCTGGGAATGGCACGTCATCGGCGGCGGCGAAGAAGGAGAGGCGGAATGAACCTCCACGTCCGCGACGCCCTCAACCCTCAGACCCGCGCCGCCGACCCGGCCCGCTCGGTCTTCGTCACCGCCAACGCCGGATCGGGCAAGACCACCACCCTGGTCAGCCGGGTGGCGCGCCTGCTGCTGGGCGGCGCCGCGCCCTCGGCCATCCTGTGCGTGACCTACACCAAGGCCGCCGCCGCCGAGATGCAGGCCCGCCTGTTCGAGACGCTCGGCAAATGGGCCGTCATGGACGACGGAGAACTGTCGGCGGAACTGGCCAAGCTGGACGACAGCGACCCCGCCGCCCTCAACCCCGCCCGCCTGTCCGAGGCGCGCCGCCTGTTCGCCCGCGCGCTGGAGACGCCCGGCGGGCTGAAGATCCAGACCATCCACGCCTTCTGCGAAAAACTGCTGCGCCGCTTTCCCATCGAGGCGGGGGTGTCGCCGCGCTTCACTGTGCTGGAGAACGAGGCGGCGATCGCCCTGTCCCACGCCGCGCGCGAAGACCTGGCCCGCGCCGCCCTCGCCGACGCCGAGGGGCCGATCGGCGAGGCCTACAGCCATTTCGCAGTCGAGCTGGACTGGGGTCGTTTCCAGGATCTGCTGGCCCTGATCGAGAACAAGCGCGCCGAACTGACCGACTATGTCGCCCGCGTCGCCGACGGCCGGGCGCCCGGTCCCTACGTCCTGACCGGCGCCGATCCGGACATGACGCCCGAAGACATCGAGGCCGACTTCCTGCGCTGGCTGGACCGGGGCGAGGTCCGCCGCATGGCCGGGTTGATGGCGACCGGCTCCAAGACCGACAAGGATCGGGCTGCCGAACTGGTCCACGCTCTTGACCACGACTGGAGCTTCCACGGTCTGGGCATCGTCTTCCTGACCGGCTCGGGCTCGCCCCGCAAATCGATGGCGACCAAGCAGGCGCCGCCCGACGCCACAGGCTGGCTGGCCGATCTTCAGGACAAGTTCCTGGCGGCCCGCGACCAGTTGCGCGCCGCCAAGGTCGCGGGCGACACTGTCAGGCTGCTGACCCTCGCCAACGCCCACGCCGCCCTCTACGAGGCGGCCAAGACAACCCACGGCGCGCTCGACTTCTCCGACCTGGTGGCCCGCACGGTCGAGCTGCTGACCATCCGCTCGACCGCCGCCTGGGTGCTGTACAAGCTGGACGGCGGCGTCGATCACGTCCTGATCGACGAGGCTCAGGACACCGCCCCCGAACAATGGGCCATCATGCGCGCCCTGACCGGGGAGTTCTTCACTGTCCCGGACACCAACCGCACCGTCTTCGCCGTCGGCGACGAAAAGCAGTCGATCTACTCCTTCCAGGGCGCCCGGCCCGAACGGCTACGACAGGAATCGCAGGTCTACGACGGTCTGATCACCGGGACGGGCGGCGCCTTCGAGGGCGTGCCGCTGGAGACCTCCTACCGCTCGACCGAGGCGGTGCTGACCTTCGTGGATGAAGTCTTCGGCACGCCCGAACGCGCCCGCGCTCTCGTCGGTGAAACGGGCGAGATTCCGCACCACACTGCCGCCCGCAAAGGCCAGCCCGGCTCCGTCGAGCTGTGGCCTCTGTTCATCGATGAAGCGCCGCCGGAGCGCGACGCCTGGACCGATCCCGTCGATCAGGAGGGAACCGCCAGCGCCCGCAAGCGCATGGCCCAAACGCTCGCCCTCGAGATCAAGCGCCAGGTCGAAACCGGCGCCGTCGTCTTCGACAAGGGCGGGACGCCGCGTCCCTGCGGCTACGGCGACTTCCTGATCCTGGTCCGCAGCCGCGACACGACCTTTGAGGAGATCATCCGCGCCCTGAAGGCGGCAGGCGCGCCGGTGGCGGGCGCGGACCGGCTGAAGCTGTCGCAGCACATCGTCTTCGACGACCTGAAGGCCCTGGCCCGCTTCGCCCTCTTCCTCGGCGACGACCTGACGGTCGCCGAGGTGCTGCGCGGTCCCTTCTGTGACGTGGACGAGAACAGCCTGTTCGAGCTCGCGGGCCGCGAGAAGCGCGACGGCCTGTGGCGCGAACTGAAGCGTCGGGCGGACGAACGGCCCGAGTGGGGCCGGGCGCTGGATCTATTGCGCGCGGCGCGCGACGCCCGCGATCTCGATCCCTTCGGCTTCTTCTCCCGCCTGCTGAACCGGGTGGATGAGACCGGCCAATCAGGCCGCGCCCGCATCCTGACCCGTCTGGGACGCGAGGCCGAGGAAGCCATCGACGAAACCCTCAATCAGGTGCTGGCCGCCGAGGGACGCGGCGGGACCGATCTGGAAACCTGCCTCGCCCTGCTGGAAGCCGCCGATGTCGAGGTGAAGCGCGAACTGGAAGGCCCGCGCGGCGAGGTCCGCGTCATGACCGTCCACGGCGCCAAGGGGCTGGAGGCGCCGGTCGTCATCCTGCCCGACACGACGATGAAGGCGAAGGCGCAGGGGCCGTCCCTGATGCCTGTCCCGCTGGAAGACGGCGCCGAAGCCTGGCTGATGTGCCCCGGCTCGTCGAAGGAAGACTGCCCCGCCTCAGCCGATGCGCGCGCGGCGCGCGCGGCGCGTGTCGATGATGAATCCCTACGCCTGCTCTACGTCGCCCTGACCCGTGCGCGGGACAGGGTGATCGTCATGGGGCGCGGCTCCAGCCGCGCGCCCGAAGCCGGGGACTGGTGGTCGATGATCGAAGAGACGTTCAACCGGCTGGGCGATCAGGTGCGCGAGCTGGACGGCGGCGTCCGCCGCTACGGTGCAGATCCCGACAGCCTGCCCGCCGCTGTCGCCATCGCTGAAAGTCAGCCCCAAGCCCCCGACTGGGCGCGGGCCAACCCGCCGCGCGACGCCACCGCCCGCTTCGCCTCGCCTTCACAGATGCAGGAGCAGAAGCGCATCCCCGCCCCGTCGCCCTTGGCGCGCGGCGAAGGTCCCGGCGCCGGGCTGGGCCGCTTCCGGCGCGGCGACCTGATCCACCGCCTGCTGGAGCGTCTGCCCGACCTGCCCTCGCACGACCGCCCCGACGCCGCGCGTCGAATGCTGGCGCGCGAGCGCGACCTGACCGAGGATCAGCGCGCCGAGATAATCGCCGCCGCCTTCGGCGTTCTGGACGACGCTCTCTTCGCACCCGTCTTCGGCGACGGCAGCCGCGCCGAAGTCGCCCTGACCGGGACCGCCCCCGACCTGCCCGGCGGGGTCTCGATCTCAGGCCGCATCGACCGACTGGTCGTCACGCCCGAGCGGGTTCTGGTGGTTGATTTCAAGTCCAACCGCCCCGCCCCGGACCACGTCGAGGACGCCGATCCCGCCTATATTCTGCAGATGGCGATCTACGCCGCCGTCCTGCGCCGCCTCTATCCTGAACGCGCCGTGGAGGCGGCCCTGGTCTGGACAGACGGGCCTAAGCTGATGGCGGTCCCGCAGGGCCTGATGAACGCCGCTCTCGAAAATGCGCGTTGATTTGTCGGGGATTCGCACCCACATCTGTGGCCGAACGCTGGCGCTACCGTCAGCGCGCGATTATCAAATGCGCTCAAGCAGCGAGCCGCCGCGCGGCGAGCGATAGCGCTCTTAAGGAGATCATTCATGGCGACTGTAAAAGTCACCGACGACAGCTTCGACGCCGACGTCCTGAAATCCTCGACCCCCGTGCTGGTGGACTTCTGGGCCGAGTGGTGCGGCCCCTGCAAGCAGATCGGCCCGGCGCTGGAGCAGATCGCCGATGAACTGGCGGGCAAGGTCACGGTCGCCAAGGTCAACATCGACGACAGCCCCATGGTCCCGTCCAAGATGGGCGTGAAAGGCATCCCGACCCTGATGCTGTTCAAGGACGGCCAGATGACCTCGATGAAGGTCGGCGCCATGCCCAAGGGCAAGATCGTCGAATGGCTGGCCGAAGCCGGCGTGAAAGCGGACTGACACGACATTCTCCCTCCCCTTCATGGGGAGGGTGGTTGAGGCCGTCAGGCCGAAACCGGGTGGGGGCGGCGCCGCGAACGGGGCGCCGCCTTTTTCTTTGCCTGCTTCGCCCAAGCCCTCCCCACCCGGTCGCTGCGCGACCACCCTCCCCATGAAGGGGAGGGAGAGGCGGCGCGCTTGGTTCAGACCGGCCAGGTCTCGCGGCTGGCGCCCAGCACCTCGCCCGCCAGATACAGCGAGCCGCAGATGACCACCCTTCCGGCGCCCAGGGCCAGGGCGCGGTCCAGCGCGGCGTCCACCAATTCTACCGCCATGGCGCCGAAACCCCGTCCCTGCGCGACGGCCGCCAGGGCCTCCGGCTCTGCGGCCGCTCCGTCGAAGCCGACCGTAAAGACCTGGGCGTCGATCCCCTTCAGCGCCTCGAAGAAGCCGCCGGCGTCCTTGTTGGCCAGCATGCCGACGATCAGGGCTGTCGGGCGGGGCGCGCGCGCCTGACGGTCGGACAGGGCGCGGGCCAGGGCGCGGGCGGCGTGGGGGTTATGCCCGCCGTCCAGCCACAGTTCGGCGTCGGCCTTCTGGGCCTTGTCGGCATAGGGGCCAGCCGTCAGCCGCTGCATCCGCGCAGGCCAGCGCACGGCCTTCAGCCCCTCTGCGATGGCGGCTTCGGGCAGGTCCAGTTCCAGCGCGGCGGCGATGGCCACGCCGGCATTGTCGAACTGGTGCGCGCCGGACAGGGCGGGCGCGGGCAGGTCGAGGAACCGCTCCTGATCCTGATAGACGAGGCCCCCGCGTTCGGCCCAGGCGTCGAAGTCGACGCCCATGACGGTCAGGGGCGAGCCGACCTCGGCCGCGCGGCGCTCGATAACGGCCATGGCCGCCTCGGACTGACGCGCCACGACGCCGCGTGCGCCCGCTTTCAATATGCCCGCCTTCTCGCCCGCCACGCCCTCAATGGTCGTGCCCAGAAACTCGGCGTGGTCCAGATCGACAGGCGTTATGACGCTGAGCAGGGGCCGGGCGATGACGTTGGTGGCGTCCAGCGATCCGCCCAGGCCGACCTCGATGATCGCCAAGTCGGCAGGGGTCTCGCTCATGGCCAGAAGGCCCGCCGCCGTGGTGCTTTCGAACACCGTGGCTTCGCCGCCCGTATCAGCCATGGCCGCCTCGACCCGATCGAGGATGACGTTCAGGGCGTCATCGGTGATCAGCGTCCCGGCCAGGCGGATGCGCTCATTGAACCGCACCAGATGCGGCGAGGTGTAGGCGTGGACGCGCAGGCCCGCCGCCTCGGCGATGGCGCGGATCAGGGCGACCGTCGAGCCCTTGCCGTTCGTGCCGGCGACATGGACCACCGGCGGCAGCCTGTCCTGCGGATTCCCGAGCGCCTCGCACAGGGCCCGCATCCGATCCAGCGACAGGTCGATGCGCTGGGGATGCCGGGCGCGCAGGCGTTCCGAGATCGGGTCCATGGGGACTGGCTTTACGCCGCCTTCTGCTTCTGGGCGGTTCCGCTCATCAGCATGGACAGGATCAGGCCCAGCGTGGTCGGCAGGTCGCCGCGCGACACCACCTTGTCCACCATGCCCTTGTCCTTGAGATATTCGGCGCGCTGGAAGCCCGGCGGCAGTTTCTCGCGGATGGTGGTTTCGATCACGCGCGGACCGGCGAAGCCGATCAGGGCGCCCGGCTCGGCCAGGTGGACGTCGCCCAGCATGGCGTAGGAGGCCGTGACCCCGCCCGTGGTCGGGTCGGTCAGCACCACGACGTAGGGCAGCTTGGCCGCCTTCACTTCCTGAACGGCCAGGGTGGTGCGGGCCATCTGCATCAGGCTGAGGGCGCCTTCCTGCATCCGCGCCCCGCCGGCGGCGGTGTAGCAGACGAAGGGAACATTGCGCTTCACCGCCTCGCGCGCGGCGGCGATGAAGGCCTCGCCCGCCGCCATGCCCAGCGACCCGCCCATGAAGGTGAAGTCCTGAACGATGACCACGGCGGGGACGCCGCCGATGCGGCCGTAACCGATGGCCATGGTGTCCTTGCGGCCCGCCGCCTTGCGCGCCGCCGACAGGCGGTCGCGATAGGGCTTGCCGTCCGAGAACTTCAGCGGATCCTCGGGCACGTCGGGCGTGTCGATGGCCTCATACAGGCCGTCGTCGAAGGTGGCCTTCAGGCGCGTCGGCGCGTTGATCCGCATGTGACGGCCCGACGGCGTGACCCACAGGGCCGCCTCAAGGTCCGAGCGGAACAGCATCTCGCCCGTGTCCGGGTCCTTGACCCACAGATTGTCCGGCGTGTCGCGCGGGCTGACGATCTTGCGCACGCCCGGCGCGAAACGCGACAGCCAACCGCCGCGCGGCTTGTTCTCGGGATTCTTATCGACCATGGGCGGGCCTTTAGACGGTTTCCGCGAAGAAAGCACTATTTTGGGATGCACTCGTCCGCGCGGTTTTCACCGCATCGGACAGCGCCTTCACCTTGGCCAGAACGCGCGGGACAGCCGGTTCGTTCGCCTCAAGGGCGGCGGCGACTTCGTTCACGAAAACCGAACCGGCGACGACGGCGTCGGCGACGCGGGCGATCTCGGCGGCGCGTTCGGGCGTGCGGACGCCGAAGCCGACCGCAACCGGTAGGCCGGAGGCGCGGCGCACGCGCTCGACGGCGGGCGCCACTTCGGCGGCGACGGCCTCCTTCACCCCAGTCACCCCGGCGACCGAGACGTAGTAGACGAAGCCGGACGTGCCCTCGGCGATGACTTTCAGCCGGTCGTCATCGGAGGTCGGCGTGGCCAGCCGGATCAGCGAAACTTCAGCCGCGTCCAGCGCGGCGGACAGCGGCCCGGCCTCTTCCGGCGGGCAGTCGACGACGATGATGCCGTCCACCCCGGCCTCGGCCGCATCGCGGGCGAAGACCTCATAGCCGTAGGATTCCACCGGGTTCAGATATCCCATCAGGATCAGCGGCGTGTCCTGATCGCCCTTGCGGAAGTCGCCCACCAGATCGAGCGTGCCGCGCAGGGTCATCCCCGCCTTCAGCCCGCGCAGGGCGGCGCGCTGGATCGGCGGCCCCTCGGCCATCGGGTCCGAAAAGGCCAGACCCAGTTCGATCAGATCGGCCCCGGCGGCGGGCAGGCCCTTCAGGATTTCCAGCGCCTCGTCCCGGCTGGGATCGCCGGTCATGACATAGGGGACGAAGCCCGCCCGGTTCTCAGCCTTCAGCTTGGCGAAGCGGGCGTCGATGCGTGCAGTCGTCATTGCGGCAGGGTTCCCGCGACCGGCGAGGCCGGGCCCGAGGTGCAGACGTCGCCTGGAATGACGGCAAAGCCCAGATAGCCCGGCGCCGTCGCCTCGGCCGGTTTGCTCTCGTCATAGAAGGCGATCATCTGCAGGCCGTCGCAGCCGCCGCCCTCGCGGCGCCGCACGAAGATGACGCGGTTGTCGTCGCCGTCCGCCGCCAGCCAGTTCAGCGAGGCCAGATGTTCCGTATAGGCGTCGGCCAGGGCGCCGATCTGGTCCAGTTGCGCCGTCACGCAGAAGGCCGGGCTGCGCAGCAGTCCGCCGCAGTCGGCCGCCTCCGTCGCCGGAGGCAGGACCGGCATTCCTGTCGCCGCCGGGCCGGGCGGGACGGTCGGCGCCGTCTGCACCGGCGCCTGAGGGGCGGGCGCAGCGGTGTTCTGCGCCACGGTCAGGGTCGGAGAAAGGGCCGCCATGGCAGCGGCGATCAGCAGGGTCTTCATCATCACAGCTCCACGCCCAGATGCTGGGCCACGGTGTTGATATCCTTGTCGCCCCGGCCGGACAGGACGATGACCAGATCGCCCTCCTTGCCGAGTTCCCGGGCCACCTCTCCGGCGCGCGCCAGGGCGTGCGACGACTCCAGCGCCGGGATGATGCCTTCCAGTTCGCACAGGGTCTGGAACGCTTCCAGCGCCTCATCGTCGGTCGTCGACAGATATTCGCCCCGGCCCAGGTCGTGCAGCCAGGCATGTTCAGGCCCCACGCCCGGATAGTCGAGCCCGGCGGAGATGGAGTGGCCTTCCAGAATCTGGCCGTCGGCGTCCTGCAACAGATAGGTGCGGTTGCCGTGCAGCACGCCCGAGCGCCCGCCCTTCAGGCTAGCGGCGTGGGCAGGGGTGTCCAGACCGTGGCCCGCCGCCTCGACCCCGATCAGACGAACAGCCTCGTCCTCAATGAAGGGATGCATGGCGCCGATGGCGTTCGATCCGCCGCCGATGCAGGCCATGACGGCGTCGGGCAGGCGACCGATCTGACGCTGGGCCTGCGCCTTGATCTCCTTGCCGATCACCGACTGGAAGTCTCGCACCATCGCCGGATAGGGCGCCGGGCCCGCCGCCGTGCCGATGATGTAATAGGTGTCCGCGACATTGGTGACCCAGTCGCGCATCGCCTCGTTCATGGCGTCCTTCAGCGTCGCCGCCCCCGCCGTCACCGCCGAGACCTCAGCGCCCAGCAGCTTCATGCGGAAGACGTTCGGCTGCTGCCGGGCCACGTCGACAGCGCCCATATAGACGGTGCAGGGCAGGCCGAAGCGGGCGCAGACGGTGGCCGAGGCGACCCCGTGCTGCCCCGCCCCCGTCTCAGCGATGATGCGCGTCTTGCCCATGCGGCGGGCCAGCAGAATCTGGCCCATGCA
Organism: Brevundimonas sp. LPMIX5; assembly: GCF_003576505.1. Taxonomy (NCBI): domain Bacteria; kingdom Pseudomonadati; phylum Pseudomonadota; class Alphaproteobacteria; order Caulobacterales; family Caulobacteraceae; genus Brevundimonas; species Brevundimonas sp. LPMIX5. The sequence goes on from NZ_QWTZ01000016.1 coordinate 27,805, forward strand.
GTTGTTGATCTTGTGCGCGCCGGTGTGATTCAGGTCCTCGCGCTTCAGCCAGATCTTGGCGCCGCCGAAATGCTCGGTCAGCCGCTCGGCGAAATAGAGCGGGCTGGCGCGACCGACGTAGTGCTCCAGATAGCCGTCCAGTTCGGCCTGGAAGCTCGGGTCCGCCTTCGCCGCCTTATAGGCCGCATCCAGCTCGTGGATCAGCGGCATCAGCGTCTCGGGCACGAAGCGGCCGCCATAGGGGCCGAAACGCCCTTCGGCGTCAGGCCAGGCATAGGAGTTCGACAGGGGGGCGTTCACGATATCGGGCACACGAAAGTCTTCAGGGAGGAAGGCGACGAAATCAGGACCGCGATGCGGCGTCCAGAAAAGCTTTGATCAGGGCTGGGTCCTTAACACCCGGCGCGCTTTCAACGCCAGAGGAGACATCAACCATCGGCGCCCCTGAAATCCGCACCGCATCAGCAACATTTTGCGGGTCCAGCCCGCCCGCGAGGAACCAGTTTGCCGCAAGCGCCCGGTTCTGCATCAACGTCCAGTCGAACGAGGCCCCCACGCCGCCGGGCAGGTCGGCGCCTTTCGGCGGCCTGGCGTCGAACAGCAGATGATCGGCGACGCCGATCCAATCGGCGACATCGGCGAAGTCCGCTTCGTCCCGGATCGGCAGGGCCTTGATGACCCCCGCCCCCGTCAGCCGACGAACCTGGGCCGCGCGCTGCGGCGTCTCATGGCCATGAAGCTGGATGAAGTCGGGCCGCAAGATCAGAGCGACTTCGCTCAGCAGGGCGTCGTCGGGATCGACCAGAACGGCGACCACCTTCGCCTTCCCGCGCGCCCGGTCGAACAGGGTGGCGGCGTGCAGCGGCGGGATGTGCCGCGGACTCTTCGGAAACACCACCGCGCCGACAAAGGCCGCCCCGCCACCCAGCGCCGCATCCAGCGTATCCGGCGTCGTCAGGCCGCAGATCTTGGTCAGGGTCATGACAGGGAGGTGCGCGACTGTGGGGAAGAGGTCAAGCACGCCCTTTTCTCCCCGCTCACCCCGGCGGACGCCGGGGCCCAGTGCTTTAGCGGCAAATGCGGCGTATGGGGCTCTCACTGGGTCCCGGCGTCCGCCGGGATGAGCGGAGTTAGGAGTCGAAGATCGAGGCGATCTCATCCTCGTTCAGCAGCCGCCACTGCCCCGGCGCCAGATCATCGCCGAGCGACAGCCCTCCCAGCCTCTCGCGGTGCAACGCCTCGACGTGATTGCCCGCCGCCGCGAACATCCGGCGCACCTGGTGATAGCGGCCCTCCGTCACCGTCAACCGCGCCTCGGTCGGCGAAATCACCTCCAGCCCGGCGGGCACCAGCGGCTTGTCCTCGCCCTCCAGCACCAGTTCGCCCGAGGCGAACAGCGCGCCCTCCGTCCCGTTCAGCGGCCGCGCCAGCGTTGCGCGATAGACCTTGGCCACATGGCGTTTGGGCGAAATCACCCGGTGCAGCAGGTCGCCATCGTCCGTCAGCAGCAGCAGGCCCGAGGTCTGCTTGTCCAGCCGCCCGATGGTCGAGATCGCCGGGTCGCGCCGCCGCCAGCGGTCGGGCAGAACGTCATAGACCAGCGCCCCGTCTTCCTTGTGCGAACAGGTCATGCCCAGCGGCTTGTTCAACAGGATGACCAGACCGGCCACAGGGTCCAGCGGCTCGCCGTCGATCTCCATGCGGTTCGGCAGATCGGGCGTCACCGGAATGCGCCTGGACACGTCAGTCAGATCGGCGCCGTCCAGCACGATGCCGCCCGCCTTGCCCAGCCGGGCCATCTCGGCCCGCGAGCCGTAGCCCATCGAGCCCAACAGCTTGTCCACGCGGGATGTAGGAACTTTGCCCGCCACTATTTCACCGCCTCGAAAATCTTGTAGCCGCCCTGATCCAGGACCATCCGTACCCCCTTGAAGGCCACGTCCAGTTCGGCCTCATAGGGCAGATGGCGGTTGGCGACGATCCAGGCGGTCCCGCCCTTCCGCAGCATCTCGGCCGCCTTGCGGATGAAGGCCTGACCCAGCCGCCGGTCCTCGGCCCCGCCGTCGTGGAAGGGGGGATTGCTGACGATGAAATCCAGCTCGCCCGCCGCGTCCAGCGTCCGCACATCGGCCCAGTCGAAGCTGGCGCGTGCGTCCTCGACGTTGCGCTTCGCCGCCTCGACCGCGCGCCGGTCGATGTCGACCAGCCTTAGCGCAGTCACGGCGGGCGAGCGCAGCACCACCGTCGACAGCGCTCCGAAGCCGCAGCCCAGATCGGCGCCCGCCCCCTTCAACGGCGGCAGGACTTCGGCCAACAGGGCCGTGCCCGGATCGATCCGGTCCCAGGCGAAGACGCCCGGCTGCGACCAGGCCTCCAGCCCCGGAACCACGCGCGGCGCGCCCGCCTCGATGGCGGCGTCCAGCCCCTCGACGGTCTCGGGGCGGATGACGATGCAGCGGCGATGATGCGCCTTGGCCGTCTCAGCGACCTCAAGTCCGAAGCCCTTCAGCTCCTTGCCCAGCCGCGAACCGCCCTTGTCCTTGGGCGCCATGACATCCAGCCGCCCGCCGGGCTTCAGCGCCTTCAGCGCCAGCGCCAGCGTATAGCGCCGCTCAACCGCGCCGGGCGGGGCGTAGAGCATCACCCCGTCGGCCGATCCGGGCGCGACCGTCTCCAGCGCGCTCGAGCCGGGGATCAGGGGCGAGGTCTGGATCGCCGTCGCGGGCGGGTCGAACACGGCGGGCGGGCGGCCGTAGAGAAGCATGGTCATCCCCCGCCTATAATCCCTTCCCCCCTCGCCCGAGAAGCCGCCCGCGCCTAAGCTGTCGTCCATGCCCGAATTACCCGAAGTCGAAACCGTCCGTCGTGGCCTTCAGCCCGTGCTGGAGGGCGCCCGCCTGAGCGCGCCGCGCCAGAACCGGCCGGACCTGCGCTTTCCCTTTCCCGAACGCTTCGTCGAGCGGCTGGACGGGGCGACGGTGCTGCGGCTGGACCGGCGGGCGAAATACCTGCTGTTCCCCCTGTCGACCGGCGAGACCTGGATCACGCACTTAGGGATGACCGGCCGCTTTACTCTGGAAGGCGTCGCCCCCGGCCTGTTCGAGACGGACGCCCCCGTCGTCGGCAAGCATGAGCATATGAGCCTGACCGCCGACCGGGACGGGGTGCTGACGCGGCTGGGTTATGCCGATGCGCGACGCTTCGGCTTCATGGGCCTCATCCCGACCGGGGCGGTCGAGGGGCACGCCTGGTTCGTCAAGCTGGGACCAGAGCCTCTGGGCAACGCCTTCTCCGGCGCCCATCTGGCCGAGGCCTTCGCGGGCAAGGCGCAGAACATCAAGGTCAGCCTGCTGGACCAGAGCATCGTGGCGGGTCTGGGCAATATCTATGTGTGCGAGGCCCTTTATCGGGCGCGCATCTCGCCCCTGACGGCGGCGGGCAAGGTCAGCCGCCCCCGGCTGGAGCGGCTGGCGGTCGAGGTCCGCAACGTCCTGGTCGACGCCATCGCGGCGGGCGGCTCGACGCTGAAGGACTTCGCCAATGTCGAGGGCGGACAGGGCTATTTCCAGCACCGCTTCGACGTCTATGGCCGCGAGCATGAGCCGTGCCGCACCGAGGGCTGTCGCGGCGTGGTGAAGCGCATCGTGCAGGGCGGCCGCTCGACCTTCTTCTGTCCGGTTTGCCAGAAGGGTTGAGGGGTGTTCCTGTGAGCCGCCCGAGGCGCTAGACCTGCCCCGAACGAGTTGAGAGGAGCGCCTGATGGCCGACGCCTATTCCACCCTGTTGATCGAACGCTGCGCGGACGGCTATGCGGTCGTCACCCTGAACCGGCCCGAGGCGCTGAACGCGCTGAACACCACCCTGACCGGCGAACTGGGCGACTTCCTGGAAAGCGTGGCCGATGACGACAGCGTCCGCTGCATCGTCCTGACCGGCTCGGCCAAGGCCTTCGCGGCCGGCGCCGACATCAAGGAGATGGCGGATCAGGCCTATGCCGACATGTATCGCGGCAACTTCTTCGCTCGCGCGCACGACCGGGTGGCGAACTTCAGGAAGCCAATCATCGCGGCGGTGTCGGGCTATGCCCTGGGCGGCGGCTGCGAACTGGCCATGCTGTGCGACTTCATCATCGCCTCGGACACGGCGAAGTTCGGCCAGCCCGAGATCAACCTGGGCGTGGCGCCCGGCATCGGCGGCTCGCAGCGCCTGACGCGCGCCGTGGGCAAGGCCAAGGCGATGGACATGTGCCTGACCGGCCGGATGATGGACGCCGCCGAGGCCGAACGCTCGGGTCTGGTGTCCCGCGTCGTCGCCGCTGACGCCCTGCTGGACGAGGCGCGCGCCGCCGCCGCCAAGATCGCCGGGCAGTCGATCCTGGCCGTCATGGCCAATAAGGAACTGGTCAACGCCGCCTTTGAGACCACCCTGGCGCAGGGAGTGGTGTTCGAGCGTCGCCTGTTCCACTCCCTGTTCGCCTTTGACGACCAGAAGGAGGGCATGGCCGCCTTCGTCGAGAAGCGGAAGCCCGCCTTCACCGGCCGCTGAATCCATGTCGGGGCCGGATGAAACGAGGCGCAAACCCCGGCCCCGACTCAATTCCCGCCGGATCGCGTTGACCGTTCGGGGGCTTTCAGCTATAGCCGCCCGCTCTTGAGATTTTCTCGCCGTGGACGTGTGGTTTACGGCGTTTTCGTTCGAAGGTTTTTACCCGATGGCCAACAATGCAGGCGCCCGCAAGGCGATCCGCAAGATCGAAGCGCGGACCGAAGTGAACAAGGCCCGCCGCACCCGCGTTCGCACCTACCTGCGCAAGTTCCAGGAAGCCGTCACGGGCGGCGACGTGGAAACCGCCAAGGCTGCGTTCATCACCGCCCAGTCGGAACTGATGCGCGCCGTGTCCAAGGGCGTGGTTCACAAGAACACCGGCTCGCGCAAGGTCAGCCGTCTGGCCGCCCAGTTGAAGAAGCTGTCGGCCGCCTGATTTCGCACGGGCGCTCGGACGGGTCTTCACGGCTTCGTCAAACGACGCAATGCGACGGCTACGGAAGGCCCTTAACAGGCATTTCGTAAAAGAATGTAAGAATTTCAACGGCGAGGAAGCGCAAGCTCCCTCGCCGTCTTGCTGTCCGCCTCTAAGTCATGCTTACCGATTCCAGTTATTGATTGAGGCGAAATCGCCATTTTCCTAAGCCCTGCCGGGGTTTGCTGGAGTCAATCAATTTAAGTGCGAATCTCGACTCGAATCAGCGTTGATCTCCGCCGTTCCGGGGGTAAGTTGAGGGGGTAACGCACTTCCGTCCTTTCTGGATGAAGACGAGGGAAATCAATGATTTCCCCCGGCGCGAGATGTCTGTCTGTGAGTACGACCCCGCTTGCGAAGCCCGGCTTCGCGAGACGAGAGAAGTCGTCCCCGGACCTCGTCTCGAAGGGCGTTCGTCGGTGATAACTCTTGTGGCGGGTGTTCTTCATGATCGGGGGCGTGGCGATGGCGGGTATGACGGATCCCAACCGTATCTGGACTGAGGCGGCGGACCGCCTGAAGGCTGAGATCGGCGACGGACCCTTCAGCAGCTATATCGCGCCTTCGGCGGTGCGCGTGGACTCTCAGGGCAATCTGATCCTGGTGACCCCGACCGCCTATGCGCGCGACTGGGTGCGCAAGAACGCCCTGCGCCGGATGAACGAGCTGTGGCTGGGCCTGGACGGCCTGTCGCGCCGTCTGGAGGTCCGTTGCCGCGCCGAGATGGGCTCCGTGCCCCCGGCCTCGGCCTCGCGTGAAGCCCCGCGCCTGTCCTCGATCAGCGCCGCGCCTGCGGCCGCCCCGACCGCACCCGCCTTCGCCCCGGCCACCGACGGCGCCCGCGCCGTGCGCGCTGCGGGCCTGCAGGAGCGCCTGACCTTCGACAGCTTCGTCGAGGGGCACGGCAACGCCTTCGCCCTGGCCATCGCCAAGCAGGTGGCGTCCTGGGCCGACGGCCACTTCAACCCCGTCTTCTTCTGCGGCCCTTACGGCTACGGCAAGACGCACCTGCTGAACGCCATCGCCTGGGAGGCGCAGCGCCTGCGCCCGGACGCCAAGGTGGTCTATCTGACCGCCGAACGCTTCCTGTCGACCTTCGTGCGCGCCATGCAGGACCGCTCGACCGCCGCCTTCAAGGAAAGCCTGCGCTCAGCCGACATGCTGCTGCTGGACGACGTCCAGTTCGTGGGCGGCAAGACCAGCACCCAGGAAGAATTGCTGAACACCCTCACGGCCCTGATCGAGGACGGCAAACGCATCGTCCTGTCGGCCGACCGCGCGCCGGTGGCCCTGACCGATGTCGAGCCGCGCCTGCGCAGCCACCTGGCCGCGGGCCTGACCTGCCCGGTCGAGGCGGCCGATCGCGACCTGAAGGTCGCCGTCGCCCAGTCGCGTCTGAACGCCCTGGCCAAGCTGGGCGTCGTTTCGGGCGAGGCCCGCGCTGATATGCTGGAACATCTGGTGGACCGCACCCCCGGCTCGATGCGCGAGCTGGAAGGCGCCGTGAACACCCTGGCCGCCGTGGCCGGAAGCCGCCTGTCGACCCTGACCGTCGACGAAGTCCAGACCCTGCTGGGCGCCGCCCTGCGCACGGGTCCTGAGCGCCGCATCACTGTGGACGAGATCCAGAAGACGGTGGCCGAGCACTTCAACCTGAAACAGGCCGACCTGCTGAGCGAGCGCCGCACCCGCGCCATCGCCCGCCCGCGCCAGATCGCCATGTATCTGTGCAAGCAGCATACGACGCGCTCCTACCCCGACATCGGCCGCCGCTTCGGCGGGCGCGACCACACCACCGTCCTGCACGGGGTCCGCAAGATCGAGGAGCTGATGCCCAAGGACGACCAGATCGCCCGCGACGTCGAGGCCCTGACGCGCAAACTGCGCGGGTAAGCCGAGCGACCAAACCCTTTCCTTCATCATCCTCCGGCTTGACCGGAGGACCCAGCGGCGCCGAAGGCGATCTTGGCCGCAAACGCCGCGTGCGCCTCATTCGCGCTAACGCGCGCCGCAGGTTTCCTCGATTTGCGCCGCTCCGCGGCTTGCCGGAGAACGACGGAAAGAAGATCGGCCTGTGGAAATCGGGGGCAGACGGCGCGCAGACGCCTCTGCCCGTTGCCCCTTTCGCTCAATGCGCTAGTGTTCCCGCCCATATTTACGGCGGCGCTGCTTCGACAGGGCCGCGACCGGGCGAGACCATATGCAGCTGACCATCGAACGTTCCGCGCTTCTTCGGGCCCTGGGGCACGTCCAGAGCGTGGTCGAGCGTCGCAACACCATTCCGATCCTGTCCAACGTGCTGCTGAGCGCCGGGCGCGACCGCCTGTCGTTCGCCGCCACCGACCTGGACATGGAGATGGTCGACGAGGCCGAGGCCCAGGTGAACGTCGAGGGCCAGATCACGGCCCCGGCCCACACCCTGTATGAAATCGTGCGCAAGCTGCCGGACGGGGCCGAGGTGTCGCTGACCTATTCGGGCGACGATCCGCGTCTGGTGGTGGCGGCGGGCCGTTCGCGCTTCAACCTGCCGGTGCTGCCGGCGGGCGACTTCCCGGTCATGTCGACCGAGGCGTCGGGCGCGCGCTACACCCTGCCCAAGGAAGATCTGGCGCGCCTGATCGACAAGACGCGCTTCGCCGTCTCGACCGAAGAGACCCGCTACTATCTGAACGGCCTTTATCTGCACACCGTGGCCGACGGCGGCATTCCGCTGCTGCGCGCCGTGGCCACCGACGGTCACCGCCTGGCCTTGGCCGAAACCCCGGCGCCGGAAGGCGCGGCGGGCGGCCCCGGCGTCATCGTGCCGCGCAAGACGGTGGATCAGGTCCGCCGCCTGCTGGACGACGGCGCCGGCCCGGTCGAGGTCCAGGTCTCGGCCCAGAAGATCCGCTTCGAGTTCGGCGAGGCCAGCCTGACCTCCAAGGTCATCGACGGCGCCTTCCCCGACTATCTGCGCGTCATTCCCAAGGGCAACGACAAGCAGGCCGACATCGACAACAGCCTGTTCGCCAAGGCCGTCGACCGCGTGGCCACCATCTCGGCCGAGAAGAGCCGCTCGGTGAAGCTGGCTTTCGACAACGACCGGGTGAAGCTGACCGTCCGCAACATGGAGGCCGGTCAGGCCGAGGAAGAAGTCGAGATCGGCTATTCCGACGAACCGTTCGAAATCGGCTTCAACGCCCGCTACCTGCTGGACGTCGCCGGCCAGATCACCGGCGAGACCGCCCACTTCAAGTTCGCCGATCCCGCCAGCCCGACGCTGGTCCTCGACCCGGCCGACGTGGGCGTCCAGTACGTGCTGATGCCGCTGCGGGTGTAGGACTAGCCGGTGCTGCCCCCTCTTCCGCTCATCCCGGCGGACGCCGGGACCCAGTGAGAACCGGGGACAGTCGGCCGGATGTTCTACGTCTACATTCTGGCCAGTCGCCGCAACGGCACGCTCTATACCGGCTCTACGGATGACTTGCTGAAACGGGTCGCCGAGCATCGCGAGAAGCTGCGCGACGGGTTCACCGCCCGCTACGCTGTCTCTCGTTTGGTTTGGTATGAGGCTCATAACAGTCGAGAGACCGCCTTTCTTCGCGAACGGCGCATCAAGGAATGGCGACGCGAGTGGAAGCTGGACCTGATCGAGCGTATGAACCCTGAATGGGCCGATCTATTCGAGACGCTCCTTTGAACCGCGCCGCTTGCGGCCAAAGCACTGGGTCCCGGCGTCCGCCGGGATGAGCGGATAGATTGAGCCTCACCTCCCTCGCCCTCACCGACTTCCGCTCTTACGCGGGCGCGACCCTGCCGGTTTCCGGCGGGACGGTGGTGCTGCATGGGCCGAACGGGGCGGGCAAGACAAATCTGCTGGAGGCGATCAGCCTGCTGACCCCCGGCAAGGGGCTGCGCGGGGCGACGGCGGCCGAGATGGGGCGGCGCGAGCCGGGCGAGGCGCTGGGACGTGCCTGGGCCGTGGCGGCGACGCTGCAGGCAGCCGACGGCGACGAGGTTCGCCTCGGCACCGGCGTCCAGACGATGGGGCCATCGGCGCGGCGGATTGTGCGTATCGACGGCGAGACGGCACCGCCGGGACGGCTGCTGGACCATCTGCGCCCGGTCTGGGCCACGCCTGAGCAGGACCGACTGTTCTCAGACGCTCGGGCCGAGCGTCTTCGTTTTTTCGACCGTCTGGTCTTCGCCGCCCATCCTGACCATGCCGCTGTCGTCTCGACCTATGAAAAGGCCCTGCGCGAGCGGCTGCGTCTGCTGACGGATGAGACGCGCCCCGCCGATCCCCTGTGGCTGGACGCGCTGGAGGCCCGCTTGGCCGAGAGCGGCGCGCGCGCTGCGATGGCGCGCGCGACGGCGTTAAAGGAGCTTCAGTCCGGGATCGACGCCCGAGCCGACCGCCCCTTCCCTCAAGCCGATCTGGGGCTGGCCGGTCCGGCCGAAGAGATGGCGGCGGCGGGGGCGGATGAGGCCGACATCGTCGAGGCGCTGGGCGAAGGCCTGATGCGCGCCCGCGTCCGCGACGCCGCCGCCGGACGCAGCCTGTTCGGCCCGCACCGCTCGGACCTCACCGCCCTGCACCGCGAGAAGAACCGGCCCGCCGCCGAAGGTTCGTCGGGCGAGCAGAAGGCGCTGGTGCTGAACCTGATCCTGGCCCAGGTGACGCGCCTGGCCCATCCTGAATCCGGGCAACCCGCCCAACCGATCCTCCTGCTGGACGAGGCCCCCGCCCATCTGGACGAAACCCGCCGCGCCGCCCTGTTCGACGAGATCGAGGCGCTGAAGCTTCAGGCCTTCATGACCGGGACGGAGCGCCCGCTGTTCGCGGCGCTGGAAGACCGTGCGCAGTTCGTGGCGGTGGAAGGCGGCGGGCTGTCAAGCTGAAGGCCAGCGCTCGACCTTCTCCCTCCCCTTCATGGGGGAGGGTGGCTGAGCCTGCAAGGCGAAGCCGGGTGGGGGCGGCAAGGCTATTCAAGCGCCGAGACCAGGATCGCCAAGCCCTCCCCACCCGGTCTCCGCTCCGCATCGACCACCCTCCCCATGAAGGGGAGGGAGAAGGGCTTAAAGGCTCGCTTTTCCCGTCAAATTTCCTATATATCGGAGACTTCGGGACGTGCTGATTTGCACGCCTGAGACGGGCGGCCTGCGTGTCGCCTCTTCCCTGTCCGCCTGCGGACCCTGAGCCGACGTTTTCATGACCGAACAGACTGCTCCCTCGCCCGAGTACGGCGCCGATTCCATCAAGGTTCTCAAAGGCCTGGACGCGGTGCGCAAGCGCCCCGGCATGTATATCGGCGACACGGACGACGGCTCGGGCCTGCACCACATGGTCTATGAGGTGGTGGACAACGCCATCGACGAGGCCCTTGCCGGGCACGCCGATCTGGTGACCGTCACCCTGAATGAAGACGGCTCCGTCACCGTGACCGATAACGGACGCGGCATTCCGGTGGCGACCCACGCCGAAGAAGGCATCTCGGCGGCCGAGGTCATCATGACCCAGCTGCACGCGGGCGGTAAGTTCGACCAGAACTCCTACAAGGTGTCGGGCGGCCTGCACGGCGTGGGCGTCTCGGTGGTCAACGCCCTGTCGGACTGGCTGGAACTGGTCATCTATCGCGAGGGCAAGAAGCACAGCGTCCGTTTCGAGCGCGGCGACACCGTGCGCTCGCTGGCGGTCATCGGCGACGCGCCGATGCGCGAGGACAAGGGCCGTCTGCTGACCGGCACCGAGGTCACCTTCTACCCGTCGATCGACACCTTCAGCCACATCGACTTCGACCTGAAGACGCTGGAGCACCGCCTGCGCGAAATGGCCTTCCTGAACTCAGGCGTGGTCATCAAGCTGAGCGACAATCGCGGGCCCGAGCCGGTCGAGATCCTGCTGCACTATGAAGGCGGCGTCGAAGCTTTCGTGCGCCACCTCGACAAGTCCAAGACGCCGATCCTGAAGGACGTCATCGTCATCCGCGGCCAGAAGGACGGCATCGAGCTGGACCTGGCCCTGTGGTGGAACGACTCCTACCACGAGACGATGTTGTGCTTCACCAACAACATCAACCAGCGCGACGGCGGCACCCACCTGTCGGCCTTCCGCGCCAGCCTGACCCGCGTCATGGGCGCCTATATCGAAAGCTCGGGGCTGGCCAAGAAGGAGAAGGTCTCCGTCTCGGGCGAGGATGCGCGCGAGGGCCTGACCTGCGTCCTGTCGGTCAAGGTGCCCGACCCGAAATTTTCCAGCCAGACCAAGGACAAGCTGGTCTCGTCCGAGGTGCGCCCGGCCGTTGAAAGCCTGTGCTCCGAGGGTCTGTCGACCTGGTTCGAGGAACACCCGGTCGAGGCCAAGCTGGTCGTCTCCAAGATCATCGAGGCCGCTTCCGCCCGTGAAGCCGCCCGCAAGGCGCGCGACCTGACCCGCCGTAAATCGGCGCTGGAGATCTCCTCCCTGCCCGGCAAGCTGGCCGACTGTCAGGAACGCGATCCGGCCAAGTCCGAACTGTTCATCGTCGAGGGCGACTCGGCCGGCGGCTCGGCCAAACAGGCGCGCAACCGCGAGAACCAGGCCGTCCTGCCCCTGCGCGGCAAGATCCTGAACGTCGAGCGCGCCCGCTTCGACCGGATGCTGTCGTCCGACACCATCGGCACCCTCATCCTGGCGCTGGGCACGGGCATCGGCCGCGACGATTTCGACGCCGACAAGCTGCGCTATCACAAGATCATCCTGATGGCCGATGCCGACGTCGACGGCGCCCACATCCGCACCCTGCTGCTGACCTTCTTCTATCGTCAGATGCCGGAGCTGATCGAACGCGGCCACGTCTACATCGCCCAGCCGCCGCTCTATAAGGTCTCCAAGGGCAAGCAGCACCGCTACATCAAGGATCAGGCCGAGATGGACGCCTACCTGATCGAGGAAGGCAGCGCCGAGGCGACGCTGGAGCTGGCCTCGGGCGAGGTGCGCGCCAGCATGGACCTGCAGGAACTGGTTCGCGAGGCCAAGGCGTTCAAGGCCCTGGTCGACCGTCTGGCCAGCCGCGCCCCCGCCTTCGCCATCGAACAGGGCGCGTTGGCGGGCCTGTTCGACGAGAGCACAGGCGAACTGTCCGACCGCGCCGTGCGCGCGGCCGAGCGGCTGAACCTCTACGCCGAAGAGGGCGACGGTCCGTGGAGCGGCGAACTGGCCGCCCAGGGCGGCGTGGCCTTCACGCGCGTTCGCCGCGCCGTCAGCGAGACCATCGTGCTGGACGAGGTGCTGGGCCGTTCGCTGGACGCCCGCCGTCTGGCCGAGCGCGCCGCCGCCTTCGACGGCCTGTTCGCCACCCCGGCCGTCTATCGCCGCAAGGACAAGACCACGACCATCCGCGGCCCGCTGGACCTGCTGGCGGCCGTTCTGGACGCGGGCAAGAAGGGCATCGCCATCCAGCGCTACAAGGGTCTGGGCGAGATGAACCCGGAACAGCTGTGGGAGACGACGCTGGACGCCAACGCCCGCACCCTGCTTCAGGTCAAGGTCGAGCATGGCGACGACGCCGACGACCTGTTCGCCAAGCTGATGGGCGATGTGGTCGAGCCCCGCCGCGAGTTCATTCAGGAAAACGCCCTGGACGCCGCCGTCGACGCCTGACGGCTGGAGCGAAATCGGTTCACATGCGATCGCATGTGAACCCAGATATTCGCTCAAGTGATTGATCTGAGTTCGGATTGATCCAATCCGAACCGATAATGGTCTAGAGCATCACCATGACCGTGTGCGCGAGCAGGACGATCAGTCCCGCTCGCTGCACCGCCGCGCCCGGCCAGATCAGCATGGGGATGATGCAGGCGAAACGGACGCCCTGATAGATCAGCAGCATCGGTATAACCGGCGCGATCGGCTCGTTCAGCTTCAGAATATAGACGACATTGACGATGGTGCTGGCGAGCACCGGGATCAGCAGGGCGCCGACGAGCACCGTGCGGTGCTGGGCGTAATAGGTCTCCAGCGACGCGACTTCATCATAGCGGGGCCGGATGACCTGGCTGATGAAGATGTACGGCAGGGCCATCGCCAGACAAACCAAAAGCTCCCCCGCCCCCAGCCTCATGTCTGCCTGGGCGCGGAACAGGGACAGCCACTGCTGACAGGCCGCTGTCAGCACGACGGCGCCCAGAAGAGGGACCGTCCACCCGATCATCACCCGGCCGCGCGCCTTGTACATTTCGGCGAAGGCCGTCGCGACATTGGCCACCGCCAGCCCGAGCAGAAGGGCGTAAAAGGCGAAGAGCGCGTCGAATTCCTGCATAGCGTCCCCCGATTGTCGGGACGCATTAGTAACCCTGTTTTTTGAGATCGAAAGCGCTTATTCGTTCAGCCTGCCGAGGGCGCCGGGAGGGCCTCGCCTAGGCGATCTCGACCCGGTTACGGCCGTTCTGCTTGGCGCGGTACAGGGCGTCGTCGGCTTGCTTGACCAGATAGTTCTCATCCGGATGGCCGCCATGTTCGGCGGCGCCGATGGACACGGTGACGTGGAAGGGCGCCAGGCCCGACGCCGTGATGGCCTTGGCCGCCAGGGCCTGACGCATCCGTTCGGCGATGATCGCGGCCTGACGCAGACCGGTTTCAACCAGGACGATCAGGAACTCCTCGCCGCCGTAACGGAAGACGAAGTCGCTGGGCCGCACGTTCTCGGTCACGGCCTCGGCCACCTGGCGCAGCACCTCGTCGCCGATCGGGTGGCCGTGCGTATCGTTGATCCTTTTGAAATGGTCCACGTCGAGCAGCAACACCGACAACGGCGTGTGGTTGGCGTTAGCGAAACCGATCTCGCGGCTCAGGATCGACGACAAGAAGCGCCGGTTCAGGGCGCGCGTCAGCGGGTCGCGTCCGCCTTCCATCCCCGCCAGCCCCTGGAACATCTCGTTCAGCAGGAAGGCGACCTCGTCCACCGCCGCCTCCAGCGCCTCCAGCGGCCCGACCAGTTCAGACGAAGCCGCGCCCGGCGTGAAACGGGGCAACAACTCGCCGTCGATACGCTCCATCGCCGCGTTCAGACGCGCCAGATGCGGCGAGCCGTCGAACAGAAAGTCGGCCCGGTGACGGATCCACAGGCCGAACGGCGAGGCGCTGAGCGCGCCCGCCCCCTCCACCCCGCCCGACGCCAGGATGCGGAACAGTGTCTTCTGGCTCCATTCCATCAGGCCCGCGCGCTGGCTCTCGCGCTCGAAATGGATGTCCTGGTCCAACGAGAAAAGGCGATAGGCCTCGTCCAGCCGCGCGCGATTGCTGGCCCCCTTTTCATAGGACTGGCTCATCAGGCGCAGGGCGTGGTCGATGCGCTCGCCGGACAGCCGCAACAGGTCGAAAGCGGCCGGGTCGCAGGCCAGGACGTCCGCCAGCCGCCCCTTCAGCACCGCCGCCCCCGCCATGACCAGATGCATCGGAATCTTGATGCGGGCGTGAACTTCGCCGATCTTGACCTGGCGCGCGACAAAGGCGGCTTCGTCGCCATCAACCTCGGGCGCGAACAGGTCGATCAGCCAGCGACGCAGAGACGGGCTCAGCCGCTCCTGCACCACCGAATGATGCAGGAAGGCGCGCGCCTCCTCATGCGCCAGCAGCGCATCGTAGAAGGCCGCCACCAGGGCCTCGGCGTGGTCCTGAACCAGTTGACGCAGGCGGCGCACCGACGCCGGATCGGCGACGCCGAACTGCGCGGCGTCCTGAGTGTCGGCAAGCGCCGGAAATGAAGGCTGCAAGATACGGCTCGATACTGTTACGCGGCGTCGCATCGACGCCCGGCCGGCCTTAACCCCAAGCGATCAGGCGGACAAGCCGACCGGGCCTCGCCTCATGGTCAGCGCGAGTCGGGGCGCCCGGCTTCGATAAAGGCGCGGATCGTCGGGAACGTCGCCGTCCCGCGCTTTTCCTCGCACACGATCTCCTTGACGTAGGAGTCCAGAGAATTGCGCACGACCGGCTCGAAATCATAGCCGTCGTCGATCCGCTCCTGCTCGGCGCCGTCCGGACCGTAATACACCTCTTCGCCCGCCTTCGACTGATTGGCGGCGCAGCGGAAGCTGACGGTCCCGATGCTGTGCGACAGATCGGTCGGCTCGCCCTTGGCGGGGACGCGGGCCAGCCGGGCGCTGGTGACGCCGCCAGCCTGGGCTATGGAATCGACATCCACCATGAAGGCGGTGGCCGAGCTGCGTGAAATGACGTTCCAGTTCTCGGCCAGGGCGGGCGATGCAGCCAGACCCAGAACAGAGGACAGGACAATGATGGATTTCTTCATGAGAACCTCCCCAGGTCCGGTGATTTCACTCCTGATCTTCGCAAATTTCAATCCATCGCGCCAAAAGCCTGTCGCCGAGGTTTCGCCGCTATCTGACGGCAGTTTGGCGCCATGAGCCGGTTTTCCGCTGTCCTGACCGCCCTTTTCCTGAGCCTGACGACCGTGGCGGCGCCCGCTGCGGCGCGTTCGCCCGCCGTCGCGACCGTCAGCCCCGACGTCGCGCCCGCCGGTTTCCAATCCTCGCGCATCGTCGTTGAGACGCGCGGACAGGGACCGGACGTGGTGCTGATCCCCGGCCTGGCCTCGACCTCGGCGGTCTGGAGCCGCACAGCGGCCGCGCTGCAGGACCGCTACCGGGTACACCTGATCACGGTGCGCGGCTTCGGCCCGCTGGCGGCGGCCGGCAACGCCGAAGGCCGCATCGGCGGCCCGGCGGCGGCGGAGATCCTGCGTTACATCGATGAAGCGGGTCTGGATCGTCCCGCCCTGATCGGCCATTCGATGGGCGGGCAGATGGCCCTGCGCGTCGCGGCCGAGGGCGGGCCCCGCGTCGGCCGGGTCATGGTCGTGGACGCCTCGCCCTTCTTCCCGTCCCTGATCAGCCCCGGCTCGACGGTGGGCGATGTCGAGCCTCTGGCGCGGCTGGCCTATCAGGGCCTGATGCTGCTGGGCGATCAGGCCCTGCGCACTCAGGCCGCCTCTCTGGGCCTTGAACTGGGCGGCGCAGCCGACAGCCTGTTCAACGGCCTGGGCTGGCAGGGGGGCGACCGGCGCGTTCTGGCCCAGGGCCTGTACGAAGTGATGACGGTGGATCTGCGCTCTCGCCTGCCGCTGATCCAGGCCCCGGTCACCGTCGTCTATGGCTGGAGCCCCGACGCCGACAGCCCGCGCAGCCACGTCGACGGCCTGTTCCGCGACGGCTACCGTTCTCTGCCCCGCCCGGCGACCTTCGAGCGGATCGAGGGCGCCGAGCACATGGTCATGATCGACCGACCGCGTCAGTTCCAGCAGGCCGTCGACCGGTTCCTGCGCTGAGGCTTCAGTTCGGCTGAAGCCTGCGGATCGAGGCCAGCAGGCCGGCGTCGTCGCTCATGTCGCCCTCGATGACATACTGGGGCCGCTGCGGCTCGTTGTTGCCGCGCGCCCGCCCGCGATAGACCTTCATCGGCACGGCGATCTGGGCCAGGCCGCTGGGCAGGGTCGGGTTGCGGATTTCCATGTAAACGGTGTCTGCCGAGGTCTCGCGACCGACCTGGACCGCGCCCGCGGTCTTCCACAGATCGACGGCGTCAAGGCAGGCCGAGCCGCAGCTGGAATCGGTCAGGACATAGACCCGGCCCGCCATCAACTGGGGCGCGGGCGGGGGCGGGCCGGCGTCTTCCGGGGCTTCGTCGTTGGCGCTGCGCCAATAGGTCTGACCGGCAGCCTGGGCGGTCTTCATGCCGTCCACGGCGGTCTCGGCCCAGGTGATGTACTCGGGAGAGCCGTTCGAAGCGCGAAGTTGGCCGAGGAAATCCGAAATCTGGGCGATGTTGCCGTCCGAGGCGCGCCATTCGACGGCTTCGATGGCCGGCTCGGGGTGGGCGATCATCCAGTCGTCGCCCCACAGGATTTGCGCCATCAACTGGCTCCAGTGCGAGGAGCCGCCGCCGTTGCCGCGAAGGTCCAGCACCACATAGGGGGCCGCGCGCAGGGCCTCCTGCTTGGTTTTCATGTCGGCGATCAGCGCGGTCAGCTCGGCGTGGGTCTCGCTGGACGGATCGCCGTTGAACGAGGGCGTCGAGATCCACATGCCGCCGTCGTCGAAATGTTTCAGGCCGAAGTCGGGCCAGACGCGCTGGGCCAGTTTGGCGCGGCGGGCGCCGAGGTCGTCGGGCGTGGCGCGCCAGCTGAGGGCGTAGGTCCGGGTCGCGCCGTCAGCCTCGAAGCGGCACTGACGCATCTCGCTGATCCACGGATTCTGGGCGCTGAGGAACTGCCACTCGCCGAAGAGGACGCGTTGGGCTTCCAGGAACCAGCGGCCCCGGAACTGGCCGATGCGCTGCTCGGCCAGGGCCTCGGCGGCCACGCCGTCGCAGTCGATCAGTTTGGCGCCCATCGGGGGCGTGGCGGCGTCGGCTTCGTCGCGGTCGGCCACCACCTGATCGGCGCCGCGATAGACGGTCAGGAAGCCGGGCCAGCGCGTGGCGAAGCCGTAGTTCGGCTGGGTGACGTTGATGCCGACATGGCCGTCCTCGAAGCTGGCGACATAGGCCCGCAGCGCCCACCACCAGCCGCCCGCGTCGGTGGTGGTCCTGGCCCGCTCCAGCGCGACGGTCAGGCCTTCCTCCAGTCGCGGCCTGAAGGCGGGGTTGAGGGGGTCATAGGTGCCGGGGTGGCTGTCGATCATGATGTCGTGCAGGCCGGTGGCGTCCTGAACCAGGGTCGCCGACCAGTCGCGCGGCTGGTCCATCGGCTTGGGCGCGTCGCTCGCTTCTTGAGCCTGAGCCGCGCTCGCCATCGCCATCGCCAGACAGGCCGCGCCCGTCGCCAGAAACCGCTTCATGTCCAATCTCTCTCCCGGTGTGGGAGCAAGAAATGACAGGGCGGCGAGGGGCCTTCCAGTTACGCTTTGGTCATGGTCGCCGGTCAGTCAGAGGCGGCCAGCGCCTCCAGCACGCCCTTGCCATAGCGTTCCAGCTTGCCCGCGCCGACGCCGGAGATGACGGCCAACTGGTCCAGCCCGCGCGGCTCCTGCAGGGCGATCTCAACCAGAGTCTTGTCCTGGAAGATGACATAAGGCGGCACGCGCTGTTCGACGGCGCGGTCGCGGCGCCAGGCGCGCAGGGCTTCGAAGCGGGCGCGCACGTCGGCGTCCAGCCCCTCGACCGCCAGATTGCGCCCGGCGTTGCGGCGCGGCTTGTCCAGCGCCACGGCCCGGATCGGCGCCTGACGCACCCGCACCGGCCGCTCGCCGCGATAGACGGCCCGCACGGCCTGCGCCTCGCCCAGACGAATGATCGGCTTGCCGTCGTTGGGGTCCTCAACCAGCAGGCCCTCGAACAAAAGATGGTCGATCACATCGCGCCACGCGACCAGCGACAGGTCGGCGCCGATGCCCCAGGTCGACAGCCCCGCCTCCCACGGCTGGACGTCCTTGGTCTTGCCCAGCAGGTGATCGACGACGCGCGTCCGGCCGAAGCGTTCGCCCAGCCGCTGGACCGCCGCCAGGGCCTTCTGAGCGGGCACCACGGCGTCGAAGGTGGCGGGCGGGTCGCCGCAGATGTCGCAGACGCCGCACGGCTGGGCGTCCTGCTCGCCGAAATAGCGGCGCACGGCCTGGGGCCGACAGGTCGCGCCGTCCAGCATGGCGAACAACTGGCGCACCTTGCGGGTCTGGACCTGTTTGACCTCCTCGGCCATGGGCCGCCCCTCAAGGCGGCGCAGGGACCAGGCGATGTCGGACGGGCCGTAAAGGGTGATGCCCTCGGCCGGTTCGCCGTCCCGCCCCGCGCGGCCGATCTCCTGCCAGTAAGCCTCCAGAGAACCGGGCGGATCGGCGTGGATGACGAAGCGCACGTCCGGCTTGTCCACCCCCATGCCGAAGGCGATGGTCGCGACCATGACGGCGCCGTCCTCGGCCAGGAAGCGCTCCAGCCGCCGGTCGCGCTCGCGGGCGTCGAATCCAGCGTGATAGGCGATGGCGTTGCTTCCGGCGTCTCTCAGGGCGTCGGCCACCCGCTCGCAGCCGTCGCGGCTTCCGCAATAGACCACGCCCGACTTGCCGCGCCGTTCGCGCACCAGTTCGATGACGGCGGCGTCGGTGCGGGCGCGCGAGCCGTTGACCTTGCGTTCGGCGGACAGCTGAAGATTGGGCCGGGCGAAGCTGTCGACGAAGACCTGCGCCTCGCCCAGCCGCAGCGAGGCCAGAATGTCGTCGCGCGTGCGGGCGTCGGCGGTCGCCGTCACCGCGATGCGGGGCACGCCGGGGAAGGTCTCGGCCAGGCGGCCCAGGGTGCGATAATCGGGCCGGAAGTCATGGCCCCACTGAGACACGCAGTGCGCCTCGTCGATGGCGATCAGGCTGATCGGCAGTTCGGCCAACCGCTCCAGCATGGCGCCGGACGCCAGCCCTTCGGGCGAGACGTAGAGCAGGTCCAGCTCGCCCGCCCGCGCCGCCCGCCACACGGCCGAACGCTCGTCCATCGTCAGGCCCGAATCAAGACGGGCGGCGGCCACTCCCTGCTGTTTCAGCGCCTCGACCTGATCCGTCATCAGGGCGATCAGCGGCGACACGACCAGGCCGACGCCGGGCCGCAGGATGGCGGGCACCTGATAGCAGACGCTCTTTCCGCCGCCGGTCGGCAGCACGGCCATCACGTCGCGTCCGGCCAGAACCTCCTGGATCACATCGGCCTGCAGGCCCCGAAAATCGGCATGGCCCCAGACCCGCTCCAGCAGGCGCCGCGCCTCGTCCAGGGTCGGAAAGGCGGCGTCGGTCGGGCGAGGGTCGAACATGGCGGGCGTTGTGCCGTATTCGTTCCGAGGTGTCATCCCGTCATCGCCGCGCAGTCGCGATGCGCGGCCCCCGTTGTCACGAGACCGCTTTCGGGCTTACCTCCGCGCAACAACGGAAAAAGAGCCCCGCATGACGGACACGCCCGCCGGAACCGGCAAACGCATCGAACTGACCATACGCGCCCTGATTCTGGGCTGTCTGCTGGCGGCGGTCTTCACGGCGGCCAACACCTATCTGGGCCTGAAGGTCGGCCTGACCTTCGCCTCGGCCATTCCGGCGGCGGTCATTTCGATGGCCCTGCTGCGGGCGTTCCGGGGCTCGACCATCTGGGAGAACATGACCGTCCAGACCGTCGCCTCGGTCGGCGGCGCCATGAGCTCGATCATCTTCGTCCTGCCGGGTCTGGTCATGATCGGCTGGTGGATGGACTTCCCGTTCTGGGAATCGGTGATGATCTGCATCCTCGGCGGCGTGCTGGGGGTGACCTTCTCCATCCCCCTGCGCCGCACCCTGGTCGTTCAGGGCGGCCTGCCCTACCCCGAAGGCGTCGCCGCCGCCGAGGTGCTCAAGGTCGGCTCGCCCGGCGCTGAACAGACCGAAGAGGCCGTGCGCGAGAACCGGTCGGGCCTGTTCGTGGTCATCGGCGGGGCGATCGCCTCGGCCTTCTTCGGCTTCCTGGCCGCCGCGCGGGTCTTCGCCGCCGAAACCGCCGCCTTCCTGCGCCTTCCAGCCGGGCTGGGCGGCGGGGCCACCGGCGTCGGCTTCTCCATGCAGTTCGCCCTTCTGGGCGCCGGTCACCTGATCGGCCTGGCCGTCGGCCTGACGCAGCTGTTCGGCCTGGTTCTGGCCTGGCTGATCTTCGTGCCCATCCTGACCTCGCCAGAGTTCGTAGCCTGGGCCGCCGCCCACGGCATGCCGTCGGTCGCCGCCTCCCTCCCGGCCGACGCCGGGGCGGAAGGCCTGGCCATGACCGTCTGGGCGCAGGAGGTCCGCTTCATCGGCGCCGGCGTCATCGGCGTCGCCGCCCTGTGGACCCTGGCCAAGCTGGCCAAGCCTTTGGTCGCGGGTCTGGCCTCGGCCATGACCGCCCAGTCGCGTCGCGCCCACGGCGAGGCGCTGGAGCTGACCGAGCAAGACATCCCCATCAAGATCGTCGGCCTGTTGTCGGTCGCCGCCCTGGTCGGCATCGCCGTCCTGCTGGCGATCGTGGCCCAGGGCACGGCCCTGGCCGGTTCAGCGCCCCTGCTGGTGATCGGCGGCCTGGTCTATGTCGTGGTCATCGGCTTCGCCGTGGCGGCCATCTGCGGCTATATGGCCGGGCTGATCGGCTCCTCCAACAGCCCGGTGTCGGGCGTCGGCATCCTGGCCATCATCATCGCGTCGCTGCTGATGCTGGGCGTCCTGGCCGTGGCGGGCGTGCCCGCTGATCCATCCGTGATCGCCTTCGCCCTGATCGTCACCGCCATCGTCTTCGCCGTGGCCGTCATCGCCAACGACAATCTGCAGGACCTGAAGACCGGCCAACTGGTCGAGGCAACCCCCTGGCGTCAGCAGACCGCCCTGCTGGTCGGCGTCGTCGCCGGCGCCCTGGTCATCCCCTTCGTTCTGGACATGATGAACCAGGCCTTCGGCTTCGAAGGCGGCCCGCCCGCCATCGTGCAAGGATCGCAGACCCTGGCGGCGCCTCAGGCCACCCTGATCTCGGCCCTGGCCAAGGGGGTCATCTCGGGCGACCTGCGCTGGGATCTGATCGGCATCGGCGCCGTGGTCGGCGTTCTGGTCATCATCCTCGACGTCGTCCTGCGCCGCACGACTAACGACAAGATCAAGCTGCCGCCGCTGGCTGCGGGCATCGGCGTCTATCTGCCTGCCGCCGTCACCACCATGCTGGTCATCGGCGCGGTCTGCGGCTGGCTGTACGACCGGGCGGTCAAGTCGACCCGCTACGCCGACGTGGCCCGCCGCATGGGCGTGCTGCTGGCGTCCGGCCTGATCGTGGGCGAGAGCCTGTTCGGCGTCTTCACCGCCGCCGTGATCGTCAGCGCCAAGAACGAAGCGCCCTTCGCCCTGCTTCCGGCCGACAGCGGCTGGCCGGCCATGTGGGCGGGGCTGATCGCCTTCGTGCTTCTGACCTACGCCCTGTACGCCTGGGTGCGCCGCCGCGCCGCCAAGGTCTAAGGACGGCCTATAGGGCGGCGGCGAACGCCTCCGCCGCCCGACTGGCGCCGCGTTCGCGGTGCCGCAGCCGATAGAAGGGCCGCTCGGGCAGGTCGAGGGGCAGACGGACCAGCCGCCCCGCCTCGATCAGGGGCCGGGCGGCCAGTTCCGAGATGGCGGTGACAAGGCCGCCCCCTGCGCCGCCGCCGGCCGCCACCGCCGTCAGGATGGCTTCATTGGACGGCAGCACCAGCGCTGTCTTCAGGTCGAACGCGGCGATACCGCGCGGCAGGGCCGCCTCGAACTCGCTACGGGTGCCCGAGCCGGGCTCGCGCAAGGCCCAGTCCAGCGCTTTCAGGTCCGCCGCCGTCAGCGCCGCCTCGCGTCCGACCAGCGGATGATCCGGCGCCGCCACCACGATCAGCCGATCGGCGCCGATACGAATCCGCTCCAGACGCGGCGCATCCTCGGCCCCCTCGATCAGACCCAGTTCCGCCTCGCCCGCCAGCACGGCCTCGACGACCCGATGGGTGTTGCCGATCGACAGATGCAGCTCCACGCCCGGATGGCTCTGGGCGAAGGCGGCCATGCGCGGCGGCAGCCAATAGGCGGCGATGGTCTGGCTGGCGAACAGCCGCACCGAGCCGCGCTTCAGCCCCGCCAGCTCGTCCAGCAGCCGTTCGGCCGCCTCGGCCCGCGCCAGCACCGCCCTGGCTTCCGGCAGAAAGGCCGTCCCCGCCGCATTCAGCGCCAGCCCCCGCCCGACCCGGTCGAACAGCCGTGTTCCGTGCCGCGTCTCCAGCGCGTGAACCGCCGCGCTGACCGCCGACTGCGTCAGATGCAACGCCTCGGCCGCTCGCGTCATATGCAGGCGCTCGGCCACGGCGACGAAGATGCGGAGTTGTTCCAGCGTCATGCGCGATTGATTAGATATATTGATCGTTAAGTCCATAACTACGCGTTGGATCGATTAGAAAACAGAGCCGATAAGGCGGCCATGACCGTCGCCCTCGACCCCGCCGCCCCCTCTCGCCGCCTGACCGGCCTGCTGCGCCTGCTGCCGGGCGTGGCCCTTTCGGCCGCCATCGGTGCCGTCGCCTTCGGCCTTCAGTTGCTCGAGGCGCGTCTGTTCGGGCAGGCGTGGATCGAGGGTCTGGTGCTGGCCATCCTGATCGGTGCGGCCCTGCGTCTGGTGTGGACGCCGTCGTCGCTATGGTCGCCGGGCGTCAGCTTCAGCGCCAAGACCCTGCTGGAGGTGGCCGTGGCCCTGCTGGGCGTCACCGTCTCGGGCGGGGCCGTCGCGGCGTTGGGGCCGTGGCTGCTGCTGGCCATCGTCGGCGTCGTCGCCCTGGCCATCCTCGGCGGCTACGCCCTGGGCCGGGCCTTCGGCCTGCCGCACGCGATGGCCCTGCTGGTCGCCTGCGGCAACGCCATCTGCGGCAACTCCGCCATCGCCGCCGTCGCCCCCGTCATTGAGGCCGAGGGACAGGATGTCGCCGCCGCCATCGGCTTCACCGCCGTTCTGGGCATCGCCGTGGTGCTCCTCGTTCCGGTCGTCGGCGCCCTGATGGGCTATGACGCGACGCGCGTAGGAGTGCTGGCGGGCCTGACCGTCTACGCCGTGCCGCAGGTGCTGGCCGCCGCCGCGCCCGCCGGTCTGGCCGCCGTGCAGACAGGCGCTGTGGTCAAGCTGGTGCGCGTGCTGATGCTGGGGCCCGTCTGTCTGGTGCTGGGCCTGATGCGCTCCAAACAGGCCGCAGGCGGGCGCGGGCCAAGGCTGCATCAGATGGCGCCCTGGTTCATCCTGGTCTTTCTGGCCCTGATGGCCGCCCGCTCGCTGGGCTGGCTGCCGGAAGCGATCCTGCCGCCGCTGCAGGTTTCGGTTTCGGCCCTGACGCTGATCGCCATGGCGGCGCTGGGGCTGATGGTCGATCCGCGCGCCGTGGTCCGGGCCGGACCGCGCGTCGCCGCCGTCGCCGCCCTGTCCGCCCTGCTGATCGGCGTCCTGGCCCTGGGCGTGATCGCCTTCCTTCCGCTGGGTTGATCGGCAGGACGCACCGGACTGGCGTTTTGGCCCGCATCCCTGTAAGAGGCGCCCCGAACCCTTCCCTTTTCTGCAATCTTCTTGCAGCGGCGCGGCCCATCCGTGACCGAACACAGTCCGCCCGAGCCCGACATGAACCTTCGTAACGTCGCTATCATCGCCCACGTCGACCATGGCAAGACGACCATGGTGGACGCCCTGCTGGCCCAGTCCGGCCTGTTCCGCGCCAATGAGGCGACGACCGAACGCGCCATGGACTCCGGCGATCAGGAGCGTGAGCGCGGCATCACCATCCTGGCCAAATGCACGTCGATCCTTTGGAACGGCAAGGCGGGCGAAACGCGCATCAACATCATCGACACGCCGGGCCACGCCGACTTCGGCGGCGAGGTCGAACGCATCCTGGGCATGGTGGACGGTTGCGTCCTGCTGGTCGACGCCGAAGAGGGCGTCATGCCCCAGACCAAGTTCGTGCTGACCAAGGCGCTGAAGATGGGCCTGCGTCCCATCCTGTGCATCAACAAGGTCGACCGCGCCCACGCCGACCCGGACCGCGTGCTGAACGAGACCTTCGACCTGTTCGCCGCCCTGGGCGCCACGGACGAGCAGCTGGACTTCCCGGTCATCTACGCCTCGGGCCGTTCGGGCTGGGCGACGCTCGATCTGGCCCAGCCGAACGACAACCTGCACCCGCTGTACGACCTGATCGTCGACCACGTCCCGGCCCCGTCCGCACAGTCGCGCGTCAACGAGCCGTTCCAGATCCTGAACGTCCTGATCGAAAGCGACCCCTTCCTGGGCCGCCTTCTGACCGGCCGCATCCACTCGGGCAAGGCGGTTCCGGGCATGGCCATCAAGGCCCTGTCGCGCGACGGCAAGACCATCGAACAGGGCCGCATCACCAAGGTGCTGGCCTTCCGCGGCCTGAAGCGCCAGCCGATCGACGAGGGCGTCGAGGCGGGCGACATCGTCGCCATCGCCGGCATGTCCAAGGCCACCGTGGCCGACACCCTGTGCGCGCTGGAAGTGACCGAGGCGCTGGACGCCCTGCCGATCGATCCGCCCACCATCTCCATGACCGTGGGCGTGAACGACAGCCCGCTGGCCGGCCGCGAAGGCGACAAGGTCCAGTCGCGCGTCATCCGCGACCGCCTGCTGAAGGAAGCCGAGGCCAACGTCGCCATCCGCATCACCCAGACGCCGGACTCCGACGCCTATGAAGTCGCCGGTCGCGGCGAACTGCAGCTGGGCGTGCTGATCGAGAACATGCGCCGCGAAGGCTTCGAACTGTCGATCAGCCGTCCGCGCGTGGTCTATCAGACCGGCGAGAACGGCGAGCGCATGGAGCCGATCGAAGACGTCGTCATCGACGTCGACGACGAATTCTCGGGCGTGGTCATCGAGAAGCTTTCGGCCCGCAAGGCCGAGCTGACCGACATGGGCCCCTCGGGCGCCGGCAAGACCCGCATCCAGCTGAAGTGCCCGTCGCGTTCGCTGATCGGCTATCAGGGCGAGTTCCTGACCGACACGCGCGGCTCGGGCGTGCTGAACCGCGTCTTCAGCCACTATGAGGGCCACAAGGGCGCCATCGAGGGCCGTCTGAAGGGCGTGCTGGTGTCGAACTCGGACGGCGACACGGCGGCCTTCGCCCTGTGGAACCTGGAAGACCGCGGCGTCATGTTCGTCGGCGCCGGCGAGAAGACCTACCAGGGCATGATCATCGGCGAGAACAGCCGCTCTGACGACCTGGACGTCAACCCCATCAAGGGCAAGCAACTGACCAACGTCCGCGCCTCGGGCAAGGACGAGGCCGTGCGCCTGACCCCGGCGCGCAAGATGAGCCTGGAACAGGCCATCGCCTATATCGAGGAAGACGAACTGGTCGAGGTCACGCCCAAGTCGATCCGCCTGCGCAAGGAGGTCCTGAACCCCTCCTTCCGCAAGAAGCGCGTCCGCGCCGACTGATGCGATATCTCCCTCCCCTTCATGGGGAGGGTGGCCGAGCCGTCAGGCGAGGCCGGGTGGGGGCGGCGCGGCGAACAGCCCGCCGCCTTTGTCTTGCCTTATGCAGAAGCGAATGGCCGTTTCACGCAGCCCTCCCCACCCGGCGCTGCGCGCCACCCTCCCCATGAAGGGGAGGGAAAAGATCGCTAGCGCCTCAATCCCAGCAGCCCCAGCCAGCCGCCGCTGGTCAGCAGGGCCACGTCCAGCAGGGCCAGAGGCAGCGGCGTGCTGGGCGGGGCGGCGATGAACTTTGATCGCCAGGCGGGGCCGAACTTGGCCTTGTAGGCGCGCAAGCCCTGGAAGCCGTAGACGGCGCCGCCTTCCTCGAACACCAGGGCGCCGACCCGGGCGAAAACCGGAGCCGTCCGCCGGTCCTCAAGGCCCGACAGCGGCGCCATGCCCAGATCCAGCCGCGCCAGTCCCTGATCGCGCGCCCACTGCGCGGTGCGGGTGAACAGATAGTCCATCACGCCGTTCGGCCCCTGGGGGTCGTAGCGCATCAGGTCGATCATGACCTCCCCGCCGCCCGCCCCGCTCAACAGATTGGCGAAGGCGACGATGCGGCCGTTCTCGCGCACCAGGGCCAGGGGTTGGCGGTCCAGGTAGTCGATATCGAACCGGCCGAGCGAAAAGGCCTTCTCCGAGCCGTTATGGTGCCTCAGCCAGGCGTCCGACACGGCGCGCAGTTCGGCCTCCAGCCCGCGCGCCGCGCCGGGCGGGGCCACTTCGAAACCGGCGCCCTCGCGTTCGGCGCGGTTGACGGCGGTGCGCAGGTTCTGCCTGCCCTTGCCCTCGGTCGTGAACCGGGCGGTGTCGATCACGGCGGCTTCCCCGACCTTGCGGACCGCCAGACCCAGGGTCGCCAGGTCCGCCAGCAGCCCTTCGCCTACCGAATAGAAGACCGCCGCCCCGCCGTAACTGTCGGCCAGCTGGGCGAAGGTCCACAGCAGCTCCAGCCGTTCCGCCGCCAGGCCCGCCGGTTCGCCCATGGCGATCCAGCGGCGCCCCCGCACGCGATAGGCGATGAAGCTGCGGCCGGACGGACTGAACAACAGGGCCTTGTCGCCCAGCAGGGCCAGTTCCGCCTCGGGAGCGGCCAGTTCAGCGCTCCTCAGCGCCTGCCGGGCGCGTTCGACCTCTTCCGGGGCGGCGGGGCCGTGGGTGCTGGCGCCCGGCGCCGTCGTCAGCGAACGTATGGCCACCGCCAGGGTCAGCACCGCCAGCACCGCCCCGGCGCGCAGGAAGCCCGACGCCTGTTTGTCGACCAGAAAGGTCCACCACAGCTCGTCCGTATAGGCGGTGTCGCGATAGGCGAAGAAGCCCAGCCACAGCATGGCCGCCACCGCCGCCGCCAGCATGAGCAGCCACCCCGGCCGCAGCGGCTCTCCCAGACGCGAGCGGCGATTGAAGGCCGCCCGGCATGGCGTCAACAGGGCCGCCGCCACCGTCAGTTCGATCGCCTGGGCCCAGTCCAGCCCCCTCAGCAACGAAAAGACCGCTCCGACCAGAAGGACCGCCAGCGCCGCGTAATAGGCGCCGCGCCGCCGTCGCCACAGCCCCGCCGAGATCAGCAGTAGAACAAAACCGGTCACGCTGGCGGCGAAGTGCGACAGGTCGATCAGCAGCGGCGGATAGAAACGGCCCAGCGCCGCCAGCCGGTCATTGAAAGCCGGCGTCACCGCCGACAGCAACATCACCCCGCCCAGCAGGAAGGTGGCGGCCGCAAACATCTGCGGCGTCAACTCATAGGCCAGGCCCGCGAGGCGGCGCGTGATGCGCCACGGGTCATGTTTTGCGCTGGATTTGGTCAACCACCCTCCGGTGAGCAAGAATCGGCCGTTTGGGGCCAGTAAAAGGTCATTTCAGGGCAGACGAAACCATCCGCGATCACAGGGGTTCATTTTTTCGCGAGCGCCGAGCTCGCCTTCCAGGAGTTTCTCATGATCCGCAAAACCGCCCTGCTGACCGGCATCGCCGGCGCCTTGTTCATCGCCGCCCCTGCCTTCGCCCAGGACGCCACGACGTCGCAGACGCCCGAACCGGCTCCCGCTGAGGCGGCTGCGGCTCAACCGCAGAGCCTGACCCTGACGCCGGGTACGACCGTCAAGAGCGCTGACGGCTCCGAGATCGGCAAGCTGGTCGGCGTCCAGAACGGCGCCAACGGCCAGGAACTGACGGTCCGCACCGCCGATGGCCAGGTCCGCCCGGTGCCGCTGGCCGGCATCCGCCAGGACGGCTCTGACATCGTTGTCGACGCCAGCGCTTCGGATGTCCAGTCGGCCCCGCCGATTCCTTCGGATACGGCCGAGCCGACCCCGGACGCCGCTCCGGCTGATGCGCCGAGCAGCGATGAGCCGACCGGCGATGAACCGACCGACGAACCTTACTAAGAGTCTGGTTCACGACAAAAGGGGCGGCCCTTCGGGCCGCCCCTTAGTTTGTGGTCGTACGACCGGCGCTAGGCGCGTCGCTTCACCAGGCCCAGCAGGAACAGCAGCACCACGGCGCCGATCGTGGCGACGATGATGCCGACGATCCAGTTGCCGGCCGCGTCCACGCCCAACAGATTATTGGCCAGGAACCCGCCGATCAGCGCGCCGACCACGCCGACGATCAGATTGGTCAGCAGGCCGTGGTCCCGCTTCATGATCTTCTCCGCCAGCCATCCGGCGACGATGCCGATGATGATCCAGGCGATGAATCCAAATCCACCCATGTTTCTTCCTTCCTGAAAAGGCTGTCCGCCTTGGCCGTTAATGCGCGTACGCCGCGGCGGTTGCCTCATGTCATGCGCCTTCCCCGCTGAGGGGAAGTCGGCACGCCGTTTGCGAGCTTCCTCCTGTCACGTGCCGAACCGGCACAGCCTCCACGATGGGATAGGGTCATGGCCGCCGAAATCGACCTGCACCTGGGCCGTCGCCTGCGCCGACGTCGCCGTCTTCTGGGTCTGACCCAGCAGCAGTTGGGCGATCGCGTGGGCGTCCGCTTTCAGCAGATCCAGAAATACGAATGCGGCGCCAACCGCCTGTCCGCCGCCCGTCTGTGGGAACTGGCCGAAGCGCTGGAAACGCCCGTCACCTATTTCTACGACGGCCTGTCCGCCGAGCCCGCCGCCCTGCCGACCTCCCCCCTGCACCCGACGCTCAACGCCGCCTGACGCTCGCCCCTCCCATCTGCCGACCCTCGTCCTGCGTCAAAGGACCGTGTATCCGGGTCGCATGACCGAGATGGAATCCTTCGCCGTCGAGCTATCGCGTGAGGCTGCGCGCGTCGCCCTGCCCTTCTTCCGCGGCGCCTTCGCTCAGGAAGACAAGGGCGTCCCCGGCGCCTTCGACCCCGTCACCGAAGCCGATCGCGCAGCCGAGGCCGCCATCCGCCGCCTCATCGCCGCCCGCTATCCCGACCACGGCGTCATCGGCGAGGAGTACGGCCAGGATCGGCCCGACGCCGAACACGTCTGGGTGCTGGACCCCATCGACGGCACCCGCGCCTTCATCGCCGGCCTGCCTTTGTGGACCACCCTGATCGCCCTGCGCCGGGACGGCGCCCCCGTCATCGGCGCCGTCGGCCAGCCTTATCTGGGCGAGATATTCCTGGGCGGCCCGTCCGGCGCGCGCCTGCTGAAAGGCGACAGCGAGACCCCGCTCAGGACCCGCTCCTGCTCGAATCTGGATCAGGCGCTGATCGCCACCACCGACCCCGAAATCTTCACCGGCGCCGACCGGGCCGCCTGGGACCGGCTGCGCGCCTCGGCCCGCCTGGCCCGGCTGGGCTGCGACGGCTACGCCTACGCCATGGTCGCGGCGGGAAGCATCGACCTGGTGGCCGAGAGCGAGCTTCAGATATGGGACTGGTCGGCGCTCAAGCCTCTGGTCGAGGCGGCGGGCGGCCGGTTCACCGACTGGAGCGGCCAGCCCCCGCATGAGGCCGACGGCCGCGTCCTGGCGGTCGGCGACGCCCGCCTGACGGATCAGGCCCTGCCCCTGCTGGCCGCCGCCTGACTGATCAGGCGGGCTCGGCCGTCCGCGCCGCCGGAGAGGTCGAGGCCGCTTCCGGCCCCGGCGCTACATAGTCGGCCAGGGCGTCGAACTCGTGCAGGAAGACCCCGCGCAGCTCGTCGACCTCCATGATCACCTCATGTTTGGCGGCAGGGACCTCGACATAGCGGCCGCGTCCCATGCGCCGGGCCGCCCAGCGGTTGGTCTGCTTCCAGACCTTGTCGTCCTCGGCCGCCTGGACCACGCAGACCGGAATCTTCACGCTCTTGAGCGCGCGGGGCTTCAGCGCCCGCTCGCCCGCATCCAGGGCAAAGGCCAGCCAGCCCCAGGTCGGACCGCCGATGGCCAGGTGCGGACAGGCGTAAAGCTGCTGACGCCACAGGTCGTAGCGCGCCCGGTCGGACGTCAGGGCGTCGTTGTCGAAGGTGTGGTCGAAGGGGTCGTCCGGATCGTCCAGCACATAGTCGCCGCCCTTGCCGTGGCGCAGCGCCCAGCGCACGGCCAGCTTGACCGTCCACATCGAGCGTTTGCCGGTCTTGATCCGCAGCATGGGGCTGGACAGGACGGCGCCGCCGAACCGGCTCTCGCCCGTCTCCAGCGTGAGAAGGTTCAGACACCCGCCCATCGAATGGCCGACCATGATCCAGGGCTTCGGCGCACGCGCCTCATAGGCGTCCAGCAGGCGGGCGTAGTCGTCCAGGAACTCCTCGACCGCCCGGGCGTGGCCGCGCAGCCGGTCCGGCAGCAGCCGCGCCGACAGTCCCTGCCCCCGCCAGTCGTGCGCCAGCACGCAGAAGCCGCGCGCCAGGAAGTTGCCGATCAGCTCGAAATACTTCTCGATCGGCTCGGTGCGGCCGGGGCTCAGCACCACCGTTCCGCGCGGCGTCTTGGCCTGCAGGGTCGAAGGCGTCCAGAAACCGGCGCGCAGTCGCAGGCCCCCGGCGCCCCGGAACCAGTCGCCCTGGCCGCCCGGCGGACAGGCGGCGCCCGGCACTCCCATCAGCGGCGCATGGGCGGCGAAGGCGGCGGGGCGGCTCACTCGGGTTTCCTGAACTTCAGCGTCATGCGGTCGCTTTCACCGATGGCGTCATATTTCGTCCGGTCGAACTCGGGATCGGCGGGCTGGCCCATCGGCGCCGTCAGACGGCGCGGCGCCAGGGTCTCGACCCCGAACGGATGATCCTTGGTGTCGTCCGGATTGGCGTTGATCTCGGACGCCTCGACAAAGACGAAGCCCGCCTCTTCGGCCAGTTGGCGCACGAAGGCTTCCTGCACATAGCCGTTGGCGGCGGCCGGGTCCTGATCCTCGTCCGGCTGAAGACGATGCTGTTCAATCCCCAGGATTCCGCCCGGCCGCAGAGCCGTGAAGGCGTCGGCGAAGGCCTTTTCGGCGATCCCCGCCGCCATCCAGGCGTGAATATAGCGCATGAACAGCACCATGTCGGCCGCGCCCGCCGGAGCCACCGGGTCCGAGCCTGGCCCGAAGGCTGTGAACTGCACCGGCCCGTACAGCTTCTTGGATCCCAGGATACGGGCCTTCAGCGCATTGTTGATGGCGACCTGGGCCGGGTCGGCGTTCGGCCCCTCGACAAAGCCCGCCAGATACAGTGTCCCGCCGCCCCGGTTCAGATAGGGGGCCAGGATCTCGGCGTACCAGCCGCTGCCGGGCCAGAAGTCCACGACCGTCATCTTCGGCTGCAGGCCGAAGAAACGCAGCGTCTCGACCGGGTGGCGCCAGACGTCGCGCGCCTTGTCGTCCGCCGTGCGCCACGAACCGGCGACCGCCCATTCCAGCGAGCCTTCGGGCGGCCCCTTGGGGGCCTCAGGCGCGGGCGTCGGCGCCTCGTCCTTGCGGCCGCAGGCGGCCAGGCCGAACAGGGGCGCGACCAAGGCCAGGGCGCTGGCGCCGGCCAGGACGGATCGCCGCGTCGATCGTTCTGTCATGCGCGCTTCCTCTCGCCGCCTGCCTGCTCGTTCAGGGTGTTCGTCTGGGGCTTAAGGCGCTTCTGCGCCAGGGTCAAAACCACGCACTGCATTGTCATGTGGCGCGTCAGTCAGCGGCGTAGGGCTTGCGGAAGCGCAGGGTCATGCGGTCGCTTTCGCCGATCGCGTCCAGAGCCGCGCGTTCATCGGACGTCAGCGTCCGGCCGTCGCGCTCCGAGGTGCGGGTCGGCTTCAGGCTCCACACGCCGAAGGGGTGATCCCTATCGTCCTTCGGGTTGGCGTTCAGCTCGCTACGGGCCTCCAGTTCGAAGCCCGCGCGGCGGGCGGCGTGGATCAGCCAGCTTTCGGGGACATAGCCGGTCGGCGCCGTATCGGCGACGTTCAGCCCATCGGCCGCGCGGTGCTGTTCGACCGCCAGCACTCCGCCAGGCTTCAGCGCCGTGAAGAAGGCCGCCAGATAGGGCTCGGCCCGACCGTCGCGCGACCAGTTATGGAAGGCGCGGGCCACCACGACCATGTCCGCCGTTCCGTCGGCGACGCCCATGCCCTCGGTCGGACGGTTGACCGGGACGTATCGCCCGCCGGTCGCCGCCGCATAGGGCTCCAGGATGTTGCGCCACCACCCGGCCCGACCCGGCTCGATCTCCACCACCGTCAGGCCCGGCTGCAGCCCCCAGAAGGTCAGGGTCTCGAACGGGTGGCGGTCGCCGTCGCGGGCGCGGTCCGCCTCGGGTCGGGCGGTCGAGGCCACGGCCGCCTGAAGCGCCGCGTCCTCGCTAAGGGTCGGCATCTCCATCGACAGGCCCTGACGGCGCGGCAGGGCCATCGCCTCGGACGGCGCCGCCTGCGCCAGGGCGGCCGTGGCGACAAGGGGCGAGCCGAGAACGGCCCCGGCGAGGGCGATGAAGGCGAGGGTTCGCATGAGGGCTCCGGCCGCTTCCCAATACTGAAAGTAAAATCCTTACGGCGCTTCGCGGCCGCCGCAAGGCGTCGATGCGGTGGAGCGGCGATTTCGCGCGGCCCCTTGCGCCCGAAAAACGGCCTCCTACCTCTTCATCCGAGAGCGCCGATCCTCGGGCTCTCCAGACCTGACGGGGCCGAATGCGGACCGCCGGGGCTGAAACCCTTCGTCGTCCGGGGCCAAATCGCCGGACGGCTCAACCTTGCTGAATGTCAGAAGGATGACCCATGCGTACCTATGATTTCTCGCCGCTGTACCGTTCCGCCGTCGGTTTCGACCGTCTGGTCCGTCAGTTGGAAACCGCCGCGCGATCCGGCCCGGAAAACGGCTGGCCTCCCTACAACATCGAAACGACGGGCGAGGACGCCTATCGCATCGAGATCGCCGTCGCCGGTTTCTCTGCCGATGAGCTGAACATCGAGGCCAAGGAAAACCTGCTGACCGTCACCGGCAAGAAGGCCGCCAATGACAGCGACGGCGCCCAGCGCACCTTCCTGCATCGCGGCTTGGCCGAGCGCGACTTCGAGCGCCGGTTCCAGCTGGCCGACTATGTGGTGGTCAAGGGCGCTGCCCTGGCCCACGGCCTTCTGACCATCGAGCTGAAGCGCGAACTGCCCGAGGCCCTCAAGCCCCGCAACATCGAGATCGCCGCCGGCTCGCCCCTGATCGAGGGCAAGGCCGAACCCAAGGCCAAGAAGGCGGCTTAAGGCCTTTTCGCCTGAGTGACCGGTCTGAGGGGCGGCGTTCGCGTCGCCCCTTTTTCGTGGGCGGATGCTAACCCGCGTTCAGGTCGGCAAGGTCCAGCCCGCGCGCGCCGCTGGTCTGGGCCCCGGTGAAGTCGGCCTGTCTGGTCTGGGCGCCGTGCAGGATCGCCCGGCTGAGGTCCGCCTCGCTCAGCACGGCCCGACGCATGTCCGCTCCCGTCAGGTCGGCGCCGCGCAGGTTCGCCCCGCTCAGATCGGCGGGCATCAGCCGATCCGCCGTCAGCATCAAGGGCCCCAGTTGCGCCTCGCGCAGGTCCGCTCCGTTCAGCCGCGCTCGCGTCAACCGCGCCCCGCGCAGATCCGCCCGACGTAGATTGGCCGAGCGCAGGTCGGCGCCTTCCAGCTGCGCCCCCTGAAGCTGAACCCCTTCCATGTCCAGGCCGTAGAAGACCGCTCCCTTGGCCGACAGGGCCGTCAGGTTCAGCCCGCGAATGCTCTCCAGCGGCCTTAGATCGACCCCGTCGAACACCGAGGGCTGGCCCTCGGCGCCGCCCGTCTCGCACCACTGGGCGTGTTCGCGCAGCATCTCGGCGGCAGGCATCTCGCTGACCGGCTCGCCCGCCGGGCGATTATCGACCAGGGCGCCGTCCATATTGGCCCCGTCGGTCCGCCACATGGCCGCCTTGACGCCCACCAGGATGGCGTCGCTGAGGTCTGCGCCCGACAGGTCGGCGCCCGACAGGTCCGCCCCGGCCAGATCGGCGCCGCGAAAGCTGGCCTGTTTCAGATTGGCCCGGACCAGCTTGCAGTCCTTCATGACAGCGTCGGTGAAGTCGGCGGCCACGGCGATCACGCCGGTCATGCGCGACCGCTGAAGATTGGCGCCCGCCAGCACGGCCCCCTGCGCCTCCGTCTCCGACCGCTTGCGCGCCTCGACGACGCGGAAGCCCAGCTTGGCGTCCTTGGCGGCGATGGTGCCTTCGCGCAGGTCAGCCTCGAACAGGTCGGCGCCCGACAGGTCCGCGCCGCGCAGGCAGGCCCCGCGCAGATCGGCCCGGCGCAGGCTGGCGTCGACCAGGGTCGCATCCTGCATGTCCGCGCCGAAGAAGTTGGCGTTGTCCAGCTTGGCCCCGGTCAGGTCGCAGCCGATCAGGCAGGCGGCGGTGAAGTCGGCGTCGGCCAGATTGCGCCCGCGCAGGGACACGCCCGACAGGTCCATCCAGGCGAAGACCGCCCGCGCCCCGCCCGGCCGCGCCTGCCACAGCCGGTCGTGCTTCAGGCAGACGGCGTCGACCTCTTCCTGAGTCAGTTTCCTGCGGACGGGTTCGACGGCCTCGCTCATGGGGCCGTTTATGGCTTACGCCGGATTAAGGAAGCTTTTCGGAAACAAGGGTTTTTCCCGACCCGTCTCTACGGCCGGGCCGCCTATTCCGTCAGCAGCCCCTGTTCGCGCAGGGCCTCGGCCAGCTCGCCGTCCTGGGTCCACAGGCGGGTATAGCCCGCCTCGCCCAGCCGGTTCAGCTCGGTCGTCAGATCGGCGCGCGGCGCGGCGGCGAAGCGGCCGTCGAAGCCCGCGCCGTCCTCGCTGATCCGCACCATCGGACGGCCTGTCTCAAGCCGATGCAGGAAGCCTTCGCACAGGACGGCGGCCTCTTCCGACAGCAGTCCCGTCTCGACCTTCAGGCCCGACTGGCGCAGCCGCTCCGTGCCCCGGCCCGAGGCGAAGGGCGACGGGTCCAGCGCGGCGATCACCACCCGCTCGACCCCGGCCTCGGCCAGAAAGTGGGCGCAGGACTTGCGGCCCGACGAACGGGCGCCGCACGGCTCCAGCGTCACATAGGCGGTCGCGCCCTTCACGGCCTCGCCCGCCTCGGGCACGGCTTGTTCCTCGGCGTGCGGGCGTCCGCCCGGCGCCGTCGCCGCCTCGGCCAGCACGACCCCGTCCTTGACCAGAACGCAGGCTACGGCCGGATTGGGCCAGGTCTCGCCCATGCGGCTCAGGGCCAGGTCGATGGCCCGCCGCATGAAGACAGCGTCGTCCGCCGCCCCGCTCACGCGATAACTGGCAGGGCTTGCGCCCGCCCCTCGTCCAGATAGCGGGCGGCGACCGGCTTCAGGTCCGCGTCCAGATCGATCTCCAGCGGGTTGCCGGTCGGGATCTCAACGTCGACGATCCTGTCGTCCGGCACCGTGAACAGCAACTTGACGATGGCGCGCAGGGAGTTGCCGTGGGCGGCGATCAGCACGTCCTCGCCCGCCTTCAGGCGCGGGGCGATCTCGGCGTCCCAATAGGGCTGCACCCGGTCCAGCGTCGTCTTCAGGCTCTCGGTGTCCGGGATCTCCTTACCGGCGTAGCGGGGATCGCCGGCGAAATCGAACTCGCCGCCCGGCGCCAGCGGCGGCGGCGGCACGTCATAGCTGCGGCGCCAGACCTTGACCTGATCCTCGCCGTGCTTGGCCGCCGTCTCGGCCTTGTCCAGCCCGGTCAGGCCGCCGTAATGGCGCTCGTTCAGGCGCCAGTCCTCGATGACCGGCACGTTCTTGAGACCCGCCGAGTCCAGCGCCAGGGCGCCGGTGCGCTTGGCCCGCTTCAGCACCGAGGTGAACATGACGGCAGGCTTGAACCCCGCCTGCGCGATCAGCTCGCCGCCGCGCCGGGCCTGGGCCTCGCCCTCGGCCGTCAGGTCGACGTCGACCCAGCCGGTGAAGCGGTTCTCCAGGTTCCATTGGCTCTGGCCATGGCGCAGCAGGATCAGGCGGGTCATCAGGGTCTCCGGGAGCATCCGTATCTTGAGGTTCTCGCTAGGCCCCCGACGCGGGGGCGGTCAAGGTTTCGCCGCATCAGGATAAAGACGGCAGCCATAACAAGGGTCGCGCGTTGTGGCCTCTCGAGCGGGGGAAGGCTATAGGGCCAGACAGATTTGCGACCCCGCGCCTCTCAGCGGCCTATCCAGGAATAACCATGCAAAAGCCCCGTCAGGACATCCGCCCCAACACAGCGGAGTATGAAACCCTGCCCCTGGTCAAACCGACCGGCTTTCGCGAATACGACGCCCGCTGGATTCTGGAGAAAGAGATCAACCTGCTGGGCATTCAGGCCCTGGGCCTCGGCCTGGCCACCTATGTCCACGAGATCGGCCAGACGCCGAAGATCGCCGTCGGCCACGACTTCCGCGGCTATTCCCTGTCGGTGAAGCAGGCGCTGATCCTGGGGCTGCTGGAAGGCGGGATGGAGGTGCTGGACATCGGCCTGGCCCTGTCGCCGATGGCCTATTACGCCCAGTTCGCCCTGGACTGCCCCTGCGTCGCCATGGTCACCGCCAGCCACAATGAGAACGGCTGGACTGGCGTGAAGATGGGCGCACAGGCGCCTCTGACCTTTGGCCCTGACGAGATGGGCCGCCTGAAGGAAATCGTCCTGAATGGCGAGGGCGTCGCCCGCCCCGGCGGCAGGCTCGAGCGCGTCGAGGGCTTCCGCGAGACCTACATCAAGGACGTGGCGTCCAAGGTGAAGCTGTCCCGCCCGCTGAAGGTCGTGGCCGCCTGCGGCAACGGCACGGCCGGCGCCTTCGCCCCCGAGGTGCTGCGCCTGATGGGCGCCGAAGTGATCGAGATGGACACCGACCTCGACTACACCTTCCCCAAATACAATCCGAACCCGGAAGATCACGCCATGCTGGTGCAGATGGCGGCCAAGGTGAAGGAGACGGGCGCCGACCTGGCTCTGGGCTTCGACGGCGACGGCGACCGCTGCGGCGTGGTCGATGACACGGGCGAGGAAATCTTCGCCGACAAAATCGGCCTGATGCTGGCCCGCGACCTGTCCGCCATCCATCCGAACGCGACCTTCGTCGTCGATGTGAAATCGACCGGCCTGTACAAGACCGACGAGGTGCTCAAGGCCAACGGTGCGACCACCGTCTACTGGAAGACCGGCCACTCCTACATCAAGCGCAAGACCGCCGAACTGGGCGCCCTGGCCGGGTTCGAGAAGTCGGGCCACTTCTTCCTGTCGGGCGATCTGGGCCACGGCTATGACGACGGCCTGGTGGCGGCGGGCGCCGTGCTGGCCATGCTGGACCGCAATCCCGGCAGGAGCCTCAGCGAACTGAAGACCGCCCTGCCTGACGCCTGGACCAGCCTGACCATGTCGCCCCACTGCGACGACGAGCTGAAGTATGACGTGCTGGCCAGGATCGTGAAGGAATACGAGGATCTGGCGGCGTCCGGCGGCTCGATCCTGGGCCGCAGGATCGTCGAGGCCATCACCGTCAACGGCGTGCGTGTCCACCTGGAGGACGGCTCCTGGGTGCTGGTCCGCGCCTCTTCCAACAAGCCGGAACTGGTCGTCGTGGTCGAGAGCATGCGCTCGGCCGACGACATGCGCGACCTGTTCCGCAAGGAAGTGAAGCCGCGCCTCGCCGCCCACCCGGAAATCGGCGCCTTCAACCAGGAAATCTGATTCCGGTTTGACCGGCGGCGGCGTCGTGGACAATGGTCGTTCCATGAACGACGCCGCCTCCCTCCCCGTGGTCATCGTCGGCGGCGGGTTCTCCGGCGCCATGCTGGCCGCGCGCCTGGCCGAACAGGGGCAGGCCTCGGTTCTGATCGAGCGCAGCGAACAGGTCGGCCTCGGCGTCGCCTATTCGGCTGTGCTGGACGCGCACCGCCTCAACGTCCGCTCGGAGCGGATGAGCGCCCGCCCCGACCGGCCGGCCGACTTCACCGACTGGCTGGCGCTCCACGCCCCCGATTTCGCCGATCCCAACGGCTTCGCGCCGCGCCGCCTCTACGGCCGCTATGTGCAGGACCGGCTTGCGCAGACCGAGGCCGCCCATCCCGGCCTGATCCGCCACGTGAAGGGCGAGGCTGTCCGCATCGAGGGCGAGACCGTCATCCTCGCCGACGGCGCCCGCCTGTCCGGCCGCGCTATGGTGCTGGCCACCGGCAATCCGCCGCCGCGCCCAGCCGTGGCGGGCGCCGCCCCCCGACGCATCGCCGACCCTTGGAGCCCCGACGCTCTGAGCGCCATCGCCCCCGACGACGACGTGGTGATCCTCGGTTCGGGCCTGACCATGGTCGATGTCGTCCTGGCGCTTCAGGCCCAGAACTGGCGCGGCCATGCGACGGTCGTGTCGCGGCGCGGCCTGCTGCCGCTGGCCCACGGCGCCCATCACGACGCCCCCCTCGACCTGCCGCCCGAGGCGCTGACCGGCGCCCTGTCCGACCGTCTGGCCGCCGCCCGTCGGCTGGCGCGCGAGCACGGTTGGCGCCGCGTGATGGAGGGTTATCGCCCGATCACCCTCGACCTGTGGCGCGCCGCAACATCCGCCGAGCGCGCCCGCTTCCTGCGCCATCTGCGCCCTTGGTGGGACGTGCATCGCCACCGCATCGCGCCTGAGGTCGCCGCCGAACTCGAGGCGTTGAAGGCGGCAGGCCGCCTGACGGTCATCCCCGGCCGCGCCCAGGCGATCGCCGCTGATGGCGAAGGCGCGACGCTAACCGTCCGTACACAGAATGGCGCGACACAGACGCTGTCCGCCGCCTGGCTGATCGACTGCACCGGCCCCGGCCACGATGCCGCTCGCGCGCCGCTGACCGCCGCCCTGATCGCTGAAGGCCGCGCCCGCCTCGACGTGGCCGACCTCGGCCTCGACCTGGACTCAGACGGACGCGTCCTGCACGCCGACGGCGCCCCTGATCCCGCCCTGTTCGCTCTCGGCCCCCCCGCCCGCGCCGCCTTCTGGGAAACGATCGCCGTGCCGGACATCCGCCAGCGGATCGAGGCGCTGACCCGCGTCCTGAGCGCCTGATCGTCGTCCACACAGCTAGGGGCGAATTTTCCAGCCTCCACACAACCTCCTCCACAGTCTAGCCGCTGGCGGGCCTTTCCGTGGTCGGCTATCACCGGGTCCGGAGAGGAAACATAAAAATGAACCGCCACCGCACGCGCGTCCTCGGCGACCGCACCCTCGCGCCTGAAACCCTGATGATGGGCTACGGCTATGATCCGGCCCTGTCGGAGGGCGCGATCAAGGCGCCGCTGTTCCAGGCCTCGACCTTCGTCTTCAAATCGGCCGAGGACGGCAAACGCTTCTTCGAAGTCGCCTATGGCCTGCGCCAGCGCGACCCGGACGAGGCGCTGGGCCTGATCTATTCGCGCATCAACAACCCGAACCTCGAAATTCTCGAAGACCGCCTCGCCGTCTGGGACAAGGCCGACAAGGCTCTGGTCTTCTCCAGCGGCATGGCCGCGATCTCGACCGCCATGCTGGCCCTGGTGCGGCCCGGCGACGTCATCGTCTATACGGCCCCGGCCTATGGCGGCACCGAATACCTGTTCGACCGCATCCTGCCCCGCTACGGCGTCAAGGCGATCAGCGTCCCCGCCGCCGAGGGCGCCGACGCCCTGGACGCCGCCATGATCGCCGCCGCCGCGGATGCAAAGACGACGGGCGGACGCCTGGCCGCCGTCTATCTGGAGACCCCCGCCAACCCAACCAACCAACTGGTCGACATCGCCCGCGCGGTGTCGGGCGCCAGGGCCCTGGATCAGGCCGAACCTCCGGCAGTCGCCGTCGACAACACCTTCCTCGGCCCTCTGTGGCAAAGCCCGCTGGAGCTGGGCGCCGACCTCGTCCTCTATTCCCTGACCAAATACGTCGGCGGCCACTCGGACCTGATCGCGGGCGGCTGCATGGGCGGGGCGGACCTCATGGCGCGCGTCGGCGAGATGCGGACCATCTGCGGCACGACCGCCGACCCGCACACCGCCTGGCTGCTGCTGCGCAGTCTGGAGACCCTGCACATCCGCATGGAGCGCGCGCAGGACAACGCCCTGATCCTGGCCGAACGCCTGCGCGCCGATCCGCGCGTCAGCGCCGTCCTGACGGCGGGCGGCCCGGACGCTTCGCCAGAACAGCAGGCGATCTTCGAAGCCCAATGCAAGGGCTCCGGCTCGACCTTCTCGCTGGAACTGCCGGGCGGCGAGACCGAGGCCTTCCGCATGCTGAACGCGCTTCGCCTGTTCAAACTGGCCGTCAGCCTGGGCGGCGCCGAGAGCCTGGCCTCCCACCCCTCCAGCATGACCCATTCGGACTATACGCCCGAAGCCAAGGCGCGCAGCGGCATCGGCGACAATCTGGTGCGCCTGTCGGTCGGGATCGAGAACGTCGAGGACCTGTGGGCCGACCTGGGTCAGGCCCTGTCCGCCATCTGACGGCGCGAGCGGCGGGCGATCAGCCCGCCGCCTTCACCGCCTCGGCGACGTCGTTGACCACGCGCTTGACCAGGGCTTCGTCGTCGCCCTCGGCCATGACGCGGATCAGCTTTTCCGTGCCCGAGGGGCGGACCAGAAGACGGCCCGCGCCGTTCAGGGCGGCTTCCGCCTCGGCCATCGCCGCCTTGACGTTCGCGTCCTCCAGCGGCTTTCCAGCCGTATAGCGGACGTTCTGAAGCAGTTGCGGGACCGGCTCGAACTGGCGCGCCAGCTCGCTCATCGGCGCGCCCGCCTCGACCAGCACGGCCAGCACCTGCAGCGCCGCCATCAGGCCGTCGCCGGTCGTAGCGTGATCCTTCAGGATGATGTGGCCCGACTGTTCGCCGCCGATGTTGAAGCCGCCCTCGCGCATCCGCTCCATGACGTAGCGATCGCCGACCTTGGTGCGCTCCAGCGTCAGACCCTCGGCCTTCAGACGGCGCTCCAGACCCAGGTTGGACATGACGGTGGCGACCACGCCCCTGCCGTTCAGGCGCCCGCGCTTGGCCCAGTCCAGACCGATCAGGGCCATGATCTGATCGCCGTCGACCACATGCCCCTTCTCATCGCAGATGATGACCCGGTCGGCGTCGCCGTCCAGCGCGATGCCGATGTCGCAGCGATAGCGTTTCACCGCCTCGGACACCGTGGCCGGATGGGTCGAGCCGCAGTCGGCGTTGATGTTCAGGCCGTTCGGCTCCACCCCGACGGGGAAGACCTCGGCGCCCAGTTCATAGAGGGTCGTCGGCGCCACGCGGTAGCCCGCGCCGTTGGCGCAGTCGATGGCGATGCGCAGGCCCTTCAGGCTGAGACGCTTGGGGAAGGCCTGTTTAGCGATCTCGATATAGCGCGGCGGGGCGTCGTCGATGCGCTTGACCCGGCCCAGCTTGTTCGACGGCGCCAGATCCTGATCCAGAGCCCCGTCCATCATGGCTTCGAGCTTCAGCTCGATCTCGTCCGACAGTTTGTAGCCGTCCGGGCCGAACAGCTTGATGCCGTTGTCGGCGTAGTCG
Source organism: Brevundimonas sp. LPMIX5 (assembly GCF_003576505.1). Taxonomy (NCBI): domain Bacteria; kingdom Pseudomonadati; phylum Pseudomonadota; class Alphaproteobacteria; order Caulobacterales; family Caulobacteraceae; genus Brevundimonas; species Brevundimonas sp. LPMIX5. The sequence continues at coordinate 69,677 of NZ_QWTZ01000016.1, forward strand.
TTGTGCGAGGCCGAGATCATGATGCCCAGATCGGCCCGCATCGAGCGGGTCATCATCGCCACGCCCGGCGTCGGCAGCGGCCCGAAGGTGCGCACGTCCATGCCCACCGAGGCCAGCCCCGCCACCAGCGCGGGCTCGATCATATAGCCCGACAGGCGCGTGTCCTTGCCGATCACCACCAGATGGCGCCGGTCGTCGTCGGTGCGGAACAGCCGCCCGGCGGCCAGGCCGACGCGCAGGGCCACCTCGGCCGTCATCGGATGGGTGTTGGCCCGGCCGCGAATGCCGTCGGTGCCGAAGTATTTTCTCTCGCCCAAGAGGCCGTCCCTCGCTGGCGGCCCCGGAATTGCAAAGAAACCTTCCGAAACCCATTTTTTGATGTCGCCGCCCCCGCGATTTCCTAGAGCGGAGTTCCAGGGCGGAGACTGAACCCTCTCGCTTACCTCAATTTCGCGGCCCGGCGCAAAGAGCGGCGGCTGCGTTCCGTTCGGAGCAGACCTCATGTGCGGCATCATCGGCGTCACCGGAACCGGCCCCGTCGTCCCTCGCCTGATCGACAGCCTGAAGCGGCTTGAGTATCGCGGCTACGATTCCGCTGGGATCGCGGTCCAGTCCGAGGGCCGCATCGAGCGCCGCCGCGCCAAGGGCAAGATCCGCGAACTGGAGGCCGTGCTGGCCGCCGAGCCGGTCGCCGGGACCGTCGGCGTCGGCCACACCCGCTGGGCCACCCACGGCGCGCCGACCACAACCAACGCCCACCCGCACAAGGCCGGGCGCGTCTGCCTGGTCCACAACGGCATCATCGAAAACTTCGCCGAGCTGAAGGCCGAGATGGAGGCCGAGGGCCGCACCTTTGAAAGCCAGACCGACACCGAGGTCGTCGCCCACCTGCTGGACCACAAGCTGGCGGCCGGAATGGCGCCGCTGGACGCCTTCAAGGCCACCCTGGACCGTCTGACCGGCGCCTATGCCCTGGCCGTGCTGATCGAAGGCGAGGACGAACTGATCCTGGGCGCACGTCGGGGCAGCCCCCTGGTCGTGGGCTGGGGCGAGGGCGAGATGTATCTGGGTTCTGACGCCCTGGCCGTCGGCCCCTTCACCCAGAAGATCTCCTATCTGGAAGAGGGCGATTTCGTCGCCGTGACCCGCACCGGCGCGCACATGTTCGACGCCTCGGGCCGCCCGGCCGACCGCGCCGTGGTTCAGGTCTCGGCCTCTTCTGCGCTGGTCGAGAAGGGCGAATACCGCCACTTCATGGAAAAGGAGATCCACGAACAGCCCGACAGCGTCCAGCACACCCTGTCGGAATACCTCGACCTGGTCTCCGGCAAGGCCAAGGTTCAGGCCGTGGACTTCGCCGCCGTGAGCCGCATCCAGATCGTCGCCTGCGGCACGGCCTTCTACGCCGCCCAGATCGGCAGATACGCCTTTGAGAAATACGCCGGCCTGCCCTGCGACGTCGAGATCGCCTCGGAGTTCCGCTATCGCGACCCGGCCCTGTCGCCCGGCACTCTCGCCGTCGCCGTCAGCCAGTCAGGCGAGACCGCTGACACCCTGGCGGGCCTGAAATGGTGCAAGGCGCAGGGGCTGAAGACCGCCGCCGTCGTCAACGTCCACACCTCCTCGATGGCGCGCGAGGCTGAAACCCTCTGGCCGACCCACGCCGGGCCCGAAATCGGCGTCGCCTCGACCAAGGCCTTCACCGCCCAGGTCGCCGCCCTGCTGTCGCTGGCCGTCGCCGCGGGCGTGGCGCGCGGCAAGATCGACGCCGTTCAGGAAGCCGAACTGGTCAAGGCCCTGTTCGAGGCGCCGCGGCTGATCTCTGAAGCCCTTCGGATGGACGCAGGCATCCATGCCCTGACGCTGGACCTGGCCAAGGCCCGCGATGTCCTGTTCCTGGGACGCGGCCCCATGTTCCCCCTGGCGATGGAAGGCGCGCTGAAGCTGAAGGAGATCAGCTATATCCACGCCGAGGGCTATGCGGCGGGCGAGCTGAAACACGGCCCCATCGCCCTGATCGACGAAGAGACCCCCACCGTGGCCCTGGCCCCGCTGGACGACCTGTTCGAGAAGACCGCCTCCAACCTTCAGGAAGTCGCCGCGCGCGGCGGCCCGGTCATCATGATCGCCCCCGAAAAGGCGCCTGATCCGCACGGCGCCGGCATCCGCCGCGTCCACGCCCCCGACTGCCCGGCCCTGATCGCGCCTCTGGTCTACGCCGTGCCGATGCAGCTCCTGGCCTATTACACCGCCGTCCAGAAGGGCACCGACGTCGACCAGCCCCGCAACCTGGCCAAGTCGGTGACGGTGGAATAGGCGAACCAGGACAGCTCCGGGGCGTTGTTTGGAAGCTTCACAAATTGCGCCTATGACAAGCGGCCCCAAGGCTGATCAGGACGATCCATGACGACCTCCCCCGCCCGCCTTCGCCCAGCCCCTCTGCGCAAGGCGGTCCTGCCCGTAGCCGGTCTCGGCACGCGGGTTCTGCCCGGCACCAAGACCACGCCGAAGGAGTTGCTGAACGTCGTCGACCGGCCGATCCTCTCCTACATCGTGGAAGAGGCGCGCGAGGCGGGGATTGAGCACATCGTCTTCGTCACCGGCCGCGCAAAACAGGCGATCGAGGATTATTTCGACCACCAGATCGAGCTTGAGGCCCAACTCCTGGCCAAGGGCAAGACCGAGATCCTGGCCACAATGAACGCCGAACTGGCCCGGGCCGGCGAGATGAGCTTCACCCGCCAGATGCAGCCCAAGGGCCTCGGCCACGCCGTCTGGTGCGCCCGCGACATCATCGGTCCCGAGCCCTTCGCCGTCATCCTGCCCGACGTGATCGTGGATTCGCAGCCGGGCGCCCTGAAGCAACTGGCCGAGGTCTACGCCGAGGTCGGCGGCAACGTCATCGGCGTCGAGGCCGTGCCCGAGGCCGACACCCACAAATACGGCATCATCGACCCGGCCTCCCACGACGGCCGCCGCTACGGCATGAAGGGCATGGTCGAAAAGCCAGCTCAGGGCACGGCGCCGTCGACCATGTCGATCTCGGGCCGCTACATCCTGCAGCCGGAAATCTTCGACCTGCTGGAGACGCAGGAGCGCGGCGCCGGCGGCGAGATCCAGCTGACCGACGCCATGGCCCGGCTGATGCAGTCGCAGACCTTCACCGCCTATGAGTATGAAGGCGTGACCCACGACTGCGGCGACAAGATCGGCCTGCTGCGCGCCAACGTCGCCCTCGCCCTGAAGCGCCCCGATCTCGGCGATGCCGCCCGCACCGCGATCGAAAGCCTGCTGTAACCGCTTGCGTCTCCTCGTGCGAAAGCGACGGACCCCAGCACCCCACGCGGCAGCCCCCTCAAACCCTTCTCCTCTTGTGGGAGAAGGACGAACGGCGCCTGCACATCAGGCTTTGAAAACTTCTTTTATTTCAAGGTCCGGCCTCTGCGTCTCCCCTGTCTAGCCCGCCTTACCGCCCCACCGCCGCATTATCCCTGCGCGGCCCCAGCCAATCCCTCCGATTTCAGACGATTCAGACGAATTGGACTCTGTTTTTTCCGTCCTGCGTCGCTTTAGCCGCTCCTCGCGCGCCACGCTTTCGCCCTCTCACGCGTTCGGCTAGGCAAGAGGGGACGTTGAAAACGAGGTTCGACCGATGCGCGTGATGATTCTGGGCGGCGACGGCTTCTGCGGCTGGCCCACGGCCCTGCACCTGTCGGCGCGCGGCTGGGAGGTGCTGATCGTCGACAACCTCAGCCGACGCAACATCGACAATGAGCTGGAAATCCGCTCCCTGACCCCGATCCGCACGATGGGCGAGCGCATCGCCGCGTGGAAAGAGGTCTCAGGCCGCACCATCGACTTCGTCAATCTGACCGTCGGCAAGGAGTTCGACCGCCTGGTCGCCCTGATCGGGGACTGGGCGCCGGACAGCGTCGTCCACTTCGCCGAACAACGCGCCGCCCCCTATTCGATGAAGTCGGCGCGGCACAAGATCTACACCGTCGACAACAATCTGAACGCCACCAACCATCTGCTGGCCGCCATCGTCGAGAGCGGGCGGGACGTGCACCTGGCGCACCTGGGGACGATGGGGGTCTATGGCTACACCACGGCGGGCCTGCGCATTCCCGAGGGCTATCTGAAGGTGACGGTCGACACCGACCACGGCCCAACCGAGCAGGAAATCCTTTTCCCGCCGAACCCTGGCAGCATCTATCACATGACCAAGACGCAGGACGCCCTGCTGTTCCAGTTCTACGCCAAGAACGACTCCCTGCGGATCACCGACCTGCATCAGGGCATCGTCTGGGGCGCCCAGACCGAGGAAACGCGTCAGGACGAGCGCCTGATCAACCGCTTCGACTATGACGGCGACTACGGCACCGTGCTGAACCGCTTCCTGATGCAGGCGGCGGTCGGCTATCCTCTGACGGTGCACGGCTCGGGCGGCCAGACGCGGGCCTTCATCCACATTCAGGACACGGTGCGCTGCGTCGAACTGGCGCTGAACAACCCGCCCAAACGCGGCGAGCGGGTCAAGATCCTCAACCAGATGACCGAGAGCCGCCGTGTCCGCGATCTGGCGCAGATGGTGGCCGACCTGACGGGCGCGGAAATCCACAACGTCGCCAATCCGCGTCAGGAGGCTGACGAGAACGAACTGGTCGTCGCCAACGACCAGTTCCGTGAACTGGGGCTGAAGCCCATCACCCTGGCCGAGGGCCTGATGGCCGATGTGACCGAGATCGCCCGCCGCTACGCCGACCGCGCTGACCGCAGCAAGATCCCTTGCGTCACCGCCTGGAACGCCGGCCGCGCCGACGCCCTCCGCGACGAGGCTGAAACGGCCTTAGCCGCCGCCCCCGTCCGCATCCTGTCCGCCTGAGAAACCGAAGCCTGATGACCGAACCCGCCGCCGCCCCGTCCCTGCTGGTGTTCGGCGGCGGCTATCTGGGACAGGCGGCGGCGCGCGAGGCCCTGCAGCGCGGCGGCCGGGCCTTCGCCACCTCACGCGATCCCGAAACCCGTCAGGCGCTGGCGGCGCAGCGGATGACGCCGGTCGATCCGACCGACGCCGAGGCTCTGGGCGAGGCCCTGGCGGCCGCACAGGCCGTGCTGATCACCACGCCGCCGGACGCTCACGGCTGCCCCGCCCTGCGCGCCCTGACGCCGCTGGCGGGCGACGCCTGGCCCGACTGGATCGGCTATGTCTCCTCCACCTCCGTCTACGGCGACCGGGCCGGCGGCTGGGCCTTCGAGGGCGATCCGCTGAACGCCGCAACGCTGGAAGGCGCCCGCCGCGCACGGGTGGAGCGCGACTGGCTGGACGGCGCCCAGGGCATGGGACTGACGCTGCAGGTCTTCCGCCTGCCCGGCTTCTACGGCCCTAGCCGCAGCGTCATCGACCGCCTGCGCGCCGGAACCGCGCGTCTGGTGAAAAAGCCCGGCCAGGTATTCAACCGCATTCACGTGGACGACATCGTCTCGGGCCTGTTCGCCTCCATGGCCCGACCGCGCCCAGGCGGCGTCTACAATCTGACCGACGACGACCCGACCGCCGCAGACGTCGTCACCGCATGGGCCGCCAAGCGCCTGGGCTTGCCGCGTCCGCCCGAAGTCGACTGGACCGCCCCCGAGGTCAGCGATGCCATGCGCCGCTTCTATCTGGACTCCAAGCGCGTCTCCAACGCCCGCGCCAAGGCCGAACTGGGCTGGCGCCCCCGCTATCCCTCCTACCGCGAGGGACTGGAGGCGATCCTGACGTCAGAAGCCTGACGTCAGCCCGGCTTGCGCGCGATCAGGTCGATCAGGGCCGAGACGCCCGAATGACCCGGGCCTTCGTTCAGTTCGGCGTCATAGATGTCGATCCGCTCGATATCGAAGTCGGCGAAGGCCTCGCGCAGCAGAGCCTCTGTATAGAGGTTCTCCTCCACCCCCGGCCCGCCCGTGCCATAGGCCAGTTGCTCGGGCCGATAGCCTTCCAACAGCAGCAGGCCGCCGGGCTTCAGCGCCGCCTTCATTCGGGCGAACATCCGGTCGCGCGCGGCTGGGCCGACGAACTGGATGAAGACGCCGACGACCACGTCCATCGTCCCCTCGGGCCATGCCCAGTCGTCCAGCCCGCCGATCTGGGCGTCCAGCGCCACGCCGCGTTTCGTCGCCAGCGCCCGCGCCTTCTCCACAGCACGCGGGGAAATGTCGAAGGTCAGGACGTCCAGCCCCTGCTGCGCCAGCCAGACGCCGTTGCGGCCCTCGCCGTCGGCGACGGACAGGGCCTTCAGCCCCGACCTCAGCCGCTCCGCCTGCCGCGCCAGAAAGGCGTTGGGCGCCTCGCCGAAGCGATAGGCGTCACCGGCATAGCGTTCATCCCAGAAAGCGCGCGTGTCGGACGCAGCAGTCATCAGCGATCTCCCTTGAAGCTCAAGGGGATATGGCGTCGCCGCCCCGGCTCGCAAGCATCAACGCCCCGCGTCGCTCAAGCCGAGAGGGTCCGCGACCCGAGCATAGCGACACTTAAAATGGCAGGATGTTGCGCTGGCGGCTGTAGCTCATGGTGCCGACATTGGCGCCTAGACGCACGCCGACGCCGGTGCGGATCGGGGCCAGGACGATGCCGTCGGCGCGCTGATAGTTCACGCCAAGGCCCGCGACCAGATAGGCCGAGCCTTCAACACCCGGATAGCGGCGATAGAGCATGTCGGGGTGATACAGGCCGTAGACCAGGGTGAAGACCCGGCTGGCGTTGCCGCCCCAGTCCCATCCAATGGAGGCGCCCTGCCAGTAGACTTCCTGCGAGGCCGACAGGTCCTTCATATGCAGAGCCCCGCGGCCGTAGCGCAGGCCGGCGACGACGGCGCCAGCGCCTTCCTCGCCCGCGATGTAGGCGGTCGGGCGGTCGCCCTGTTCGGCGAAGATGCGCTCGATGGCGCCGCCCACGGCCTCGGCGGCGATGCCCAGCTCGCGCGACCCGGCCGCGACCAGTTCGTCGAAGGTATAGGCCTGGGCGTTGTTGTCCGAGGCGATCGGATAATTGGGATCAGCCGGCGGGCGGCTGGCGCAGGCGCCGAGGCCGGCGGGCAGGGCGCCGGCGGCGGCGAGGCCGAGGCTGGTGCGGATCAGTTGGCGGCGGTGCATGGTCGAGGCTCCCGGCAAAGGACGGTCCGCCCGACGTCGCGGGCTTGGCCTACCGTCCGTGCCTTTTACGGCAGCCTTGGGGCTTTAAGGTTAACCGAAGATTGCTTGGCCGCAGAAGTTCCGGCGGCCCGTGTCTCAGGCCGCCGGTTTTTTCTGTCTTCAGGCGCGCAGGGTTCCGCCCGCCTTGGCCGCCGCCGCCTTGACCCTGGCCATCAGAGCCTCGATTTCGGCCTCGGCCAAGGTGGCGGCGCGGGGCTGGATCTCGACCTCGATGGCGACCGACTTCTGGCCTTCGGGCACGCCCTGGCCGCGATAGACGTCGAACACGCGGACATCGGCGATCAGCGCCTTGTCGGCGCCCGCCACCGCGCGGGTCAGGTCGCCCACGGCCTTGGCCTCGTCCATCAGAAAGGCGAAGTCGCGGGTCAGGGGCATCAGGTTCGGCAGGTCCGCCGCGCCGCGCGCCTTGCCGGATTTGCCGCGCGGTTCCGGTACGGAATCGAGCACGATCTCGAAGGCCAGCATGGGGCCGTCGGCGTCCAGCGCCTTCAGCACGCGCGGGTGCAGGGCGCCGAACTCGACGATGACGTTCTTGGGGCCCAGTTGCAGCCGGGCGGAACGGCCGGGGTGCCACCAGTCGCGGTTGGAGCCCTGGGCCAGTTGCAGGGAGGCGACCGGGGCGCCGATCTCTTCCAGCACGGCCAGCAAGTCGCCCTTCAGCGCGAACAGGGGGTCTTCCCCCGCCCCGCCCCAGTGACGGTCGGCATGCGGCGCGACCAGACCGGCGATGACGGTGCGCTGGCCGGTCGGCTGATCGTCCAGATAGATGGGGCCGATCTCGAACAGGGCGACGTCGGCGTGGCCGCGCGCGGCGTTGCGCGCCGCCGCCTGGATCAGGTTCGGCAGCACCGAAGGGCGCATGCAGTCCAGATCCGCCGCGATGGGGTTCTCCAGCACCAGCCGCTCGTCCCCGCCGCCGAACAGGGCCGCGATCGACTGCTTGGTGAAGGACCAGGTGACGGCCTCGGCATAGCCCAGGGCGGCCAGGGCGCGACGGGCCGTGCGCACGCGCGCCTGACGCGGGCTCAGCACCCCACCGGGGGCCGGGGCGACGGGCGGCAGAGGCGCGTCGGGCAGGGCGGCGTAGCCCTCGATACGGGCGACCTCCTCGACCAGATCGGCGGGGCCCTCGATGTCACGGCGCCACGACGGCGGCGTCACCGACCAGGGCGAGCCGCGCATGACGGTGAAGCCCAGGGCGAACAGGATCTCGAAGATCCGGTCCTCGCTGAGGTCCATGCCTGACAGGCGCTTCACATAGGCCGGATCGAAGGCGAAGGCGGCAGGCGCGGCCGGAGCCTCGCCCGCTGCCGTGACCGTCGACGGCTCGCCGCCGCACAGGTCGAGGATCAGTTGCGTGGCCAACTCCAGCCCCGGCACGACCGAGGCCGTGTCCACGCCGCGCGCAAAGCGATACTGCGCGTCCGAATTGATCCCCAGCGAGCGGCCCGTCTGGGCGGTGGCGATGGGGTCGAACCAGGCGCTTTCAACGAAGACGTCGACCGTGTCGTCCGAGCACCCTGTCGAGACGCCGCCCATGACGCCGCCCAGGCCGATGGCGCGCTGGCCCCCGGCGTCGGCGATGACGCAGTCGGCGGCGCCCGGCGCATAGGTCTTGCCGTCCAACGCCTCGATCCGATCGGCCTCGCCGCGACCGGCGCGCACGACGATCCCCTCGCCCGACAGGCTCGCCAGATCATAAACGTGCAGCGGCCGCGCGCGGTCGTAGGAAATCAGGTTGGTGATGTCGACGAGGCGGTTGATCGGACGCAGGCCGATGGCCGTCAGCCGCTGTTGCAGCCACTCCGGCGACGGGCCGTTGCGCACGCCCCGGATCACGCGACCGGCGAAAACCGGGCACAGTTCGGGCGCCTCCAGGGTCACCGAGACGGGGCCGTCGAAAGCCCCGGCGACCGGCGCGATCTCCGGCGTCGTCAGCTTGCCGAGCCCAGCGGCGGCCAGGTCGCGGGCGATGCCCGCCACGCCCAGCCAGTCGGGACGGTTCGGCGTCACTTCGAAGTCGATGACCGGCTCGGCGCCGAAGACGCCCGCAGCGGGCGCGCCGACCTGCAGCTCGTCCGACAGTTCCAGAATGCCGTCGCTGTCGTCGGCCAGCTCCAGCTCGGCGGCCGAGCACAGCATGCCGTTGGACACCACGCCGCGCACCGGCTTCTCGACCAGGGTCACGCCCAGCCCCGGCACATAGGCGCCGATGGGGGCATAGATGGTGGTCAGGCCCGCCCGCGCGTTCGGAGCGCCGCAGACGATCTCCTTCAGGCCGTCGACGGTCTCGACCTGACAGACCTGCAGCCGGTCAGCGTTCGGGTGACGCTCGGCCGACACGATCCGGGCGACCGTGAAGGGGGCCAGGGCCGCGATCGGGTCGTGGACCTCTTCGACCTCCAGCCCGGCCATGGTCATGGCCTCGGCGACCTGATCGACCTGCGCCTCGGTATCGAGGTGGGCCTTCAGCCAGGAAAGCGTGAACTTCATTGGGTCGATCCCGACTGGGACAGCGCCGCCACCATGTTGTCGAGGAACTCCGACGGGCCGGTGAAGCCGACGCCCAGGAAGTTGCAGTTGATGAACTGGCAGTTCTTGAACGGGATCGGGCCCGTGACGCGCTGCGGACCCAGCGGCGTCAGCATCAGGTTGCGCGGATCGCCCTTGGCGTCGCCCATGTTGCAGCCGTCGAAGTTGCAGCCTTCCAGCGGCAGCAGGACCGCAGGCCCTTCCATCAGGCAGTTCTCGAACCGACGGTTCTCGATGACGGGCAGCCCGGCGCGCGCCGTCTCCATGAACAACTGGGGCAGCCACACGTTCTTGCCGACATAGGTGGGGCCGGGGCCGAGCGCTTCGAGGGTGATGGTGGTGTCAGTCATTGGGGTGATCTTTCAAAAACCAGAAGAGGCGAGCGGCGCCGCATCCGGCGCCTGCAGGCGTCATCCCTTCGTTTGCGCCTCGGCGCGGGCGCTCAGCAGGCCCTGCTCCATTTCGTCCAGCGCCTCCTTGGCGCCGGTGAAGGCCACCTGCACGAAACGGCAGCGCACGAAGCGACAGTTGGACATGCCGATCGCCCCGGCGATCATGGAGCCGCGCGGGTCCAGCAACAGGGTGCGCGGGTCCTCGGCCACGCCCATGTTGCAGCCGTCAAAGGTCGTGCCGTTCATGATCGCCATCACCGCCGGGCCTTCGATCAGGCATTCGGTGAAGGTCTTGCCATCGATAAAGACCTGTCCGGCGTTCATGTGATGCACGGCCAGAGACGGCAGCCAGACGGCTTCCTTCTCAAACGTGGTGCGGGCGACGATCTCGCGGCCCAGTTTTTCTTCGGGCGACATCTCGGTCTGGTCGGTCATTGGCGTGTTCCAGTTCAGCTGAGGCCCGACGCCGGATTCGGCGCGGCGAAGGCGGAGAAGCCGTAGTGCGCCAGCCAGCGCGTATCGACCTCGAACATGGGGCGCAGGTCCGGCACCCCGTATTTGAGCATGGCCAGGCGGTCGACACCCATGCCGAAGGCGAAACCCTGATACTCGTCCGGGTCGATGCCGCAGTTGCGCAGGACGTTCGGGTGAACCATCCCGCAGCCCAGAATCTCCAGCCAGTCCTCGCCCTCGTTCAGGGTCAGCTTGCCACCGGAACGGTCGCAGCGGATGTCCATCTCGGCCGAGGGCTCGGTGAAGGGGAAGTGGTGCGGGCGGAAACGGGCGTGCACGTCGTCCAGCTCGAAGAAGCGGGCGATGAAGGTCTCCAGCGTCGTCTTCAGATGGCCCATATGGATATCGCGGTCGATCACCAGACCTTCGATCTGGTGGAACATCGGCGTGTGGGTCGCGTCCGAATCCTTACGGAAGGTGCGGCCCGGCGCGATGATGCGGATTGGCGGCTTCTGCGACATCATGGTGCGGACCTGCACCGGGCTGGTGTGGGTGCGCAGCACCTTGCGCTCGCCCGTTTCCGGGTCGGGCTTCAGGAAGAAGGTGTCGTGCATTTCCCGCGCCGGATGCTTGGGCGGGAAGTTCAGCGCGGTGAAGTTGTGGAAGTCGTCCTCGATATCCGGCCCCTCGGCGACCGAGAAGCCCATGTCAGCGAAGACGGCGACCATTTCGTCCATGACCTGCATGGTCGGATGCACGCCGCCCTTGCGGCGCGGGCGGCTGGGCAGGGTCAGGTCGACGCGCTCGGCCAGCAGGCGGGCGTCCAACTCGGCGGCCTCCAGCTCGGCCTTGCGGGCGGAAAGAGCCGACGACACCCGGTCGCGCAGGCCGTTGATGACGGGGCCGCGCTCGCGGCGCTCATCAGGGCTGAGGGCGCCCATGCCCTTGAGCAGGCCCGAGATCGAGCCGGACTTGCCGAGGGCGGCGACGCGGATGTCCTCCAGACCCGCCACGCTCTCGGCCGAGCCGATGGCGTTGATGAGGTCCAGTTCCAGTTGAGCGAGATCGGTCATGAGGGTCGTCTAGCCGCTAGGAACGAAAGCAAAAAGCCCCCCGGCGCGAACCGGAGGGCTTTTGCTTCATCCCGTGAGGGAGAAAGGCCTGGAGCCTGATCGGTTGAAGGGAAATCGCTTCGCGATTTCACTGATGCCGTGAATCAGGCTCCCACTTTAATTTTAAGCGAATATCTGAGTTCAGATGCTTTCGCATCTGAACCGATTTCGCTTTAGGCCAGGGCCGCGCGAACCTTGTCGGCGATGCCCTTGAAGCCGGCTTCATCGGCGGCGATGGCGGCCAGAACCTTGCGGTCCAGCTCGATGCCCGCCTTGTTCAGGCCGTGCATGAACTGCGAGTAGGTGAAGCCTTCGGTGCGGGCCGCGGCGTTGATGCGCTGGATCCACAGGGCGCGGAACGAGCGCTTCTTGTTGCGGCGGTCGCGGTAGGCGTACTGACCGGCGCGATCCACCGCAGCCTTGGCGGCGCGGATGGTGTTCTTGCGGCGGCCGTAGAAGCCCTTGGCCTGCTTCAGGACCTTCTTGTGCTTGGCGTGGGACGTAACGCCCCGAGTGACGCGAGCCATTGTGATTTTTCCCTTCGGGAAGTCCCTACCGCTCGGCCCGCGGGGCCTCGCTGCTTGAGGGACTTAGTTCAAATTCTATGCGGTTGAGAGATCGTGTCTGCGTGCGCCGATCAGGCGTACGGCATGTAGGACTTGATCTTCTTGGCGTCGGCGTCGGCCATGACCGAAGTGCCGCGGTTCTGGCGGATGTACTTCGAGTTGTGGCTGATCAAACGGTGGCGCTTGCCGGCCACGCCAGCCTTGACCTTGCCCGTCGCGGTGAATTTGAAGCGCTTCTTGGCGCCCGACTTCGTCTTCAGCTTCGGCATTTTCACTCTCTGTCTTTTAGAGGGCTACCGCTCTTCGAGCTACTTGAGCCCGACCAGCGCTAACCTGATTTAAGACCGCCCAGGCATGCCTGTTCGCCCGGCGGTCCGGTACGCGAAGGCGCGGCTTTTACGCCAAGAGGCGGGCAGAGGCAAGAAGAGTCCGCGCTGGCCCGGTCACGCCTGAGCCGAACGACGGCGCACGGCGCGGCCGGCGTTGATCGCCATGGCCGCTGCGGGAACGGTCAGGGCGGCGCCGGCCAGGAAGGGCCAGTTCGGCCCGACCGCCGAATACAGCACCCCGGCGACGATAGGGCCGACGATGCGCGCCATCGAGCCCGCCGCCATGTTCAGCCCCAGCATGGCGCCCTGCCGGTCCGGCGGCGACGAGCGGCTGATCATGGCCGAGATGTTGGGCATGGCCAGCGACATGCCGCACGCCCCGATCCCCATGACGACCGGAATGATCCACCCGGCGACCAGCGGGAAGCTGAACAGGCCCAGGTCGATCCGTCCCGCCGGGAACCAGGCGACCGGCGCCGCCACCTGAAGCACCATCGACAGGCCGAACAGCAGCATGCCGACCGCCAGCACCCGCGCCTCGCCGAAGCGCCGCGCCAGCCGCCCGGCCACCAGCCCCTGGTTCACCGCCGAGATCAGCCCCACGATCATGAAGCTGAGCCCCACCTCGCGCGCTGTCCAGGCATAGCGATGCTCGGCCCACAGGCCGAAGGCGGCCTCCATCGCCGAAAAGCCCGCCAGATAGATCAGGCTGACCATCAGGACGCGTGAGATCACCTCATCGGTGCGGGCGAAGCTGACGCCCGACAGGAAGGCGGGACGCGGCGCGGCCGGGTCCGCCCTGGTGCGGCTCTCGCGCAGGAAGAACATCACCCCCAGCGACGCCGCCACCGCCGCGCCTGAGGCGGCGAAGATCGGCAGCTGATAACCGACATGGCCCATCTGCGGCTGGGCCAAAAGACCGCCCAGCCCTGGCCCGACGATGAAGCCCAGACCGAAGGCCGCGCCGATCAATCCCATGCGCCCGGCCCGGCGCTCGGGCGGGGTGACATCGGCGATATAGCCCTGAACCGTCGAGATATTGCCTGCGCCCAGGCCGGTGAACAGCCTCACCGCCACAGCGACCCAGATGTTGGGCGCGAACGCCAGCAGCAGATAGCCCACGGCGTTGGCCGCCAGCGTCGCCAGCAGCACCGGCTTGCGCCCGATCCGGTCCGACAGCCGCCCCCAGAAGGGCTCGGCGAAGAACTGGCCCAGGGAATAGGCCGAGAACATCAGGGTGATCTGCCACGGCTCGGCCTGCAGGCTCTGCGCGAAGAACGGCAGCAGCGGCGCCACCAGCCCGAACCCGACCAGATTGATGAACACCACGGCGAACAGAACCGCCAGGGTCGGCGCCTGCGCCTTGGGAGACAGGGAAACGGACATGATCCCGCCTTAGACCATTTTCGGCTCGGTCGGAATCAACCGTCGCTAGAACGGCGGCTGAAAATTATCCGAAGCTGACGCCGGACAATCACAGAGCGCCTCGGCCGCCGCCATGGCTCAATCGGCCGGGTTATGGACTGTCAGAAAGCGCACGGTTTCGCGCAGCATCCTCTGACGCGTCTCCGGCCGGGAAAGCCAGTGATCCTCGCTTTCCAGCTCGACCAGCTCCACCGGCTTGCCCGCGCGGCGCAGGGCGTCGGCCATGACGCGGCTCTGCTCGATATTGACCACCGTGTCGTTCTTGCCGTGGATCAGCAACAGCGGGCCTTCGACCTGATCCGCCAGCATGGCGGGAGACAGGGCGTCCAGCGCCCGATCATTCAGCTTTTCGGCGCCCATGAAGCGGTTCCAGTAGCGCACGGCATGGCTGTTCCGCTCGCCCTGACGGTTCGCCACGCGGTTGACCATCCGCCTCAGGTCGGAAACGCCGTTGACGGACACCGCACAGCGATACGGCTCCTTATCGATCGTCAGCCCCGCCATCGCCGCATAGCCGCCATAGCTGCCGCCGACGATACAGACGCGCGCAGGATCTATGACGCCCTCCGCCGCCAGCCAGCGCACGCCGTCCGACAGGTCCGTCTGCATCTTGCGCCCCCATTCGCCGTAGCCCGCCTCCATGAAGGCGCGCCCATACCCCGAAGAGCCCCGGAAGTTGGGCTGCAGAACAGCATAGCCTCTGGATGCGAGAGCCTGAGCCCAGTAGTCGAACCCGGCGACGTCGCGAGCCGCCGGCCCCCCGTGCGCCAGAACGATCAGGGGCAGGTTCGTCGGCGTCTCCACGCCCGGCGGCAGTGTCAGATAGCCGGGAATCTCCAACCCATCCGCCGCTGTATAGGTGATCGGCCGCACAACGCCGACCTGCTCCGCCAGAATGGTCGGATAGGCCTCGGCCACGATGTTGGCCTCGCCCGCATCGAAGTCGACGAGCTGATAGACCCCTGACTCGCCCGTATCGATGAAGACCACGACCAGATTCAAGGCATCGGTCCAGGATATGAGTTGCGGAGCCTTGCCGGGAAAGGCCCGCGCAATCGCCTGCCACCGGCGCCCCGCCGCAGCGTCCAGGAACTCGTAGCCGACGCCGTCTTCATCCTGATAACTCCCGCCGATCAACAGACCGGTGCGGGGATGGTGGATCAGCCGGGTCGGATGCCGCTCAAACGGGAGACGGACCCAGTCGCCGCTCGCGACATCGACCTCGAACAGCACATGGCCGGTCTCGGATTCGGCGGTGTCGGAAAGATCGGGCCGCCGGGCGCTGACGATGACCGTATTGGCGCTGCGCCCCATGCCGACCAGACTGGGCGTATCCAGCGCCGCATCGACCGCCCATGCCTGCCGCAGGCGCCATCCTTCACGCAGATGCAGCGACCAACGGCCATGACGTTCGACATAGCGCGACTCGGCGATCACCTCGCCCTCGGCGTTCAGGACATAATCTTCCGTATCGCGGTCCATCGCGGAAACCGACCGGCCGCGTCCGCTGCTCAGATTGATTCTGTGAAGGTCGATCTGACCTGTGAGGACATTGACGCCTCGCGCAAAGACAGCCTCGCCCTGCGATGTCCGGCGAACGGCCGCGCCGCCATAAAGGGTCGCCAGAACATCGGGGGTCGCGCGGAGCACCTGGACGATGTCCTTGGTCTTCAACTCCAGCATCATGCCAAAGAACAGTTCTGAGCGCGGCACCCCAAGAAGCGGCAGGCTGTGCGTCTGCGAGGTGATGATCAGAATCCGCTCTTCGCCGATCCAGCGCAGATCGCGGACCTTGGCCTCCCCGATCGAGGCGGCGAAGACGCTTTCGCCGGTGGTTATCCGGCTGACCGCCAGGGCGCGCTTCTCGCCGACCACCATGACCCGGGCCATCAGGTCGCCGCTGGGCGAAAGCTCCACATGGTCAACGGCGGGGGCGGCGCCATAGGCGTCAAGCGCGGGCGCGTCGGCCGCGACACGTCCTGCCCAAATCGACATGGCCAGAACCAACGCCAGGACGATCGCCCCTGCCCGCAAGCCTTCCATTCCGCCCCTCCCGTCGGCGCCCTTGAACCGCACCTAACCTGACAGCGTTCGCCCAGCGTGCAAGGCGTTAAAAAACCCCGACCTTTCGGTCGGGGTTTTTGAAACGCGATATCAGCGATGCGAGATCAGCGCGGCGCCAGGATCATGATCATCTGACGGCCTTCCATCTTGGGCGCGAACTCGACCTTGGCCTCTTCCTCGAAATCGGCCTGGACCTTGTGCATCAGCTTCATCCCCAGTTCGGGGTGGGCCATTTCGCGGCCGCGGAAGCGGATGGTCACCTTGACCTTGTCGCCGTCGTCGAAGAAGCGATGCATGGCCTTGGCCTTCACATCGTAGTCGTGGCTGTCGATGTTCGGGCGGAGCTTGATTTCCTTCAGCTCGACGACCTTCTGACGCTTGCGCGCCTCAGCCTTCTTTTTCTGTTCCTGGAAACGATGCTTGCCGTAGTCGAGAATCTTGCACACCGGCGTTTCGGCGTTGGCGACGATCTGAACCAGGTCCAGGCCTGCCTCTTCGGCGGCCTCCAGCGCGGCGGACAAAGGCATGACGCCCTGTTTTTCCCCATTCTGATCGATGAGCAGAACGCGGGCGGCGCGGATATCCTGGTTGATGGGCGGCCCGTCCTTTACGGGCGGCGCTTGCATGGGACGGCGAATGGGCGTCGTTTCCTTATGTGATCAGAAGATAGGCGAAATGAGCGGTCGAAGGCGATCGACGCCAGGCGCCATTCCCTTCGAGCGGCGCGAATATGGCGATAGAAGGCCCGGATTTCAAGGCTTCTCGGGGTTAAACCCGTTTGCGACATAGGCGTCGTGCAAGGCCAGCACCCCGTCGAACACGTGATCGACGCTCAGGTCCTCGATCGGGGCGAACTGGCCGCGCGTCTCATTCGAGGCGACAGTGCGCGTCTTCGGGCCCCACGGCCCATAGAGCCACCACTCGGTCGGACCGAACAGGCCCAGCGTCGGTCGCCCCAGCGCCGCCGAGACGTGCATCAGCCCGCTGTCGTTGCCGACGAACAGGGTCGCCCGGTCGATGGCGGCGGCCGAGCACAGGATGTCGCCCTTGCCCACGCAGTCGATGCCGCGCAGCCCCGCCGCCTCCAGCGCCGGGGTGGCGGGCGGCCGGTCGCCGGGGCCGCCGACCGGCATGAAACGCCAGCCGTCGAAACGCGGCTCGGCCTTCAGCTTCTCGACCAGCTGCCCCCAGCGGTCAGCGGGCCACGACTTGCCGGGCTGGTGCGCGATGGGGGCGAGCGCGATGATCGGGCCGGGACCGACGCCGCCTGCCAGCTGCGGGTCGATGACTGCAGCCGCCTCGGCGCGCGCCTGATCGTCAAGAAAGATTTCCGGGTCCAGCGGCGTCGCCGAGCCCATCAGGCGCGACACCATCTCGACCTTGCGCAGACCCGTCTCCCAGCGACGGTTGTAGACGATGCGCCGCTTCGCCGGGATCAGATACGCCAGGGCCGAGCCGCGGATGTCCACGACCATGTCCCACTGCGTCCCGCGCACCTGTTTCCACAGATCGACCCAGTGTCCGGCGGCCTTCTTCTTGTCGAGGATGATGACGCGCTCGACGTTCGGCGCCGAACGGAAGAAGGGGGCGGGCGGCCGGCCGCAGGCGACGGTGATCCGAACGCCCGGCAACTGGCGCGCGATCTCTCGGATCACGCCAGAGGAGATGACGCAGTCGCCGATGCGGTTGGAGCTGACGAACAGGGCTTTGGGAGCAGACAAGCGGGCGCCTCACGGCCTCTGTGAACAATCGTCGTCTCTGCTAAAGCCATTCCGTGAGGAATGACAGTCCGAGGAGTTTCCATGTCCGACTTCGACACGCTGGCCCGCCCGGACGGCGAGACCCTGGCCTATAAGGCGGTCAAGGGCGACGGCCCGACGGTCATCTGGATCGGCGGCTTCCGTTCGGACATGGAAGGGACCAAGGCCCTGGCGCTGGACGCCGCCGCCCGCGAACGCGGCTGGAACTACGTCCGCTACGACCATTTCGCCCATGGCGTGTCGAGCGGCGACTGGAAACAGGCGACCATCGGCCGCTGGCGCGAGGACGCGATCGCCCTGATCGACAGCCTTCAGGGGCCGGTGATCCCGGTGGGCTCGTCGATGGGCGGCTGGGTCGCCCTGCTGGCGACGCTGGCGCGGCCCGAGCGGATCAAGGGCGCGGTGCTGGTCAATCCGGCGCAGGACTTCACCGAGAAACTGATGTGGCCGGGTCTGGCCGACCACGAGCGTCAGGCCATCCTGCGCGACGGCGAGACGGTCATCACCGAAGAAGGCCTCGGCTCCTATGTCCTGACCCGGCGGATGTTCGAGGAGGCCCGCGACTGGTTGCTGCTGGACGGCCGGATCGACATCAGCGCCCCGGTGCACGTCCTGCAGGGGCGCGCCGACGACGTGGTGCCGTGGCGCCATCAGGTAGAGCTGGCCGAACGCCTGAACGGCGGCGACCTGCGGCTCGACCTGATCGAGGGCGGCGACCACCGGCTGTCGAGCCCTGCGGAGCTGGAACGGCTGATCGATGCTGTGGAGGCGATGCGGGGCTGATCCCCGCACCGCCATAACGGCCGATCAGGCCGTCACAGGATGAACCGGCTCAGGTCGACGTTTTTGGCCAGATCGCCGACCTTCTCGCGCACCTTCTCGCCGTCGAAGGTCAGGGTCTGGCCGGACAGGTCGGAGGCCTTGAAGCTGGTCTCTTCCAGCACCCGCTCCATCACCGTCTGCAGACGGCGCGCGCCGATGTTCTCGACGGTGGAGTTGGCGGCCACGGCGGCGTCGGCCATCGCCTCGACCGCGTCGTCGGTAAAGACCAGTTCGACCCCTTCGGTCGCCAGCAGGGCCTGATTCTGACGGATCAGATTGGCCTCCGGCTCGGTCAGGATGCGCTTGAAGTCGTCGCGGGTCAGGGCCTTCAGCTCGACCCGGATCGGCAGGCGGCCCTGAAGTTCCGGCAGCAGGTCCGACGGCTTGGCGACGTGGAAGGCGCCCGAGGCGATGAACAGCACATGGTCGGTCTTCACCGGCCCATATTTGGTCGAGACGGTCGTGCCCTCGATCAGGGGCAGCAGGTCGCGCTGCACCCCTTCGCGCGACACGTCGGCGCCGCCGCCGCGATCCTGATGCGCAGCGACCTTGTCGATCTCATCCAGGAAGACGATGCCTTCGTTCTCGGCCAGCAGCAGGGCCTCCTTGGTCAGGCTCTCCTGATCTAGCAGCTTGTCGCTCTCTTCTGTGACGAGGGGCGCCAGGGCGTCGCGCACGGTCAGCTTGACCGTCTTGGTGCGGCCGCCTCCCATCTTGCCCAGCATCTCCGACAGGTTCAGCAGGCCGACATTGCCGCCGCCGCCCGGCACATCCAGCCCTTGCAGCGGGGAGGTCGTGTCCGCCAGAGCGATCTCGATCTCCTTGTCGTCCAGTTCCCCCGCGCGCAGTTTTTTGCGGAAGGCCTCGCGCGTCGCAGGCTGCGAGCCGGGTCCAACCAGGGCGTCCAGGATGCGTTCCTCGGCCTGACCTTCGGCGCGGGCCTTCACGCCCGAACGGCGCTTGTCCCGCACCATCACCAGGGCGCTTTCGACCAGATCGCGCATGATCTGATCGACGTCGCGGCCGACATAGCCGACCTCGGTGAACTTGGTGGCCTCCACCTTGAGGAAGGGCGAGCCGGCAAGCCGCGCCAGACGCCGGGCGATCTCGGTCTTGCCCACGCCCGTCGGGCCGATCATCAGAATGTTCTTGGGCGTGACCTCGTCGCGCAGGTCGTCAGGCACGCGCTTGCGGCGCCAGCGGTTGCGCAGGGCCACGGCCACGGCGCGCTTGGCGTCGTCCTGGCCGACGATGAAGCGGTCCAGTTCAGAGACGATTTCGCGGGGAGACAGGTCGGTCATGGTTCAGACGGTCCAGAAATACGCGTATCAGGCGCTCAAGCAGCAAGCCGCCGCGCGGCGAGTGATAGCGCCCTACAAACTTTCAATGGTGAGATTGCCGTTGGTGTAGACGCAGATGTCGGCGGCGATCTTCATGGCCTTGCGGGCGATCTGCTCGGCGTCCAGCTCGGTGTTCTCGTCGATCAGGGCGCGGGCGGCGGCCAGCGCATAGTTGCCGCCAGAGCCGACGGCGGCCACGCCGTATTCCGGCTCAAGCACGTCGCCGACGCCGGTGACCGTCAGAATGGTGTCCTTGTCGGCGACCAGCAGCATGGCCTCCAGACGCCGCAGGTAGCGGTCAGTGCGCCAGTCCTTGGCCAGTTCGACGCAGGCGCGGGCCAGTTGGTCCGGGTACTGCTCCAGCTTGGCTTCCAGCCGCTCGATCAGGGTCAGGGCGTCGGCCGTGGCCCCGGCGAAGCCCGCCAGCACCTTGCCGTTCGCCAAAGTCCGCACCTTGCGCGCGGCGCCCTTGACGATGGTCGGCCCCATCGAGACCTGGCCGTCGCCGGCGATGACGGTGCGGCCGTTCTTGCGCACCGCCAGGATGGTGGTGCCGTGCCAGTCGGGAAAGTTGGAAGCGGTGGTGTTCATGGCGGGTCAGATGGCGAGGAACCGGCGTCGCCGCAAGACGGCCCTGCGCCGCAGGGGATCGCTCTGGACGCTCATGGCTCCGCTTGCCTCTGGCGCGCCCGCGTGACAGGAGCCCCTCCCCGTACGCGTTCCTTCGAGTTCTTCTTGCCTCTGCACCGCGCCATCTACGTCAGCGACGCCGTCGGCGACGCCGCGACGAGTCTGCTGGTTCTCGCCGAAATTCTCGGCGCCTCTATCAGAAACAATCGCAGGGACCGCGTCACGGGCGTGCTGATGCGCCACGACGGACGCTTCCTTCAGGCCATCGAAGGACGCCGCGCCGATGTGGACCGGCTGATGGACCGGCTGCGCACCGACCCGCGCCATGAGAACATCCGCCTGCTGTCGGACCAGAACACCGCAGTGCGCCTGTTCGAGGAGTGGCCGATGACGCTGGTTGAGATGCCTCGCCCTGTCTGGCCGCACATGAGCCGCCCCTCGCTGGATCAGTTGAGCGCGGCCCAGGCCGAGGCCTTGCTGGTCACGGCCTCCGAGGTCCTGGCGCTTTCGGCCTGAAGAACCCAGCCTGAAGGATCCAGCCAAAAGGATCCAACCTGACGCATCGGCCGGACTGCGCTAGACAGTCCGGCGTGACCCAGCCTTCCGCCCCCGCCGCCCCGGTTCGCTTTTCCGACGAAGAGGTCGAGCGCTACGCCCGCCAGTTGGTGCTGTCCGAGATCGGCGGCCCCGGCCAGCAGGCGCTGAAGCGCGCCCGCGTGCTGATCGTCGGCATGGGCGGGGTGGGCAACCCGGCCGCCCTCTATCTGGCCGCCGCCGGGGTGGGGACGTTGGGGCTGATCGACGACGATACGGTGGCCCTGTCGAACCTGCAGCGCCAGATCGCCTTCACTGCCGACGACCCCGACCGCGCCAAGGTCGAGGCGGGCGCCGAACGCCTCAACGCCCTGAACCCGCACGTCACAGTGCAGTCCTTCAACCGGCGCGTGACGACGGACAGCGCAGCGGCCCTGATGCAGGACTTCGACCTGGCGCTGGACGGCACCGACGACTTCGAGACGCGTCTGGCCGTCAACGCCGCCTGCGTGGCGGCGGGCAAGCCGCTGGTGTCGGGCGCCCTGGGCCGCTGGTCGGGGCAGGTGTCGGTGTTCGAGGGGCGTCCCTGTTATCAGTGTCTGGTTCCAGAGGTTCCACCCGACGCCGAGACCTGCGCCCGCGTCGGCGTGGTGGGCGCCCTGGCGGGCGTCATCGGCGCGATGGCGGCGCTGGAAGCGATCAAGCTGATCACCGGCGCGGGCGAACCGCTGACCGGCCGTCTGATGCTCTATGACGGTCTGGCCGGAACCAGCCGCGTGGCGAAGATCGCCGCCGACCCCGCCTGCCCGGTCTGTGGGTCAGCTCACGCCTAAAGCATCGCCGGAATGACCCGATCCGGCGGGCGGTGGCCGTTCTGATAGGTCATGATGTTGGCGATGACCCGGTCGCCCATGTCCTGACGCGCCTCGATGGTGGCTGAGCCCAGGTGAGGCAGCAGCACCACGTTCGAACGGCCGATCAGGCCGGGGTGGACCTTAGGCTCGTGCTCGAACACGTCCAGACCGACGCCGAACAGGGCGCGGCGGTCCAGCGCCTCGACCAGGGCCGCCTCGTCGATCAGTTCGCCGCGCGCCGTATTGACCACGATGGCGTGCGGCTGAAGCCGGGCCAGACGCTCGGCCGACAGCAGATGGTGCGTCTCCCTGGTCGCCGGGCAGTTCAGCGAGACGACATCCATCCGCGCCAGCATCTGGTCCAGATCGTCCCACCAGGTGGCGCCCAGCTCTTCGGCGATCATGTCCGGGACGGGCTTGCGGTTATGATAGTGGACCTGCATGCCGAAGGCCTTGGCCCGGCGGGCCAGGGCTTGGCCGATGCGGCCCATGCCGACGATGCCCAGACGCTTGCCCCACAGTTTGCGGCCGCACATCCAGGTCGGGCTCCAGCCCTCGAAGCGCCCGGCCTCGACGACGGCGGCGCCTTCGACGATGCGACGGCTGACCGCCAGGATCAGGCTCATGCCCAGATCGGCCGTGTCCTCGGTCAGGACGCCGGGCGTGTTGGTGACGATGATCCCGCGCCCGACGGCGGCGTCGATGTCGATGTGGTCCACCCCTGCGCCGAAGTTGGCGATCATCTTCAGCTGTTCGCCCGCGCCTGCGATCAGTTCGGCGTCCAGCTGGTCGGTAATGGTCGGGGCCAGCACCTCGGCCCGCTGCAGGGCGGCGGCCAGTTCGTCGCGCGACATCGGCCGATCGGTCAGGTTCAGCTCGGCGTCGAAAAGTTCGCGCATCCGCGTTTCGACGGCGTCAGGCAGGCGTCTGGTTAATACGACCTTAAGCTTGCGAGCGGACATAGGGGACCTGGGTTTTCCACGGGCGGCGCCCGTTCGGAACGGGTCGATATTCGGTGTCTAGCAAAGCTGCGGTCAGGAACAAAAGGGCGCCTCGCGTCGCGGCCCTCGCCGCGATCCTGATGACCGGGGTTCTGCTGGCCGCGGGATCGACCATGCCGGACGGCCGCCCGACCCCGACGGGGCTGGAGGTGCCGCGCTGGGTGACGCTGAAGTCCTCGCAGGTAAGGGCGCGTCAGGGGCCGGGTCTCGACTACCGCATCCTGTGGGAATATCGCGCCGCCGGCCTGCCGGTGCAGGTGATCGCCGAGACGCGCGAGTGGCGAAAGATCTGCGACCCCGACGGCTCCGTGGCCTGGATCCACCGCACCGTCGCCTCGGGCCGCCGCAGCGTGTTCAACCGCTCGGACGAGGCTGTGCCCATCCGATCGGGCCGGTCGGAAACCGCCTCGGTCCGCGCCCTGCTGTCGCCGCACGCCCTGGTGTCGCTGGACGAGTGCGAGGACGGCTGGTGCCGCGTGCGGGCGCGCAAGCTGCGCGGCTGGGTGCAGCAGAGGGCCGTCTTCGGAGCCCAGGAACGCGCCCTGTGCAACGCCGCCCGCCCAGCCGGAACCGGCCGCGCCTCCTGATCCTCCATATTGACGGCACGGTTGAGCGCGGCCTTCGGGTCGTGTAACCCGCCAGCAACACCTTTCGGAGCTGATCAATCTTGAGCCAGTCGTCGCAATATCCGTCGTCGTTCGATCACGAAGGCCTGCTGGCCTCGGGCCGGGGCGAGCTGTTCGGCCCGGGCAACGCCCAACTGCCCGCGCCGCCCATGCTGATGTTCGACCGCATCAAGACCATCAGCGCCGACGGCGGCGACTACGGCAAGGGCTATGTCGAGGCCGAACTCGACATCAATCCGGACCTCTGGTTCTTCCAGTGCCACTTCATCGGCGATCCGGTCATGCCGGGCTGCCTGGGTCTGGACGCCATGTGGCAGCTGGTCGGCTTCTACCTGGGCTGGATCGGCGGCCCCGGCAAGGGTCGGGCGCTGGGCGTCGGCGAGGTCAAATTCACCGGCCAGGTGACCCCGGACATCAAGAAGGTGGTCTATAAGGTCCACCTGAAGCGTGTCATCAACCGCAAGCTGGTCATGGGCATCGCCGACGGCGTGCTCGAAGCGGACGGCGAGGTCATCTATACTTGCGCCGATATGCGCGTCGGCCTGTTCGGCGGCGCGGCTCCGGTGGAACCGAGCGCCGCCTGACCCCACTTGATGGACAGCCGCGGCCCACGCGGCGTCCGAAGACTTTGTAGGATTGGAAACACCATGCGGCGTGTCGTCGTCACCGGACTGGGCATCGTCTCCTCCATCGGCACCGGCCAGGACGAGGTCGCGGCCTCGCTGCGCAACGCCAAGTCGGGCGTTCAGCACGCGCCCGACCACGCTAAATACGGCTTCCGCTCCCAGGTCTGGGCGCCCCCCGCCCTGGGTCATACGGCCGAGGACTGGGCGCCGCTGGTCGACCGCCGCGCGGCCCGCTTCCTGGCCAACGGCACGGCCTGGGCGCACATCGCCTTTGAAGAGGCGCTGAAGGACAGCGGCCTGACCGCCGAAGAGATCAAGGACGAGCGCATCGGCCTGATCGTCGGCGAGGGCGGCCCCTCGACCCAGGTCATCCTGCAGGCTGCGGCCACCACGGTCGAAAAGGGCTCGCCCAAGCGCGTCGGCCCCTTCGCCGTGCCCAAGGCGATGGCGTCAGGCCCCTCGGCCGTGCTGGCTACCTGGTTCGAACTGAAGGGCATCAACTATTCGATCAGCTCGGCCTGCGCGACCAGCGCCCACTGCATCGGCGCGGCCGCCGAGCAGATCGCCTGGGGCAAGCAGGACGTCGTTTTCGCCGGCGGCTGCGAGGATATCGACTGGTCCATGTCGAACATGTTCGACGCCATGGGCGCCATGTCCTCCAACTTCAACGACACGCCGGACACGGCCAGCCGCGCCTATGACACGACCCGCGACGGCTTCGTCATCGCGGGCGGCGCCGGCATCGTCGTGCTGGAAGAGTACGAACGCGCCGTGGCGCGCGGCGCGACCATCTATGCCGAAGTCACCGGCTATGGCGCCAACTCGGACGGCTACGACATGGTGGCTCCGTCGGGCGAGGGCGCCGAGCGCTGCATGAAGATCGCGCTGGACATGGCGGGCAATCCGAAGATCGACTACCTGAACCCGCACGGCACCTCCACGCCGGTCGGCGACAGCAAGGAGATGGGCGCGGTGCGCAACGTCTTCGGCGACGACCTGCCGATGATCTCCTCGACCAAGTCGCTGACGGGCCACTCGCTGGGCGCGGCGGGCGCGCAGGAGGCCATCTACTGCCTATTGATGATGAGGCACGGCTTTGCGGCCGAGAGCGCCCACATCGAGAACCTGGACCCCGAATTCGAAGGCATGCCGATCCTGCGTCAGCGCCACGACGGCGAGTTGAAGCACGTCATGTCCAACAGCTTCGGCTTCGGCGGCACAAACGCGAGCCTGATCCTGTCCAAGGTCTGATTTCATCGATCGCAAAAATCTGAAGCGACACGAAAACGCCCCCATTCGGTCCTTCGTCCGCCCGGAAGGGCGCTCACAAAAGCAGCATCGGCCCGTCGGAGCCTGGAAAAGTCCCGGATCCTGAACAGCCCCCCCAGCCCCCCGGATTTTTCCGCTTACAGGGCATCGGCGGGTCGATGCCTCCTCCAAGCGACGCCCGCACCTGCCTCCCCTCCCCCTCCCGGCAGCGCGGGCGTTTTGCTGCCTGCCTTCCTCTCAGCGCACGAGACTTCGCCCGCGCGAGGGTCACGCGGGCGATGCCGTAGAGCTTCAGACGGCGCCGATCAGGCCGGAAGGTCGATCTCGACGCGTTCATTGTCGCGCAGGACGATGATCGGCACGACCGCCTCGCCTGCAGCCTGAAGGCGCTGCGCCAGATCCTTCATGTCCACGATCTCGGCGCCGCCGGCCTGAACCACCACGTCCCCGGCTTCGAAACCTGCGGCGGCGGCGGAAGACCCGGCCTCGACCACGGCGATCTGGGCGCCCCGGCCCGACGCAGGATTGCGCAGGGTCAGGCCGCGCGCGATAGCGGCCTGCGCCCCCAGACGCACCGCCGCCGGATCAGACGGCTCGACCGTCAGCTGGGTCGAGGCCTCGCGACCGTCGCGCAGATAGACGACGGGCATCCGGGTTCCGGCCTGGGCGATGCCCACCGTGGCCTGAACCGACCCGGCGTTGGCCACGGGGCGACCCTGAATGCGCGTCAGCACATCCCCCGGCTTCAGCCCCGCCTGCTCGCCCGACGAGCCCGGCTCGACGTCATAGACCACGGCGCCGCGCACGATGTTGAGCCCGATCTCGCGCGCCCGCTCGGCCGTCAGCGAGCCCAGCCCCAGGCCGACGCGGCCGCGCTTGACCTCGCCCGAGGCGCGCAGCTGGTCGACCACGAACATCATGATGCGCGTCGGCACGGCGAAGGCGATGCCGTCGTTGCCGCCGCCGAAGCCGCCCGACAGAATGGCGGTGTTGATGCCGATCAGCCGCCCCCGGCTGTCCAGCAGCGGCCCGCCCGAATTGCCCGAGTTCACCGCAGCATCGGTCTGGATATAGTCCTCGATGGCGTCGCCCATGCCCGAGCGGTTCAGGCCCGAGATGACGCCCATGGTCAGGGTCTGGTCCAGCCCCAGCGGATAACCGACCGCAAAGGCCAGATCGCCGCTGCGCAGGGTATCGGAATCCACCGTCGTCACCTGCGACAGGCCTGTGGCGTCGATCTTCAACACGGCGATGTCGGTCGCCTTGTCCGCGCCGATCAGGGTGGCGTCGAACAGGCGGCCGTCGATCAGGTCAACGGTGAATTTCTGGCCGTTCTCGATGACGTGGTGGTTGGTGACGATGATGCCTTCGCGCGCGTCGATGATCACGCCCGAGCCGCCCTGCGACGGCTTGGGATTGCGCGCCGAGCTGGGGCCGCGCGACTGGCCCAGCGTCGTCACCTGCACCACGGCGGGCAGGCTTTCCTCTAGCCCGGCGGCGAAGGTGAAGACGCCGCGCCGGGCGTCATAGGGCATGGCGGCGACGGGGGACTGCACCGCCGCGCTGGCCGCCATCACGGGCGCCGCCTGGGCCATGCCGCTGAAGCTGAAGATCGCCAGGGCGGCGCCGGCCAACAGGCTGTATTTGGTCATTCCGATTTCCTTCACGCGCCGACCGCCTTGGACCGACAGACTGGCGAGGACCGCCGCCCCGCAGGCGAGACAAACGCGCGACGACGGCAAAAGATCGGCCCGCCGCGCGTTTTCTGCAACGCTT
>NZ_QWTZ01000017.1:0-59016 GCF_003576505.1 Brevundimonas sp. LPMIX5
GTCGATCGCGCCGTACCAGCCATCGGGCTCAGCCGATGCTGCGCCGGCCGACAGGGCCAGGGCAGCCGCCGCGCTCGACGCCAGGATCAAACTCTTGACACGCATGTGATGCGGCCCTCCGAGATCTGTTGTCAGTATGGCGACGAGAAAAGTCACCTGCAGCTTCCCTAGCAGCGTTGCCATGAAGGGTCGAGCGTGAAAGGCGCCAAAACCACAGCTTAAGCCCAAAACGTGGCCTGCGGGCTACAGGGATGAAGCACAGGTTAACAAAGGCTCCTCTTGCGCCCCTTGACCTGAGGATCAGGGTGTCGTCCACATCCGGCTGCTTCATCGGATCAGCTCATCTCAATGTCTTCTATCTGCATCGACGGCTTCAACCTGGCGCTCGCAAAGGGCTCGGGGATCGCCACCTATGGGCGAAACCTGCTGATCAATGCGCGCGAAATCGGTCTGGGCACGCAGGTGCTGTACGGCCCGGCGGCGGCTCGCAAGGCCAGCAATGTCGTCAATGAAACGGCTCTGACCGACGCCGAGCGCCCTCCCGAGAAGCTGAACCGAAAGAAGAAGATCCAGCGCTTCCGCGACACCTATATGTCGCGCTTCGGACGTGAAGCGCACGCCATTATGCCTTCGGGCGAGGTGATCTGGCCCAGTCGTGGCGGCGGCCGACCAGCGGCCGACAGCTTCTGGGCCGCCCAGAACCTGTTCCAGATCGCCAACCGCAGCTTCGCGGCCTATGGCAAGGAAACCCCGGTAAGCTTCGAGACCTCGACCGAGGCGCCTCGGCCCGACGCCATGCACTGGACGGCGACCCTGCCGCTGTACGCCAAGGGCGTGGCGAACCTATACACCATCCACGACCTCATCCCGCTGCGCCTGCCGCACACGACAATGGACGACAAGGCCGTCTATATGCGCCTGTGTCAGGCCGTGGCGAAACGCGCCGACCACATCGCCGTGGTGTCCGAGACGACCCGTCAGGACGTGATCCGTCTGCTGGGCGTGTCCGAAGACCGGGTCACCAACACCTATCAGGCCGTCGACCTGCCCGAGAGCCTGACCTCGCGCTCTCAGGCCGAGGTGGAGCTGGAGTTGGAGGGCGTCTTCAACCTGGGCTGGAAGGACTATTTCCTGCACTTCGGCGCCATCGAGCCGAAGAAGAACCTGGGTCGCATCGTCGAGGCCTATCTGGCGTCCGGCAGCAAGACGCCGCTGGTCATCATCGGCGGCCGCGCCTGGCTTGACGAGGGCGAGACCGCCCTGCTGAACCAGGTCAAGCGCGACGGCGGCCCCAGCGCCGACCGCATCCGCCAATATGAGTACATGCCCTTTTCCATGCTGGTCAGCCTGATCCGGGGCGCCAAGGCCACCCTGTTCCCTTCCCTGTATGAGGGGTTCGGCCTGCCGGTGCTGGAGTCGATGGCCCTGTCCACCGCAGTGCTGACCTCGACCGGCGGCTCCCTGCCCGAAGTCGCCGGGGATGCGGCCGTGATCGTCGATCCTTACGACGTCCAGGCGATGACGCGCGGCATTCAGGCGCTGGACGCCGACGAGGGCCTGCGCCACGAGTTGCAGGCGCGCGGCCTGATCCAGGCCGGCCAGTTCACGCCCGCCGCCTATCAGGCTCGACTGCGCGACCTGTACGGCAAGGTCGGCCTGACGCTGGCCTGACGCCGTGTCTAACACCGTGCCCGCCGCCCTTTCCGCTGAACGGCTCACGCACCTCCAGAGACTGGAGAGCGAGAGCATCCACATCCTGCGCGAGGTGGCGGCCGAGTGCGTGCGCCCGGTGCTGCTGTATTCGATCGGCAAGGATTCGGCCGCCCTGCTGCACCTGGCGCGCAAGGCCTTCCACCCGGCCCCGCCGCCGTTCCCCCTGCTGCACGTCGATACGACGTGGAAGTTCCGCGCCATGTACGCCCTGCGCGACCGCATGGCCGCATGGCCGCCGAAAGCGGCATGGAACTGATCGTCTACAAGAACCCCGAAGCCGTCGAGCGCGGCGTCAATCCGTTCGATCACGGCTCGGCCGTGCATACGGATATGTGGAAGACGCAGGGGCTGAGGCAGGCGCTGGACCTGCACGGCTTCGACGCCGCCATCGGCGGAGCGCGCCGCGACGAGGAGGCCAGCCGAGCCAAGGAGCGGGTCTTCTCCTTCCGCGGCCCCTGCCACCGCTGGGACCCGCGCCTGATCGTCCTGGTGTCGCTGATCTCGCCCTTCGCGCCGAACGGGCGACGGCGCGCGAGATGATGGGCGACGTCCCCTTCCTGGAAATTTTCGTCGACGCCCCGCCCGCAACGGTCGAAGCGCGCGACGTCAAAGGCCTCTACGCCAAGGCCCGGCGCGGCGAGTTGGTCAACTTCACCGGCATCGACAGCCCGTATGAGGCGCCGGAAGGGGCTGAAATCCATGTTCAAACGGAAAAAAATACGGCAGAAGAAGCGGCAGGCGTCATCCTTGACGTTTTCCTGAACGCATCGGGGCGTCCGTCTGGCGCTCGATCCAGGTAGGTTCGATGGCTTCCGATACCTCAATCCCCGACAAGTCGGCCTCGTTTCCGCGCCGCTTCTTCGCCGGCGTCGAGCACCATCTGCGCATCATCGGAGCTCTGATCCTGCGCGAGATGGCGACCCGCTATGGCCGTCAGGGGCTGGGCTTCGTCTGGATCGTGGGCGAACCTCTCATTTTCTGTTTCGGCGTGATGATCCTGTGGAGCTTTACCAAGTCGCCTTATGAGCACGGCATCCGCCTCGCGCCCTTCGTGATGACCGGCTATATGAGCCTGATCATGATCCGGCACATGATCAGCCTGCTGTCCACCGCGCTGCAATCGAATCTGGGACTGCTCTACCATCGCCGCATCACCCCGATGCACATACTGTCAGCGCGCATCATCCTGGAACTCGCCGGCAGCACGACCGCCTTCCTGATCGTCTATCTGGTGCTGCTCAGCCTTGAACAGGTCAGCCTGCCGTTCAACTACCTGCTGCTGTATCAAGGCTGGTTCACCCTGGCCTGGGTCGCTTCGGGCCTGGCTCTGGTGCTGGCCGGTCTGGCCATGCGTTTCGAGGTGTTCGAACGCATGATCGGCCTGATTAGCTACGCCATGATCCCGCTGTCGGGCGTTTTCTTCATGGTTGCGTGGGTGCCGCCAGCCGCCCAGAAGATCTATCTGAGCGTGCCCTTCGTCCACTGTGTGGAAATGATACGCGCGGCGGTGTTCGGCGAGTTCGTGGTCACCCACTACGATCCGATGTACCCGATCATCTGGGGCGCGTGTCTCAATATCGCAGGCCTGCTGCTGATCGCCGGCGCCCGCGAACACATGGCGTCTGACTGACTTTATTTACCATTTATGACCACTCCCAAGGGTAAAAGGCACGCATGGCCGACTCCAAGCTGCAGTACCTAGGCTCCTTGCCCAAGATGCTTCCGGGGCCAGGCAGGACCGGTAAGAAGCGCAAGCTTCCGATCGCCTTCATGATCGTCGTGGGCGTGCCCACCGCGTTGGCTGCAATCTATTATCTGCTGATCGCCTCGCCGCGATACGTGTCGGAGGCGCACTTCGTCGTCCGTTCAGCGAACGTGTCCCAACCGACGGCCGTCGGCATGGCGTTGAACGTCGTCGGCTTCTCGACCAGCGTCAACGAAGCCTTCGCCGTGCACGAGTATCTGACCTCACGTGACGGCATGAAGGAAATGCAGAAGCGGTTCGACCTGCGCGCCATTCTGGGTCGCCCCGGAGCAGACGCCCTGTCGCGCTACCCGCGTCCCTGGGAAGGCGACAGCGAAGAGAGCCTCTACAAGGCCTTCCAGCGCTTCCTGACGGTCGGCCATGATTCCGGCACCGGCATCAGCACCATCCGCGTGCAGGCCTTTTCCGCCCGCGAAGCCCAAGCGCTCAACCTGGCGATGCTGGACAGCGGCGAGACCCTGATCAACCAGTTGAACGAACGCGCGGCCGCCAACGCCCTGCGCGATGCCGAACGCGACCGCCAGGCCGCCCTGGCCGCCGCCGAAACCGCCAAACAGGCGCTGACCGCCTTCCGCACCTCGACGCGCTTCCTCGATCCGCGCGCCGAAGCGGCTGAAAGCACTCAGGTGAGCGCCACCCTGCTGGTCTCAATCGCCCAGTTGAAAGCCGAACGCGACCAGCTGGCCGCCGAGGCGCCGGCCAGCCCGCAACTGCCGATCCTGAACCGCCGCATCGCCGGGCTGGAACGCCAGGTGGAGGACGCCCGCGCCCGCCTCGCAGGCGGCGCCGACTCCCTGGCGCCCAAGCTGGGCGCCTATGAAGATCTGGTCCTGCAGCGCGAGATCGCCGAGCGCCGGGTGTCCCAGGCCGAAGCCAGCCTCCTGACGGCTCAACAGGACGCCAGCCGCCAAAAGCTCTATCTGGAGCGCATCGTATCGCCCAGCCTGCCGGACAAGGGCAGCGAGCCGCGCCGCTGGCGGGCGATCCTGACCATCTTCGCCTCGTCGCTTCTGGCCTATGCCATCGGATGGCTGGTCTGGGCCGGCATTCGGGAACACAGGCAGAGCTGATGGCGCTCGAAGAGCCGGGCTTGCGCGTCGTCGACGTCAGCAAGAAATTCAAGTCGAGCAAACGTCCCGTGTTCAAGGACGTCAACTTCGACCTCGGCCGCTCTGGTCGGCTCGCCCTACTAGGCCGCAACGGCCAGGGCAAGTCGACGCTCATCCAAATGTTGGGCGGCATCATGCCCCCCAGCACGGGCAAGATCGAATGGAACATGACGACGTCATGGCCCATCGGCTTTGCAGGCGGCTTCCAGGGCAGTCTGTCCGGGCTGGACAATGTCCGCTTCCTCTCGCGTCTGTATAAGCGCGACTACAAGGAGACCCTGGCGCGGGTCGACGACTTCGCCGAACTCGGCAAGGCGCTGCGCGAACCGGTCAAGCATTTCTCGTCGGGGATGCGCGCCCGCCTGGCCTTCGGCCTGTCGCTGGCGATCGAGTTCGACTGCTATCTGATCGACGAGCTGGTGGCGGTCGGCGACGCCCGCTTCCAGCGCAAATGTCAGGAAGGCCTGTTCGAGGATCGCGGCCACTGCGCCTTCCTGATGGCGTCGCACGACACCAATCTGATCACCCGCTATTGCGATCGGGCCCTGATCATCGAGAGCGGCAAGGCCAAGATTTTCGACGACATCAAGGAAGCCGTCGAAGTCTACACCTGGCTGCGCGCCGCCTGACCATGCCTAACACCAAACAACATCTGTGGCTGATCATTCCGCCATGCGCCGATCGGGACGACTGGGTGGCTTCGATCACAGCACAGGCGACGGATGCGGGCTTTACGGTCATCAATTCGGCAGCTGGCGCCAACACGGCCGCGTTGGGCAAGACATTGACCCTGTCGCCAGACCCTGAAGAGGCTCGCAAAGCTGGCGTTCAGGCAAAGGACGTTGCCGTCTTACTGAGCACCAGCGGTCCCCTCTCCGCCAAGCTGGACGCAGATAACGACCCTGCGCCACGCCATACTGCGGTGAAGATTGCTTCTGACTTCATCCGACGCGGATACGCCTTCTTTCCCGACCGGGTTTTCAAGGCCGAAGACTTCTCAGGAACTTCAATCAAACTCTTTCCCGGCTTCTCCTTGCTTGGCCCAACATCCACCTCAACGTCCAACCGTAACAGAGCGCTGAAGGAGGCCCTTTCCATCTACGCGGCCGACCACGCTTTCTGGGGAAGTGAGGTTTTTGATATCAACGCAAAGGATGTGCGCCACAACAAGGAAGAAGTCGCTCTCGACCTGACCGGCCGTCCGCGCTTCCTGATCTTCGGCCCTTACATCGTCATGCCAGCGGGACGCTGGAAAGCTGTCGCCCGTATTGGCTTCAGCGCCCCCACCGCAAGACACCAATACAGGGCTGATTGGGGGGCTCAGGATACATACACCTCACATCACTTTCGTCCGGAGCGGGAAGGCGTGTTCCAGGTTGAAATCGAATACGAATGGGACAAGCCCTCGGCGTCCGAATTTCGACTGCTGTTGCTAGAGGGCGCTTTCGACGGCGAAGTGACTTTCTTTGGCGTTGAAATCGTCCGGGTTGGTTAGAGCCTGCCGAGACGTTTCCCGGCCCCGGCAGGAAGCCCATGCGCAATCCCATCAGGATATCGCGGTCCGCGCCCCTTGACCAAGTGGGAACATCACTTGCCGTTTGCACCCGACAAACCTTCGGCAAGTTGACGCGATTGGATAACCGCTCCAGATCGCCCGGAAGCGATCCCGGAACTTCGAAGTTCCTACTACAGGAAATCATGAGACGGGGCTGCGGTGGTGCTGAGTACCTGAGACGCTGGGAACATGAAGCGATGGATTGCCCTGCCGAGAGCCCTTAGGCTACATGCACTCGCACGCTGATGATCTCTAGGATTGCGTGACCTTGTTGAGAGAAGCGACGAACATATGGCGACGGTCCAGCTATTAAAAACCAAAAGATTTGGCGACACTCGTGGCTGGTTTTCAGAAACTTATTCTGAGCAATCACTGGCCAAAGCGGGCATCCACCATAGTTTCGTTCAAGACAATCACTCGTATTCGGCCTTAACCGGGACCATTCGTGGATTGCACTTTCAGAGGCCTCCGTATGCACAGGCCAAGCTGGTTCGTTGCGCACGCGGTTCGATAATGGATTATGCTGTAGATGTTCGTCGAGACTCTCCAACCTATGGCAAGTGGGTTGCCGCTCTACTGTCGGCTGATAACGGCTCCCAGCTCTATGTGCCTGTTGGTTTTGCCCATGCCTTCATTACCCTCGAGCCCGATACCGAGGTAATTTATAAGGTTTCCGCCGTTTATGCGCCGGACTGTGATGGCGGGCTGCTCTGGAACGACCCCGAGATCGGAATCGACTGGCCGCTCCCGGCTGCGGGCCCGATCCTATCGGATAAAGACGCAGCCCTGCCTGCGTTAGCCGAGTTTGACAGCCCGTTTGACTATGACGGGGTCCCCCTCACAGCACTATCCGACTAGGCTGCACCGCGGCCCGATACGGCGACGTTACTAACGGAGAAATTGTTTTGCGCATTCTGGTTACGGGCGGAGCTGGTTTCATCGGCTCGGCTCTAGTTCGTCAGTTGATGAATCACACGGACCACGAGGTCCTCGTCTATGACAAGCTCACCTATGCAGGCGTCCTCAGCTCTCTTGAACCTGTAGTCTCCAATCCACGCTATAGCTTCGTTCGCGCCGACATCACCGACCCAGAAGCCGTTGCTCAAGCCCTGACCGACTTCAAACCGCAGATAATCGCTCACCTGGCGGCTGAAAGTCATGTTGATCGCTCGATCGACGGGCCTGGCGAATTTGTCCAAACCAATGTCGTCGGCACCTACGTTATGCTACAACAGGCACTAGGTTATTATCGCAGCCTGGATGATCAGGCCAAAGCAGCTTTCCGTTTCCACCATATCTCCACGGACGAGGTATTCGGATCGCTGGGCGATGCAGGCTTATTTACGGAAACTACCGCCTACGACCCCCGGTCTCCCTACTCGGCATCAAAGGCATCATCCGATCATCTCGTTCGCGCCTGGGGGCATACATACGGCCTCCCCATCCTGGTTACCAACTGCTCGAACAACTACGGCCCGTATCATTTCCCTGAAAAGCTAATCCCCTTGATCATCATTCGCGCCCTGAATGGTGAGCCATTGCCCGTTTACGGCGACGGGACCAATGTGCGCGACTGGCTCTTTGTCGATGACCACGCTCGCGCCCTGCAAGCCGTGTTCGAACGCGGCACGCCAGGCGAAACCTATAATGTAGGTGGTAATGCAGAACGCAAGAACATCGAGGTTGTGCGTGCCATCTGCGCCGTGCTGGACAGGGAACGCCCCCGGGCCGACGGCAGTCCGTATGCCGATCAGATAACCCATGTCGCAGACCGACCGGGCCACGATCACCGCTACGCCATTGATGCGTCGAAGATCCGGCGAGAGTTGGAGTGGGAGCCGACAAAGACATTTGAAGAGGGGATCGGTCTGACGGTCCGCTGGTACCTCGACAACCAAGAGTGGTGGCAAACTATTGTGGCTAATAGCTATGCCACCGAGCGCCTGGGCAAAGCCCATGCTTGAGACTGAGCAACCGCTTTCCATCCTCGTCACCGGCGGTGCTGGACAGGTCGGACTGGAGCTCTTGGCGGCCAAATGGCCAGATCACATCACACTTCATGCCCCCGCCCGTTCCGAGTTGGACCTTGGTAATCCAAGCGCGATAGAGCGGCTATTCTCGTCGCGTGCTTATGCTGCGGTTATCAACTCAGGCGCCTACACCGCCGTGGATCACGCTGAGAACGAAGTGGCCGCCGCCTATTCCGCCAATGCTCTAGGGCCGGCGCTCCTGGCTGACGCAACCCGTGCAGCGGGCATCCCGTTGATCCAGGTCTCGACCGACTACGTCTTCGACGGTGCGCGTGTCGGTGAGTACAATGAAGACGAAGCCGTACGCCCCCTTGGCGTGTATGGAGCTTCTAAACTGGCTGGCGAGATGGCCGTTCTGAGGGGCAACCCTCGCTCCGCAGTGTTGAGGACCGCATGGGTCGTTAGCCAACACCGCACCAACTTTATCAAAACCATGCTTCGGCTGGCGACGGAGCGTCACACGCTGCGCGTCGTGAATGATCAACACGGCAATCCCACTTCAGCTAGGGATATCGCCGAAGCTCTGAAGACGATCACGCTGCGCATGATTGCGGACGAGGCTGCCCCGCGAGGCATTTTTCATTTCGTCAACGCCGGCGCTACAACCTGGGCAGGACTGGCGCGTGAAGTGTTAGCCCTCAGCGAAGCCCACGGCGGCCCGACAGCCAAAGTAGAGAACATTACCACGGCCGAGTTTCCTACTCTCGCAAGCCGTCCAGCCAATTCCCGACTGGCGACGCAGAGAATCCAGCGTGAGTACGGCGTTGTTCCTCGCCCGTGGCAGTCTGCCGTTTATGAAATTGTGGACCAGTTGTCCGCCAAGGAGTGACCATGAAAGGTATTATTCTCGCCGGCGGTTCCGGCACACGGTTGCATCCAATGACGTTGGTCACATCGAAGCAGCTCATGCCCGTCTACGATAAGCCGATGATCTATTATCCGCTCTCTACACTGATGCTGGCGGGCATTCGAGAAGTCCTGATCATCTCCACGCCCCGCGATACGCCAGCCTATCGTGCGCTTCTCGGTGACGGGTCGCGCTGGGGCATGGACATCCAGTATGCTGTGCAGCCTAGTCCAGACGGATTGGCGCAGGCCTATATCATTGGCGCCGATTTTGTCGGCGACGAGCCATCAGCCCTCATTCTAGGCGACAATATTTATTACGGCCACGGCATTAACGACCTTTTCGCCAGCGCTATATCGCGATCAGAAGGCGCGACCGTGTTTGCGTACCACGTCAACGATCCCGAGCGATATGGAGTGGTCGATTTCGACACTTCCATGAAGGCCCTGTCGATAGAGGAAAAGCCAACCGCCCCTAGATCCAATTGGGCAGTGACTGGGCTTTATTTCTACGACAAGGACGTGGTTGAAATTGCAGCCAACCTGGAGCCTTCAGCTCGCGGTGAGTTGGAGATCACCGACGTCAATCGTATTTATCTGGAGCGAGGAAAGCTTTCTGTAGAAATCATGGGCCGCGGCTTCGCCTGGCTGGACACCGGTACGCCTGACAGCCTGTTAGAGGCGGGCGAATTTGTCCGTACACTTGAAAAACGTCAGGGCTTCAAGATTGCGTGTCCCGAAGAGATCGCATTCGATCGCGGCTTCATCGACGTCAATCAGCTGGAACGACTCTCACACGATTTCGGAAAAAGCTCTTATGGCCATTATCTGCGCAATGTCATCGCAAAATACTAGATGGATGCGCTTGGCGGCGAGGCGCTTCTTACTTTCGAGCCAACCCCTCGCCCAGTGAGCGATCTCGACCGATATGACACCATAGCTACCGGTGGACTGATGCAATCCTCTAATCTGCGGTTAGATCTGTGAAGATCTCGAGGTGGCTCGCGCGGGCGTATCGTAAGGCTATGACTCACTCGTCTCGCCGTTCTCCTTCGCTCCCAGCGGAGGATGCTGCAAAGACAGCGGCTAGATTGGGTGACGCTGCTAGGGATCGGCAAGACTGGCAGGACGCCATTACAAATTACGGCCTTGCGCTAGTACTCGCTCCCACGAATCTGCCTATTCGCATTCAGTTAGGGCATGTGCTGAAGGAAGCCGGGCGTTGGTCCGAAGCTGAAGCAGCCTATCGCCTTGCCTGCGCCGCGGACCCAGCAGACGCAGAGCTACGGCTGCACCTTGGACACGTTCTCAAGATGCAGCAACGCCGAGAGGAAGCTATTGAGATATACTTGGAAGCGCTGGACATTGATCCCAGCCTAATCATTGCACGCAACGAACTAATCGCCATGGGTGGGCGCGACTTCCTGCCGAAGGGGCAATATGGACGCCCGGCTATCTCTGCCAGCCTCGGGCGGATCAGCGGCCTCCTGGATCAGAATCTAGATGCAATTCGAGAATGGCTGACAGTATCAACCTACCCGGTAGAGGCCTACCATAACTTCAGATCGACCTTCCCTGTACAGCCTCCCCCAGCAGCGGCTGGTTCTAGTCTAGTCGTATTAATCGATGCAGTCGACGTGGATCCCGACCTTCTTCGTCTATCGCTCAACAGTCTTCTCGACCAAAGGGACAGCAATTGGACAGCCGTGATCCGTGCATCGGCGAACCTGCACGAACACCCTGTCGCCAGTTATGCCTGTCAGGATAGCCGGATCACCTTCATCAGCGACGACGCTAAGGAGCCTTGGCCTACGCAAGGTCCAGATCTGATGTTGTTAACGGAGGCAGGTTGCAGTCTAGACTGTGAAGCTGTCGGATGGCTGCGCTATGCTTCGGAGCGAACGGGCGCCGACGTTATCTATGCTGATCACGACCACCACACTTACGACTGGCGGCGCGGGGCGACCTATAGCAGACCCGCCTTACACGCCATGCCCGACATCCACGATCAGACAAACACTCCCGATCCACCGTTGTCCCTGCTTGTACGCACTGTTGCGCACCCCCTGATGGTGACTTTCGGAGCGGCTGCGGGTAGCGAATGGCGCCGTAGCATCCTGGTTAACGCCCTGGCGAGCGGCCTGATCGTCGCCCATTTACCTCGCATACTTAGCAGCAAACGTATTTCAGATACGGCGACAATGGTGCACGCTCCATCTACTCGCAAAAGTACGCGCTGCACCGATAGTAACGAGAGAATACTGGTCATTATCCCGACTCGGGATCAGGCTGACATTCTCATGTCATGCCTCGACAGCTTGAAAGAGAAGCTATCAAATCCGCAGGCTGTCGATGTGCTGGTAATCGACCACCGCAGCACCGAAGCTGACGCCCTGAACCTTCTTTCCGAACGCGTCCTGAGCGGCGATATCGAAGTCATGAAAGTGGATGAACCCTTCAACTGGGGACGCTTCAACAACCTGGCTGCTACCCGGCAGAACCACGACATATTCGTGTTCGCTAATAACGATATCGAGTTCCTCACCCAGGGGTGGGACGACGTCGTTCGCAGTAGTTTGGCTGATGAAGCCGTAGGGATTATAGGCGCCAGACTTCTCTATCCAGATCGGACGATCCAGCATGCAGGCATAGCCATGGGAATCAACCAGGGCCGGCCTGTTCACGAAGGCGTCGGCGCAGACATGGCGTCAGGTGGGCCGATGAATCGTTGGTGCCGTCCGCGCCAGGCATCCGCCGTCACGGGGGCGTTGATGGCGATTAAGCGAAGTATATTTGAAGCAGTCGAAGGCTTCGATGAAAGACTCGCGGTCGCGTATAACGACATTGATCTGTGCCTGCGCATCAGAGAGGCTGGCTTCCGTGTCCTATACGAGCCCCGGCTCGAGGCTATTCACCACGAGTCGAAAACACGCGGCCATAACGTCGATGACGCCCGGGTGGCATGGGATGATGGCGAGCTCGCAGACATGTATGACAAGTGGGGAGAAGCCATGCTGCACGAGCCTGGCAAAAATCCGCACTGGGTTTCCGTTGGCTCCCGCGCACATGACGGTTATCGCGATTTAAGCATGAGCCAGATTCTTCATCACCTGGATCGCAGCGCTTTGATTAATCCTTGGGTAATACGCCAAGAGAAGACGAAGATGGAATAAGGCCGATCAATCCGTTCGCCGGCCCGCACATACCCATCTTAACCGCTGCGACCGCCCCGCCTGTTCGACGGCAACGGTTTCAGACTAATCCGCGGTTATTGTTCGACCGAGTCGGGGCAGAGTTTTTTCTGGGATCTTGCGAATATTTTCGGCCATACCTACGACGTCCTTTTTGGTCACTCCAACGAACCCAAGAAGCTCAACCACGGAGCCTTCACAGTGCGCATGGCCGCAGTCAACCAAGCCTATGAGTTTTTAAGGTCTGAACAAAATGCTTAAACGCACCCTTCGCCTAAGCCGGCTTTCGAGAAGATCGCCGCTTTCTAGCGGAAACAAATCGAGAGACCTTAAGGACTGGCGCAAGGCGGTTTCCTATTACGCTCAGCATCTGGTCGAAAATCCGACAGATTGGCCAATATGGGTACAGCATGGTCATGCTCTTAAGGAGATCGATGAGCTTGAAAAGGCGAGCCAAAGCTATTCAGTCGCTATCCAGTTAAGTTCCGACCATGATCCTATTTTACATCAAGCGTTTCTTCTCAAACGTATGGGGCGGGAAGATGAGTCTATCGCTGAGTTCAAAAAGCTGATTGATAGCCCTCTGATGGATGTTGCTGCGGCCCAGATTCGAGAACTTACTGGAGCGACGATCGAATACGCGCCGCCTATGGTGCCCGCGTTTGTCGCTAAGCCTAAACCAAGGAACCGAAGGGGCGCGCTCCTTGATCATCCAATCTACGAAATTCGGATAGAAACTGCGGACCGTGGTCGCGTCCAAGGGTGGGCCGTAAGCAAAGACCAGCCGGGAGCAGAATTCGCCCTATCGCTCAAAATTGACGGAGGCGAGTTCGCCAGATCAACCAATGGGCGAAATCGCGGCGACCTTCTGAGAGCCGGGAAGTCCAGTGGACTTGGTGGCTTTCAATTCCTGTTGCCCGCCGGCCTTCTCAATCGATCGCGGCATGTAGTCTCTGTCTCAGTCGTTGGCACCGACGCGGCAGTCTCCATGGACGTCGACGGACAACCAACACCTTTCCGCGTTTCGGCGTCGCCGGCCGAAACGGCGGTTGCAGTAGTCGTGCCAATCTACAACGCTTTCGAGGACCTCGAAGTTTGTTTGGAAAAGTTGCGGTCGCACACAACTGCGCCCGCACATCTTATACTGATTGATGATTGCAGCACCGATCCCCGTATAAGCGCCTATCTAGAAGGCATCGCCGATTGGCCTAATGTCGAAGTTCTCACAAACCCAACGAACCTGGGCTTCACACGAACTGTAAACCGGGGCATCGAAGTTGCTGGCGATATGGACGTTGTGATCCTGAATTCAGACGCAAGGGTCACCCCGCGATGGTTAGAAAGCCTAAAGCAAGCGGTGGCTAGCGACGAGAGAATCGCCACCGCAACAGCAATGTCTGACCGCGCTGGCGTGTTCTCTGCTCCAAATAAAACAGGGATAAACCCGTTACCAGAGGGGGTGACAGAAGAAGAGTTTGCCGTCGCATTTCGACGCCGAAGCGACGCTCTGTATCCTTCGGTACCTACTGGCAATGGGTTTTGCATGTATATTCGACGAACAGCCCTCAAGGACGTCGGACTGCTCGATGCCGAAGCTTTTCCACGAGGATATGGCGAGGAAAATGACTTTTGCATGCGAGCCTTGAGGTCTGGCTGGCGCAACATCATAGATGATCGTACTTACGTCTTTCACGAGAGGAACAAAAGTTTTGGCAGTGAGAAAGAATCTCTGATTAAGCAAGGTCGGGAAATTTTAGATCGTAGGTATCCAGAATATTCGAAACTTATCCGGATATTCCACGATAGCCCACTCCTGAATCTTTCGCGATTTCGTGCTGCTCAAGCTCTCTTCGATGTTGCTGATAAACGTCCTCGCCCTCGAGCCCTGTTTGTAGTCGCCACAGAAACTGGGGGAACCCCTCAAACTAATCGCGACCTCATGCGCGCCCTAAATGAGGCGTGGGAATGCTGGTTATTACGCTGCGACAAAATACACATGACATTATCGCAGTTAGTGGATGGTAATCTAGTGGAAATTTACAGCCACACCCTTCAAGAGCCTATTGAACCAGTTACCTTTTCTAGTTTTGAGTACGACAACATCGCTCGATCTTGGCTAAACGACCTTTCGTTCGATATTGTTCACATCCGACACTTGGCGTGGCATTCCATTAATCTTCCAAAGATTGCTGGAAAGTCGGGAGCAGCGACAATTATGTCTTTTCATGATTATCACGTCTTGTGCCCAACCGTTAAACTGCTTGATAATGAAATGCGATATTGCGCAGGATCTTGCACAGCTGGAGACGGACACTGTAAACCCGAACTATGGGAGAAAGACGCCTTCCCTCACCTTAAACACTCCTGGGTTTACGAGTGGCGTGCACGTTACAGCCGCGCCCTTGAAGACTGCGATGCCTTCATCACAACGTCGGAGAGCACTCGTGCAACAATTCGGCGGGGACTGCCGCGCATCGATCATCAGCGATTTTCGATTATTCCCCACGGAAGAGATTTTCCGTATTTTGGTGATTTGGCATCAACCCTAAGCGATGATGAGCCCATTAGGATTCTTGTACCAGGTAACATCAATCAAGCTAAGGGCCTTGATGTGATCGAGGCTCTCGCCAAATTGGATGTTGATCGCAAACTTGAGTTTCATGTCTTAGGCAATATACAGCGTGAAATTTCTTCTCCAAACGTCGTGTTTCACGGACGGTATAATCGTGAAGAATTCTCAGAAAAAGTGAGCGTGATACGGCCGCATGTCGGAGCGATCTTTTCGATCTGGGATGAAACGTGGTGCCACACGCTTACCGAGCTTTGGTCCGTTGGTATACCAGCGTTGACATTTGATTATTCAACTGTAGCGGGCCGTGTGCGGCGCTCTGGTGCGGGTTGGGTCCTAAAGAACGAGTCATCGACAGATCTGCTTTACGCAGAAATTCTCTCTCGCGCAGGAAAAGACGACCAGATGAAAATCAAACGGGCGGCAGTCCAGCGCTGGCAGCGCGGCGAGGGAGCACGGGAAAGTACAGAACTAATGGCGCAAAGATACGAGGCGGTGTATCGCACTGCACTAGAGCGCCGCTCCCGGCTATCGCGTCCATTTTTTCACTAGAAATGTTTGCGCAACTTGAGAACAAAATGATATCAGAGATTGTGTGGACAAAGAGAGTTCCCATATCACATCATCGCTAACTGAAGCTGTTCTTTGTGGAGAGCGACGTTGGC
The DNA here is from genome assembly GCF_003576505.1 of Brevundimonas sp. LPMIX5. Taxonomy (NCBI): domain Bacteria; kingdom Pseudomonadati; phylum Pseudomonadota; class Alphaproteobacteria; order Caulobacterales; family Caulobacteraceae; genus Brevundimonas; species Brevundimonas sp. LPMIX5. The sequence goes on from NZ_QWTZ01000017.1 coordinate 15,444, forward strand.
GGGGATCTAGGATATGATGCTGGAGGCGCTGAACGAGACCGATCAGCGCCGACAGGGTCCAGATAAACGCTTCCACCCTCATTCGCGCCCTTCAGCACGCCGCAGGCGCGCTAAAAAGGTGATCAGAACCAGAATCCTGGCCGCTTTCGCGGCGACTTCTCGACCAAGATCCATCGCCGTAACAATGCTCGAGGCCTCGCTGTCGCGATTACGCTGAGCGGCGCCCCCCCCGTTGGGCCTTATTCTGACTCAACGCTTTCTTTTGGAGACGTGGATGGAAGGCGAGGTTCTTCGGGACGATCAGTGGGCGCGGATCGAGCCGTTCGTGCCGAGCGGTCGCAAGGACAAGCAGGGTCCGCGCGGCAATGGGCGGCTGTTCGTGGAGGCCTGTTTTGGATGGCGCGGTCGGGCGCGCGATGGCGTGACCTGCCGGAGCGGTTCGGTCCCTATCAGACGGCCAAGCCGCAAGCGACAGCACGCCTACGACAAGCCACCTACAAGAAGCGCAACCATGTCGAACACTTCTTGAGCTGTATCAGGCATAGCCCCCCGATACGACAAGCTCGCCTCCTCCTTCAAAGGTCTCATCACACTTGCCGCCATCATGCTCTGGCTTAAATAGCTAGATGGTCCGCGCTGCCTAGTCCGTGCCTTGCTAAGATTAAATGGTTGCACCCTTCGCCTCACTCGCGGCTAGCCGCCGTCCCATCCTGATATCTCGGTCGCCTTGGTCCTGATGGCGCCAAATGGGCCAGAGAACCCCATGGCATCGCCTTCTGACGTGACTCCCGCGCCCTTGCCCGCTATCGAGCGCGCACCATGATAGAGACTGATCGGCAATCCGAGGAACGCGGCTGGGAGACGGCGAAGACGCTCGCTGAGGCCCTGCCCTATATCCAGGTGTATGACCGCGAGACCGTGGTCATCAAATACGGCGGCCACGCCATGGGCGAGAGCGCCGTGGCCAGGCAGTTCGCCGCCGATGTGGTGCTGCTGAAACTGATGGGGGTGAACCCCGTGGTCGTGCACGGCGGCGGCCCTCAGATCAGCGCCATGCTGGACAAGGCGGGGGTGAAGTCGGCCTTCGTCGACGGCCTGCGCGTGACGGACAAGGATACGATGGCGGTGGCCGAAATGGTCCTGTCCGGCGCCGTGAATAAGGAGATCGCCCACTGGATCACCGTCGCCGGCAAGGAAGCCGATGTGCGCGGCGTCGGCCTGTCGGGCAAGGACGCGGGCCTGCTGACGGTCGAGAAGACGCGCCGCACCAAGCGCGACCCCGACAGCATGATCGAGCACGAAGTCGATCTGGGCTTCGTCGGCGAGCCGACCAAGGTGGACCCCAAGCTGATCAAGGGACTGATCGCCTCCGAGACCGAGGACTGGGTGCCGGTCATCGCACCTATCGGCGTGGCCGAGGACGGCCAGACCTATAACGTCAACGCCGACACCGTCGCCGGGGCCGTCGCAGGCGCCCTGCACGCCAAGCGGATGCTGCTGCTGACCGACGTGCCGGGGGTCAAGGGCGCCGACGGCGAGATCATCCGCCAGATGACGCTGGACGAGGCGCAAGGCCTGATCGACACGGGCGTCGCCACCGGCGGCATGATCCCCAAGCTGGAGACGGCGATGGCCGCCGTGCGCGCGGGCGTCGAGGCCGTGGTCATTCTGGACGGGCGCCGTCCGCACGCCATGCTGGTCGAACTGTTCACCGAGCACGGCGCCGGCACGCTGGTCAAAAGGAAGTGACGGGCCCGGCGTCGCAGGCGGCGCCTGAAGCCGCCCGCCCGGCGACAGAGATCAGGCCGGCGACCGAGATCGGCGCGGACCTGCGTCATGTGCAGTCCTGGATCTTCGACCTGGACAACACCCTGTATCCGCCCGAGACGCAGTTCCTGCGTCAGGTGGAGCAGCGCATCAACCAGTATGTCGTGCGGACGTCGGGTCTGGAATCGGCCGAGGCCCTGTCGGTGCAGCGCGGCTATCTCCACGACTACGGCACCTCTCTGGCCGGTCTGATGATGCACTATCAGATCGACCCGCATCACTTTCTGGCCGAGGTCCACGACGTGCCGTTGGACGCGCTGACGCCCGATCCGGGGCTGCACGCGGCGCTGGAGCGGTTGCAGGGCCCCCGGCTGGTCTTCACCAACGGCTCGACCGGCCATGCCGAACGGGTGATGGAGAAGCTGGCGCTGACGCACCTTTTCGACGGGGTGTTCGCGCTGGAGGACGCCGATCTGATCCCCAAGCCGGACCCGCGCACCTTCCAGAAAATGCTGGCGCGCTTCGGGGTCGATCCTACGACCGCCTGCTTCTTTGAAGATACGCCCAAGAACCTTGAGCCGGCGCACGACCTGGGCATGACTACCGTGCTGGTCGGGCCCAAGGCCTTCATCGCTGAGGGCGAGCATATTCACCACCGGGCCGCCTCCCTGGGCCCCTTCCTGACCACCGCCGTGCTTGACGGAGACGCGCAATGACCGACCTGACCCATCTGGAATCCGTGATCGAGGCCGCCTGGGAAGATCGCGCCGCAGTGTCGTCCGCTACGCGCAGCGAGGTGCGCGACGCCGTGGAGACCGCCCTGGCCCTGCTCGACTCCGGCCAGGCGCGCGTCGCTTCGCGCGGCGAGGACGGAGTCTGGAGCACGCACCAATGGCTGAAGAAGGCGGTGCTGCTGTCCTTCCGCCTGAACGACAACGTCATCATGCGCGCGGGCCACGCGCCGACCCTCCCGCTGTCGGCGGATCATCCGGTCGCCATCGGCCCCTTCTGGGACAAGGTGCCAAACAAGTTCGGCGACTGGGGCGCCGCTGACTATCAGGCCGCGGGCTTCCGCTCGGTGCCGGGCGCGATCGTCCGCCGCGGCGCCTATGTCGGCAAGAATGTCGTACTGATGCCGTCCTTCGTGAACATCGGCGCCTATGTCGATGAAGGCTCGATGGTTGACGCCTGGGCCACGGTCGGCTCGTGCGCCCAGATCGGCAAGAACGTCCACCTGTCGGGCGGCGCTGGGATCGGCGGCGTGCTGGAGCCGCTGCAGGCCAATCCGACCATCATCGAGGACGGCTGCTTCATCGGCGCCCGCGCCGAGGTGGCCGAGGGCGTCATCGTGCGCGAGGGCGCGGTCCTGGCCATGGGCGTCTATCTGTCGGCTTCGACCAAGATCGTCGACCGGGCGACCGGCGAGATTTTCCGCGGCGAGGTCCCGGCCTATTCTGTCGTGGTGCCGGGCGCCCTGCCCGATCCGAGCGGCGGCCCCAGCCTGTACTGCGCCGTCATCGTCAAGCGCGTCGACGCCCAGACCCGCGCCAAGACCGGGGTCAACGAACTGCTGCGCGACTGATCCTGAGCCAGGACCGCGAAAAGGCGCAGACGAAACAGGCTCGTCAATCTCTCTGAAACAGGCCTAATGGCTCTATGGGTTTCGGGAGAGGGAACCATGGCTGTTCATCGACTGCGCCGTATCGCGATTTCGGTCAGCGTCCTGGGCCTGCTGGCGACGCCGCTGGCGGCCTGTGGCGGAGGCGGAGGGGGGACCGGAGGCGGCATTGTCACGCCAACGCCGCCCCCTCCGCCACCGCCTCCGCCGCCTCCTCCCCCGCCGCCTCCGCCGATTCCGTCAGAGGCGTCGCGGGAATATCAGCGCAACTGGGGCGTCAGCGACATCAACGCTTTCGCCGCCTGGCGCACAGGCGCGACCGGACGCGGCATCACGGTCGGGGTGGTCGATTCCGGCATCCGCATGAACCATCAGGACCTGGGCGTGAACGTCTCGTCCCTGTCCACGGACATCGTCGCCGGACGCAATGAGCGCGAGGATCAGGACGGCCACGGCACGCGAGTGGCCAGCGTCATCGCGGCGCCCTTCAACGACTACGGCACCGTGGGCGTGGCCTTCAACTCGACCATCCTGTCGATCCGCGCCGACGTCAGCGACTGCACCAAACCCGAAGACAAGATCTGCTTCAAAAGCGGCGATCTGGCGCGCGCGCTGGATTACGCGGTGCAGAACGGAGCGCGCGTGATCAATCTGTCGCTCGGCGGCGAAGGCCCGCTGGGCGCCCAATTCGAGGCGGCCCTGCTGCGCGCGATCAACGCGGGCGTGGTCTTCGCCATCGCCGCCGGCAATGAGGAGGGCGCCAATCCAGAATGGCCCGGCCGCTACGCCAGCGATTCACGCTTCGCCGGCGCCATCATCGTCACCGGGGCGCACGACAAGGCGCAGCAGATCGCCGACTTCTCCAACCGCGCCGGGGTGTCGCAGAACGCCTTCCTGTCGGCGCCGGGGGTCGATGTCATCGTCGACTGCGAGGGCGACACCTGCTGGCGAGTGAACGGCACCTCCTTCGCCTCGCCCGCTGTGGCGGGGGCGCTGGCCCTGCTGCTGGAGGCCTTTCCTAACCTGACCGGACGCGAAGCCGTCGACATCCTGCTGCGCACCGGGCGCGAGGCGGGCGATCCGGGAACCGACATCGTCTACGGCCGCGGCCTGCTGGACATCGCCCGCGCCTTCCAGCCGGTGGGCGCGACCTCAGCGCCGATGGCGAACGGCGCGGCGGTCAATATCGCGCTGGAGCCGGGCGCCCATGTGGGCGGACCGTTCGGCGATGCCCTGAGCCGCACCGGGGCGCTGAGCACCATCGCCTATGACGAGTATGAACGGCTGTTCCGCGTGGACCTGGGCGCCGCCTACGGCCCCGCGCCGCGCCGCAGCTATCAGCCCAGAAATCCGACGCCGATGCAGCAGTCGCAGGTGACGCTGGACGCGCCGGGCGGGGCGCGGCTGTCGCTGGCCGCCGCCACGCCGGTGGCCGTGCCCGAGCCGGTGGTCGCGCGCTACACCCCATTCGACGCGCCGTGGCTGGGCGACGAGACGCGCAGCGAGGCCGTGTTCGACGTGCAGGCGGGGCGGCTGTCCCTGACCGCCTGGCAGGGTCAGGGCGGAGCCAGTTCGCCTTTCCGCAGCGGGTCCGGCGACGGCTTTGTCGCCCTGACCCAGGCGGACCACGCCCTGCGCGGGGCCATGAAGTTCGGGGCCATGAAGTTCGGCGCCCTGACCTTCAGCGCCGAGAGCGGATCGGGCGACCGCCGCGCCCCGCTGCGCCCGGTCGAGCGCGACGCCTCGACCTATGCCCGCGCCGGGCTGGACTGGCGTTTTGCAGACGAGGAACAGGATCGTGGCGGCCTGTCGTTCAGCCTCGGGTCGCTGGACGAGCGGATGGGGCCGCTGGGCGCCTATCTGCCGACCCGCTCGGACTTCGCCCTGCCGTCGCGCACCCGCTTCGCGGCGGTCGGGGCGGATGTGGCGCTGGGACGCGGCCTGACGCTGTCGGGCGAGGCGGGCTTCGGCCGCACCGAACTGGAGGGGCGTTTCCTGCATCTGTCCGCCCCGGCGCTCAGCTCGACATGGCGCATCGCCCTGCAATCGGCCTGCCCGTCCTGGTCAATCGCCAAGGCGCTGGGCTGCAGCAGCCTGAGCTGGGAGATTTCCCAGCCCCTGCGGATCGAGGACGGCACGTTCAGCGCCTTCCTGGCCGATGCGCCGCTGGAATATTTCGACCCGGTGACCTTCTCGGAGCGGCGCTTCTCGGCCGCGCCGTCGGGGCGGCAGATCGACTTCAGCGTCCGCAGCCTGCACGCCCTGCCCGGCGGGTCGTGGCTGCAATTGGAGGCCGTGGCCAGCCGCGAAGAACAGCACCGCGCCGACGCCCCGACCGGCTACGCCCTGCTCGGCAGCTGGCGGCGGGGATTCTGAAACGAGGCTCCGCAATCACCCCCCGCTTGTCCCGGCGGACGCCGGGATGAGCGGGGAGTGATAGGGCGCAACAAAAAAGGCCGGCGATTGCTCGCCGGCCTTTCCCGTTTCAGCCTGTGGCTTCGCGCCTTAGCGCTCGACGCACATGGCCACGCCCATGCCGCCGCCGATGCACAGAGTCGCCAGACCCTTGCTGGCGCCCGAGCGTTTCATCTCGTGCAGCAGGGTGGTCAGGACGCGCGCGCCGGACGCGCCGATGGGGTGGCCGATGGCGATGGCGCCGCCGTTGACGTTGACCTTGGCCGGGTCGAGGCCCAGCTCCTTGACCACGCACAGCGACTGGGCGGCGAAGGCTTCGTTGGACTCGATCAGGTCCAGGTCGGCGACGGTCCAGCCCGCCTTCTCCAGCGCCTTCTTCGACGCCGGGATCGGGCCGGTGCCCATAATGGCCGGATCGACGCCCGCCGTGGCCCACGACGCGATGCGGGCCAGCGGCTCCAGACCGCGCGCCTTGGCTTCCTCAGCCGACATCAGCACCAGGGCGGCCGCGCCGTCGTTGATGCCCGAGGCGTTGGCGGCCGTCACCGTGCCGTCCTTGACGAAGGCGGGCTTCAGCTTCTGCATCGCCTCGATGGTGGAGCCGTGGCGGATGTATTCGTCCTGATCGACGACCACATCGCCCTTGCGCGTGGAGATCGTCACGGGCGCGATTTCGTCAGCGAACTTTCCAGCTTTCTGGGCGGCCTCGGCCTTGTTCTGGGAGGCGACGGCGAAGGCGTCCTGAGCCTCGCGGTCGATCGACCATTTGGCGGCGATATTCTCGGCCGTCTGGCCCATGTGATAGCCGTGGAAGGCGTCGGTCAGGCCGTCCAGGATCATGGTGTCCTTGAGCGTCAGATCGCCCATCTTCTGGCCGGTGCGAATCTGCTGGGCGTGAGGCGACTGGCTCATGCTTTCCTGACCGCCGGCGACGACGATTTTCGCGTCGCCCTGCACGATCTGCTGATAGGCCAGGGCGACGGCGCGCAGGCCCGACCCGCACAGCTGGTTCAGGCTCCAGGCCGGAGTCTCATTGGCCAGGCCGGCGCCGATGGCGGCCTGACGCGCCGGGCCCTGGCCTGCGCCCGCCTGCAGCACCTGGCCCAGGATCACCTCGTCCACATCAGCGGCGGCCACGCCCGCGCGCTCCAGCGCCGCCTTGATGGCGACCTCGCCCAGCTTGGAGGCCGGAAGGGTCGACAGGGCGCCGAGGAAGGAGCCGACCGGCGTGCGGGCGGCGGAGACGATGACGACGTCGGTCATTTTTATTCACTCCCTGGAGAAATCTTTCGCGCGAGGTTGTGCCGCATTCGAATGCGGCCGTCACCTGTTGCGTTGCAGCAATCAGCAAAACGTCATCGCCGCGCCGCAGCATGGTGAAGGAACGATGCCCGCAGCCGCGCTTTCACAAGGGGAAGGAGACGTCGCCGTGTCGAAAGCCCGCCCATGCTGAAAAGTCTGACCCGCCGCATCTGCACCCCGGACGAGTTCGACATGATCGAGCATTATCAGACGCGGGCCGAGCGACTGGCCGATCTGTGGGTCCACGCCGTGGGTCTGGCGCTGGCGGCGGCGGGAGGCGTGGTGCTGGCGGTGCTGGCCAGCGTCTATGCGGGCGTCGGCGCGGCGGTTTCGACGGCCATCTACGCCCTTTGCCTGGTAGGCATGCTGACGGCCTCGACCATCTACAACCTGACCCACCCGTGTGCGGCGCGGCCGGTGCTGCGGCGGCTGGACGAGGCGGCGATCTTCCTGATGATTGCGGGCAGCTACACCCCGTTCACGACCGTGCGGTTCGAGGGCGCCTGGTCCGTGGGCTTTACCATCGCCGTGTGGACGATGGCCTTTGTCGGCGCAGGCGTGAAGATGCTGGCGCCGCGCCTGTCCGACGCCTTCTGGAGCGTGATCTACGTTCTGTTCGGCTGGGTGGCCGTGTTTGCGCTCAAGCCGATGATCGAGACGGTGCATCCGCTGGCGCTGGGCCTGCTGGTCGCGGGCGGGCTGATCTACACCGCCGGGGTCTTCGTCTTCATCAGCCAGAAGGTGAAGTTCCGCCGGGCCATCTGGCATGGCTTTGTGGTGACGGGCGCGGGCGTCCACTGGGCCGCCGTGCTGATCGGCGTGGTGCTGGTCAACGGCTGAGGCCGCAACGAAAGACGGGACTCGCCTTCGCCGCCGCAATGCGGGATGCTTGGGCGTTGCAACATCGCGAGAACAAGCGTGGCCGACAAGAAATCCGAGGGCGGAAAAACCCGTGACGGCATGGTCGTCATCAAGAAATATGCGAACCGGCGGCTCTATAACACCGCCACCAGCGCCTATGTGACGCTGGACGATCTGGCGCGGATGGTGCGCGAAGGCGTGGAATTCACCGTCTATGACGCCAAGACCAACGATGATCTGACGCGCCAGATCCTGACCCAGATCATCTTCGAGGAGGAGAGCCGGGGCGAGGCCCTGCTGCCGGTGCAGTTCCTACGTCAGCTGATCGGCTTCTACGGCAACTCCATGCAAGGCGTGCTGCCGTCGTATCTGGAGATGTCGCTGGATACCTTCACCCGCCAGCAGGAGCAGTTGCGCGGTCAGTTCACCCGCGCCTTCGCCGCTGCGCCCGGCAGCAATCTGATGGAAGAGGCCGTGCGCCAGAACATGGCCATGTTCGAACGCGCTATGCGGATGTTCCCCGGCTTCGCCCACGCTCGTCCGGAGGGCGAAGCGGCCGAGGCCCCGCCCGCCGCCGCCAAGGCGGAACCGGCCAAGGAAGACGCCGCGCTGGACGAGATGCGCCGCCAGATGGACGAGATGCGGGCCCAGATCGACCGCCTCGCCCAGTCCAAGGGCTGAACCGGCATGACGGACGAGATCCGTCCGGTCGGCGCCGCGGGTCCGATGAACGATCCTGTCGTCGAGGATCGGCGCGAGACCGACCGCCGTCGCCGTGAGCGGCGTCGCGCGCGCGCCCTGGTCCCGACCGAGGCCGAGGGACCGGAAGAGGCGGCTGATCCTGCCGCCTCCCCGGCAAAGCCTGCCGTCACCCCGCCTCCCCCGCCCGCCGCCTTCGCCGCCCAGGTGCTGGGCCAGTCGGGGCAGAAGCGCGGGCTGAAGGGCGGCGTTCCGGTGCTGGATGCGGCGCGAACCACCTATCTGGGCCGGGAGTATTCGGGACGGCACGACCGGCGCCCCTCGCCGGGACGCGCGCGCAAGACCGAGATCTGACGGCGACTGGCGCCTGAATTGCGAGGACGCAGGCTCAACCGTCTTCGGATCGCGCCATGCCCGCCGTTCTCAGCCTCGCCGCCCGCCTGTTCGACGCCACAGTGGTGGCGGTGATTTTTCTGGCGTTCAGCTAGGGGCCTCAGAACTCGCTGATCGCCCCCGGACGCCGCGAGCGGGACTTCAGCCACATCACGCCCAGCAGGTCCGAGAAGGACGCGCGCAACCGACCCCAGTTGGTGTATTTCGACCGGCCCGTCTCGCGGTGGCGATGATCGACGTCGAGGTAGCGGTTCTCATACCCCTCGCGGATCATCAGGGCGGGCAGGTAGCGGTGGATGTGATCGAAGTAGGGCAGGCGCAGGAAGACGTCGCGGCGGAAGGCCTTCAGCCCGCAGCCGGTGTCGTCGGCGTCGTCGCCCAGCAGTTTCCTGCGGATGCGGTTGGCCCATAGCGACGCCTGGCGCTTGGCGTTGCTGTCCTGACGCTTGGCCCGCACCCCGCCGACCAGGGCGACGCTGGGCGGAGCGGCCAGCAGGGCGTCGACCAGACGCGGCGCATCGGCGGGCGGGTTCTGGCCGTCGCCGTCCAGCGTCACCACGATCGGCGCCCGCGCGGCCAGCACTCCGGTGCGCACCGCCCGGCTCTGCCCCGCATTGGTCCCGTGCGACAGCACCCGCAGGGCGGGCAGTTCGGCCATCGCCGCCTGAAGCTCGGCCAGCGTCGAGTCGCGGCTGGCGTCGTTGACGAAGATCATCTCATAGGACCGCCCGGCGAAAGCCTCGGCGATTTCGCGCGCCAGAGGCACGGCGGCGCCGGATTCATCATGCACGGGCACGACGACGGAGATATCGGGCGAGGAAGCGGAGCGGTCGATCATCGACGCTCTTTAGCGCAGGCCGCGCCTCGGCGAAACGGCGCGTCCACAGCCGTCGCACAAGGTGAAGCTTCCGGGCGCCGCACCGGGCGTGATACGAGTGCGGCATGAACCGCCCGAACCTGGATCGCTACATCGCCGGCTGGCGCGGCCCCGTCCTTGCGGCCCTGCTGGCTCTGATTGCGGGTCTGCCCGGCCTGCTGCTGCTGCCGCCGCTCGATCGGGACGAGAGCCGTTTCGCTCAGGCGACGGCCCAGATGCTGGAGGGCGGCGACTATGTCGACATCCGCTTCCAGGATGATCCGCGCTGGAAGAAGCCCATCGGCATCTACTGGATGCAGGCGGCGGCCGTCGCCGCGACCTCGGACGTCGAGGACCGCAACATCCAGCCCTATCGCCTGCCGTCGCTGCTGGGCGCCATGCTCGCGGCCTGGGCCGTAGCCTGGGCGGGCGCGGCCCTGTTCGGCCAGAGGGCGGGTTTCCTGGCGGGCGTGATGCTGGGCGCGACCTTCCTGCTGTCGACCGAGGCGGGCATCGCCAAGACCGACGCCATGCTGGCGGGCCTGACCACCCTGTCGATGGCGGCGCTGGCGCGCATCTATATGTCCACGCGAGCGGGCGAGAAGGCCGATCGGCTGCACAAGCTGCTGTTCTGGACGGGCATCGGCCTGTCCATCCTGATCAAGGGACCGATCGGCCTGCTGGTCGTGGCCCTGACCATCATCGCCCTGTCGCTGTGGGACCGGAACATTCGGTGGCTGGGGCAGCTGGGCTGGGGCTGGGGCCTGCCGCTGGTGGCCCTGCTGGTCGGGCCGTGGGCCATCGCCATCACCATCGCCACCGACGGCGGCTTCTGGCGCGAGGCCATCGGCGGCGATCTGGCGCCCAAGATCGCGGGCGCTCATGAAAGCCACGGCGGCTTCCCCGGCATGTATCTGCTGCTGTCGCCGCTGCTGCTGTTTCCCGTCACCCTGATGCTGCCCGCCGCCCTGTCGGCGGGCTGGCATCGCCGGGCGGAACCGGCTGTGCGCTTCGCCGTCTGCTGGCTGGTCCCGGCTTGGCTGATGTTCGAACTGGCGCCGACCAAGCTGTGGCACTATACCCTGCCGACCTTCGGGGCGATCGCCCTGCTGGCCGCCGCCGCCCTGACCCAGCCGATCGGCAAGGTCTCGCGCGTGTCCGGCGCCTTGCTGGGCCTGTTCGCAGCCGTGATCATCTGCCTGATCACCGTCTACGGCCTGACCGAGTTCGGCCGCTCGACCGCCCAGACCTGGGCTACGGTCACCATCGTCTTCGCCGTCATGGCCGCCGCTGTGGGCGGGTTCCTGCTGGTCAACCGCGCGGCGATCACCGGGATGCTGATCGCCGTCGTCTTCGGCGTTCTGGCCCACGCGGGGCTCGCCGGGACCATCCGCCAGTTGCGTCCCCTCTCGATCGCGCCGCGTCTGGTGCAGACGCTGGACTCGGCCGAGCTGAACCCCGCTCAAGGCCGCTATCCGGGGCCGGTGGCCATCACCACCTTCCATGAGCCCAGCTTCGTCTTCCTGACCGGCAAGGACACCCAGCTAACCGACGGCGCCGGCGCCGCCCGCGCCCTGGCCGAGGGTCGTCCGGCCATCGTCGAGGCCCGCGACGACGAGGCCTTCCGCCGCGCCCTGGCCGAACTGGGCGCCGCCGGGCGCGCCGTGGGCGTGGTCAGCGGCCACAACTATTCCTCGGGCGACGACGTGCGCCTGACCGTCTATGCCCCGGCTGGGGCGGGCGAGCGAAGCATCCGCCCATGAGCCGTTTCATTCAGATCGTCGAGGTCGGCCCCCGCGATGGCCTTCAGAATGAGAAGGCGGTGCTTGAGCCCGCCGTTCGCGCCGACTTCGTCCAGCGGCTGGAGGCGGCCGGGGCGAAACGCATCGAGGCCGTCAGCTTCGTCCACCCCAGATACGTGCCCCAGATGGCGGGCGCCGAAGAGGTCATGGCCGCCCTGCCCCGCCTTGAGGGCCGCAGCCGCATCGGCCTCGTCCTGAACGGCAAGGGCTATGACCGCGCTCTGGGCACGGCGGTGGACGAGGTCAATGTCGCCATGTCCGCCACCAACGGCTTCGGCCTGAAGAACCAGGGCCTCAGCGTCGACCAGCAGGTGCAGATGCTGTCCGACATCGTCGCCGGCCGCGCCAATGCTGACGGCGCGCCGGGCGCAACGCCGAAGCTGTCGGCCACCCTGTCCTGCGTCTGGGGCTGTCCGTTCGACGGCGAGGTCTCGGTCCAGCAGGTCAGCGACCTGGTCGCCCGCATAGCCGCCTTGGGCGTCGAGGAGATCGCCCTGGCCGACACCATCGGCGTCGGCGATCCTTGGAGCGTGACGAAAAAGGTCGAAGCCGCGCGCAAGGCTGCTCCCGGCGCGACCCTGCGCCTGCATTTCCACGACACCCGGAACACCGGTCTGGCCAACGCCTATGCGGGCGTCGAGGCGGGCGTGGACGTTCTGGACGCCTCGGTCGGCGGCATCGGCGGCTGCCCCTTCGCACCCGGCGCGACCGGCAACATCGCCACCGAGGATCTGGTCTACATGCTGGAGCGAGCCGGGTACTCGACCGGCTACGATCTGGACACGCTGATCGAAACCGCCCGCTGGATCGGCGCCCAGATCGGCAAGCCCAACCCCAGCGCGCTCAGCCGTGCGGGCGGATGGCCGCAAATCAAGGGCTGATCGCCCGCACGAAAAATGCCCCTGATGGCTTTCCCGTGAAGGCTAAAATGCGATACGAGCAGGGTTAAGATGCCCTTGAGGCGACCGCGAACTCCTCCCGACGAGAATGCTTTGATAAACCCGTTGAAGTTCTGGCGTAAAAAAGCCCGTCAAGCAGAAGCGGTCGCGAATAAATTTCAGCTGGCGACCAACCAAATAAACGCTCTTTCCTTAGCCCTGGAAGAACATCGGCGCGAAACTCGTCTATTTTACAACAGCCTGGCTCTGCCCGCTCGGGCAGAGTGGCACGGTCAGCCCCCGATGATCCAGGGCGAGCCCGCTAAACTGGCCTTTCCGCACAGCACCCTGTGCCGTCAGGACAGCTTTCACGAGGCCTATTTCTCTTACTGGACTCATCGCCTGCGCGAAGGCCTGCGTTATCATCGCAAGCTGTGGGAGTTCGTCTTTATCTGTCAGGTTTTATGGGAACGCGGCGCGGTCGTTGCAGGCGCGCGCGGACTGGGCTTCGGGGTCGGAGCCGAGCCCCTGAGCGCCTTCTTCGCCTCTCAGAACTGCCGCATCTTGGCCACCGACATGGATGTCGAAATGGCCGAAGCGATGGGATGGACCCTGACCAATCAACACGCAGTCGGCAAGGAAGCCCTACGCAAACCGGACGTCTGCCCTGATGATCTGTTCACCGAGAACGTCTCCTTCCAGGCGTGCGACATGAACGACGTGCCGGCGGAGTTTGTCGATTTCGACTTCTGCTGGTCGGCCTGCGCACTGGAACACCTTGGTTCCATCGAAAAAGGCCTCGCCTTTATTGAACGGTCCATTCAGTGCCTGAAGCCGGGCGGTTGGGCCGTTCACACCACCGAGTTCAACACCAGTTCCAACGAGGCGACAGTCGATAATCTGGGCACGGTCTTGTTCCGGCGGCGCGATCTCGAGGCGCTCGCTCAACGGCTACGACAACAGGGGCACACCGTCGTGCCCTTCGATTTCAACCCCGGAGACGGCCCGGTGGATCGCTACATCGACGTGCCGCCTTATCGGGAGCAGCCCCACCTGCAGATGGCTCTGTCCGGCTTCTCCACGACCTCGTTTGGGATCATCGTGCAACGCGGAGCATAGCTCGTCGCAAAGCCTCGCGATCAACAGCGCAGCGGACCAGCCTTAAACGCCTTTCAGGCCTTGCGAAGGCCTCGCATCACCGAGCGAAGCCGGGTAAGCCCGCGTGCCGCCCAGCCTGCAACGCGCCGCTGGCCGAGATCATCCGCCTCGGAACCGCGTCGGTAGGCTTTCAGCATTTGCCGATACTGCGGGTTAGGGTCCAGGGCGATCGCCCGCTCCACAGCTTCAATAGCCGCCTGTTTCTCACCTAGGCTCTGCAGCAAAAACCCTTCCCATGCGTGAAGGTGCGCCTGATGTGAGAATGCTTCGACCGCCTCTCGAGCATGAGGTCGAGCCTCCTCAAAGCGTCCCGCCGCCATCAGAGCGTCTACATAGGGTATGAGATAGACTGGCGCCCGATTGGTCGAAGCGACAATGCCCTCCAGCCTTTCGATGGCGTCGTCATGCTGTCCCTCAGCTGACAACAGCTTGGCGAACGCCAGGCCAACGAGCGGACTTGAAGGGTTCGTTTTCACAGCTAACCTTGCCAAATCGAAAGCAAGACCCCGCCGATGCGCCGGCTGGCTCATCGCCAGTTTGGACAGGTAGAAGCCGCTCGCTCGACGGCGTCTTCGGGCTTCGATTCCAAATGCGGCTGAGTCCAATTCCCCCGAGAGCGTCTGAAACACCAACGGCTTTAGAAATCCTATCTCAGCCAGATATGTGCTGGCGGGATGAGAGACATGGGGCAGCCGGATCGGCCAGATATCGATGTCTTCTTGTATCCTCTCGACCTGCCGTCCGTCTTCTATCGGATCGAAAACCACGATCGGCCTAACCTCACAAACGATTCGACCTTCAATCTCAGGCCGCCACTCAATACACTGGCCCTCCTGAAGCCAGCGCGTTTCAAACGGCATCTTCTTCGGGTCGATGGAATATTGCGGCGAGATCGCCAGCACGGCGTTGGCGCCGGCGGCGTCAGCGAAGCGCAGCGCCGCATAGCCGCCCATGCTGGAGCCATAGGTCATGACCCGCTCGGCGCCCGCTGTCGCCTGACGCACCGCCTGCATGGCGGCCGCCATCTCAGGATACTGATACCAGTCCTCCCGGACGCCCATCACATGGATGGCCGAGATGCCTGCGTTGCGTAGGAAATCCTCGCCGAAGCCGGGGCGATCGAAACCGTGGCCGATACCGTAGTTGTCGAACGTCACCACCCAGCGGCTGAGGTCCGAAGCAGGGACGCTGCGGACGACGACATTGTCGCTGCGGAAAAGGTCAGACATTCGAGCTCCTTGCCGCTCTCCTTAGACTGATTTTTGGCAAGAAGATAAAAATACGGCGCGCCGCCGAAGCGACGCGCCGACATCCTTTAGAGATTCAGCAGGGCCGGGTCGCCGCCTTGGGCGGCGATGTTGATGCTGATGGCCTTTTCCGCGGCGTAGCGGATCAGGCTGTTGGGGCCGCCGGCCTTGGGGCCGGTGCCGCTGAGGCCTTCGCCGCCGAAGGGCTGGACACCGACCACCGCGCCGATGATCGAGCGGTTGACGTAGACGTTGCCCGCCGGGACCAGCTCCATCACTTCCTTGGCGAAGGCGTCGATACGGCTGTGGACGCCCAGCGTCAGGCCGAAGCCGCGCGCGGCCAGCTTGCCCGCCACCGTCTCCAGATCCTTCGGCTCATAACGGTAGACGTGCAGGATCGGGCCGAAGACTTCGCGTTCCAGGAAGTCCGGGGTCGGGATTTCGGCGATGACCGGGGCGAACAGATCGCCCTTATCGGCGCCCGCCGGCAGTTCGGCGCGGGCGATGATCTTGGCTTCCTTGGACAGGCGCTCGACGTGGGCTTCCAGGTTGGCGCGGCTTTCGGCGTCGATCACCGGGCCGACGTCGGTCCTGGCGTCGGTCGGATCGCCCAGCACCTGGGCGGCCAGGGCGCCCTTCAGGCCTTCGATCAGGGCGTCGGCCGAATCCTTGGGCGCGTAAAGGATGCGCAGGGCCGAGCAACGCTGACCGGCCGAGCCGAAGGCCGACAGGATGACGTCGTCGATGATCTGCTCCTTCAGCGCCGTGGTGTCGACGAACATGCCGTTCAGGCCGCCCGTCTCGGCGATGAAGGGGATGATGGCGCCGGGGCGCGCGGCCAGGCCGCGGTTGATGGCGTTGGCGGTGTCGGTTCCGCCGGTGAAGGCCACGCCGTCGACGCCCGGATGGTTGGTCAGGGCGACGCCGACCGTCTCGCCGCGACCCGGGACCAGGGCCAGCAGGTCGGGGTTCAGACCGGCCTTGTAGTAGAGGCGCACGGCTTCGGCGGCGATCAGCGGCGTCTGCTCGGCGGGCTTGGCCACGACGGCGTTGCCGGCGGCCAGGGCGGCCGCGATCTGGCCGGTGAAGATGGCCAGGGGGAAGTTCCACGGGCTGATGGCGGCGAAGACGCCGCGCCCGTGCAGGACCAGTTCGTTGGTCTCGCCGGTCGGGCCCTTCAGGGTCTGGCGGCCGCCGAAGTCGCGCTCGGCCAGCTGGGCGTAGTAACGGCAGAAGTCGGCGGCTTCGCGCACCTCGGCCACGCCGTCGTTCAGCGTCTTGCCCGCTTCACGCGACAGCAGGGCGACCAGACGGTCGAGGTCGGCTTCGAGCGCGTCGGCCATGGCGCGCAGGACGGGCGCGCGGCCCGCGCCGCCCAGACGGTCCCAGGCGACCTGGGCCTCGGCGGCGGCGCCCACGGCCGCGTCGACGTCCTCAACCGAGGCTTCGGAAACATGGCCCAGCACGCGGCTGCGGTCATAGGGATTGGTGACATCCTGCGGGTTCACGCCGGCGCGCAGCTTGCCGCCGATGATCGGACCAGCGGTCAGTTTCTCGCTGTCGACGCGCTCCAGGGCCGCCGCATGAAGCTCGCGGTCGGAAGCCTGCGAATAGTCGCGGCCGAGGGAGTTCTTGCGGTCACCGTAGATGTTCATGGGCACAGGGATCTTCGGATGGCGGTCAGGCTGGGCCTCGACCGAGGTGATGGGATCGGCGGCCACGTCGGCCGCAGGCACGCGCTCGTCCAGCAGGGCGTGGACGAAGGAGGAGTTGGCGCCGTTTTCCAGCAGGCGGCGCACCAGATAGGGCAGCAGTTCTTCGTGGCCGCCGACAGGAGCGTAGGCGCGCACGACGACATCGCCCCACTCGACCTTGGCGCCGTCGTAGAGGGCCTCGCCCATGCCGTGCAGGCGCTGAAACTCGATGGTCACGCCGCGATCGGCGGCCATGCGGTGCACGGCGGCCAGGGTGTGGGCGTTATGGGTGGCGAACTGGCAGAAGATGTGGGGAGAGGCCTCGATCAACGCCTTGGCGCAGACCAGATAGTTCAGGTCGGTCGCCGGCTTGGTCGTGAACACCGGATAGTCAGTGCGGCCGTTGACCTGGGCCAGCTTGATCTCAGTGTCCCAATAGGCGCCCTTGACCAGACGCACCATCAGGCGGCGGCCCGACGACTTGGCCAGTTCGGCCAGCTTGGCCACTGTCTCGGTCGTGCGCTTCTGATAGGCCTGAACGGCCAGGCCCAGCCCCTGCCAGTCGCCCAGCGCCGGTTCGCGCGCCAGCCGCTCCAGCAGCTTCAGCGACAGGGCCAGACGGTCGGCCTCTTCAGCGTCGATGGTGTAGTTGATGTCGTATTTGGCGGCGATCAGCGCCAGACGCAGGATGCGGGGATAAAGCTCCTCCCACACCCGATCTTCCTGCACCGCCTGATAGCGCGGCGACAGGGCCGACAGCTTGACCGAGACGCCGTGGCCGCGCTCGGGGCCTTCGCCCTTGGCGGTCCTGCCCACGGCCTCGATGGCGTCGGCGTAGATCTTTTCATAGCGTTCGGCGTCGGCGGCGGTGCGGGCGCCCTCGCCCAGCATGTCGAAGCTGCACAGCCAGTTTTCGCGGTCCGAACGCTTCAGCGCCGCCTCGATCGTACGACCGACGACGAACTGCTCGCCCATGATCTTGACGGCCGTGGCGACGGCCTGACGGATGACCGGCTCGCCCAGACGGCCGGCGATGCGCTTGAGGAAGTTCGGCAGGTCGCTGCGGGCCTCATCGTCGACGTCGACCAGCTTACCGGTCAGCATCAGGCCCCAGGTCGAGGCGTTGACGAACAGGCTGTCCGACTGGCCCAGGTGCGAGGCCCAGTCGGCCGAGCCGATCTTCTCGGCGATCAGGCGGTCGCGGGTGTCCGCATCGGGCGTGCGCAGCAGGGCCTCGGCCAGACACATCAGCGCCAGACCTTCGCGGGTGCCCAGGGAGAACTCCTGCAGGAAGCTTTCGACCACGCCCTGGCGCTTCTGGCTCTTGCGGGCGCTTTCGACCAGGCCGATGGCGTCGTTCAGGACCGCCGCGCGACCATCAGGCGTCAGGGGTTCGGCGGCCAGCAGTTCGGCCACCACCTCACGTTCGTCCCGGTACTTGTTCCGGTCCAGCTCATCCCAATGGCGAAGATCGGTCGGCGTCATGAATCTATAAAACCCCAGGACAAAAAGCCTCTAATTTTAATCATATATGGCGAGATTATCCGAATGTGCATTGGATGATTGAATAGATCTATACCAATCCTTCGGAAAAAATGCACAGGCGACGTATGATTTTTACCGTAGGTTCAGCGAGGCTAGGCGCTCGATTTCGTCACCCTAAGACGTGCCGGAAGAATCACCTTCTCCAGAGCGCACTCTGGAGATGAACACTGCCCCTGGGCATCCAGAAGAGCGCCCCGCTCCACCAGGTCTCGACCAACCGGAAACGCCCAGCTAAACCCGGACCTATGAAGTCGAGGCCATCTGTTTATCCCGTTATTCTTTGCGGCGGAGCCGGGACGAGGCTGTGGCCCGCGTCACGGCCATCCCGTCCCAAACACTTCATTCCTCTCGCAGGCAATCGGTCGCTCTTTCAAGAAACGGCACAACGCGTCGCTCCTCTAGCGAGCGGCGACGGTCGCCTCGTCGTCGTGGGCGGCGCCAAGCACCAGAAAACAATTCTGCACCAACTATCTGAAATCGGCGTTTCAGCCGTTATCTTACTGGAGCCGGAAGGACGAGACTCTGCCGCGGCAATGGCGGCAGCAGCGATCTGGACACGGCGGCAGTCGCCAGACGCCGTCAATCTGTTCGTGCCTTCCGACCACCACATACCAGATCATAACGCCTTCCAGAACGCCGTAGAGCTTGCCGTTGAAGCCTCACTGGCTGGACGAATCGTAACCTTGGGCATTGTGCCGACATCGCCTTCTTCCGCCTATGGCTACATCGCCCCCACGAACACAGGCCTAAGCGAAGTCGCCGCCTTCGTGGAAAAGCCGACTGAAAGCGCAGCGAAACGATATATCGACAACGGGTACCTTTGGAATAGCGGCAACTTCATCGTGCAGGCTGAAGTGCTTGAACAGGAGTTCGCACAGTCAACAGCCTCACTGCACGCAAGTGTCAGAGATGCGGTCGACACCGCAGTCCATGACAGCAGCTGCCTCATTCTGGGCGAATCCTTCAGATCCGCCGCCAAGATCTCCGTTGATTACGCGATAATGGAGACGACACGCTGCGCTTCAGTGCTTCCAGTGTCGTTCGAATGGTCAGATCTCGGCGCATGGGATTCCGTACACGCCTCAGGAGAAGGCGATGTCGGCCTGCACGTTCTAGAAGATTCTGAAGGCTGCCTGATTCGCGCCCGTGATGGTGTTCTGGTTGCAGCTATCGGCTTGAGAAATGTCGCGATCGTCGTCGAGCAAGACGCCGTTCTCGTTACCGACCTCAAGCGCAGCCAAGACGTTAAAAAAGTCGTCAGGCGCCTGAGCGACCTATCCCCCAGGCATCTCGATTTTGAGGTGTCGGCCCCTCCTTCCTTCTATGAGAGCGCCGCGCGCCTTAGCGCTTGGCTCAGAAGCAAGGCATTGCCGATTTGGTGCACGCTTGGCCAGAATGACAGCGGTGCGTTCGAGGAAACCCTCGCGCTGGACGGCCGCCGCGTAAGATCCTCAAAACGCGCTCGCGTCCAAGCGAGGCAAATCTATGCCTACGGCCAAGCAGGCCTGATGGGCTGGCAAGGCCCTTGGCGGCGAGCGGTTGAAAGCGGCATGGACTATCTGGACCAGCGCTTCACGCGACCGGACGGGCTTCTTCGCTCCGTTCTTGATATGGACGGCCAGCCGATCGATGAACATGCAAGTCTATACGATCAGGCCTTCCTGCTTTTGGCTCTCGCTATCACGCGCCGTTCACTTGATCGAGCAGACCTGGAAGCACGGGCTGCAAAAATTCGTGAACTGCTGCTGATAGAACGAAGCCACAAAGGGGGGCTGACGGAGGTCGGCACCAAGCCGTACCAAGCCAATCCCCTGATGCACATGCTCGAAGCCTCCATGGGATGGGAGGCGATAAGCGCCGACAGAGGCTGGCGCGACCTATCCGACTCCATCGTCGCGATCGCCCGCACTCGGCTTATCGACCAGAAAAGCGGTCTTATCGGCGAGTTCTTCGACGAGAACTGGACACCTCCTGGCGACCGACGCGCCGAACTCATTGAGCCCGGTCATCAGTTGGAATGGTCAGGCCTGCTTGCACAACATGCGAGGGCGCGCGGAGATAGCGAACTCAAGGATCTTGCCTGGAGCCTCTACTTGAGCGGGCTTGACGGTTTCGACCCTCACAAGGAAGTCATTATCGACAGCCGCAACATCAACGGCACAATCCGAAGCGAGCGCGCGCGCCTTTGGCCGCAGACAGAATGGCTCAAGGCTTCCTTGATTTTCGCAACTCTATCGGACGACGGTCGACGCGAGTTCTGTCTCAACCAAGCAGCCCGGGCAGAAGCCAGCCTATGGCGTTACCTGACCTCCGAGGGGCTGTGGAAAGACAAATTGCTCGAAATAGGACGCTTTATCGATGAACCGGCCCCAGCCAGCTCCTTCTATCACATCATAGCCGCCTATGCCGAGGTGGAGCGCGCTGTTTCAAACCTGTCGCCAGACAGGAAAGCGGGCGTTTCATTGTTCTAGACCCGCCACACGACAGATTTGGCGCGCAGCACGGATCTATGCTTTTCTCGAGAAGGTGAAGACAGCGATGGCATCGCCGATGCAGCCCGTCTCGCCTTCGTCATGCGGAGCGTCTAGAAGTTTCACCTTCGCGAATGGCTCAAGGCCCTATCGACTTCATGCGCATTGTTCTGGTCACCGACGCCTGGGAGCCCCAGGTCAACGGCGTCGTCCGCACCCTGACCCGCACCGTGGCCGAGTGCCGCGCCATGGGGCATGAGGTGGAGGTCATAGAACCCAGCCAGTTCAAGACCATTCCCTGCCCGACCTATCCGGAAATCCGCCTGGCCCTGGGCGCCGAGGAAGAGATCCGCGAACGCCTGCGCGCCTTCGAGCCTGAGGCCGTCCACATCGCCACCGAAGGTCCGCTGGGCATCGCCACGCGGCGCATCTGCGTGGAGTGGAAGCTGCCGTTCACGACCAGCTACCACACCAAATTCCCCGAATACGTCTCGGCCCGTTTCCCGATCCCGGTGCAGGTCGGCTACGCCTATATGAAGTGGTTCCACAAACCGTCAGGGCGACTGATGGTGGCCACCCCGACCCTGCGCGACGAACTGGTCGAGCATGGCTTCAAGAACGTCTCGCCGTGGACGCGCGGCGTGGACACCGAGCTGTTCCGCCCCGACCTTGAACCGATCTACAGGGAAATGGGCGGCGATGAGTGGCCCCGTCCCTTCTTCCTGAACGTCGGCCGCGTGGCGGTCGAGAAGAACATCGAGACCTTCCTCGGCCTGGACCTGCCAGGCACCAAGATCGTTGTCGGCGACGGCCCGGCCCGCGCCGAGCTGGAAGAGAAATATCCGGACGCGAAATTCCTGGGGGCCAAGTTCGGGGAGGAGCTGGCGCGCTGCTTCGCGGACGCCGACGTCTTCGTCTTCCCCAGCTGGACCGACACCTTCGGTCTGGTGATTCTGGAAGCGATGGGCACGGGCACGCCGGTCGCCGCCTATCCGGCGCACGGCCCGATCGACCTGATCCCCGGCTCGGGCGCCGGCTTCATCGACGACGACCTGAAGACCGCCTGCCTGAAGTGCCTCGAGCTCGACCGCAAGGACGTGCGCGCCTATGCGGAGAAGTTCAGCTGGCGCGCCTCGGCCGAGCAGTTCATCGAGAACCTGCAGCCCTATCCCGAGCCCGCGCGCGGCCGCTTCTGGCGCCGCCTGCGTCGCGTGGCGCGCCTGAGACGTCGGGCGGCGGCTTAATAATACTCTAGCTGGTAATTCGCAGTGAATGCGATCCGGGCTTCACTGCCCGAAGGCCCGAGCGTAGCCGTATCGACCCGCGCCTTGCGCGCCGCCATGATTAGCGTCCGACCGAGGCCAGAATCGGGTGGGTTCTCGGCAGCGATCTGGCACTGATCCACGCGGCCATCAGCCTTGGCTCTACAGATTATGGTCGCTGTGGCCGATTCAAGTCCGCGGCGATAGCGCCAGGGAGAGGTATCGACCCGCGGAGGCGCCAGCCAGCGCGGCTCTACAACGCCCTGAGGTGCGGCTGCCCCATCCGCAGAGGACTGTCCGATAGACAGGGTGAAAAATAAAAGAGCGAGCATGATCCTGCCTTTGAAACGGCAGGATCATGCAAGGTTGGCCTCAGGCCTACAACCCGCCGTCTCAGTTCGGGCGCGACATCGAGGTCATGGCCGAGGCCTTGGCGCGTTCGGCCGCCAGCTGATCGGCGGGCAGCGGCACCAGACCGCGGTCCTGCAGATAGCCGCCGCGGCCGGCCGAGCCGTCGGACATGAACTCCTGTACGAACTGTTCGAGGCCGGGCGTAACGCCGATATGGGCCTTCTTGACATAGATGTAGAGGCTGCGGGCCAGCGGGTAGGAGCCGTCGGCGATGGTGGCGACCGAGGGGGCCACGCCGTCGATGGTCTCGGCCTTCACCGTGTCCATGTTCTGCTCAAGGAAGGAGAAGCCGAACACGCCTAGCGAGCCCGGCGTGCGGGTCAGGGTCTGGACGATGGCGTTGTCGTTCTCGCCGGCGTCGATCCACGCGCCGTCTTCACGCAGGGTGTGCGCCACGGTCTCGAAACGGGTCTTGTCCTGCTTCTCGATGGCGGCGACGGCCGGGATCAGCTTGGCGCCCGGCGCCATGCCCAGCTCCAGGAAGGCGTCGCGCGTGCCCGAGGTTGGCGGCGGGCCGTAGACCTGGATGCGGGTGGCCGGCAGGGCCTTGTTGACGTCGTTCCAGGTCTTGGCGGCGTTGGCGCCCAATTGACCGTCGGCGCCCGGCGTTTCCTTGGCCAGGGCCTCATAGAGGTCGTTCAGTTCAAGATTGAAGCTGGCGCCGGTGCGGGCGGTGGCGACGACGATGCCATCATAGCCGATTTTCAGTTCGACGATGTCGGTGACGCCGTTCTCGACGCAGCGGTCGAACTCGCTGGCCTTCATCGGACGCGAGGCGTTGGCGATGTCCGGGGTCGATGGGCCGATGCCTGAACAGAAGGCCTGAATGCCGCCGCCGGTGCCCAGGGCCTCGACGCGAGGCGACGATCCGCCGCCGTTGCGGGCGAAGGTTTCGGCCACACGGGTGGAGAAGGGGAAGACGGTGGAGGAGCCAGCGGCCCAGATGCCCGTTCGGGCCTTCTGCGAACCGGGGGCGCCGCCCTCGTTGTTTCCGCAGGCCGCCAGGGCCAGCAGGGCGGCCGCGCAGGCCGTGAACTTCAGTGTGCGGGTCATGGCCGGACCTTCTCCAGTCGTCAGTGCACGACGCTTAAAGCAGGAGAATGTGACGGTCCGGCCAGACCTTTGTGACAGTCAGAGCAAACGTCGACGCATGGCCTGCGACAGGAAGTCGATCAGGGTCACAGCGACGATGACCACGATGACCACGGCCGAGACGTCGCGGAAGGCGAAGCCGTTCATGCGGTCGAACAGAACCTGGCCGATGCCGCCCGCGCCGATCAGGCCCAGCACGGTGGCCGAACGGCTGTTCGATTCGAAGCGGTAGAGGGCGAAGGAGGTCCACAAAGGCGCCACCTGGGGGATCACGCCCCAGACGATCTCGTGCAGCTTGGACGCGCCGGTGGCGCGCACGCCCTCGACCGGACCCTTGTCGATCGACTCGACCGCTTCCGAAAACAGCTTGGCCAGCACGCCCGCCGTGTTCAGCGCGATGGCCAGAACGCCCGCCAGCGGGCCCAGGCCCACGGCGACGACGAACAGCAGACCCATCACCAGGTCGGGGATGGAGCGCAGCATGTTCATGATCCAGCGCACCGGCTGAACCACCCAGACCGGGGCGATGTTGCGCGCGGCGGCCAGACCCATGGGCACGCCCAGGAAGATGGCCAGGAAGGTGCCCCACAGGGCGATCTGGATCGTCTCCCACATCTTGCCGACGAACAGGCGCCAGTCGGAGAAATCCGGACGCAGCAGGTCGGCGGCGAAGGTCTGGATATTGGCCGAGTTGGTGATCAGGCGCGACAGATTGCCCAGATCGACCGCGTCGATGCTGATCAGCAGCAGGACGGCCAGACCGCCCCAGATCAGGATGTCCAGCGCCCAGGCCCCGGCCGATTTGGCGGGCGCCTTGGGGATGCCGGAGGCGGCGGCGGTAAGCGAAGCGTCGGTCAAGGCTGGACCTCGCGCAGACGACGCAGACGTTGCAGCTCGGCCTCGGCGCGCGCGGCGCCGGCGGCGTCGCCCTTGGCCTTGGCCTCGGTCAGGGTCTGGTCGGCGATCATCTCGCGCACCGGGTTCAGATAGGATTCGTCGGCCGGGTTGAAGCCCGAATAGTTCAGGTCCTTCAGGATTTTGCGCTGGCGTTCAGCCTCAGCGCCCTCGCCGCGGCCATAGGTCAGGAAGAAGCCGCGGATCTTTTCCTTGATCGCCGGGTCCAGGTCTTCGCGGATGACGATGCCGGCTTCGGGGATCGGGGGCGAGCGCCAGATCTCCTCGATCTGGGCGGCGATCTGCGGATTGGAGCGGCCGATGAAGACGGTGTTGATGGTGTTCGACGTGGCCACCTGCACCAGGCCGTTGGCCACGGCGAAGGAGTTGGCCTGATGGTTGGCCGTGCGCACCGTCTTGAAGCACTCGTTCGGCACGACGTTGTTGGCGTTGAACAGGAAGGTCATGGGGGCCAGGGTGCCCGAGGTCGACAGGGCGTCACCGATGCCGAAGTCGTAACGTTTGCCGCAGGCCAGCACGTCATCCAGCGTGATGCCCGAGCCCTTTTTGACGATCAGGGTCGACTGGTAGGAATCGCGGCCTTCAGGGTCGACGATGCGGGCGACGACTTCGCCCTTGGAGCGTTCGATCGCCTCGATCGCGGTCTTGGCCGGGAACCAGGCGGCCTGAATCTGATTGCCGCGCATGGCCTCGACCAGCACGGTGTAGTTGGACGCGAAATAGGGCTTCACCGGCACGCCGACGGCCTTGGTCATGTCGTCCAGCAGGGGCTGCCACAGCGGGCCGGAGGACGCCTGCCCCTCGGCCGGAAGGATGGCGAAGCTGATCTCGGACGGAGCGCCCTTGGCGGCGCCCGCCTTGTCGCCCTGGCCGCACGCGGCGAGGCTGACGGCCAGGGCCGCGCCGGCGGCCAGGCCCAGCATCCGGCGGGTCAGTTTGGAATGGGTCATGCCTTGGCTTCCCAGAACGCGTCCTCGTATTCGGGACCGTAGATTTCGATCAGACGCTTGGTGTCCAGGCCGGTCGAGGGCCCGTCGTAAACCACCTTGCCCTTCTGCAGGGCGACGACGCGGTCGCAATAGCGGATGGCGTAGTCCACCTGGTGCAGGGTGACGATGACGCCCAGGCCGTCGCGCTTGTTCAGCTCGACCAGCAGCTCCATCACCTTGCGGGCCGACACCGGGTCCAGCGAGGCCACGGGTTCGTCGGCCAGAATGGCCTTGGCGCCCTGAACCAGTGCGCGGGCGATGGCGCCGCGCTGCTGCTGACCGCCGGACAGGGTGTTGGCGCGTTGGGCGGCGTATTCGGACACGCCGACGCGGTGCAGGGCCGCCATGGCCTTGTCCTTGTCCGCGCCCGGCCAGACGCCGAACAGGCCGCGCCACGACGGCAGACGGCCAAGCGCGCCCAGCATGACGTTGGAGAACAGGCTCAGCCGACCCACCAGGTTGAACTGCTGGAAGATCATGCCCAGCCGTCCGCGTGCGCGGCGGACGGCGCCCGTGACGCGGCCGTTCTGCTGAACGACATCGCCGAAAACCGAGATGGTCCCGCCGGGATCGATCGGGTGCAGACCCGTGATCGACCGCAACAGGGTGGACTTGCCCGAACCCGAAGGACCGATCAGGGCGACCATTTCACCGGCGCCGACCTCGACGGACACGCCGTCGAGCGCCTTTCTGGCCCCGTAGGTCTTCGAGACGTCGCGGACAGAGGCGACGGCGGCTGTTGAAGAACTCATGAACCCATGGATGAGGTTGCGACAAAGGGGGCGCCGCATGACGCGAGATGGGCGCAAGGGCAAGTCTTAATGGCATGTCTGCGTCGATTACGTCCAGTGGGTGAGCCTTTTCAGCACGGCGCCTCCGCCTCGAAAGCCGCACGTTCAACCGGATCGTCCAGCCGCCGCAGCGCCGCCTCGCGGCCCCAGCGGGCCGTCTGCGCCGCCGCCTGACCCAGGGCGCCGTCGCGACTGGACAGAACCGCCAGCGTCTTCTGAACCTTCACCGCCACCGAAACATCGGCCGAGCCGTAGCGGATGATGGGCGCATAGAGGTCCTCGACCATGTCGCGGGCCGATACGGCGGCGATGAACAAGCGATCAAGCTGGCCGCTGTCGCCCTCGGCCGCCTGACAGGTCATGGCCCAGTCGTCCAGCAGGCGGGCCCCGGCGCCGATGACCTGAATGGCCGTGCCCGGATCATTGATGCCCGGCGACAGGGCCTTGCCCGCGATCTCGCCCAGAACGATCAGCCCATAGCGCGGGTCCTGATCAAAGGTGCGGTCGGCCTCAAGGGTGAAGGCGTCGCGATAGGTCTTCAGCCGGTCTTCATCAGGCCGATCCCCCGACAGCCGGGCCAGGGGCTGGCCGCGCATCATGAAGGCGCCGGGGCGCACCAGGATCTCGACCTGACGATCGTCCGCCTCGGCCAGCGCCTGCAACAGACGCACGTCGATGTTCTGGATATGCCCGGCCGCCGCGCAGTCCAGTTCAACACCGTCAACGACCCGCCCTTCGCGTCCGCCCAGACGCGGCGAGCGGGCATAGGCCTGCATGGCGGCGGCGGTGCGGACCTCGACCTGGGCGATGGTGTGGCCCAGACGCGCCAGACTGGTCAGGCGGCTGACCCAGGACAGCAGGCGGAAGGCGACCAGAGCCACCACGGCCAGGCTCAGGATGAAAAGGATCGCCCGACCGCCCGGCCCGTAATATTCGGCGTTGATCGCCGTCACCCCGACCACGGAATAGAGGAAGGCGCCGACGAAGGTGGCCAGCGACTTCTGGGTGCTTTCATCCCCCGTCACCAGCGCCGCCGCCCGCGGCGTCGCCGAGGAGGAGACGCTGGTGTAGGCCGTCACCATCGCCCCCAGGGAGAAGGTCGCCACCGCCAGCAGGCTGGACGCCAGAATGGTCAGCACCGCCTCCACCGAGGAGCCGCCCAGACGGTCAGCCAATGCGTCCGGCACATAGTCGGCGCCGAGCGCGGCCAGCAGAGCCGCCAGCACGCCGAAAAGCGCATAGAGGCTGGCGCGCCACCACAGCTGGCGCGACGCCCGTCGAATCAGAAACAGCCAGCGGTTCATGCCCACGCCTCCCGCACCGCCCAACGCACGGGCGCCGTGCGGGTTGCCGCAGCCGGGCGTGCGACGCGACGCCGCCCCGGATCGAGGACCCGCCGCAATTTTTCCGCTTTACATGACAGTCCAATGCCCCCATATCGCGCGTTCCGGCGGACCCCGTAGGTCCTACTTGCGCCGCTAACGCCGGGTCTGGGTTTAACAATCATCAGGGGGTTACGTGAGTTGCACACGTACCAGCTTCCCCTGGACCTGGTCCGTCAGCGGTCCCCGGAGCGTCCGGTCGCACTCGTGCGTCCCCGCTCCGTTGCCGTAGCGGCGCAGTGGTTCCAGGACAATCTGAAAGCCGACGTCTTCTATGCGGTGAAGGCGAACCCTTCGCGCTGGGTCATCGAGACCCTGGTCGAACAGGGCGTCAACGCCTTCGACGTCGCATCTCTGGCCGAGATCGAACTGGTTCGGTCGGTCAGCCCCAACGCACGTCTGGCCTTCATGCACCCGGTCAAGAGCCGCGGCGCCATCCGTGCGGCCTATGCCGACCACGGCGTGCGCACCTTCGTGCTCGACAGCCATGACGAACTGAACAAGATCCTCGAGGCCACCGGCCACGCCGAGGACCTGAACCTGATCGTGCGCATGGGCGTGTCGGCCGACGGCGCCGCCTATTCGCTGTCGGGCAAGTTCGGCGTCACCCCGGATCAGGCCCCCGCCCTGCTGCTGGCCACGCGCCAGGCGGTTCAGGACGGCCTGATGGGCGTGTCGTTCCACGTCGGTTCGCAGTGCATGCGCCCCTCGGCCTATGAGGCGGCGATGACCCAGGTCGGCCGCGCCATCAAGAAGGCGGGCGTTTTCGTCGATATCGTCGATGTCGGCGGCGGCTTCCCTTCGGTCTATCCGGGCATGGTCCCGCCGGACCTGAGCGAATACGCCGACGCCATCCATCGCGGCTTCAACGAGATGCCGGTGTCGGAAACGACCGAGCTGTGGTGCGAGCCCGGCCGGGCGCTGGTGGCGGAATCGTCGTCGGTGCTGTGCCGCGTGGACCTGCGTAAGGGCGACGCCCTTTATCTGAACGACGGGTCGTACGGCTCGCTATTCGACGCCACCCACTCGCGCTGGCCCTTCCCGACCAAACTGGTCCGGGATGGCGACTCCGCGTCGGAGTTGAAGCCCTTCCGCTTCTATGGTCCGACCTGCGACAGCATCGACCACATGCCGGGCCCGTTCTGGCTGCCCGCCGATGTGCAGGAAGGCGACTTCATCGAGATCGGCATGCTGGGCGCCTATGGCGTGGCCATGACGACGGGCTTCAACGGCTATGGCGAGCATGACATCGCCGTGGTCGAGGACGCTCCGATGGGTTCTATGTACGGCCTGGCGCCGCGCTCCATCCCGACCGTGCGCACCACGGCCGAGGAGAACGCCCGCAAGGTCGTCCGCCTGTCGCGTCCCAAGGGCAAGGCGGGCCAGCGCAAGCGCAAGCGCTGATCCATCACATCACGCCTTGAACTGAAAAATGTCTCAAGGCTTTGGTACAAGCAGCGGCCCGTCGCTCCGTCCGGGCCGCTGTTCCTTATTGACGACGGGCGCTCAAATCCGAGGGAAACCGCTGAAATGAACGCTCCCGTTCAGTCGAACAAAAAAGCCGAACTGCTGGCCACCACCGTCGAGCACGTCGACATCACCAGCTTCGACGCCCGCCCGATCATCGATTCCATGCGCAAGATGTCGTTCAGCTCGCGCGACACCGCCCGCGCGGCCGACATCTTCAACATGGCGCTGGAAGACGAGACCTGCTCGCCGTGGCTGATCCTGGCCGGTTCGACCTCGGCCGGCGGCTGCATGCACGTCTATCGCGACATGGTGCAGTTCAACATGATCGACGCCGTGGTCGCCACCGGCGCCTCCATCGTCGACATGGATTTCTTCGAAGCCCTTGGTTACAAGCACTATCAGGCTGCGGGCCCGGTCGACGACAACATCCTGCGCGACAACTACATCGACCGCATCTACGACACCTACATCGACGAAGAAGAGCTGCAGGACTGCGACAACGCGATCTATGAGATCGCCAATCGCCTGGAGCCGCGCGGCTATTCCTCGCGCGAGTTCATCTGGGAAATGGGCAAGTGGCTGTCGGAAGGCAACGCCAAGAAGCCCGGCTCGCTGATCCAGACCGCCTATGAGAAGGGCGTGCCGATCTTCTGCCCGGCCTTCGTCGACTCTTCGGCCGGTTTCGGTCTGGTCAAGCACCAGAAGGAACGCGCCAAGGCCGGCAAGCCGTACATGATGATCGACGCCGTCGCGGACTTCCGCGAACTGACCGACATCAAGATCGCGGCTGGCACCACGGCCCTGTTCATGGTCGGCGGCGGCGTGCCCAAGAACTTCGCCCAGGACACCGTCGTCTGCGCCGAAATCCTCGGTGAAGACGCCGAGATGCACAAATACGCCGTGCAGATCACCGTCGCCGACGTGCGCGACGGCGCCTGCTCGTCCTCGACGCTGCAGGAAGCCGCTTCGTGGGGCAAGGTTTCGACCACCTACGAACAGATGGTCTACGCCGAAGCCACCACCGTCGTGCCGCTGATCGGTTCAGACGCCTATCATCGCGACTCGTGGAAGAAGCGCGAGCCGCGCCAGTGGGCCAAACTGTTCGGCAAGTAAGAAGAGGCCTCCGGTTCGCCGGACGCATCAAGGGCCGGAAGCGCACGCTTCCGGCCTTTTTTCATGCCCGGACTGCATCAGCGGCGCCCGCGCACGGAACCGGGCCGCCCTCCTGTCGATTGTTTCTAGTCCAGCCAAGGGAGAGCTCCATGACCGACCCCAAGACCGAAAACGACGAAAGCCGCGAAGCCGCCGCCATGGGCGAGAAGACCGATCGCGGCCACCTTCGCGACGCCCTCAACAAGGCGCTGGAGGGCACCGATTCGGGCTCTGACACCCGCGCCGGCTCCCTGCGCGGCGGGTCGGCGTCGGGCTCCGAGATCGATCCGGACCAGGACATCATCAACGACGCGCTCGCCCGCGAAGGCCTGGCCGCGCGCGACGCCGCCACCCGCCCCGCCGGCGGACCTGAACAGGCGCGCAAGTCCACCGGCCAGCCCGGCGACGACGTTGACGCCCCTACCGGTTGAACCGCCTTGCTGCCGCCGCACGGATAGGCCACGGTGCATCCAAGTAGCGACATTAAGGATGTAGTGGGAATGAGGCGTTGCGTGGCGATCGGGGTCCTGGCGTTCAGCATCGGGCTGGCGGCGTGCGACAGTCCCGCCGCGTCCCAGGGCGAAGCGGCTGCGGTCCCATCGGTCGAAGCGGGCGCGGATGCGGCTACGGCCGACAGCGCCGCAGAAGCTTCGGCAGCCGTCATCCACGGCGCCCCGACCTTCGCCGCCCTTTATCCCGGCGCCCAGGCTGACGGCGCGCCGATCGCCGCCAATGGGCCGAGCGGGCCCGGCGGACTGATCACCTTCAGCACCGATGCAGACCCGGAAACCGTCGTCGCCTTTTATCGTCATCGGGCGGAGAAGGCCGGGCTGGCCTCGATCATGGCCATGAATCAGGGCGAGGCCCGCGCCTATGGCGCCGCCGCATCCGGCGATCGCGGTGCCAGCCTTCAGGTCGTCGCCTCGCCGGGCGAAGACGGTCTGACCTCAGTACAGTTGTCCTGGAGCGCCGGGGCCTGATGCGCGCGCCGGGCGGCCCGCGCGCCATCACGACGGCGGCCGTCCTGGCCGTCCTGTTGAGCGCCTGCGCCGGAACCCCCGCCGCCCTGCGGCCCGACGCCGCCCGCGCGCCTGTCGTGGCGGGCTATCTGAACGAAACCGTCGTGTCCGCCCTGGCCGACGCCGTCCCCCCGCCGCCTGCGCCCGGCTCGGCCGAAGATCTGGACGACAAGGCCCGTTCCGCCCGCTTCATCGCCCTGGAAGACACTCACCGCTGGCTGCTGGCCACGGCTCATGCCGAATTGCGCCCGCCGCTGGCGCTGCAGCATTTCGACTGCGCCCTGAACGCGCGCCTGGATCCGGCCGCCATTCCGCAACTGACCCGGCTGATGCAGCGGCTGTTTCATGACGCGGACAGCGCCGCCGAGCGGGTCAAGGCCCGCGCCCATCGCCCGCGCCCCGTCGGCGACGATCTTCAGCGCAACGCCTGCCAGAGGCTGACCGAGACGGGCCGACGCAGCGCCTCCTATCCATCCGGCAGTTCGACGGTCGGCGCCGTCTATGGCGAAGCCTTCGCCGCCCTTGATCCGACGCGCGCCGAGGCCGCCCGCCGCATGGGCGACGAACTGGGCCGCAGCCGACTGGTCTGCGCCATGCACTATCCGCGCGACGTGGCCGCCGGCGACGCCCTGGGCCGCGCCGTGTTTCAGGCCGCCGCCGCCCAGCCCGCTTTCCAGGCCGATCTGATCGCCGCCCGTGCGGAATTGGCCGCCGTTCGAGCGACGGGCGCACGCAACCCCGGCTGCGCGGCCGAGGCGCAAGCGCTGGCCACGCCTCTGCCCTGATGGCCGCGCCCTGATGACGGCGGTGCGATGAGCGTTCTGGCGACCTTCCTGCTGCTCTCCGCCGAGGCCTGGTCCCTGCCCGCCGCCCGCCCCTGCGACGCGCAGGACATCGCCGCCCTGACCGCCGACGCCGATACGCCCTATCTGCTGGCCTGCCGCGCGACGCTGACGCCTGACCAGACGATCGTCCGCCCCGTGCGCATCATCGGCGCCGAAGCTTCAGGCGCCCAGTTGGACTGCGGCGGCGGGACGGTCGGCCGCCCGGACGTTCCGGTCGCGGCCTCAGCGCCGACCATCGCCATCTGGTCACGCCGTATCGACGCCGCCTTGTGGAGCCGTCCGACCGATGTCCGCATCCGCAATTGCCGGATCAACGGCGCCGTGCGGGTCTGGGGCATGGGCGCCGATGGAAACTATGACGACCTGCGCGCCTCTTCGCGCACAAAGGATCACACCGACCGCCTTCAGGCGACAGCGCCCAGTCATGTGACGCTGGAACAGGTGACCATCCGCGCCGCCGGGACGATCCCCCTCTATGTCGGACCCGGCGTCACCCGGCTGAGCCTGCTGGGTTCGACCCTGGACGGCGACAGCGTCTCGACCGCCATCTATCTGGACGCCGAAAGCGCCGATAACCGGATCGAGGACAATCTGATCCGCACCCGAACGCAGCGCGAAATGATCGCGATCGACGGTTCGGCCCGCAATCGCATCATCGGCAACCGCTTCGAACTGGGCGGGCGGCCCGGCGTCTTCCTTTATCGCAACTGCGGCGAGCGCGGCGTCATCCGCCACCAGACGCCATCCTACAACACCATCACCGACAACCTCTTCAGCGGCGCAGCCCGACTGCGCCCTCGCCTGGTGGTGGAGAACGCTCGCCAGGGCCGACGTTCATATTGCGGCGACGACAAGGGCTACCCCTGGGGCAGCAGCGCCGATGATCGGGACGGATCCTCGCACAACACCGTTCGTTACAGTTTTGGGAATTGAGCGTATTTTTTGCGCCTCATCCCGAATTTTCTTCATTTGTCAGTATTTTTTTCTGCACTGTGCCATTATTGACGTAATTCCGACTTGCTTGTGGCAGGCCTCGCCGTAATGTCCCCACCGCAGGGCGAACGGCCCTGATGTGCCGCGAGCTGTCGATCGGTCCCTTCGTTCAAGGGCCGACGGCGGCTTGTTTTGTTCAGGAGAGGGTCTCTTTTGAAAAAGAGAATTGTTCGCGAGTCCTTGCTCGCTTCGACCATTATCGGGGGCGCCGCCCTCAGCTTCATGGCCGCCACCCCGGCGTTCGCCCAGTCGGCCGATGAAGATGTTGCAGAAGTCGCTTCCATCGTCGTCACCGGCTCGCGCATCCGCCAGCCCGGCTACGAGGCGTCCAGCCCCATCACGTCGCTGAGCTCTGAAGCGATCGCGATGTCGCAGCCGGTGGCTGTTGAAGAACTGGTCAAGGACCTGCCGGCCGCCGTGCCGGCTGTCGGTTCGGCCACCAACAACGGTTCGGGCGGCGGCGCGACCATCAACCTGCGCGGCCTGGGCACCAACCGTACGCTGGTGCTGATCAACGGCCGCCGCGTGGTGCCGTTCAACCTCGAAGGCGTGGTTGACACCAACACCATCCCGCTGGCGCTGGTCGAGCGTGTCGACACCGTCACCGGCGGCGCCTCGGCCGTGTACGGCGCTGACGCCGTCGCCGGCGTGGTCAACTTCATCCTGAAGAACAACTTCGAAGGCGTCGAGGTCAACTCCTCCTACGGCTTCTCGGGTGAAGACGACGCCGTGCGTCGCAAGTTCGACGTCACCCTGGGCGGCAACTTCGCCGATGACCGCGGTAACGCCGTCGTCAGCTTCGGCTACACCAAGACCGACCCGCTGTACCAGGTGCGTCGTCCGTGGGGCGAGGTCGCTCTTTCCTCGACCACCGGCAACCCGCTGGGCTCGGGCACCTCGGTTCCCGGCCGCTTCGACCTGACCCCGGTTCCGGGCGGCGTCGCCCTGCCGACCGGCGCTGAGCTGGACCCGACCACCGGCGCCCTGATCGGGTCGAACCACCCGAACTACAACTCGGCCGGCTATAACTACAACCCGTACAACCTGTACCAGACGCCGCTGAGCCGTTACCAGATCAACGGTCTGGGCAGCTTCAAGATCAACTCGGCCGCTGAAGTCTACAGCCACCTGACCTACGTCCAGAGCGATGTCTCGCTGGACAACGCGTCGAGCGGCACCTTCGGCAACACCTATAAGGTGCCGATCGGCAACCCGTTCATCCCGGACGCCATGCGCCAGCAATTCTGCGGCGCCCTGCTGATCGATCCGGCCAAGTGCGTCGCCGGCGCCGGCGGCGACACCATGATGGACCTGACCATCAACCGTCGCTTCACCGAAATGGGCACCCGTCCGGTCGACATCGAGAACAAGACGGTCCAGCTGCTGGCTGGCGTCCGTGGCGACATCAACGCCGACTGGAACTACGACGCCTACATCTCGCACGGCGAGACCCAGCAACTGCTGACGCGCCGTAACTGGGGTTCGCTGTCCAAGCTGCGCAACGCCCTGAATACGGTCTCGGCGACCGAGTGCCTGGTTCCGGGCGCGACCACCGCCGTCGCAGGCTGCGTGCCGATCAACGTCTTCGGGCCCGAAGGCACGATCACCCAGGAAATGATCGACTACATCAACCTGTCGTCGATGAGCAAAACCACCATCAAGCAGGACGTGGCCTCGGGCTCGATCTCGGGCCTGCTGCCGGAGCATCTGTCCAGCCCGTGGAGCGAGCGCCAGATCGCTGTCGCCTTCGGCGCCGAATGGCGTCGGTCGGGCGCCTCGACGCGCGGCGACGCGGCTTCGCAGACCAACGGCGAAATCCTGGGCACCGGCGCGCCGGTTCCGGATCGCAACGGTCAGTTCGAAATGCGTGAAGCCTTCGCCGAACTGGCGGTGCCGGTGATCGAGAACCTGCCGTTCATCCACAGCCTGAACCTGGAAGCGGGCTACCGCCAGACCGAGTTCAAGGCCGGCAGCTCCAAGACCAACTACGGCAGCTACAAGATCGGCGGCGACTGGTCGCCGATCGAGGACGTCCGCGTCCGCGCCATGTATCAGCGCGCCACCCGCGCCCCGAACATCGGCGAGTTGTTCAACCCGCAGGTCACCGGCCTGGGCAACATGGCGATCGATCCGTGCCAGTTGAACCTGATCAACTCGGCTGACGCCAATACGGCCGGCACGCTGAGCAACCTGTGCCGTCTGACCGGCGTGCCGCTGGGCAATATCGGCTATGTGGCTGCGCCGAACTCAGGCCAGGTCAACCAGCAGACCGGCGGCAACCCGAACCTGGGTCCGGAAGAAGCCGACACCTGGACCATCGGCGCCGTCTGGCAACCGGCCTTCGTGCCGAGCCTGCGTCTGAGCCTGGACTACTACGACATCAAGATCGACAAGACGATCAACAGCCCCAGCCTGGCTGATGTCATGAACGGCTGCTACGACAAGGCTCTGAACCCGAACCTGACGTTCAACGACAGCTGTAAGGCCATCCAGCGCAGCGCCCTGAACGGCTCTCTGAACGGCGTGGACGCCAAGGGCGTGATCCGTCCTTCGACCAACGCCGGCAACGAGCGCGTCTCGGGCTTCGACATCGCGGCCAACTACCGCGTCGAACTGTCTGACTTCGGCTGGGGCGACATCGGCCGCCTCGACCTGAGCGTCAACGGCAGCATCCTCACCAAGCACGAAACCCAGGCCACCCCGGCCTCCGTGCTGCGTGACTGCGTCGGCTACTACTCGGTGTCGTGCGGCGAGCCCAAGGTCAAGCAACGCTGGAACAGCCGCGCAACCTGGACGCTGGGCGACTACTCGGCCTCGCTGAACTGGCGTCACCTGTCCGGCGTTGAAGTCGAGCCGAGCGCCACCAAGTGGTTCCCGGACTACGCCCAGATCGACAGCTACGACTACTTCGACCTGAGCGGCCGCTGGGACATCACCCAGACGGTGCGTCTGACGGCGACGATCAACAACCTGTTCGACAAGAACCCGCCGATCGTCGGCTCGCAGATCGGCACCACGGCTGCGAACAACGGGAACACCTTCCCGCAGACCTACGATGCGATCGGTCGCTACTTCACCTTCGGCGCCACGCTGAAGTTCTGATAGCGTTCAACGCATGAAATGAGAGAGGCGGAAGACCCCGGTCTTCCGCCTCTTTTCTTTTGGGATCGGATTTTACGAAGGCCGGATCAGGCCGGGCGTCCCGTGGCCAGTGCGCCGTAAAGATCCGTCCTGCGATCGCGGAAGAAACCCCAGGCTGCGCGGTGGCGATCCAGGAAATCCAGATCGAAGGTGTGGACCAGCACGCCCTCCTCCCGATCCAGGCTCTCGACCAGATCGCCGCGATGATCGGCGATGAAGGAGTGGCCGTAGTAGGTCTGGCCTGCGCCCGTCACCTGCTCATGGCCGATGCGGTTGGCGCCGACGACCGGCACGACATTGGAGACGGCATGGCCCTGCATCGCCCGCCGCCACGGAGCGGCCGTGTCCAGCGTATCGTCATGCGGCTCGGTGCCGATGGCGGTCGGATACAGCAGCACCTCGGCGCCCTGCAGCATCATGGCGCGGGCCGTTTCCGGGTACCACTGGTCCCAGCAGATGCCGACGCCGATGCGACCGAAGCGCGTGTCCCAGACCTTGAAGCCGGTGTCGCCGGGGCGGAAGTAGTACTTCTCCTGATAGCCGGGGCCGTCGGGGATGTGGCTCTTGCGATAGACGCCCATCAACTCGCCGTCGGCGTCGATCATCACCAGGCTGTTGAAGTAGTGCGGCCCCTCGCGCTCGAAAATGGAGACGGGCAGGACGACGCCCAGTTCCCTGGCCACGGGCTGGAGCTGGGTGACGGCCGGGTGCTCGCGCCACGGATATGCGGCGCCGAACCACTTCTCCTCCTGCGAGACGCAGAAGTACGGCCCCTGGAACAGCTCCGGCGCCAGGATGACCTGCGCGCCCTTGGCTGCGGCGTCGCGGATGAAGCCGATGGTCTTGTCGATGTTCGCCTGCATGTCCTCGCCGTACGAGGTCTGGATGGCGGCGAGAGTGATTTGACGGGTCATCACGCGGGCTCCTGCTGGCTGATGCAATGGAAGGAACCGCCGCCCGACAGGGTGGCGATCGACGGCAGGGGGATGATCTCGCGATCGGTGAAGACAGTGGCCAGGGCCTCACAGGCCAGGCGGGCGGCCATGTCGTTGCCATAGGTCGGCACGATGACGGCGCCGTCCGCGATCAGGAAGTTCATATGGCTGGCCGGAATCGGGCGTTCGTCCTCGTCCAGGATCAGGCCCGGCGACGGGATGCGCAGCACCCGGATCGGGCGGCCTGCGGCGTCGGTCATGGCCGAGAGCGTCTCGGCGGCTTCGTCATAGACTTCGGCGTTGGGGTCCTTGGGGCCGAAACCGATCGGGCAAGCGACGACGCCGGGCGCGACGAAGCGGGCCAGGTTGTCGACGTGGCCGTCGGTATGGTCGTTCAGCAGGCCGTCGCCCAGCCACAGCACCTTCCTGGCGCCCAGGGCATCGGCGAAGGCGGCTTCGGCCGTTTCTTCGGTCCAGCCGGTGTTGCGGTTGCGGTTCAGCACGCACTGGCGCGTGGTCAGCACCGTGCCCTCGCCGTCATGATCCACGGCGCCGCCTTCCAGAATGAAGTCATGGCGGGTCAGGGCGACGCCCGTCTGTTGGCCGATCTGGTCGGCGACCTCATCATCGTGCGGCAGGTCGTACTTGCCGCCCCAGCCGTTGAAGACGAAGGCCTGGGCCGACGCCGATCCGGCGCCGAAGATCGGCCCCGTGTCGCGCAGCCAGATGTCGCCGAAACGCCCGGCCACGACGGTAACGCCGGCCACGCCAACGAAGCGCGCCTGAGCGTCGGCCAGGGCCTCGTCATTGCCGACCATCAGCTTGACCTGTTCGCGGCCCGGCCCGGCCAGGGCGCGCACCAGGGCCTCGACCTCGGCCTGCGCCGGTTCGAGATTGTCCTCCCACAGATCGGCATGGCTGGGCCAGCCGACCCACATCGCGCGATGCGGCGTCCACTCAGCGGGGATAGGCAAGGTCATGGGCGAAGTCATGGGCCGAAAACGTCCACATAAAAGGGATGAAGCACGAAGGGGGCGAGATAGGCCCTGAAAGCCCTGGGTTCAATGGCGACGGGCCTCGCCGGGTCAACCGCTTCACAACGTACATGGCCTGCTCAACTCGCCTCAAGCAGCGCGACCGCGCGGTAGGCGACCTAGAATGGCCTCAAGTAGCGCGAACGCGCGATAGGCCACCAAAAAGAAAGGGCGGCCCGTCGCCGGACCGCCCTCCCCTAGTCTTCGTTCAGCGTCGCTTAGAAGCGATAGCGGACGCCGACCTTCACCTGCCACACCGACTCGGTGCCGAAGGTGCTCGGGCTGCGAGTCGAGAAGCCCGTGTAGTTGTACTTGCCGTCGACGATCGAGGCCGCGACGTTGTTCGAGGTGTAGGGGAAGCCGATCTGTTGGATCGTGCCCCACTCGTCGTTGATCAGGTTGCCGAGGTTCTTGACGTCGACATAGCCTTCCAGCTTCGCGCCGCCCGGGAAGAAGGCGGGCAGTTCCTGCGAGATGTGCAGGTCGACCGTCGTCACATAAGGCGACTTGAAGGCGTTACGCGGCGAGATTTCGCCAGCGTATTTGATCAGACCCGTCGAGTGCAGGAAGTCGTTGAAGGCGCCGACGTTGAAGTTCGGGCCATAGGTGACCAGCGGATCGCTGGTCGCCGTGACGTTCCCGGCCGAGTCGGCCGCCGGCACGTACAGCAGCTGACGCTGGGTCGTGACGTGTTCGCCGTACAGGTTCGCCGGGCTGGTGCCGAAGGTATAGCTGTAGGGCAGGCCCGAACGACGCTGGGCGTACAGGTTGAAGCGCGTGCGGTAGTCGCCGAAGAAGGCGCGCGAGTAGGTCAGGTTCAGCTTCAGCGCATGCTCGATCTCATAGTTCGAGTCCGCCAGGGTCGGGTCGTTAGGATCCGACAGGGCGATGTTGCCGAAGTTCGAGCTAGCCGTCGACGAGGTCGCCGGCGAACGGTCCGTGCTGTCCAGATAGGTGTAGGACAGGTTGAAGCCCGCGCCGTCCAGCCAGCCGTCGTACCAGGCCTTATCCAGACCGATAGCGAACTGGTCGGTCTTGCCGCCATTCAGGTTGGTCAGCATCAGCACCTGCTGACCGCGACGGACCGGGTTCGGCCCAAAGATCGGGCGACCGTCAGGCGCCGTGCCGTTCTGGGTCTGAGCCATGCTGAGGTCGACCCAGCCGATGGCGTTTTCCAGTTCCGAATGGACGTACTCGGCCGTCACGCTCCAGCCCGAGCCCATGTTGAAGCGGCTCAGATCGAAGATCTTATTGACGCCCAGCGAGGTCTTCCAGATCGACGGCGTCTTGAACGCCGGGCTGATCAGGTTGATGTTGCCGGTGCCGAGTTCAGCGCTCTCGGTGACCTTGTCCTTGAGCTGCTGGTTCGGATTCAGGCCATCGACGTTGGTCAGATACGAGCCGTCCGGGCAGACGCCGAAGCCGCCGGCGAACTGCGACTGGTAGTCAGCGGCCGACTTGCACTGGAACGAGCCCGTCAGGTTGCCGGGGTTCGAGTAGGAGTTCGAAATCCAGACGTTGGGCGAACCGCCCTGGAAGCGACCGAAACCGCCGTAGACGGTCAGGCTGGGATCCGGGCGCCAGTTGAAGCCGAAGCGCGGCTGCAGGATGCTGATGCCGTCCAGGTTGGTGTCGTTGCCGAAGCCGAAGCGGTCATAGAAAGCCTGGTTGTACTTCGGTTTGTCGTCCGAGGTGTACCAGTCGTAGCGCAGGCCGGCCGTCAGGGTCAGGTTGGGGCTGACCGACCATTCGTCCTGCAGGAACAAGGTGTTCAGCGCGTAGCTGAAGCTGGCGCCGCCGTCGTTCTTGTTGTTGCTGGCGGCGTTGGTGTAGCCGACCGAGGACGCCCTGCGGGCTTCGAAATCGGCCAGAGACGCGAACTCGTATTCAGCGTTGGCGACCTGGACAAACAGGTTGAAGATGTCCTGTTCTTCGCGCTCATAGCCGCCGGTGAAGCGGTGACCGAAGCCGGCTTCCCAGTTGCCGACCAGGCGATACTGCATCGTGTCGACCGTCAGCATGTTCGCGTGACGCGAACGCTCGGGACCGAAGCGGATCGAACGACGCACGCCGGTGTTCGGACCGGTCGGATCATCCAGATAGACCTGCATGGCGGCGAAGTCGTTGCCGCCCAGGCCGGTCGACAGACCTTCGGTTTCCTTGCGGCTGACCGAGAACTCGGTCGAGAAGGTGTCGGTCCAGTCGGAGAACAGCTGGGCCTTGTAGGCCGTCAGGTTCTGGTCGATCTGATAGGCCGACGACAGCAGACCGACGCTGACGTAGTTGCCGCTGGTGACCGTGTTGTTCAGGCGCAGATCGCTGCCCTTGGTCTGCTGGTACGAGAAGACCGCGCGGTGCTGGTCGTTGATGTTCCAGTCCAGCTTGGCGAAGTATTTCTCGTCCTGAACGGTCAGGGCGTCGGCCGACCAGTCCAGCGGGTCGTAGCCGTAGATGCGCTTGGCGATGTCACGGACCTGGTCGACCTGGGCCTGGGTGATGCCCGGCACCTGGTTGACGGCGCCCGAGCCTTCCGGACCGGACAGGACCGGTTGGGTCGACTCATATTTTTCGTAGTTCAGCAGGAAGAACAGGCGGTCCTTGATGATCGGGCCGCTGAGGGTCGCGCCCCAGGTCTTCTCTTCGAACTCGCCGGTCAGCGAGCGGTTCTGACGCTCGCCCGAGACGAAGTCCTTATAGCTGAAGCTGTCGCCGCGCAGGCTGTCGTTGGTGACTTCCCAGAAGGCTTCGCCGTGGAACTCATTGCCCCCCGACTTGGTGACCGAGTTGATCACGCCGCCGGTGAAGCTGCCGTACTGAACGCCGTAGGGGGCGACATCGACGCTGACCGCCTGCAGCACCGAACGCGAGATCGGCGAGCGCAGGGTCGGATAGCCGTTGCCGTTCAGGCCGAAGTCATCGCCCTGCTTGATCCCGTCGATCAGCATGGCGTTGTAGCGGGTGTTCTGGCCGCCGATCGACAGGGCGTCGTTGTTCGTCGGGTCCACCGTGGCGAACGGGGTCGTGCGCACGATGTCCTTGATGTCGCGGCTGATGGACGGCAGCGTCTCGATGTCTTCCAGGTTCAGGCGAGCCGTCGGCGAGGTGCGCACAGCACGCACGCCGCGCACGACCACTTCAGCCACTTCGGTCGCGCCCGCGTCGGCCGCCATGGCCGAGACGGTGACGTCGAACACGGTCGGGGCGCCGATGCCGACGCTGCCCAGTTGAGCCGTCTCGGTCTGGCCGTCCACCATCACCGTCACCGAGTATGGGCCGCCGACGCGCAGGTTGCGGGCGGTGTACAGGCCGTCTTCATTGGTGACCGTCGTGGTGCTGGTGCCCGACGGAATGTGGGTGACGACGACGGCCGTATTGGCCACCGGCGCGCCGGCCGCGTCCGTGATCACGCCCCGGATGCCGCCCGTGGTTTCCTGGGCGAAGGCGGCGCTGGAGGTCGCCAACAGGATAGCTGCGGCGGAAACCCCATAGGCGAGGTTGCGGTTCAACATGGGTGCTGTGATCCTTTTCGACGCATTTGCCAGAACGACAATCAGCGCGGTCATTGATGAGGCGGCTTTAGGCCCCCCATCGGACGCTCGGACGACAACTGGATGACAGAACGATGACAGCGCCCAAGGGTGACCTGAGAGCCACACCGTACAGAGGGCGGTTCGGCGACCTAGGCTAGGCGTGTGGCCAGGGCGTCCGCCACGCGTTCGGCGGTCGCGTCCAGCGCACGGGGCTCATGATAGTTGCCGTTGATCTGGGTCCGACTGATCACATAGGCGCGGAAGGCCGTGAACAGGCTGCGGTCCGCGGGCGTCGGCGCGCCCCAGAATGCATCCAGGGACTTCTGGTCGGTGAGCCCCTCGAAATCAAAAAAGGCCTGCCCCAACACCTTGACGGGCGTGCCGAAACCAAGCGCCGACAGGGCCGCGCTAGAGTTATTGACCACCATGCCGCGCGAAGCCCGGCACAGCTGAGCCAGATTGCCCCCGTCGATGAAGTCGACACGGCCAGTCAGGCCATGCCTGGCCGCAAGGCGCCGCGTCTCACGGCCCAGGTTGATCACGCCGGGATCCAGCGGATGGTTTTTGACAAGCAGCCGCATCGACGCAGGCGCCGAGCGGGCGAAGCTGGCCATCACCCGATCCAAGAAGGACAGATTGTCGTGAATCTCGGAGTAGCGCAGCAATTGGGCGTCGCCGTCCCGCTGCAGACAGGCGATAAAGAAATCGCCCTTGGCCTGAAGGCGCCCCACGTCCTTGGCCTGGGCGCCTGACACGGCGAGAGCCAGATATCGCCGCACATGGCCCACGCACTGCCTCCACGGCGAAGCGGTGTAATAGTGGCGATAGTGCGGGAACATCAAACGGCCAAAGGGCTGGATCGCATGATAAAAGCTGATGTTGAGCACGTGATGCGGCAGAATCTTGCCGACAGGCCTTGAAATCGGCAGTTCCGGCGGCGGCGGCGGATAGCCTGCGCCCGAACGCGGCAAGCCGCTCGAGGCATTGACGCCGTTCCGCTCCAGAGTGATCCAGTCCGGCCGAAAATAGCCGTTTTCCAGCACCCAGACACGGGCTGGAAGCTGCTTCGCCTGGGTCAAGACGCCCTGGTTATAGGGGCCGCCCTCTCCGAAAAGGATGATGTCGGTGAACTCTTCAGCCAGACGCGCGACGTCCTGCGGCCACTGCGTGGCGGGACGGCGATAGACGAGGCCGCCGGCCCTCCCCCAGTTCGAAATGTCTCCGGCGTTGAACAGCATGCGGCGCACTTCGCCGCCCCGGCTCTCGATGGCGCGCGCCAGCCTGCGCCCGAACCGCCCGAAGGGCGCGGACACGACAAGAAACCGCCGTCCAGTCAGGTCGACAGGAGCCTGTAGGCCGACGACCGGCTGGTCTGGATCGAAGGGCGCGAGCAAACGCTGATATCTCTCTTGCGGCAGAGCCTTATTAAACTTCAGACCGGCGCGGACAAGCCAATAAGGCCGCGCGCCGTCTGAAGCCTAAACACAACCGCCGAACTCAGAAACCTGAGCTCGGCGGAAGGTTCTTATCGCCGCTTCTACGGTCGCGGGGGCCGGGATGAACCGGCCCCCTTGAGCCTTAGAAGTTGATGTCGACGGTGGCGCGACGGTTCAGCGGCTCACGCACGCCGTCGCC
Organism: Brevundimonas sp. LPMIX5; assembly: GCF_003576505.1. Taxonomy (NCBI): domain Bacteria; kingdom Pseudomonadati; phylum Pseudomonadota; class Alphaproteobacteria; order Caulobacterales; family Caulobacteraceae; genus Brevundimonas; species Brevundimonas sp. LPMIX5. The sequence goes on from NZ_QWTZ01000017.1 coordinate 58,746, forward strand.
GGTGGCCTTGGCCGGCTGGGTCTCGCCCTTGCCGTCCAGCGAGATCACGCCGCCGTTGACGCCTTGAGCGACCAGGGCGTCAGCCACAGTGCGCGCACGGCGGTTGGACAGGCCCATGTTGTAGGCCGCGTTGCCCGAGGTGTCGGTGTGGCCGACCACCAGCACGCGCGTCGGAGCGCCCGACTTGGCGTAGTTGGCGGCTTGCGTCACCACCGAGCGGGCTTCCGCCGTCAGGTCCGAACGGTCGAAGTCGAAGTAGACCACGAACTGG
>NZ_QWTZ01000018.1:0-44510 GCF_003576505.1 Brevundimonas sp. LPMIX5
ACCGTTCGTATAACCTCCTTGGTTATACCAATCTAAGGCAATAGAAACCCCGTAAGCTCAATGGCTTGCGGGGTTTTTCTTTCTGGCTTTCGACTCCATTTCTACCGACGCTCACGGCTGATCTTTTGACGAGTTGTCGAATGGCTCAGGATCCCCCCCCAAAAAAAAAGCGCGTCGCGGGCCGCACATCCATCGGCGCCGTTCGCGCTCTATTAATTTGGATATGCAATAAGTCCTATTGAACTATGGCGGCTAATAAAAAATTCCCGCCGTGATTATGTTCTCATGCAGCCCATCAATGTGAAGGGATTGCGTGACCTTGAGAATTCGACCCCGACCAGATCGCATTTTGCCGATTGCTTTCGCTGTCGGGGTCATTGCGTCGTCGCCGGCTTCCGCTCAATCGACGAACCTCTCCGAGCCTTTAACGATCGAGGCGCAAGGTAGCTTCACCGTCGGCGGGCGCGTGGCGCGGACGCCTGGTGTCTACGAGAACAACGCGCCGACCGCCGCCGGACAGAGTTTTCACGGCGATCATCTTTACGCCTTCTACCAGATTCCTGAGTCTCCAAGGGCGCTGCCGATTGTCATGCTGCACGGCGCCTTTCAGTCGGCGCGAAGTTGGGAAACCACGCCTGACGGCCGCGAAGGCTTCCAGACGCTGTTCCTGCGTCGCGGCTTCCCGGTTTATCTGGTCGACCAGCCCCGGCGCGGCCGCGCAGGCGCCAGCACCGTCGCAGCGACGATTGAACCGACGCCCAACGACCAGTTGTTCTTTGATCAATTCCGTATCGGCCGGTGGCCGAAACTTTCGGCGCTCACAACCTTTTCTTCTGACCGCAAAAGTATCGTTTGGCATCCGACGGAAGCAGCGAATCCTGCGATCGCTAATCTAATTCTCAAGAGCCATTCTGATGGATGCCTCTGCGCTGCGTGTCTCAAGATGTGAGAGCAATCACCCTCGCGTTGGTGGCGAAGAGACAGCGTCGCAATCAAACTGAGCTCGACCTTGGCCTTACGAACAGGCCTGCGCCCGGTTTTATTGGATTTGGCACCCTGGTGAGCTTTCGCCGCAGTATTGGTCTAGCCGGCTTGATCGCCTTGACGGTCATTCTCGTGCTCGGCCTACAAGCAGCCCGGGCGCCTGCGGCGGTTCTGGCGGGGCCTCTGCTCGCCGGCTTGGTGTTCGCGCTCGGCGGATTGGCATGGCGGCCGGGGCCCAGCCTGTTGCTTCTCAGTCAGGCCGTTATCGGTTGCGCGATCGGAAGCGTGATGGCCCCGGCGCTGGCGGATGCAGCCCTTTGGAGCCGGGGCGGCGCGATCATGGTCGCCGGTCTCGCTCCATTGCTCTTGGGCATGCTCATGAGCGGCTTCGCGGCGCGGATGACCCGCATGTCGAGCGCGACGGCGGTATGGGGGCTGACGCCCGGCGGCGCATCAGCGATGATCGGATTGGCTGCGGCGGCAGGCGCCGATATCCAGAAGGTCGCCCTTTTTCAATATTTGCGTCTGCTCCTGGCGGCGCTGACGGCGCTGGCAGTCGCCCAAGCCCTGGTCGGACCTACCCCCGCTTCGACGCCCAAGGACTGGACCCCGGCTCTCGAGTTGTGCGGCGTAGTGATCATGGCCATTGCTGTGGGGATCAGCGCCTGGAGCGCGCAGGTTCTAAGGCGTCCGTCGCTCGCCATCCTCTTGCCGATCGGCTTTTCAGGCGTGCTCACAGCCCTCCAGGCGCCGTCTCTTCAGACGCCCCCGACCTTGGCGGCGGCGGCCTATGCCGTGGTCGGTTGGCGGATCGGTCTGAGCTTCACGCGTGCGACCGTGCTTGAGAACGCGCGGGCGCTGCCGATGATGACGAGCCTGGTTCTGGCGCTGGTCGCAGGGTGCGCCCTCATCGGTCTGGGCCTAGGTTGGGCTTTCGATATGGATCCGCTGACGGCCCATCTGGCGACCAACCCTGGCGGCGTCGATACAGTGATGATCATCGCCTTCGGAGGAGAGGGTGATGTCCCCTTTGTTCTGGCCGCCCATCTGCTGCGCTTTCTGGCCATCCTTCTGCTGGCGCGCTCGGTCGCGCAATGGATCGAGGCGCGCGGAGCCGTTCGAGCCTCAGCGCGGCGAGCTCCCAAGGCGTGAGAGATCGGGATGAGCGCGCCATCGCTTCTCCGATCAAGGGGCGCGATAACGGTTCGCAGAAATTGCGCGAGATATGAGAACGATGCCGACACCTCATGATGCGGCCGCGGCGCGGTTGAGGGCCGCCTATGCAGGTTCGCCGACGGCGCCGCTGCGGGACGCATTGGAGCCCACTGACATCGAGGGGGCTTATGCGGTCCAATCGATCAATACGCGGCTATGGCGTTCGGAGGGCCGAACTGTCGTGGGACGCAAGATCGGGCTGACCGCCGAGGCTGTTCAGAAGCAACTCGGCGTGGATCGGCCGGATTTCGGCGTCCTGTTTGCGGACATGCAGCTCGAGAATGGCGGCGCCCTGGACTGGGCGCGGGTTATCCAGCCGAAAGCCGAAGCCGAAGTCGCGCTGATCATGGCGCGCGACCTCGACCGGGTCGACGCCTCGCCTGAAGATGTCGCGGAGGCCGTCGGCGGCGTCGTCGCAGCGATCGAGATCGTCGACAGCCGCATCGCGGACTGGAAAATCACCTTCGCTGATACGGTGGCGGATAACGGGTCTTCCGCCTTTTTTGTTCTGGGACGGCAAGTCAGGCCTCTGGACGGATTGGATCTCGCCGCCGCCGCTATGACGCTGGAACTTGACGGTCGGACTGCTTCCGAGGGTGTCGGGGCGGCCTGCCTGGGGCATCCGTTGAACGCCGCCGCCTGGCTTGCGCGGACGCTTGCCGAACGCGGCGAGCCGCTGCGCGCCGGCGACCTCGTCCTGACCGGCGCGCTGGGACCGATGGTCGCCCTTACCCCGGGGGGGCATGTCAGGGCGACGATTGAGGGGCTGGGATCCGTAGAATTTCGGGTGGGAGAAACGGGATGAGCCGCACCAAGGTCGCCATCATAGGGTCGGGCAATATCGGCACAGACCTGATGATCAAGATACTGCGCCTATCGAAGGTTCTGGAGATGGGCGCCCTGGTGGGCATTGATCCGGAATCCGACGGCCTGAAGCGCGCCGAACGTCTGGGCGTGCCGACGACCTCGGGCGGGGTCGACGGGCTCATCGCCATGCCGGCCTTCGACGAGATCGAGATCGTCTTTGACGCGACGTCGGCCGGCGCCCACGCCGAGCACGACCGCAAGCTGAGGGCGCTGGGCAAGATCGTGATTGATCTGACGCCGGCGGCCATCGGCCCCTACACCATCCCGCCGGTCAATCTGGACGCCAATCTGGGCGCGCAGAATGTGAACATGGTCACTTGCGGCGGCCAGGCGACGATCCCGATCGTCGCGGCGGTCAATCGGGTCAGCCCCGTGCGCTATGCCGAAATCGTGGCGTCGATCGCGTCCAAGTCGGCGGGGCCGGGCACACGCGCAAACATCGACGAGTTCACGGAGACGACTTCTCGCGCCATCGAGGCGGTGGGAGGCGCGGGACGAGGCAAGGCTATCATCGTTCTGAACCCGGCCGAGCCGCCTCTGATCATGCGCGACACCGTCTATTGCCTGTGCGACGCCGCTGACGTTGAGCAGGTTCGTGCTTCGGTCGAGGCCATGGTCGCCGAGGTCCAGACCTATGTGCCGGGCTATCGTTTGAAGCAGGCGGTGCAGTTCGAGGCCATCGGCGACAATGATCCGCTCTACATCCCGGATCTGGACGCGCATTTTGCCGGTCTGAAGGTGACCGTCTTCCTCGAGGTGGAGGGCGCGGCGCACTACCTGCCGGCCTACGCCGGGAATCTGGACATCATGACATCGGCCGCCCTGAAGACCGCCGAGCGCATCGTGTTGGCGCGCGCCGAGAGGGAGGCTGCGTAAAGATGACAATCGCTCCTGAGAACAAGCTCTATATCCAGGACGTCACCCTGCGCGACGGCATGCACGCCATCCGGCACCGCTACGGACTGGATCATGTCAGGGCGATCGCCCGGGCCTTGGACGAGGCCAAGGTCGACGCGATCGAGATCGCCCATGGCGATGGCCTGTCGGGCTCCTCCTTCAACTACGGTTTTGGCGCGCACACGGATTGGGATTGGATCGAAGCCGTCGCGGAGGTGGTCCGTCATGCGCGACTGACGACCTTGCTTCTTCCTGGGATCGGCACGGTCCATGACCTGAGGCGGGCCTATGATCTCGGCGTCCGCTCCGTCCGCATCGCCACCCATTGCACCGAAGCGGATGTGTCGAAGCAGCATATCGAATACGCCCGCAACCTCGGCATGGATGTCGCAGGTTTTCTGATGATGAGTCACATGAGCGCGCCGGAGCCGCTGGCGGCCCAGGCCGGGCTGATGGAAGCCTACGGCGCCCATTGCGTCTACGTCACGGATTCAGGCGGCGCGATGACCATGGACGACGTGGCCGCTCGCCTTCAAGCCTATGATCGGGTGCTGAAGCCCGAGACGGAACGCGGCATCCATGCCCATCACAATCTGTCGCTCGGCATCGCAAACTCGATCGCGGCGGTGCAGAACGGCGCCGTGCGCGTGGACGCCTCCTTGACCGGCATGGGGGCGGGGGCGGGGAATGCGCCGCTCGAGGTCTTCATCGCCGCCGCCGATCTCTACGGATGGGATCACGGCGCGGATCTGTTCAAACTGATGGACGCGGCGGAGGACCTGGTACGGCCGCTCCAGGATCGTCCCGTTCGCGTGGATCGGGAGACGCTGAGCCTCGGCTACGCGGGGGTCTATTCCAGCTTCCTGCGCCACGCTGAAAAGGCGGCCGCGGACCATGGTCTGGACGTCCGGCGGATTCTGCTGGAGCTGGGGCGCAGGCGGATGGTGGGCGGTCAGGAAGACATGATCGTGGACGTCGCCTTGGATCTGGCGAACGGCCGCGATGTCGCGGCGCCGGTCTAGAGTTCAAGAGTGGAGGGAATAAGAATGCGCCGTTGGATCACCGGTCTTGTGGGAACCGCCTTCTGGCTGGGCGCAGCGTCGTCCAGCGCGCTGGCGCAAGCGATGGAGCCCCCGGGCGCGTCGGCCGATCCGGCCGCCGCATGCTCCGCCTTGGCGCGGCTGGATCTGACCCGAACCGCAGATGCGCCCGCCACCATCCTGTCCGCTAAGATCGACGAGGCGGCGAACGGCGGAAAGCCCTTCTGCAAGGTCAACGGCGTGATCATGCCGCAGATTCAGTTCGAAGTGCGGCTGCCCCTCGGCGAGGCTTGGAACGGGCGCTATTTCCAGACCGGCTGCGGCGGCTTCTGCGGCGCTGTGCCGGTTGAGAACTTCGCCGACGCCCAGCGTATGGGCTTCGCGGTCGCGGCCCAGGACATGGGTCATGTCGGCTCCGTGCTCAGCGATCCGCTTTGGGGAGAGAGCCTGGAGATGCGCCGCGACTACGGGCGTCGCTCTTCTGAGGTCGTCGCCGTGACGGCGAAGAAGGTGGTGGAGGCATTTTACGGGCGAGCGCCGGACTACAGCTATTTCCGGGGGTGCTCCACGGGTGGTCGTGAAGCCCTGAGCATCGCCCAGTACCTGCCCGAAGCGTTCGATGGCGTCATCGCCGGCGACCCGGCCTTTCCGGCTCGCCAGGGAGGCATCGCCAACCTGTGGGACACGCGCCAGTTGCTGCGGCGAGATGGATCGGAGGTCCTTCCCGCCCCGGCGTTGACGCTGCTGCATAAGGCGGTGATGGATAAATGCGACATGCTGGACGGGGCGGCGGACGGCATCCTGACGGATCCGCGGATGTGCGATTTCGACGTGCGGACTCTGGTCTGCGCCGACGGGGAGCGGGCGGCCTGTCTGGACGCCGAACAGGTTCTGGCGGTTCAGCGACTCTATGACGGACCGCGTAACAGCGACGGACGGCGCCTCGCCCCTAGCGGACGAATGTTCGGCAGCGAATTGTCCTGGGAAACCAAGGCGCGTGCAGGTCTGGCTGAAGGTTACGTCCGCTTCCTGGCGTTCGATCAGAATCCCGAGCCCGACTACACGATCTGGGATTTCGACTTCGATCAGGATGTCGAACGACTTGAGACGTGGGCCGCCGTCTATGACTCCGTCGCGCCCTATAAAGCGCCCGATCTGACGGCGTTCGAAGCGCGCGGCGGCAAGCTGATCATCTATCACGGCTTCGCTGATGCGACGGTCTCGCCGATCAACATGATCGATTTCTACGCCCAGGTCCGGCAACGCCAGGGCGGCGACGCCGTGGGAAACTGGGCGAGATTGTTCATGGTCCCCGGCATGTTCCACTGTCGCGGCGGCGATGCGCCCAATCAGTTCGACATGCTGGGGCCGATTATGGCCTGGGTCGAGCGCGATCAGGCGCCCGATCGCATCGTGGCGACGCAGATCGCTGATGGTCAGGTCAAGCGCACGCTGCCGCTCACGCCTTATCCGGAACTGCCGCGCTACACGGGGCAGGGGGATGTGAACGACGCCGCCAACTGGGCTGGGACGACCACGCCAGCCGCAAAGGCGGACGAGCGAGTCGATTGGAACTGGGCGCCGCGCGACTGACGTTGCGGTTTCGGCGTCCAAAAGCCGGGGCTCAGGCCCCGGCTTTTTTTGATTCTGGAGGTAGACTTCAGGCGAAGGCGGTCCGGGCGGGCGCGAGCCTCAGGCCGGGGCGTCCTGCTGAAGCCCTTCGAGCGGCTCATTTTCCTGACGTGCGGCGTAGCGTTGGGCCATGACGGCGCAGACCAGCAGCTGGATCTGATGGAAGATCATCAGGGGCAGGAGAATCGCGCCCGCCTGGGCGGCCGGAAAGATGGCCCCGGCGATCGGCACGCCAGAGGCCAGGCTTTTCTTGGAGCCGCAGAACACCAGAGCGGCTTCGTCGGCGCGGCAGAGCCCGGCGCGCCGGGCGATCCAGGTTGTCAGGCCCATGATGAAGGCCAGGAGGGCGCAGCAAAGAACGATCAGGATGCCCAGGTCGAGCGCTGACACCTGAGACCAGAGACCTTCGACGACCGAGGCGCTGAAAGCCCCGTAGACGACGAGCAGAATGGAGCCACGATCGACCTGCGTGGTGAGGGCCTTGTGCTTACGAATCCAGGCGCCGACCCATGGCTGAAGCAACTGACCGGCGACGAAGGGGGCCAGGAGCTGCAGCATAATCTTCCAGATTGCGTCGATCGAGACGCCGGCTTTTCCCCCGGCGGACATCAGCACGGCGACCAGCAACGGGGTCAGGAACACGCCCAGAATGTTGGACAGCGAGGCGGCGCAGACCGCCGCCGGCACATTGCCCCCGGCCATGGAGGTGAAGGCGATCGAGGATTGTACGGTCGAGGGCAACAGCGTGAGAAACAGCAGTCCGCCCGCCAAGGCGCTTCCGAGCAGGACCGCCGCCAGCGGCTGAAGCGCGAGCCCGGCCAGCGGAAAGATGACGAATGTCGCCGCCAGTACGATCAGATGAAGCCGCCAGTGCAGGAGGCCGGCCACAACGGCTTCACGCGACAGCTTGGCTCCATGCAGGAAGAAGAGAAGGGCGATGGCCGCCGTGGTCACAAGGCCCAGACCCTCGGCGAATGCGCCCCGCGCCGGCAGAAGGGAGGCGAGGACGACTGTGCCCATCAGCGCAAGGCTGTAACGGTCGATGTAGGAAAGAACGCGACGCATCGCTCACCTCCAATTGCGTATTTTCTGTAATATTGTCATACAAAGATAATAGCAACACGACGGGGTGGGACATGTTCACGACGCGGCCGGATATCTACGGCGTATTCGGAATGGCGTCGTCGACGCACTGGATTGCGTCCCAGACCGCAATGGCCATGCTCGAGCGCGGCGGAAACGCCTTCGACGGCGCCGTGGCGGCGGCGTTCGCTCTTTTGGTGGTCGAGCCGCACCTATGCGGCCCGGCAGGCGAGGTTCCAATCCTGTTCCGCCCGGCGGGCGAGGACGAGCCCCAGGTGCTCTGCGGCCAGGGTGTTGCTCCGCGCGCGGCGACGATTGAAGCCTTCGCCCGCCTGGGCCTGGACATGGTGCCCGGTTCAGGATTGATCGCGGCGGTGACCCCGGGCGCGTTCGACGCCTGGATGAAGCTGCTTCGTGATTACGGAACGCTTGAACCGACGACCGTCCTCGAACCGGCCATGGGATACGCGCTTCAAGGTTTCCCCATGAGCGCGGGCGCCGCCGCCGCGTTGGCGGACGTGGCCGATGCGCTGCGCACCCATTGGACTTCATCCTTGCCGGTTTGGCTGCCTGGAGGCCGGCCGCCCGAGGCGGGCGGCTGGTTCCGAAATCCGGTTCTGGCGGAAACATGGAGGCGACTCCTCGGCGCGCAAGGCTATGGAAGCCGGGAAACCCGCATCGATCGCATGCGCCGGGCCTGGAGCCAGGGTTTCGTGGCGGAAGCAATTGACCGTTTCGCCTCGGCCGCTCCGCTCATGGACGCCAGCGGACGTCCTCACAAGGGTCTGATCACCGGCCAGGACATGGCCGAATGGGAGGCGACCTATGAAACTCCGGTGTCGATCGATTACGCCGGGTGGCGCATCTACAAGACGGCGACCTGGGGGCAGGGACCGGTCCTTTTGCAGACTCTGTCCATTCTCAAGGCGTTCGATCTCGACAAGATCGACCTGGAGACGGCCGAGGGCGTCCATCTGATCCTTGAAGCGCTCAAGCTCGCCTTCGCCGACCGGGAGGCCTATTACGGGGATCCCAAATTCGTCGATGTTCCGCTCGAGACGCTGTTGTCCGACGCCTATGGACGGGAGCGGGCTGCGCTGGTCGCGCCGACGGCTTCGAGCGTCATCCGGCCCGGACTGATCCGGGGGTTTGAAGATCAGGCGCGTCGGGCCCTGGGGCAGGTGAGGGAGGCTTCCGATCTTAGCGGCGGCATCGGCGTCGGAGAGCCGACGATGATCCACCTCCAGCCCACGCGGCGACCGGGCGACACCGTGCATCTCGATGTGATCGACCGGTGGGGTAATGTGGTCAGCGCCACGCCGTCAGGCGGGTGGCCCCAGTCGTCTCCCATGGTGCCGGAGCTCGGCTTCGCCCTGAACACGCGGGCGCAAATGTTCTGGCTGGAAGACGGCCTGCCCGGCTCTTTGGCTCCAGGAAAGCGGCCGCGGACGACGCTGACGCCGACCTTGGCGCGCGGGCCGGACGGCCGGTGGCTGAGTTGCGGCACGCCCGGCGGCGACCAGCAGGATCAGTGGCAGGCGGCCCTGATCTTGAGGTATCTGCATGGCGGCAAGACCTTGCAGCAGGCGATCGACCAGCCGCTGTTCCATAGCCTGCATTTCCCGTCCTCCTTCTTCCCGCGCGAAGCGCTTCCCGGACTGGCCGTGGTGGAGGAAAGCTATGGATCCGAGCTCATCGCGGATCTGCGCCGTCGAGGCCACGAGGTGCAGACGACGGCGGCGTGGACGGCGGGGCGCCTGACGGCGGCGCTGCGGGAGCCCGACGGCGTGCTGCGGGGCGCCGCGACGCCCCGGCTGATGCAGGCTTACGCCGTCGGGCGCTGAGCGCAGACGTTCAGCCGCGTCGAAGAAAGACTGCGCCGTCCTCGACGACGATGGGGAAGGTGCGCAGCGCCTGTTTACAGGGAAGTGTCAGGGCCTTGCCGCTGCGGACGTCGAAACTTCCCCCGTGCAGCGGACAGAAGACGGTATGGCCTTCCAACCTGCCTTCCGAGAGCGAGGCGATGGCGTGGGTGCATTCGTCGTCCACCAGATGAAAGCTGCCTTCGCTGTTGCAGAGCAGAAGCGGGTCCATGCCCTCGAGTTCGATGAGCTGCATTTCGCCGGGCGAAAGATCGTCGACGGAACAAAGACGGGTAAGTGCGCTCACGCTGGAAATCCTTCCATAGTTTGTCATACAATCATATAAAATGTAGGAGGGATTGCAATGCATCTGGTGATGCTCGATGCGGGAGGCACCATCAGCGCCGTGGACCGGGGGCGCGGCTTCGATGGGGGTGCTCTCGGCGACGATATCCTGGCGCATTTGGCCGAGGCCGCGCCCTGGGCGACGATAGAGGCGTGCTCTGTCTATCGCGGCTTGAGCGAGGCCATGACCTTTGGCGACGCCATGAGCGTGGCGCAGGCGGTCCGTGGGGCCTGCCTTGACCCCGCCGTCGACGCCGTGCTCGTAGCCCATGGCACGGATGCGATGGAGGAGACCGCCTTTCTGTGCGACCTCATCGTTCCGGCCTCCAAGCCCGTAATTTTCACCGGTTCTCAGCGCGCGCCCTCGGAGCCGGGCTATGACGGCCTGCGAAATTTGGCGGACGCAGTGCTGACGGCGGCCAGGCGAGGCGCCGCGGCATCCGGCGTCCTGGTGGTGTTCGGCGGATGCGTCCTCTCGGCGACGCGGGCGCGCAAGGTTCACGCTCAAGCCTTGCAGGCCTTCGGTCCCGATGCGGCGGTGGTCGGCCGGTGTGGAGCGGCGTCGCCGCTCGCTGCGCGCCGGCCGAGGCCCGCGTTGCCGTTGTCCGACGCGCCGGCGGCTGCGGTCGAAATCGTCACTCTGGGGCTGGGGTCGGATGGTCGTCTGGTGACAGCGGCGGCGTCCCGTCTGGAAGGGATGGTCATCCAGGGCCTGGGCTGCGGCAATGCTTCGCCCGGCGTCATCCAGGCGGTGGAGAAGGCGGTCGAGGCGGGGCGATTGGTCGGGGTTGTTGCGGGCTGCTTCGAGGGCGAGGCCGCGCCCGTTTACGCTTCAGGGCGCCGGTTGTCGGACATCGGCGCGATTTTCATGAAGGATATGGACGCACGACGGGCGCGGATGTTGATCGCCTGCGCCCTGGGCGATCGCCGAACGACCTCCGAGGCCTCGGCCTTGATCCTCGACTGGCTGAAAGACCGCTAGGCTCGGGGCGCGAAACGCTCGGCGCGGATGGCGTGGGACGCCACGCCGGCGCCTCTGAGGAACTGCTGCGCCGCGATCACCATGGCGGGCGGCCCGCAGAGGTGTACGGCGCAGCCCGGTTCCAGGTCCTCTTGCCGGAGCAGATCCACCGCCGTGCCGGTCTCGGCGCCTGTCGCCGTTCCTCGCATTACGGCGATCCTCACCTCGAGGTCGGGCCGATCGGCTTCCAGGGCCCTCAGCTCTTCCAAATGGAAGAGGTCGAGCGGCGCGGTGCAGCCGAAGCAGAGCAGACGGCGGCCGGATCGTCCGCGCGCCGCGCGGATCATCGACAGGAGCGGAGAGAGGCCGGTGCCGCCGCCGATGAAGATTTGGCGTGGGCTGCGTTCATCGAGCGCAAAGCCGCCCAGGGGCGCCTGAAGGCGGACTTTTTGCCCGAGCTCGGCCTGGTTTTCGAGCCAGCCGGATACGGCGCCGCCGGCGACATGGCGGATTAATAGCTCCATCTCGGGCAGGGCGTCCGGCGTGCTGGCGATGGAATAGGGCCGAGCGACCCTCAGTCCCGGCGGTCGAAGACGGACGTACTGGCCCGGCGCGAACGCCAGATTCTCCGCGTTCTCCAGGTGCAGGACGAGTCGCGTGGTCGTGGGGTTGAGGCGGTCCAGGCCGATGACCTCCGCCTCATAGCGACCGGCCGCCGACGGCGTCGGATGAAGCGGATAATCCAGTTCGAAGACCGCGTCCGAAGCGAGACGCGTCTGGCAGCCGAGCCTTAGGCCTTCGGCCTGCTCTTCGGGCGACAACAGGGCTGTCGGATCGGCTTGGACTTCTCCCGACGTCGCCCGACAAAGGCAGGCTCCGCAGTCGCCGGACAGGCAATCATGCCGCATGGGCAGGTCCAGGCGGGCCGCCGCTTCGGCGAGGGCCTCTCCGGCATCTACAGGAACGGTGACGGCGGCTCCGTCCTGGAACTTCAGCTGTGCGTGAAACATGGCGCCTCTCTGCATCTTGCTACTTTGTCATACAATCATATAATCTCAGATCAAGAGCTGGCGCGGTTGTCAGCCGAAGTGCGCGGAGGGAGCAGGGCATGAGTGAGGAATCGATCGTCCGGGAGGACGTCGCGGAGATGGTCGGAGACTGGCGCGGTTACGTGGAGGCCAAGCTGGGCTTCCGAAACCACTGGTACCCTGTCCGCTTCTCGAACGAACTGGGCGAGGGACAGCTTCAGGTTGTCGAACTGCTCGGAGAACGGCTGCTGATCAAGCGCATCGACGGCGTTGTCTATTCGATGCGGGACCGATGCCTGCACCGCGGCGTACCGTTGTCGCAGAAGCCGGACTGCTTCACCAAGGACACCATCACCTGCTGGTACCACGGCTATACCTACCGGTTCCAAACCGGCGATCTGGTCAACATCCTGGCGGTCCCGGACAGCCGCTTGATCGGTCGGCGTAAAATCGTCACCTATCCGGTGGAGGAGGCCCAGGGGCTGATCTTCATCTTCCTCGGCGATGAGGACATGGTTCATCCTCTGGCCCGTGATGTGCCGCCCGGCTTCCTCGACGAAGACCTCATGGTCCTGGGCAAGCACCGCGTGGTCGACTCGAACTGGCGCCTGGGAGCTGAGAACGGTTTCGACGGCCTGCATATCTTCATCCACAAGGATACGACGCTGCGCCACTACCGCACGTTCAACTTCCCGATCGGCCATACGCCGCGCCCGGGGGCCGTGCAGGTGGTCGAAGATGAAGAGGGCCCAAAGGGCGTCACCGACGACTTCAGTCAGCACGATCCGGTTTGGGACGGGGTGATCGACGGCCAGGTCGTGATCAGCGGCCCCCGTTCAGAACAGGTGCACGGGACCTCGGCCTCGGTGGGCACATCGATCTGGCTGCCTGGCGTACTCAAGGTGGACAGTTTCCCGAACCCTGGCCTGACCCAGTTCGAGTGGTATGTGCCGCTGGACGCCAAGCGCCACCTCTATGTCCAGACCATCGGCAAGAAGGTTCAGACCGAAGAAGATCGCAACGCCTTCGCCAGCGACTTCGAGAGCATCTGGAAGCCGCATGGCCTGGACGGCTTTAACAGCGACGACATCTGGGCGCGCGAAGTGACGGAACCCTTCTACGCCGACGACTACGGCTGGGTCGATGAAATGCTGTGCGAGCCCGACAGCACACTGCTGGAGTGGCGTCGCGTGGCGAGCCGGCATGGACGGGGCATCCAGACGCCGGAGAAGCTTCGGTGAGGGGGGGCGACGATATGCATTCGAAGTTCATTCAGGCCGGAGGCGTCCGTACCCACTATCTGGAAGCCGGCGAGGGCGACCCGCTGGTCCTGGTCCACGGCGGCGGCGCAGGCGCGGATAGCCGCGGCAACTGGAGGGCGACCATCGCTCATTTCTCCAGAACGCGTCGAGTCATCGCGCCGGACATGATCGGCTTCGGTCTGACTGACAAGCCGGATCCCGCCGGCTATCTGTACGACCAGCCTGGCCGCAACCGACACATGGCGGATTTCCTCGACGCCATGGGATTGGTCGGCGTGGACATCGTCGGCAATTCCATGGGCGGGGCGACCGCGATCGGCGTGGCGCTGGACCGCCCCGATCTGATTGGCCGGATGGTCCTGATGGGGAGCGCAGGCCTGCCCATCCCTGAAAAGCCGTCGCCGCAGTTGATGCACAACCTTCAGTATGACTTCACGGTGGAGGGCATGCGCCGCGTCATCGGCGGCCTGACGGCGCCGGGTTTCGTCCCGACCGATGAGATGGTGCGGTACCGTTTCGACATTGTTGACGATCCGGCCTCGCGCGCGGCTTTGGCGGCGATAAATGCGGAAACCCGCAAGGGTACGCTGAACTACGCCGAGGAACAGCTCCGCACGATCAAGCAGCCGGTTCTGGTGGTGAACGGCAAGGAAGACGGCGTCTCCATCCTGCCCCGCGCCTATCGGTTCCTCGAACTTCTTGAGAACAGCTGGGGCCATATTGTCCCCCACTGCGGTCATTGGGCCATGATCGAGGCCCCGGACGACTTCAACGCTGCGGTTGAACGCTTCCTGACGCGGGAGGTCTGATCGTGGGAGGGGAGGCGGCGCCGGCCGCCATCCACGCCCTGATTGAGCACCTGGTGGCGACGCCGACGGATCGGACGCTGATTCAGACGGACATCGACGGTCTCATGGACCGTTTCGGAGTCCCTCTCGAACAGCGTGCGGTTCTTCGCCAGGGCTCTCGCGATGAGCTTTCGGCCATCGGCGTGCACGGGAACTATGTGATCAAATGGCTGATCTGGTCGAAGCGGCCGACCATGCCTTTCTTCCCGATCAGTCACTATTTCGACAGGAGGGAATGATGGGACGCATTGTCGGCGGCTTCGCCATGTCGCACGTCTTAGGCGCGCCCCAGGGCGTTGAAGCGCAGTCCGAACGGGTTTTCGCAGGCATGAAGCGTCTGGGAGCTCAACTGCGTGCGCTCAAACCCGATGTGCTGGTGATGATCTCCAGCGATCATCTCAACAACTTCAGCCTCAAGCGGCCTATGCCGGTCGGGATCGCCGTGGATGACGCCTTTACGCCCTACGGCGACATGGGTCTTCCTCTCCATCCGATCCGGGGGGCGCCGGATTTCGCCCGGGGCCTCGTCAAGGCTCTGAAGGGCAGGGCAGTCGCTTTCAGCGAGGTGAGGCCCGATCATGGGATGATGATCCCTCTGGGCATTGTCGATCCGGACCGCAACCTGGCGGTGGCGCCCTTCTACCTCAATACCGTTTTCGCCGAGGCGCTGGAGCCAGCCCAGTCCTATGACCTAGGCCGCCGACTGCGCGCCTATGTGGAGACGTCGAGGCCTAAGAACGAAACCGTGGCGATCCTGGCAGGCGGGGGGCTGTCCCATTGGCTCGGCGTGCCGGAGGAAGGCCGCGTCAACGCCGAATGGGACGAGGACTTCATCGCCGACCTGATTGAGGGACGCGGCGACGATCTCGCCCGTCTCTCCAACGCCGAAATCCTGCGCGAGGCGGGCAATGGCGGGCTTGAGGTCAATGCCTGGATCGCCCTGGCCGGGGCTATGCCCGGTTGTCGCGGAGAGCGTCTCTTCTATGAGGCCGTGCCGGAATGGGCGAGCGGCATGGGGGGCGTCGCGCTCACGCCCTGAACCTGACAGCACGGGTGAGAAAAAAGGCGGGCGGAGTTCTCTACTCCGCCCGCCTTTCTTTATTGCGGCTTTGGCTCAGGCGAGATGAGCGTCGCGTCGTTCGAACAGGGCGCTGTCCGCGAACCCGGCCGTCTCAGGACGTCCCTTGCCGAGCATGACCTGCAGGAAACAGGGGGCGTCGGAGTCGTTGACATAGCCATGAATGACGCCGGGCGGGCAGGAGATCATTTCCCAAGGTTTCAGGGTCTGCGACAGTCGGCGGCCCGCCTCGTCCTCGATGAAGACGACGCATTCGCCCTGAAGGACGAAGAAGACCTCCTCCACCTCGTGGGTGTGCGGTGCGTTTCCCTGGCCGGGAGGAACGTTCATGATCGACAAGGTGAAGGCTCCGGCGGGAATCACGCCTGCGTCGTCGTGCTTGCCGGAAGCGCCGGCGCCGACGAAGCGATGCTGGGCGCGATGATAGCCTTCGATGCTCGCGTCCGAGAAGGCGTTCCAGTCGGCCAGGGTGTCGCTGAAGCGTTTGACGTAGCGTCCCATGATGTCTTCCAGAGACGCCTCGACGAGATGGGCCGGGCGGGCGTGACGAGCGATATGGTCCATGTCGTTGTTTCCTCTAGAGGACGGCTTCGGCGGCTGCGAAGCTGTCGATCATGCAAGATTTGCGGATGAAGGCGTCGTGCTGGTCGGGGTCGGCCGAGGCGTGGCGGATGTCCTGGAGCTTGGCGGCTCGAACCTCCGGATCCTGCTCTTCCAGCAGCGTCTTGTTGGCGATGCTCTGCGACTGGACGCCGTCGATCTGGGCCTTTCGCCGCTGGCGCGTGTAGCGATCGAGGAGCGCCGCGGCGTCAGCCTTGTCGAACCAGATCGCGGCCAGCTTGTCGGCCAGGTTGACGGCGTCGTGGATGCCGCCGTTCATGCCCATGCCGCCGACCGGATTGTTCACATGAGCGGCGTCGCCCGCGAGGATCACCCGACCGAGATTGAAGGTTTGGGCCACCCTTTGATGCACCCGGTAGATGGCGGTGGTGACGATGTCATAGGCGCCGGGCTTGGGACAGAAGCGCTGCAGTCGGGCCTCCACCGCCTCCGCCGAGGTCGCCGCCTCATCCGTGGTGTCGGGATCGACGGGGCTGACGGCGCGCCACATGCCTTCGCCGTCCTCGCCGCGCGCCATGAAGAGGTTCATCCAATCATTGGGTGCGGAGAAATAGTTGCGATTGGAGATGTGTGCGCCGAGCGTCGAAAAGTCGTGGCGCGTGTCGATCTTGAGGAAACGCTCCGGCCAGGTGAAGCCCTCGAATTCGATGCCCGCGAGCTTGCGGACCGTGCTGCGCCCGCCGTCGCAGCCGACGAGATAGCGACCGGTCAGGCTGATTGGGCGCCCGTCCGGATCGCCAATGATAGCCGTCACGCCCTGATCGTCCTGCGAGAAGCTGAAGAGTTCGTGACCCATAAGAAGTTCGACGCCTTCATCCGCCTGGAGGCGCTCGAGAACTGTTTCGGCGATCTTCCACTGTTCCCATTGCAGGACATAGGCGTGCTTGGGCGGGGACTGCATGGCGCGAAGATCAAAACGGCCGACGAGTTGGCCCGAAAGCCGGTCCAGATAGTGGAAGACGGGTGAAACCAGGCCCTGATCAAGGCCCGCCTCCAGAAGCCCGAGTCGTTCCAGCATGGCGATGGTGGGCGGATGGCAACTCGCGGCCCGGCAGTCGTGATCCGGGCGCGGCAGCTTCTCGATCAGGGCGACCTTGACGCCCGCCTGGCGCAGCGCCAGGGCCAGCACCGATCCGACTGGGCCGGCGCCGATGATTAGAACGCGATCGTCGACAGACATCTTCAAACCCTCCTGCTCAAGGCAGGATAGGAAGCCTATGTTTGTATGACAATCATAAAATATTAGATAGCGTCGTCCTTGGCCGCGAACTTCTGTTCGATCGCGAGCCGGGCGTTTCGGATATGGGCGACGTAGGCTTCGGCGGCGGCGTCCGCATTGCGTTGAACCGTCGCCTCCACGATGGCTCGCCACTCTTCCATCCCGCTTTCAAGGCGACCCGGCGAGGACATGGCGGCAAGGCGCAGATAGCTCACGCGATTAAGCAGCTGTACGCCCGTATCGCGGTAGACCGGACTGCCGCAGTGGGTCAGGAAATGCTCATAAAGACGGGTGGCCTCACGCGCCAAGGCGAGAGCATCACGCTTTGCGAAGGTCTTGCGCATGATCGCCCAGGATTCGGAGACCTGCTTCATGGCGGCGGCGTCCGCTGCGGCGATGAAGCGCCGCAGGGCGACCGGCTCGACCATCTCTCGAAGCTCATAGATGTCGTGGGCGTCCTGCACCGTCAGGATGGCGACGCTGATATTCCGTCTCGGACCGACGCGGATAAGGTTCTCCGCCTGCAGCTGGCGCATGGCTTCGCGAACTGAGGTCCGGCTGACCCCGAGAGCGTCGCAGAGCTCGCGCTCGACCAGGCGGGCGCCGGGCTTGTACAGGCCGGCGGCGATCGCGTCTCTCAGTTTGCGCGCTGCGTGCTCGCGGACCAGCGTCGGCCCCTCTTCGATGCGCAGGTCTTCGGTTTCCATGAAGCTCTCTCAGGCGCGGGTTTCGGCGAACCGATCCGCATGGGTGAACATCGCTATCGTCTTAACACCCGGCAGTAGCAGCACAGGCAGACCCGCGTCCAATCTGACGCATTGAAGCAGGCTGTAGGCCGTAAGGGCGGACGTTTTGGGGTTGCTCGGCGCGGCAAGCGCCAGGACTTCGAATCTGAACCGGCCGAAGGCTCCTTCCGCCTCGATAACGCCGAGGGGATCGGTCACCTTTCGCGACGACACCAATTTGACCTGGGTCCGGTCAGGGCCGAGGGCGCTGAGCGCCACGGCGATCGCGACATTGGCGTTCTTGGGATAGTCGCGCGCGGCCTGCCGGGCGGATCCTTGGAAAAAGACCACTTCCTCGACCTCGTGATCCAGGTCGATCGTCTGTTCCGCCAGCGTCCCGCGCCACGCATGAGGCGGCTTGTAGGAGAGGTAGGTGACCGCGTCGACGCCGGCCAGGGCGGCTGCGGTCAGGCCATCCAGGCCCGCCACGGCCCCTGCGCCAAGCAGAAGGCGCCCGCCGCCTTCCGCTTCTGCCTGGGTCAGATCGGCGAGCACCGCGTCGTCTGACAGGATGCCGATGGACGACAACAGCACGTCGATCCCGGCTCGCAGCAGGGGGCGGCAATAGGCGAGGGCGGCCTCATGGCCGGCACACTCGATCACGACCTCGGGGCGCGCCGCGATCAGGGCCTCTACATCATGAACCGCCGCCGGTGCGGATCGGCCCGGGCGCACCAGAACAGCGACAAGCCGATCAGTCTCGCCGAGACGTTTCAGGCAGGCTTCGATCTCCGCGCCGATGGCGCCATAACCAATCAGGGCGAGACGGGGCAGGGCGATTGTCGTCATAATATTTTGTATGACGATATTACGGAAGAAGTTCAACCGGCTGCGGACTTGTGGAATTCTTCCAGGGCGTCCAGGAACCTCAAAGTCGCCGTTTCCGCGCTATCGGGCGATTGGGAGCGCACAGCTTCTAGGATTTCCTCGGTGGCCGCGAGCGTGCGTTCACGGTTGGTCGGATCTTCGAACAGGCGAAGGCGCAGAAAGCGGAAACTGTCGTCCACAAGCGCCGAGCATCGGCGGAGCGTCTCGTTCGAGCAGGCCTCTTGCAGGGCGCTGCGGAATTCTCCCTGGGCGATCGCAAAGGCGCGGTGTCGACCGGCGCGGTGCGCCGTCCGAGCCCGGTCAAAGGCGGCTTGAGCTTGGCGAAGGTGGTGAGGCGTCGCCTCCATCGCCGCGCGTCGGGAAACTTGGACATCCAGCATCCGACGGACTTCCAGCCGGTCGAGTATCTGTTTCAGATCCGCCTTGTTGAGCGCGTAGCCGCGATCCAGAGGCACGAGCACGCCCTCGCGCGAGAGCTGAAGCAAGGCTTCGCGTACCGGCGTGCGGGAGACGCCGTATCGCGCGGCCAGTTCCACTTCCACGAAGCGATGATCGGCCGGGAGCAACCCGTCCTCCAGATCGGCGCGCAGCCGATCATAGACCTGATCGCGAAGGCGCAAGGGGGCGGGGATGCGGGCGCTTTGCGGCAAGTCGGTGCTCTGAAGTTACCAAGATTTGAGAGATCGGCTGTCCAAGCGGCCCAGGGAGCGATTGGACAGCTGAGACATACGGTATACGGCATACAGTGCAAATCAACGGTCTTGCGGCGCCATCGTCCGCAGCCCGCATGTCTCAGAGGGCGGAATGTACAAGAGCATCACGGTCGAACCTTTGACGCCGCGCATCGGCGCCATCATCGGCAATGTCGATCTGAAAGCGATGAGCGATCAGCAGTTCGACGAGGTCCGCCAGGCGATCGGCGAACATCAGGTCATCTTCTTTCGCGATCAACCGCTTGATCCGGCGTCGTTGAAAGACGTCGGACAGCGTTTCGGGCCGCTCCAGATTCATGCGCTCAAAGGCCTGCCGGATCATCCGGAGGTTCGTAAGCTGCACGCGGATGAGAACTCCAAGCACGTGGCCGGCGAAGAATGGCATACGGACATGTCCTGCGCCGCCGTCCCGCCGATGGGCAGCATCCTTTATCTGCACACCCTGCCGACCCTAGGCGGAGACACGGCCTTCGCTTCGATGTATGCGGCTTACGACGCGCTTTCGGATCGTATGAAGGCCTATCTCGAAGGCCTGACGGCGACCCACGACGGTCGCTTGGCCTTCGGCCGGTTCGATCCGGAAGGAAAGTTCCCGATCGCCGTGCATCCGGTCATCCGCACCCATCCGATCACGGGCCGTAAGGCGCTTTACGTGAACCGCGGGTTCACGGCGCGCATCAATGAACTGGATCAACCGGAAAGCGATGCGATCCTGAAGTTCCTCTTCGACCATTGCGCCAATGAATACTTCCAGGTGCGTTTCCGCTGGGAGCCGCACTCGGTCGCCTTCTGGGACAATCGATGCACCCAGCACTTGGCCATCTGGGACTACTACCCCCAGGTCCGCTCCGGATACAGGGTGCAGATCGAGGACGGCGACCAGACCGTCGTCTGACGCCAGAAGTCCGAGCGGCCTGGAGCCCCGTCGCAATCCTGCGGCGGGGTTTCCTCGTTAAAGCATGAAGGCTGGGCTAGGCCGCCGTTGCGGCATCGGCGGGGCACAGGGTTACGGGCAGAGCTGACACGGCCTCCGCCGCCTTGGCGAGTTGGAGGAGGTGACGTGTTCGGGCGCGGGGATTGAATCTCTGCTGGCTTCCGGAAATGGACACGGCCGCCCATACATGACCCTCGCGGTCACGAAGCGGAATGGCCAGGCAAGCAAGTCCTTCGATGACTTCGCCGTCTTCCATCGCCCAGCCCTGGCGCCGGACCTCCGCAAGTTCTTCGCGTAGATGCGCGGGGTCGATGATGGTTCTTGGGGTGAGCGCGACAAGTGCTCCGGCCGCCAGGTACTGTTCCAGATCGGCGTCCGCCAGAGACGCGAGCAGCACCTTGCCGACGCCCGAGCAATAGGCTTCCAACTGCATGCCTTCGCGTGTGAACACCCCTTCGCCTGCCTTGCAGACGTAGGTGACCATCTGGTCTTCGAGGACGCCGAGGTGGGCGGTCATCCCGGTTTGGCGTGAGAGAAGGCTGAGGATGGGGCGGACCAGATCGGCGAAAACGCGCCGACGCGGCATCGCTTCTCCGATCTCCAGCAAGGCGGGGCCCGGGAGATAGCGGCCGGCTTGCTGGCGAATGATCAGGCCGCGGCTTTCAAGAACCGCGCCGAAACGCCGCGCGGTGGAGAAGGGCAGGCCCACATCGTCGGCCACCTGGGCGAAGGGGCGTCGGCCTTGATCGGCGCCTAAGGCGAGCAGGAGGTCCAGCGCTTTGTCCAAGGTCCGCGAATTGAGTTGGGTCATGAACTCTCACCTCTTGAGAACCGGTTTGAGGGAAGTGTTGCCCTAATATGAAAGTCGTGACTACCTCACATCGTCATATCGTCACACAAAGTCGAGGGGACGGAGTGGGCGGGAAGGCGGACGTGGTCCTCAGCTAGGAGGGCCACGTCATCTCCTGAGAGGCAGGTCACCGGGTTCGCCTGAGGACTTGTTCAACAGCACGGGGTCGAGAGGGGATCCGATTGCCGACAAACTGGTCATCGCCGCATCAGAACGGCGAGGCCGCGTCGACATCAGTGAATGTTTTCGACCGCCGCACAGAGGGTAAAGCGGTGGAAAAAACTCATAAGTTCATGCTCCTGACCGCATGCTCGGTCGCAGCCATATCCGCGTGGTCGAGCGCGGCCATGGCCCAATCAGAAGAGGCCGAAGGTCAGCGCGCCGCTCAAGTGAGCGATGTCGTTGTGACCGCGACCCGACGGGAAGCAAGCACCAAGGACACGCCCGTGGCCGTCGTGGCGCTGACCGGGGCCGCCATCTCGGAAACCCAGGCGTTCAGTATGGACGCCGTCACCCGTTTGAATCCATCCGTTCAGACGAACAACCGCGGCATCGGCGATAACCAGATCATCATCCGGGGGGTTTCGTCGTCGGGCAAGCCGACGGTGGGGCTGTACTTCGATGAAACGGTCATGACCGGCATCGGCCTGGATGGCGGCAGTGACAATCAGCCCAACATCCAGCTTCATGACATCGCGCGGGTCGAAATTCTGAAGGGTCCGCAAGGGACTTTGTTCGGCGCCAGCTCGATGTCCGGCACGATGCGGATCGTCACCAACAAGCCCGACCCATCGGGGTTTGCGGCCGGATTCAGCGCGTCTGCGGCGACAGTCTCCGACGGCAACCCGTTTTACCAGGGCGATGGCTATCTCAACCTGCCGTTGGTCGAGGATAAGCTGGCGATCCGGGCCGTAGGCTGGGCGGACAGCGGCGGCGGCTATATCGACCGCGTCGGGCCGCTGGAAGCCGAGAACGTCAATGACCAACGGGTTACGGGCGGCAGGATCATGGCCTTGGCTCGACCCAATGACCGCATTACCTTGACGGGTACGCTTCTGCGGCAGAAGCAGGAAGCGGACGGGTCCCAGTATTTCGAAAATGACCTCGGACCCTATCGGACTTCGGCGCCGACTCAGGAGAATTTCGAGGACACCACGGATGTCTACAGCGCTGTCGCGGACATCTTTCTGGATCACGGCACCCTGACCGCTTCAACCTCGTTGCTGAAGCGCGACATGGCCTTCCTGCGTGACAGCACGCCTACGGCGCGCCGTTTCGGCATTCCGGGCGTTCTCGCCTACAGCCAGGGCCAGGAGCTGAGCAATCTGTCCACGGAACTGCGATACGCCTCTGATCTGGACGGTCCGCTTCAATATGTGATCGGCGGGTTCTACAGCAAGCAGGAGTCCGACACCTATTCCATGGCGGTCCTGGCGGACCCCGCCACAGGTCTTCCCCCATGCGTCACCGTAATGGAATGTCGCGCCAACGGCTTCGCCACCTCCGACATCAACTCCGCCCGCACTGTGTCCACGGTGGACCAGTATGCGCTTTTCACGGAATTGACCTACCAGGCGACGGACAAGCTGAACCTCACCGGCGGCATTCGCTACTACAATGCGGATATCGGGGAGTTCAAATCAGTCTCGCAGGCCCTCAGGTTCCCGACCTCGCCGGTGCAGACGGTTGATCGGATCGCGCTCGACCAGTCGAGCCGCGAAGACAACATCAGCTACAATTTCGCCATGTCCTACGCGATCACGCCGGACACCACAGCCTACGCGCGGATCGCTTCCGGCTTCCGCCCGGGCGGCGTCAATGATGCGGAAGGCGCGGCGCAATATGGCGTCACGGTGCCGGCCGCCTATACGTCTGACGACCTGTGGAACTATGAAGTCGGTGTGAAATCCTACCTCGCCGATCGACGCTATTATGTCGAACTGGCGGCCTATCATATCGACTGGTCCAACCAGCAGGTATCGGTCACTGACCCGGGTGGGACCTTTGCGTTCATCGCCAATGCGGGCAAGAGCGCCGTCGACGGCGTCGAAGCCCAGATCACGGCCCGCCCGTTCGAGGGTCTCTTCATCAACCTGGGCGCGACCTACACCAACGCCCGCTTGACCGCGGACCTTCCAAGCACCGCCGAAACGGCGGGCGAAAAAGGCGATCGGATTCCCTACTCTCCGAAAATCTCCTACGCGGGACAAATCTCCTATGAAGCGCCTTTGGGCGCGGACGCGACGTGGCGCATCGGCGCCAACTTCAACTATCGCGGCTCCGCCTATACCAGCTTCAATGACCAGGATCCCAACATGGCGCGGCTGGACGATTACTTCCTGCTGAACCTGTCGGGCGGGGTCACCTACAAAGGGTGGACCGGCGGAGTCTTCGTCGAAAACGTCGCCGACGCCGTGCCTGAGATCGGCTTGCGCGTCACCGGCGACGGTTTCCGCGTCTACACGACGCGCCCCCGGACGGTCGGCCTGCGCCTGAGCCGAGAATTCTAAAGTCGCAGACGGACAGGGGGGGCGCTAGGCGGTCCCCCTGTCCTGTGATCCTTTGTTCTTTTGGTTCAGGCTTTCGGCTTCATGTCCATCTCCACGCTTTCGTCGCGTCCCTTCACCCGAGGCTGGTTGGTGGTGGTGGTCGCCCTGTTCGGCATATCGACCGGTCCCGCCGCCTTCGGGTTGGCGTCCATGGGCTTGGTCAGCGGTCCGCTGGCCGAAGAATTCGGTTGGAGCCTCTCCCAGATCAGCGGCGCCGTGTCGTTGATGATGTTGTCGACGGCGGCCTGCATGCCTGTTGCCGGACGTCTCGTGGACCGCTGGGGACCGCGCAAGGTGCTTTTGCCGTCGTTGATCATCCTCGGGGTGGCGTTTCTGCTGGCGCCCTTCATCCGAAGCTATTGGCAGTTTCTCGCCCTTTATCTCCTCATGGGGACCCTGGCCGTCGGCACCAATAGCGTCGCCTATATGCGGATCCTCTCCTCCTGGTTCGATAAGCGCAGAGGTCTGGCGATCGGCATAGCGGGCAGTGGAACCGGGTTGGGGTTCGCCTATGTGCCGGCCTTATCGGCGGCGCTCGTGTCCGAGTTCGGGTGGCGCGGCAACTACATCGGCTTGGGGTGCATCCTTTTGTTCGTCACCCTGCCGCTTGTCTATGTGCTCCTCAAGGAGACGCCCGAAGAAGTCGGCCTGAAGGCCGACGGGGCCGAGGCGGATATGGATGCGCCGGCGCGGGTCGAAGGCATGAGCCTGAGGGAGGCGATGCGCACGCGCGATTTCTGGGTGCTCGGCAGCGTCTTCGTCGGCCTCGCCTTCGCGCTCTATGGTCTGATGCCGCACCTCGTGCCCTTGATGATGTCTCGAGGCTTGAACGAAACGGCCGCGGCGTCGATCGCATCCCTTTTTGGCTTGGCGGCCTTTGGCGGAAGGTTGCTCATTGGTTTCCTTCTCGACAAGTTCGACGCTCGAAAAATCGCTTTGCTCTTCTTCTCCCTTTCGGCGGTCGGGCTGTTCTCTCTTAACTTTCCGCTGCCTTATTGGGCTTTCATCGGCGCCGCTCTCCTGCTTGGAGGAAGCCTGGGGGCCGAGGTCGACATGCTGGCCTATTTGATCAGCCGATACTTCGGCCTGTCGGCCTTTTCGCAGATATTCTCCGTCATGTTCTCGGCCATTATGGTCGCCATGGGGCTGGCGCCGTTAGTCTTTGGATTGGTCTTCGATCAGACGGGATCCTACGCCGCCATTCTGGCGCTAGGGGGCCCGATCTGCGTCGCCGCTATCGGTTTGGTGCTTCTTCTGAGGCCCTATGGTGAACGACGTCGCGGTGCAGCGCTCTCGACGACGTGAAGATATGCGGGGGCATCCCCCTCCGATGGCTATGCAGCCTATATGATGATCATTAGGCCATGAAGCGGATCGCAGGTGTGAGGTATTGTCTAAATCCTGCTCCTACCCCAATACTACAGTATCATCGCCGTCCTGGTTCACCAGGGCGGCGATTTTGCCTTTGACCGTCAGCGCAAACTTCCCACGTTCCGGCAACGGGGTGACCACGACGGTTTCGATCAACCGGCGCACAAGGTCCCTGGCTTCAGCCGACGCCTCGCTGTCGCTACGATGTAGGGCGTCCTCCAGCGAGGCGACGACCTGTCGATACTGATCCGCCAGTCGCGGATGTAGGGCGATCACAGGCTTTTTGTCTGTCTGCGCGAGCTGTGTCTCAAGCGCCGCTCGCTCCTTCTCCAGGGCGGTCAGCCTTTCCGTAACGGCTGCGCCGCTTAGAACGCCGTCGGCCACCTGATCGATGAGCCGGTTGGCTCGTCGCTTAACTTCCGCCAGGCGGCTTTCCTGGTTTGAGCGCTCTTGGGTCGCTAGGCGCGCGTCGTGCTCCAAGACCTTGCGCGCTTCGTCCACGGCTAGGGCGACGCGCTCGGGCGACAGAAGTTGCGTCTTGATCGCTGCCAGCACCCTCTCTCGATCTCTGCGCCTTTTGCGCCGCGGCCATTGCTGCAGATCGACGCGCTGCGTTCCCTCCGCCAAGAGCAAACGAAGCGTTGGTCCGCCCCGCTGCGGATCATGGGCCCGCCGCAGACGCCGCAGGACATCTTGCCGCTCAGGAGGTGCCTGGGACGGACGGAAGCGAGGGAGGAGGGCTTGTAAGCCTCCTGTTGCGTCGGTTGCTCCGCTCAAACGCGGCCAGTTGGCGCCCAGTGGGCTGGTCAGACCGAGGGTGTCGGACGCTTTTCTTGAACTGCATCACAGCAACTCGTTGAGCGCGGGCGTCAGCTGCTCAATGCCATAGCGCTCGGAGGCTGAGGGGCAGACCGCCGTCTGACTTGTCGGTGTCGTAGGTCGGAAAATCAGCGTCGCGCCGCCACCCGGCCTCCCGGTCCCTGGGGACGTCCACTCGTCGCCAGGCATAGCAACTGGCGGCCCAGCCGAAGGCCGAATGTGTGTAGATCACATAGGTCCAATCATGGATCCCGATACGTTCCAATCACTGACGAAGTGAACCTGTCCAGTCACAAGCCGAGCGACCTCGGCGCGCTCGACGCGATACGGGTTCGGCAGTTCAGGAAAGAGGGAGCGAGGGCCGGTCATGTCAGCGCCTCACGTGCGCGGCTGATCTTGATCGATTGGCCGGCAGTGTCACCCGGTCAGCTTTTGGACGCCCGGATCGACAGGCTCCTGGCCGCGGTAGAACGAGAAGGAGAGGACCGGCTGGAAGCCAGTCTGCGGCTCTTCTATCTCCACGGGCACGGCTGCCTGACGCCTGATCAGGCCTCAAGATTTGGACTGGGCCTTTGGAGCAGGATGGACTCGGCCGAACCGGGGCTGCCTGTCGGTCATGGTCTCTATCTGGTGACCCTCGCGAACCTGCCGCACCCCCCAGCGATCGATGTTGAGGCTCGTCTTGAACTGAGGCTCTACGGGGCGGCCGAGCTTCCGGAGCCGCTTGCGTTGGACTGGCCGTGGCCATGGTGGACCGGTTTGGGTCCTCGGAAGCCGCCGATGCATGGATCGCTGAAGGCTCGGTGGATGCTCTGCCCGAAGTCCGCGCGGCTGCCGCGGGAGATCCTGATCCGGATGAGGATTGAGGGCGCCGGCAACGGGCATGTCCAGTTTCCGGCTGGCCAGAGATGTCCGCTCTTGGCGCGTCAGCGACGTCGTGGAAGGCCTGCCTGACTCAAAGCGGCGGTTCGGAATGTCGGGGTTGATCTGGGCATGAAAGCTCTGGCCAAGCCGCCGCTAGATCGATAGGCCGGATACGATAGCATTCGGGGGCATGATCATGCGTGGTGAGGTTCTGACATTCGATCAGGCAACCGGGATGGGGGCGATCCTGGGCGACGATACGGCGCGCTATCTGTTCAATGCTACGCAGGTGCGGACACCCTTGCCGCTAACGCGCGGGCAGAAGGTGGATTTCGTGCCCGGCGCGGATCTGCAGGCGACCGAAATCTTCGCACTTCAGGCGGTCGCTCCGCCAACCTGGGCCGGGCAGTCCGTTAGCCGGGGTGGCCAGTTCGACCTCGGTCGGGTGATCCAGCGCACCTTCACAACCATTCGCGAAAACGCAGCGATCTTTTTCGGCGCGGCGACGGTCATGGTCGGGGCGCCTAGCGCCGTCATGGGCCTGGGCCAGAGCACGGTCGTCACCGACGGCGGCGCTGCCGGCTTCCTGACGATGGCGGCGGGCTGGGTCTTCTATCTGGCGGGACTTTACATGGTTCAGGGCATGGTCGTGAAGGCGGCCATCAACGGGTTCAACGGCAAAACCACGTCCTTCAGTCAGGCGTTCGACGTCGGCGTGAAGATGTTTCTGCCGCTGCTGGGGCTGGCCATAATCGCCGGCCTGGGCACGGGATTGGCCTCTCTGGCCCTGATCGTGCCGGGCGTGATCGTCGCGGTGATGTGGTCGGTCGCCTCGCCCGCCGTGGTGGTTGAGCAGCGGAGCATATTCGAGAGCCTGCAACGCAGTCGCGACCTGACCCGCGGCTATCGCTGGAACGTGTTCGGCCTGATGGTCATCTATGTGATCCTGTCGTGGATCATCGGAGCCGCGGTCGGCGCGCTGGGGTTGGCGACCGGTGGCGGCTTCTTCGACGGAAGCCCGAACCTGTGGGTCAATGTGGCGTCCGACGTGGTGGTCAACATCCTGTCGGCAGTGGTCGCTTCGGCTGGGGTGGCGGCGCTCTATTACGAGCTGCGCACGGTCAAGGAAGGGGCGGGGCCGGAGGCCCTGGCCGCGATCTTCGACTGATGGGGCCGCCACGTCAGACGTCGTGCTTGTCGCGACGGCGCACGCCCATCAGCAGCTTCTGCTCCAGCCGCCCGCGCACGGCGGCGTAATAGGCGCTGAGGAAGGCGCGGTCCGTCTGGTGCGGATCACGCGACCATCCGATCTTGCCCATGATGCGGTCGGCGACGGCGCGCATGGTCTTGCGCTCGCCGGTGCGCAGGATGGATTCCAGAACGTGCAGCTCCTTGGCCCCATAGGCGTCCAGCTGCGCCAGGGTGAAGTCATATCTCGCCAGTTGTTCAGACCCGTCATCGGCCATGTCGCGGGTCAGCTTGCGGCGGGGCGTCCGCACCACCCAGGTGCCGCCGACCAGGTCGCCAAGGCGCAGTCGGTCGCGGTTGAACAGGGGAAAGAAGACGAAGATCGCCGCCCAGACGAAGGCCAGCAGATACATCCAGCTGTCGACCCCGCCCTGACCCGCCTGGGTCACCAGAAGCGATAGCGGCAGGAAGACCTCCAGCTCACGCATGGCGTTGCGCGCAAACACCGATTCCGCCCGGAGCCGTCCGCCGTCGCGCGAGGCGACGCGCAGGCCCATCGCCCGTTTGCCGGGCGTGGCGGCCGCCGCCGACAGCTCGAAGGCGGTGAAGTAGAAGTTCCTCAGCAGGAAGAAGACCACCAGCCACAGCACGGCGACCAGTTCCGCCCCCGCCTGTCCGGCCGCGCTGACGGCCCCGACGCCGGTGAAGATAAGAGCCAGGGTGAAGGCGATCAGCACGCCCATGATGATTGCGGCGTCCAGCAGAAAGGCCGCCGCCCTTTGCCCCGCGTCGCCGATGTTCAGCCGCAGGTCCACGCCTTCGGGCGTGACGAAGGGGCGCTCGGCCTTGTCGATCCTTGCGGCGTCAGCGGGCACGAGACGCCTCCCGTCTCGGACCATAGAAGTAGAGCCCCCAGATCAGAGCTGTGATGCCGGCCACGGCGTATCGCAGGCCGGTGTCGGCGATCAGCTGCCGTCCGAAGCCCTCCAGCAAACCGGCGAGCAGCAGCATGACGATGACCCCGCCCATGACCACGCCGGCAGTTCGTCCGGCTTGAACGGCGGCGTCCAGTCGGTGCGCCCGGCCGGGGAAAGCGACGGCCCAGCCGATCTTCAGACCCGCGGCGCCGGCCAGGATGACGGCGAACAGCTCGGTCACGCCGTGGATCAGCAGCCAGCCGCCCAGCTCGACCCCCAGGCCGCGGCTGGCGAACAGGGCAAAGAAGGCGCCCAGCGTCGCGCCGTTGTAGAGGATCAGCAGTCCGGTCGGCAGACACAGGGCGAAGCCCAGCGCAAAGGCGACCAGGGCGACCTTGGCGTTGTGGGTGAACAGGAAGGCCGCGAACACCGACAGGCCGTCGGCGTTTCCTGTCCCGTCCAGAGTGGCGCGCAGGGTGGCGGTCGAGGCGCCGGGATCGCGTCCGCCCGCCAGATCGCCCGGCACAAAGGCGTAGAACCACTCGGGATCGTGCATGACCAGCCAGCCGCCGACGACGGCGCCCAGCAGCATCAGGGCGGCGGACACCAGGGTCTCGCGCCACAGGCCCTTTACCGAGGCGGGCCAGTCATGGCGGAAGAAGGCGGTCAGCCGGTCTCGCAGCGTCGCCCGCGAGCCGTAGACGAAGAAGTAGGCTCGCGCCGACAGCGTCTCCAGATAGTCGATCAGCCCCTGATCCAACGAGGTCTCGCGCGCCACGGACAGGGCCGACAGGGTCGAACGGTACAGCACCGGCACGGCCAGGATCTCTTCATCGGTCAGTTTGGACGCCGAACCCTTTTCCGCCTTCTCCATCAACCGCTCCAGGCGGCGCCAGTCCTCTTCGCGCGCCTGGCGGAAGCGTTGGCTTTTCAGCAGGGGAGCGTCAGTCACAGCAGATCCCTCCGCTTCAGGTCCAGATAGGCGTTGACCGCCTCGGGCCCGACCTGATCGGCGGGGGCGTCGACGATGTGGGCGCCCATGCGGCGCAGACGGCTGATGACTGTCTCGCGTTCGCGCAGCAGGCTGGCGGCCACGACGGCGCGCGACACGTCCTCGGCCGTTTCCGGCGCGGCGGCGGCAAGACCCTCCAACTCCTCGTCGCGCAGAACGACGAACAGCACCAGGTGGCGTTTCAACAACCGGCCCAGAGACTCGATCATCAGCTCGGCGGCGGTGGAATCGGTGAAGTCGGTGAAGACCACGATCAGGGATCGGCGCTGAAGCTGTCCCGACAGGGTGGCCAGGGCCAGGGTGTAGTTGGTCTCGTGCGTCGAATAGTCGACCCGGCCGACGACGGTCTGCAGGGTGCGGAAGGCGTTCATGCCGCCGACGGCGCCGGTCGACAGGCGGGGCCGGGAATCGAAGGCGAACAGGCCCGCCCGGTCGCCCGAGCGCAGGCAGGCGTAGGACAGCAGCAGGGCCGCATGGATGAAGCGGTCCACGCGCGGCATGCCTCCGACTGGCTCGCAGGCGGCGCGTCCGCAGTCGAGAGCCATGATGACGTTATGGTTGCGCTCGGTGCGGAACTCCTTGGCCAGCAGGGCGGCGTGGCGGGCCGACTGCTTCCAGTCGATGGCGCGCCGATCCATCCCGGGCTGATAGTCGCGCAGGGCCTGGAACTCGGCGCCTTCGCCGATGTCCAGCTGGGCCTTGCTTCCGAACAGGGCGTCGCGGGCGAACAGACGCACCGCCTGATCGCGCACCCACTGCAGGTCGGTCAGCACCGGCGCCGACAGATCCAGGCGGAACCTCTTCTGCTTCCAGGCCAGACCCATCGGTCCGCGCCAGCGCACCCAAAGCTCATGCAGGGCCGCGTCGCCGCGTCGCTCGGGCGTGAAGGGGAAGGCGAAGGCGGCGACGTGGTCGTGCACCTCGGCCCGACGCGGCGTGCCGTCCACGCCCAGCTTGGCCTCGCCCGACAGGGCGGCTTCGACCTGACGCGGCGCTCGGCCTTGCGCCGCGAAGCGCGCCGTCAGCCCGACCAGGCCCGGTCGCCCGACGGCGGCGCGCACCGGCTCGGGCGCGTCCAGCGTCAGGCCGGAGCGAGAGCCGGTCAGCAGGGCGTCCAGCGCGAACAGCGCCGCCACGCCCGCGATCCAGACCGGACCGGCCAGCCAGCCGACAGGCGTCAGCACGCCCGCCAGCAGGGCGACAGGCGCTCCCGCCGCCAGGACCGTCACCGCGCGTCGGCTGGGATAGATCACCGGGGCGCCGCCACCTGATCCACCAGGCCCGTCAGCACCTGCTCCACGCGGCGGCCCTCGATTTCGGCCGCGGGCGACAGCACCAGGCGGTGGCGCAGGGCCGGGATCGCCAACGCCTTCACATCATCGGGGATGACGTAGTCGCGCCCGTCCAGGGCGGCGCGGGCGCGGGCGGCGACGGCCAGCATGGCCCCCGCGCGCGGCGAGGCGCCCGTCTCTACATCGGCGGAGTCGCGGGTGGCCCTCACCAGGTCGGCGATGTAGCCGACGACCTCGTCCGTCAGCCGCACCTGGGCCACAGCGTCCACAGCGGCGGCGATGGCGGCGGCCTCGGCCACGGTCTCGACGCCCAGGGCGACCGGGTCCATCTGGCCGGTGCGCGACCCGTGGGCGGCGATGATGGCGCGTTCCTGCTCCAGGTCGGGGTAGTCGAGGACGTGCTTGAACAGGAAGCGGTCCAGCTGCGCCTCGGGCAGGGGATAGGTGCCCTGTTGCTCGATCGGGTTCTGGGTGGCGACGACGGTGAAACGCGGGCTCAGCGCATGGGCCTGGCCGTCGATGGTGATGTTGCGCTCCTGCATGGCTTCCAGCAGGGCGGCCTGGGTCTTGGGCGGGGTCCGGTTGATCTCATCGGCCAGCAGCAGCTCGCAGAAGATCGGCCCGCGCGTCAGGGTGAAGCTGGACGTCTGGAAGTTGAACAGGTTCGACCCCAGGATGTCGCCCGGCATCAGATCCGGCGTGAACTGGATGCGGCCGTAGTCCAGCCCGACCGAGCGGGCGAAGCTGTGGGCCAACAGGGTCTTGGCCGTGCCGGGCGGGCCTTCCAGCAGGACGTGGCCGCCCGCGAACAGGGCGGTCAGCAACAGGTCGACGGCGCCGTCCTGGCCCACCACGGCCTTGGCGATCTCGGCGCGGATGCGCTCGGCGATCGTCTTCACCTCATTGACGTGCACGGGTCAGCTCCTGGTTCCAGCGATAGAGGGCGGCGGCGACCCGCATCAGGTCGCCGGGGGTTTTGGCGGCCCTGGCCTGATCGGCCAGGACGGAATAGGTCGCGTGCGCGCCGGTGGTCCGGCTGACGCGGTCGAGGAAGGCGTCGAGTTCGTCCTCGCTCAGGCGGCGCGGGGCGCCGATGGCGAGGGCCACGGCGGCGCGGGTCAGCAGGGCGTAGGGCGCAGCCATGTGATGTTCGCGCCGAGCCAGCCGCACCAGCCCCGCCGTATTGTCGGCCAGCCCGCGCTTGCCCAGGGCGATGACACGGCCGCTCTC
Organism: Brevundimonas sp. LPMIX5; assembly: GCF_003576505.1. Taxonomy (NCBI): domain Bacteria; kingdom Pseudomonadati; phylum Pseudomonadota; class Alphaproteobacteria; order Caulobacterales; family Caulobacteraceae; genus Brevundimonas; species Brevundimonas sp. LPMIX5. The sequence goes on from NZ_QWTZ01000018.1 coordinate 32,295, forward strand.
GCGCGCGGGACCGAAACGCACGACGGCCTGATAGCCGGCGAAGACCGCCAGCGCCGCCAGCACCAGCGTCATGCCCAGCAGCGGTGGCTCCAGCATCAGCCGCAACAGGCTGCGCGTGCGCTGCATTCCGTGCAGCGTCAGGTCGAAGATGACCGGCGCGTCCTTCGCTCGCACGACGTCCAGCAGGGCGACGGCCGTGCGCGCGCCATTCAGCGTCTTCAGCCCGTGGGTGCTGAGCAGGTCGGCGTCGGCCAGCACATAGACTCGCGTGGTCGCGTGCATGGCCAGAACCGGGCTGCCCTGATCGTCCGTCACGACAGGAACCCAGTCGGAGCCGGACAGGGTCTTCAGCGCATCGACATCCACCGGCGCGCCGAAGGGCGTGCCGTCAGGGCGCTTCAAGGCCACGGTTGCGCGGCCTTCGCGCGATTGCAGGCGGGCGCCCTGCCGCAGGTGCTCGCTCAGCGGCGCCAATGAGACCCGGGCGGGCAGCAGGCCCATTGTGCGAACCCAGCCAGGGTGCTCGGGGTCGGGCGCCGCGCTCCACTTGGGCAGGACGATCAGGGTCGCTCCGGCATGGTTGATGTCGTCGATCTGCTCGGACTGGGTGCTCGACGTCGGCGTTAGGACCAGCAGGCTTTCGTCGGAGGACGGCGTCAAGCGGCCTCGGCTCATCGTCACTGGCACGCCGAGGTTTCGCAGCAGGACCGGCGCCCCGCCAAATCCGGTCGAGCTACGCGACAGGGCGTGGCCGCCGCCGTCGTCGCCGGACTTCAGTTCGGGTGCATAGGCCGACAGCAGGCCCAGCCCGGCCAGCGCCACGACGCTGACCAGCAGCAGACTGATGAGGACGACGGGTGAAAAGGCGTTCCCGGCCGCCTTGGCGGAACGGCTCATGCGCGCCAGCCCTCGGGCAGGGCGAAGGCCTCATAGGCCTGGCGACAGTCGGCGAAATCCTGAGCGCCCACGGCGGCGCCGCCGAACAGGCTGCGTTCGACCACCCGGCCGATCCGTTCAAAGGCGGGGCGCGCCGCCTCGGGCAAGGCTTTCAGGCGGGCGATTTCGCGCGCCGTCAGCGACGCCCGCAGGGCGCGCGGCTGGTGCTTCTCGATGTCCTGTACGCTCTGCAGCAACAACAGGTGGGCGGCGTCGGCGTATTGTCCGCGTGCAGCCAGTGCGTCCGCCTCGACCAGCAGATCGCGGGCCGCCTGAACGTCCGGCCGCCAGTCGGCTTCGACCGGCGTCGCAGGCTTATCAGGCTTGGCGTCCGGCTTCTGCAGTCGCAGAATCTCGCGCACGATGGCGTAGAGGATCAGTCCCGCCAGCAGGGCCAGCCCGATCCAGAACACCCATTTCAGCACCGGCGCGAGGAACTGCAACGCTTCGCCGATCCAGCGCAGCCAACCGGGTGTCTGCGGCGGGTCGAAATGAGCGCGGTCGAACTGAAATGACGGATCATTCAGCAGAATAGCGTGGGCCTCAGCGGCTTTTTCGTAGGAAGCCGAAGCCTCGCCCTGCATTCCAGCGCCCCTTCGCTGCGTTATTCCAAGCCATAGAGAGGGGACTGCTCAAGTCAATCGCGAGAAACGTTTTGGCTGTCCGTTTATCTCTTTGGCAATCAGGTGCGCTGCTGGCTGATGGCAGGCTTGGTTGTATGAGTTTCGTCATAGCGGCGTCTATTCTGACGGACGGCTGCAGCCGGCGTCGGCCATGCGCCAGACTGCCGCTGAGCATGAGGCTCCGGTCGTGCAGATGCCCAAATCGCGACAAAGGTGCCGTCCTGTCGTCGGCCAATCTGGGGCGTTTGCTACCGCCCTCCCGTTCAGGGCTGTGGCCCGAAAAAAAGCCAGCGGGGTATGAAGGTGTGGTGGTGGGGTAGCGGTCGCGGCTTATTAAATGTCAGCTATTGGGACACCGACCAACGTCCACTCATGGCGCTCAGCGGCAGTGTCGAATAGCCGAACCCCGCGGGCGATAATCTATCGGTGGGTCGGGCCGCGCCGGACTGAGATACGGCGAAGGGGTCTTTACAAAACTGGTGCGATGATGTGGGCGATCTGTCGCAAATCCCGGGCAAGTTAGCTGTGGGAATGAAATTGCGGCAAGGCTATGGGAACCCGAGGCGGGGCAAGCGGCGGGCGTGACGGCCGCTCATTGAACTATCTGCTGGCTCGTTACGGGGTGGAGATCCGCACCGCACTGGTCCGGCGCTATGCTTCTCAGCAGGATGGAGTGGACGACGCCCTTCAGCAGGCTTTCCTGCGGTTCAGCACGCTGGAAAACCGGGAGGGTGTGGCGGATCCCAGGGCCTTTCTGTTCGTCATGGCGCGCAACGCCTTGAAGGACGCCATCCGCCGCGCCGACAGCCAGAAAAGGCGCTGGAAGGCGATGGCCGATACTGCGCTGCCGCCACATGAACTCAGCCCCGAGGAGGTCCTGTTGAGGCGCGAGGAACAGGAGGCGCTGGATCGCGGCATCCAGGCACTGGATTCCGATGCCCGGGACCTTTTGCGGATGAGCCGGATCGAGGGGCTGACCTATGCGGAGATCTCGCGGTTGACGGGACGTTCGCCGGCGGACATCAGTCGCACGATCGCGCGGACCCTGATCGAATTGCGCTGCGCTGTTCGGACACGAGGGACGGAGGCGGCATGACGGTGCGACATGATGCGCCGCCCATCGAACAGGCTCTGGAATGGTTGGCGCGGCGTTGCGGCGGCCCCGTCAGCGCGACGGATCGGCGGGCGTTTGAGGCGTGGTGGGCGGCTTCGCCGGATCATGCTGCGGCCTATGCCGAAGCCGAGGCCCTGTGGGCGCGGCTCGATTGGTCAGAAGCGTTGAACCAGCAGAGTTTGGGCGACGCGCAAACCGTCTCGGTCGTCCCAGCGCGCGTGCCGTCGCGTCTCTGGACGGTGCCGTCGCGCCGGGGGCTGATGGCCATGGCGGCGGGGGTAGGGGCGTTGGCGATGACGCCTCTGGCGCTGCAACTGGCCAGTGGCGAGCGACGCCGGTTTGCGACCGAGGTGGGTGAAATCCGTCATCTGTCGCTGGAGGACGGCTCGCGCGTGTCGCTGGGCGGGCGCTCGGTTCTGGCGACCCGTGTCGACGAGGGGGTAAGGCATATGCGGCTGGATGCGGGCGAAGCCTTCTTTGATGTCGCGCGCGACGAGACACGGGTCTTCACTGTCGTTGGAGCAGGGCTGAAGGCCGAGGCGCTGGGCACGGCGTTCGAGGTCCGTCTGGGCGAACTGGGACCGGAGGTTTTCGTCGAAGAGGGACGGGTGCGGGTGACCGCCATAGCCGCTGGCGAGCAGACCGTCATCGGGGCGGGAGAGCGCGCGGCCCTGCGCGGCGGGGTGCTGAAACGGGCGGCGATCAATCCGGCAGGCGTCGCGCCGTGGCGGCGTCAGCGCTTCAGCTTCATTGATCAGCCGCTGTCGGAAGTGGTGGCTGAGGTGAACCGCTATTATCGGCCCGGCGTGACGATCGTCTCGCCTCAGTTGGGTGTGCGCAAGGTGACGGCGGCCTTCACTATTGAGCAGATTCCGCAAGCGCTGGAGAGCCTGGCGCAGGAACTGAACGGCCATCTGGTGCGACGCCGCAACGCCGACGGCGAAATCCAAATGATGCTGAAAAGCTGAGTTATCTTGAAGCTTTAATGAAATCGGGGTGCGGGCTGGAAGGGCGAGCGTCGGCTTGCGTCTAGGCGGTGTTGAAGCTGTTGGGGGCCATGTCGGCTGCAGGCTTCACGCAACGTCTAGGGGATAGAGTTTGACCGTTCATCGTTCCAGGCTGAAGGCCGTCGCCACGTCTTCCGCCGCCGTTTTCGTGCTTGCCGCCGCCGCCATGCCCGCCATGGCTCAGGCCCCATCCCGCCCGGCCGCCGCCGCCCAGGTTTACACTATCCGCATCGAGGCCCAGTCTCTGGACCGGGCGGTGGTCGCACTGGCTGAACAGACGGGGACGGTGATCGTCGCAGCGGGCGTGACGCTGGATAATCGTCGTTCGAGCGTGCTGACCGGCTCGATGACGGCGGCTGAGGCGCTGGCGCGCCTGCTGGAAGGCGCCAATCTGACGTTCCGGCGCGACCCGAACGGCGCCTTCGTCATTGTTTCCGCCGCCGAGGCGCGGGCCGAGGCCACCCAGATCGGGGACGTGGTCGTGACCGCTCGCTTTGATCCGCTAAGCCGCCTTCAGAAGGGCGCGACCGACAGCTTCACCGGCCTGGACCGTTCGCTGCTGGAAACGCCGCGTTCGGCCTCGCGCGTCAGCTCGGACACCATCGCCCGCTATGGGATGGAGAACGTTGACGATCTGGTCGCCGCTGTGCCGGGCGCCTATACGGCCAGCTTTTTCGGCGTTCCGGGCAATCTGAACGTGCGCGGCACCCTGGCCGACACCTATTTTCAGGGCTTCAAGCGGATTGAGAACCGGGGCAGCTTTTCGTCCAACCTGGGCGCCGCCGCCTACGTCGAGGTGCTGCGCGGACCGTCCTCGCCCATCTATGGTCCCGGCAAGGTCGGCGGCCTGCTGAACTTCGTGCCCAAGTCGGCGCGTGGCGTCGATGCGCGCTATGCCGATGAGATGAGCGGCGGCGTCAATGTCACCGTCGGTTCTTATGGACGGCGCAATGCGGCGGCGGACATCGTCGTGCCGGTGGGCGAGGGCGGCTTCGCCTTCTATGTCGAGCGCGAGGATTCCGACTCCTATTACCGCAACGTCCATCCTGAACACCTGAACCTTCAGGCCACCTATGTCGGCGATTTCGGCAACGGCTGGTCGGGCGAAGTCAATCTGATGCACTTCAAGGAGTCGGGTCGCATCCAGTCGCCGGGCTGGAACCGGGTCACGCAGAACCTGATCGACAACGGCGTCTACATCACCGGCCGCGATATCGATCTGGTCGATCTGGATGGCTCAGGCATGATCGAATACGGCGAGATCGACGCCGCCTTCGGCGCCTGGGGCGGCACGTCCAACATTCGCCAGATCCTGGAATACGGTGGCAAGAACAATCCGAAGTTCGCCCTTGATGAAGGCGTCGGCACGACCAGGCTGAGCCGCCGCAACGTCATGGCGGACGACGCCGACTATAACGACAGCCGCACCTTCACCGCCTATGCGGGCCTGCAGAAGGAGATGGCGAACGGTTCGGTACTGGCCTTCAAGGCGTTCGTGGACGACATCGAGAACCAGCGCTTCAACAGCTTCGGTTTCGCCGCCGACTATGACGCCCGCGCCATCGAAGGCCGCGTGACCTACAGCTTCCCGTCGCGTTTCGGCCAGCACGTCAGCGCCGACACTGTCGTCGGCGCCGGTTATCGCGACCATACGGCCAAACAGTATGAAAGCTTCCTGTCCGGCTATATCGCCCTGAACCGCCGCGACCTGTCGCACGGTTCGACGGCGGGCGATCGCATCGCCGCGCCCCTGATGAAGAACGGCGAGCAGATGTGGGACTCGCGGCACGAGATGGAGTGGAACAGCCGCTCGCTCTTCGCCATGAGCGACATCACCATTTTCGACCGTTTCAGCATCCTGGCCGGGCTGCGCTGGGACGATTACGACGTGAAGGCGATCAACAAGGGCGAGACGGTCTTCGGCCTGAAGGACACGTGGGTCGAGAACAGCAAGGACGCCGTCACCTGGTCGCTGTCGGCCCGTTATGAGACGCCGTGGGGCCTGACCCCCTACATCACCTTCGCCGAGCCGCGCTCGCTGGAGTCGACCCAGACCGGCGGCGTGTCGGTCGGGACGGCGTCGAGCAATCTGTTCATCTCGCCGTCGGAGCTGAAGGAAGTCGGGGTCAAGTTCTCGCTGTTCGACGGCGCCCTGTTCGGCGGTGCGGCCTATTATGAGCAGTTCCGCCGCCAGACGGACATTATGGGCAATGTCAGCGGCACCACCTCGGACGGTTTCGAACTGGAGGCCCACTGGCTGGCCACCGACAAACTCAGCTTCACCACGGCCCTGACGCTGCAGGAAACGCGGGTGGATGCGCCGGGCAAGGGCAAGGGCGAGTATCTGGAGTTGCGGCCCGAACAACTGGGCTTTGACCCGGTCCTGGCCTATGGCGGCACCTTTGCGGTGAACAATGCGGGCAGCTTCGCGGAACTGGCCGACGGCTATGTCGTGCGCACCATGCCCGACACGGTGTTCAGCCTGTTCGGCGCCTATACGACCGACCCCTTCAACCTGATGGGCGTCGAGGCCAGCGCGGGCTTCACCGCCGGGGCCACCTATGTCTCGGAAACGGGCGGCATTCTGGAAAGCAGCCTGCGTCTGCCTGGCTATACGCTGGCCAAGGCGGCGGCCTATGTGAAGGTGCGCAACGTCACCGTCTCGGCCAACATCGATAACCTGTTCGACGAGGAATATTTCACTCCTTCGGCCGAGGTCTACAAGGAAGTCGCCGTCATGCCCGGCCTGCCGCGCATGTTCCGGGTGAACCTGGCCTATCGCTTCTAAGGTCCGATGATCTGTCCGGCGGCCGGAACGACCGGCCGCCGGAATGCTGTATTCCGCGCCGCCCGCACGGCGCATCTCGAACGAAAAGAGTATGTTCGATGACGCAGACCCTTCGTCTGTCGCGCCGCGGCGCCCTGGCCCTGATGAGTGGAGGCGCGGCGCTGGCTGGCCCCGCAGCCGCACGTGCGGCGCTTGATCCGGCGGTCTTCACCCATGGTGTCGCCGCCGGTGACCCGACGCAGGGCGGCTTTGTCATCTGGACCCGCGCGACGGGGCAGAGCGGCGCAGCCAAGCTGCGTTGGGAGGTCGCCGAGGACGAAGGTTTCACCCGCATCATCCAGTCCGGAACGGTTCAGGCTACGGTCGCGCGCGACCACACGGCCAAGGTCGATGTGACGGGTCTGCGCGCCGGGCGTGAATACGTGTATCGCTTCCACAGCGCCGACGCTGTCTCGCCCGTCGGGCGCGCTCGCACCTTGCCGGGCGGGGAGGCGGAGCGGGCGCGGCTGGCGGTGGTGTCCTGCTCTCACTACGGCTTCGGCTATTTCAACGCCTATCGCGCCATCGCCGAGCTGGAAGAGCCGGTGGACGCGGTGGTCCACCTGGGCGACTACATCTATGAATACGGCGTCGACGGCTATGGCGGGCCGGAGAGCCGCGCTCTGGGCCGTGAACATGATCCGGCGCATGAGATCGTCACCTTGGACGACTATCGCCGCCGCTTCGCCCAGTATCGCACCGACCCAGACTTGCAGGCCGCCCACGCCCGCGCCGCCTTCATCACCGTCTGGGACGACCATGAAACGGCGAACAACAGCTGGATGGGCGGAGCATCGGCTCATGATGAAGATACGGAAGGGTCCTGGGACCAGCGTCGCGACGCCGCGATCCAGGCCTATTTCGAATGGCTGCCCATGCGTGATCCGGCGCCGGGCCGTCCGGCCCATGTGCTGAACCGCGTCTATGACTTCGGCGACCTGCTGTCCCTGATCGCGGTCGAGACGCGCCTGACCGGCCGCACCCAGGCGCCCAGCGCCACGCGCGATATGATCTTCGATGCCGAGGGCCGCCCCGATGCCGCCCGTTTCGAGGCCGAGGTGCTGAACCGCCCCGAACGCTCCATGATGGGCGCGGCGCAGGAGCTATGGCTGGAGGACGCCCTGACCGCCTCGGTCCAACGCGGAACGACGTGGCAGATGCTGGCCAACCAGGTGATCGTGGCCCGGATGCGGGCGCCGGACTTCATGTCGGTCATGCCCGAGGATCTGCTGCAGGAGGCGATGTCGCGGCCCGGTTCGCGCCGCTGGCTGGAAAGCACGCGTCTGGGTCTGCCAATCAATCTCGATGCCTGGGACGGCTATCCGGCGGCGCGCCTGCGCCTGTATGACGCCGCCCGTCGCAGCCGGTCCAATCTGGCTGTCCTCAGCGGCGACACCCACATGTTCTGGGGCAACCGCCTGCATGATCCGCGTGACGAAAGCTTCGTCGGCGTGGAGTTCGGTACCGGCAGCGTCACCTCGCCCGGCGGCTATGAAACCATCAGCCCGGACGCCCGCATTTATGAGATCGCGGAAAAGGCTTTGGTCGCAAAGAATCCCGACGTCCGCTTCGCCCACGTTCGCGATCATGGCTTCCTGATCGTCGGGATCACCCGCGAGGCTCTGACCTGCGACTACCACCTCGTGGCGGACATCAAGGCGCGCAATAGCCGGGTACGCCGTTTCGCTCGCATCACGACCGACCGCGCGGGCGGTTTTCAGGTGACGGAGGATTGAGATGCGCATGCGGATTTTGAGTGTCGCCGCGCTCGGTCTGATGCTGTCGGCCTGCGCCTCCGGTCATGAGCCGTCGCTGTGGCAAGGTTACGCCGATCATCCCGCGGGATATCTGGCGACGAACAGCGACTTTGAGGCGCTCGCCTTTCTGCCGCCGCCGCCGGAAGACGGTTCCTTGAGGGAGCAGAATGATCTGGCGGTCTATCACGCGACGCGAGCGATGAAGGGGCGGGCGCGATGGAACCAGGCGGCGGCCGACGCGGAGATCGTCACGCCATCGGCGCCCGAAGTTTTCAGCGAGGCGCTCGGGGTTCCTTTTGATCCCAGCCGGACGCCGACGCTGGCGCTGCTGCTGGGCCGGATGCACGCCGACCTTGAGGTGATCCAGGCCTCGGCCAAGGCGCGCTATGCCCGGCCGCGTCCCTTCGTGTCCGAACCAGCGGACATCTGCGTCGAGGCGGCTCCGTGGTTGGCCGAGAGCGGTTCCTACCCCTCAGGTCATGCGGCGATGGGCTGGGCGTGGGCGTTGATCCTGGAGGAACTCGCGCCGGACCGTGCTGAAGCGATCCTGACGCGTGGCCTGTCGTACGGCGACAGTCGCACGATCTGCGGCGTCCACTAAGGCACGCGATGACCACCGGCATGTCCCGGCTGTCATAGCGTCCGTCGGCAAGACCAGCCTCAACGTCGGCCTCCATAGCGGACGCCGGGAAAGACCGCCATGACTGTTGACGCATTCGACAGCTGAACAGTCCGTTCGACCTTCTTACCGCAGACACGCGAAACTCGGTCGGCGGCGCGAACCGGCTTCCGCCGTTCTCGGACGTTTTTTCCCTAGAAGGAGACCATGATGGAAACCTCCTTAGGGAGGTGCACACATTACGCACAGCTGCGATCGCATGCGCGTCTTCAGGTCAAGTTGGAGGACAGTGGTTTCACGATGACCGAGTACGTGCGAAGGTTGATCGAGGCGAATCTAGAGGGGCATCAGGATGACATGCTGCGCCTGATGGTTCATCGGATGACCTTGATGTCGATCCAGGTTGGCGCGATGGCCAAGGAAAAGTTCGACGATGACGAATACCATCGCTTGCGAAAGATGGCAGTAACCATGGGTCGCGCCGCGTTTGGTCCTCTCCCAGTTCGTCCCTACGATTTCGAAGAAATTCTGGAAGAAGAGGAACGGATTCCTCGGCCTTCATGCAGTGCTCGACCCACTAAATGATGTCTGGTAGCAGAACGTCAGTTCTACAGCGTTACTGACTTACTTCGCCGAGCAAGCGCATCGATGACTGACCTGCTGTTGCTTTTGCGGCTGGGCCTTCAACGATCACGCAGAGCGGAGTCGTCCGGCCGCGACCGATAGCGCAGGGATCTTAAGATTGACGCGCGTGATCCAACTAGCTTTGCCGAATGTTGAGCCCAACCGCGCGAATGCCTTCGCCGCCGAATATCCGGCTCGAGCCGAGACGGGCGATCGTCTCGATATGGTACCCGGTTACGCGGCACCCGACAGCCGACCAGCAGTATCGGTATAAGGCACAGGCGCTCGTCAAAGTCTGACGTGCGCAGGGCTGGGCAGCGTTTGAGGACTGTACGGTTGTTATCGATGCCCGGTCAGCGCGGCTGGTAAGTGGGAAGGATCAAAGAATCGGTGGATATTGGTGCGTAAAGGCTGCCATCTTGATCTTCTCGGCAAGTTTTCCGCGGGAGATTTGGTTGGTGCTCTCCTTGGGTTTCGTCACTCGCTCGCCTCGCCAGACCACGAAGCTTCTTGCGTGAGGATTTTCTTGGCCCTGTCCGGTCCACTTGGCGGTGTCGGTTTCTACCCCAGCTTGGGTAGCCATCCATGAGTATCCCCTAGCTGGTCTAGCAGCAGGGGCTGGCCTTCCGCCTCGGGTAGCTAAACAACGCATCATACTTGCATTGGCGACGGCCTAATCGTCGTGCTGGCAACCTCCAATCGTTGACATTGGCGTGAATAAAGCGAGCCGAGCTTGACTTCACCCCTCATTGGAGCAGCCTCGATCTTCGGATTGGGGGGGGGAAATGACGCGTTGGTTAGCCTTAGCTGGCGCCGCCGGCCTGATGGTGGTGGCGACGGGGGCTGCAGGGCAGCAGACTCAGACTTATACCTACGACGTCCACGGCCGACTGGAGGCGTCCATCCAGGCACCCGCGAGTGGCGGCTCAAGAACGCTTTATAGTCTCGATAAAGCGGACAATCGAGACAGTCGCATAGCCGGTGTCTATGGCGCCCGGGCGGCGAATGATCGGCTGGGAAGCGCGGAATGGATGCTGCCCTCACAGCGGATCACGTCGCCCGACAATCGCTTCTATCTGATCCTGCAACCGGGAGACGGCAATCTGGTCCTCTATGGCCCGGGCGGCGCGCTATGGGCGAGTAATACGGCGAAGGGGCGCTCGACTGCGCTGGCGATGCAGGCAGACGGCAATCTGGTGCTGCGCGGCTCGACCAATGAAGCGCTGTGGTCGACGGGGACGAACGGAAACACTGGCGCTGTTCTGATTATCCAGAACGACGGAAATCTGGTGGTCAAGTCTGGCGCTACCGTATTGTGGGCGTCGGGGACCGGCGGACACTGAGACTTCGGGGGAGGCATCCATGAAAACCACGCTCAAACTCGCCCTGCTGGCCAGCAGCGCCTTGTTCGCTATGCCAGCGCTGGCGCAAACTCACCCAATCCCCCCAGAACATTATGTGCTCGATGAGAGAGGTATGGACCTCGTGAGCGGCAAGTGGATGCCAGTCTCAGGAGCTGTATCCATCGGCCCTCCCGGTGAGGGCTTGAGTTACAGACAAACTCTGCTCGACAATGGCATTTGGTGGGATCACGCCGCTGGCGGCATTGTCTCCTGCGGTATCGGCGTAAACTGTGTAATCACTGTCGATGGAGTTACAGAGTCATTTATACCAACTGGCGTTATGACATTCGCGTCAAAGGAGAACACCGGATCGACACTGATCTATCATCAATTCAATCAACAGTTTGTCTACACGCGAAGCGACGGTACAGCCTACGCGATGGAGCGCAAGAACGTCGCGCCTTTCGTAGATGGCGTCGTAACTCGTCGCATCTCTCCAAACGGAGTAGTGACCACCTACAATTATGCCTCCGTTAGCGGGTGTACTTATCTCGACCCTCCAGAAGACGATTTAGATCTACCAGGCGGGGGCGGTCCCCCCATATGCGTTCCGTGGACGAATAGTCGCCTTCAATCATATCATACCAATACCGGCTATATGATCCATTATGAGTATGCTTCGAACATTTATTCGGATTTAGATCATAGTTGGTTCATACTCAAAAAAGCTACTGCTCTTAACTTGGCTGTGGACGCCTGCGCGCCGCTTGCGAGTACATGCGCGTTTACGCAAAACTGGCCAAGCGTATCCTTGTCTATCGCTGAACCATACCCTGGCACTCAGGAGCGAACCTACACCGACCAAACGGGCAAAACGATCCGATATCAGAGCCAAAATGCCGCCTCGACCAAGATATTTGTGGGCACGGACCCTAACCCTGTCATCATCTATGAACGGCCGTATCCCTACGACCATTATGCCGTCACCAATGCAACCGGACGGTGGGAATATCGGCTCTCGGACGCCGGCTCAATCAGAACGATGGAGGTCACTGGACCACTAGGCCAGAAGCGCACGCTTGTCACAGACCTGACAGTCGGACGCCCGCATTCCTATACCGAGGTCACATCGACCTCGCCCCCCGCCAGCCGCACCTGGAACTGGACCTATAATGCGGGCCGCGTCGCCACCGCGACGAGCCCGGAAGGCGAAACAGTCAACTACACCTATGACGCCCGCGGCAACGTTACCCAGATGCGGCAGGTCGCCAAACCAGGCTCGGGCTTAACGGACATCACCACCTCGGCGGTCTACCCGGCGACGTGCGCTAACGTCATCATCTGCAACCAGCCGACCTCGACGACA
>NZ_QWTZ01000019.1:0-40880 GCF_003576505.1 Brevundimonas sp. LPMIX5
ACCGAGTAAGCGTAAGCGTACCGGCCTCAAGCAGCGCGAAAGCGCGTTAGGCCGCAGTAATGGCCTCAAGCAGCCCGCAAGGGCGTTAGGCCAAGAGTAAAGCGTAACAGAGCGGCCCCCGGAGCGATCCGGGGGCCGTTTTGCATGGCGGACAGGCGCTTTGCGCTGGATCAAAGCGTAACCCTAGACCTTGGTCGGGTGTTACGATTAAGCATTTGGCAGCGATGGCGGGCGCATGTGGCGGTCTGAAAGGACCCCCTAGCTAATGTCTGACGTCGATTGGCCCCGCCGGGCGGGGCTCTCTGCCGCACTGGACGAGGCCGCCATTGTGGCGATCACTGACCGCGCCGGCCGCATCCTGTATTGCAACGACAAGTTCGAGGCGGTCAGCGGCTATTCGCGCGAGGAACTGATCGGCCAGACGCACAGGGTAGTGAACTCCGGCGCCCACACGCGCGACTATTTCCGCGATCTGTACCGCACCATTGCGAGCGGTCAGGTATGGCGCGGCACCATTGAGAACCGCACCAAGGCTGGCGCGCCCTACTGGGTGGACACCACCATTGTGCCGAATCTCGGGTCTGATGGGCGGCCGGAAACCTATACGGCCATTCGCTTCGAGGTCTCGGATCACGTGCGGGCGCTGAAGGCGCTGGAGGTTGCGCAGGCGGAAGCGCGCCAGGCCGCCGAGGCGCGGGATCGCTTCTTTGCGAACATCAGCCATGAGGTCCGCACCCCGTTGAACGCCGTGCTGGGGCTGGCGTCGGCCCTGACGCACACGACCCTGACTCCGCGCCAGAACGAGATGCTGAACCTGATCACGGGGGCGGGGGATGCGTTGCGCCGGGTGCTGGATGACATGCTGGATCTGTCGAAAATGCAGGCAGGCCAGTTCACCTTGGCGCCCGCGCCGTTCGACCTGAGAGCCGACATCGGGGCGGTCGTGGAGATGCGCCGCGCGGGGGCGGAGGCCAAGGGGCTGACGCTGGCGGCGACCTTCAGCGATGCGGCGAACGGCATGGTGGTCGGCGATGGCGTAAGGATCGCGCAGATCGTCTCCAATCTGGTCTCCAATGCGGTGAAGTTCACGGCTCAGGGCCATGTGGGGGTTCGCGTCGATGTGGCCGGCGATGCTCAGGCAAAGCGCCTGCTGATCGAGGTGGAGGATGAGGGGATCGGTTTCGATGAACAGGCGGCGCAGCGTCTGTTCCAGCCGTTCGTTCAGGCCGACGACGCCATCTCGCGCCAATTCGGCGGGACCGGACTGGGGCTGTCGATCTGTCGCCTGTTGGCGGAGTTGATGGGCGGAACGATTTTGGCGGAATCGGCCTTGGGACGCGGCAGCGTATTCCGCGTGGCCATACCCATCGAGCGGCAGGCGTCGAATAACGTCGAGGCTCCGGCGCAGACGGCGGAACAGCCGGAACCGGCGGGACGCCTGCGCGTGCTGGCGGTGGAGGACAATCCGGCCAATCAGATGGTGGTGCGCTGTCTGCTGGAGCCGCTGGGCTTTGAGATCGTCACCGCTGACAATGGCGCCGAGGGCGTCGAGCGCTTCATGCTTGAGCCGTTCGACATGGTTCTGATGGATATGCAGATGCCGGTCATGGACGGACTGGAGGCCATGCGGCGCATTCGGGCGTCCGAGGCGCGATCAGGGCGGCGCCGCACGCCGATCGTCATGCTGACCGCCAATACGACCGAGGCGCACCATGTGAAGGCCATGCAGGCCGGGGCGGACCATCTGACAGCCAAGCCGGTGACGTTGCAGATTCTGTTGAACGGGATGGAGCGGGGCGCCGCAGCAGCCGACGCGTGGTCGGAAGTCAAGATTCCGACGGCGGCCTGATGCGGGGCGGCAGCGACGGGCCGCCGCATCGTCGACAAGAAAGCTGGCGCAGACCGAGGTTCATCTTTACTATAGGCCGCGCGGACGCCGTTAGTCGCGCCGCGTCAGGGCTTCTCCCTTTTCGATGTTGACCATCGCTATCGTCGTCGTGCTGCTGCTCGTGGTGCTGAACGGCCTTTTCGCCATGACCGAACTTGCGGTCGTGTCTTCCCGAAAATCCAAGCTGCAGAGCCGCGCCGAAAGAGGCGACCGCGGCGCCCGAGCCGCGTTGAAGCTGGCCGAAGAGCCGACGCAGTTCCTGTCGGCCGTCCAGGTGGGCATCACCCTGATCGGCATTCTGGCGGGCGCCTATGGTCAGGCGGCTATCGCCGGCCAGCTGGATGAGATTCTCAAGGCGAACCTGCCCGCCCTGGCGCCTTATTCGCAGATCATCGCCACCGCCGTGGTGGTGGTGCTGATCACCTATGTCTCGCTGATCGTCGGCGAGCTGGTGCCCAAGCGGCTGGCCCTGATCTTCCCTGAGACCATCGCCTCTAAGATGGCCGGTCCGATCTCGACCCTGGCCCTGGTGATGAAGCCGTTCGTGCTGCTGCTGACGGCCTCGACTTCGGGCATCCTGAAGCTGCTGGGCGTCAAGGACCGCGATGGTTCGGACGTCACCCAGGAAGAGGTCGAGAGCATTCTGGCCGAGGGCACGTCTGCGGGCCTGATCGAGCCGGAAGAGCAGGAGATGATCGAAGAGATCCTGCGTCTGGGCGACCGGGCGGTGCGCGTGGCCATGACGCCGCGCCACGAGGTCTACTGGATCGCGCTGGACGATTCCGAAGAGACGCTGCGCGAGGAAATCCGCACCTGCCCCTATTCGCGCATCGTGGTGGCGCGGGACAACGATATCGATAATCCGCTGGGCGTGGTCCACAAGAAAGACCTGCTGGACAGCCTGCTCACCAATGGCGAGTTCAACGTCGAGACGCTGGTGGCTGAACCGGCCTTCATCCCTCAGTCGACCTCGGTGCTGAAAGCGCTGGAGATCCTGAAGGGATCGAAGGTGCACATGGCCTTCGTCGTCGACGAATACGGCGCCTTTGAAGGCGTGGTCACGGCCACGGACCTGCTGGAGATGATCGCCGGCGACTTCAACGAAAGCCACGACGAGACCGAAACCGCCGTGCGCAAGCGCAATGACGGCACCTGGGCGGTCGACGGTCAGATTGATCTGGACGAACTGGGTGAAATCCTGGGCGAAGACTTCGGCGAGCACGAAGGCTTCCACACTGTGGCGGGCCTGGTGCTGCACCATCTGTCGCGCGTGCCGAACGAGGGCGACATCCTGCAACTGGGCCGTTTCGAGGTCGAGGTCATCGACATGGACGACCGCCGCATCGACAAGCTGCTGTTCCGGCCGGTGATCCACACGCACGCAGACGACGCCGCCTGATATCAGGCGGCGTCGCGGACGGCTTCGGTTGTCAGCGGTTGTCAGGCCGTGGGAAGCGGCTGGGCCAGGGTGACGCGATAGGCGCGCATGTCCCCGCCCGGCTGGGCCAGGGAGACGTATTCACCGACGACGAACTGTTCGTCTTCCAGACGGAAACCTTCGGCGTCCGCATCTTCGCCTGGAAGGTCGAGAATCCACCGGCCGTCTTCTGCGCGGGTCAGTTGGCCGATAGCCAGCGTCTGCGTGCCCTTGAAGCGGCGGACACGGGTGTTTTCTGGCGCGATGGCGATGGCGGCTGTGTCGAGCCGGGCGTTCTGGTCCAGCGTCAAGACCAGGTCGTAGCCGTCCCCCGCGTCTCCGTGCGGATGTTCGGGCGCGCGCGCGAGCTCAAGGCGGATGTGATGCAGGGTCATGAGGCTCAGCCCTCTTCGGGCTTGGCCAGACTACTGGCGATGCAGCCGTAGGCCATGCCGACGATGAAGGTCATGAAGAAGGCGCTGATGGCGACGACGGGGGCGATGATGTCTGCTGGCATGGGTGATCTCCTCTGCCGACAGAAGAGCCGCTAATCGCCCGCGTCGCCTTGATGGAGATCAAAGATATGGTGGTCAGGCGGCGGCTTGCCGGGGCCTTGCACTGATCTGGATACGGCCGTCGGCGCCTATGCCCGAAACGGTCAGGGCGGCGTCGCACAGAGCCAGGGGCGCCGGGCGGTGGCTGACGACGATCAGGCCCTGACCGCTGTGATGCAGACGGGCGGAGAGCCGTTCAAGCACTTGCGCTTCGGTGGCGGCGTCCAGACCCTCGGTGGGTTCGTCCAGCACCAGCCAGGGCGCCGGGCGCAGATAAGCGCGGGCGAGGCCCAGACGGCGGCGCTCGCCGCCCGACAGCCGCGCGCCGTTCTCGCCCACGGAGGCGTCCAGTCCGCCCGGCGCGGCGCGGATGCGGTCGGCCAAAGCGGCGTCTTCCAGCGCGGCCCACAGATCGTCGTCCGAGGCTGACGGGGCGGCCAGGCACAGGTTTTCGCGCACGCTGCCGGTCAGAAGCACTGCCTGCTGCGGGGCATAGGCGAACAGGGGACGCAAGGCCTCGGCGCCGAGGGCGGCGGCGTCGGCGTCTCCGTGCAGGATTTCACCGGGCGAGGCGGGGCGCAGGCCCATCATGCATTCAATCAGGGTCGTCTTGCCCGCGCCGGACGGGCCGATGATCGCCAGGCGCTGCGGCGGGGCGACCGTCAGATCGGCGCCGGACAGGCGCAGGCTCGGAGAGGCAGCAGCGACCGGCGAGGCGGGCTCCTCCTCATCCAGAAGTTCGCCCAGGCGTTGGACCGCCGCCTTCACCGCGCCGTTCTGGCGCAGGGCGTTCAGCAGGGTTCCGGCGCTTTCGACCGTGGCGACAGCGGCCAGCATGGACAGGGCGGTCAGGGCAGGGGAACCTGCGCCTGCCGCCAGAGCCGCGCCCGTCACGCCAGCGGCCATGGCGAGGCTCTGGCTGGCCATGATCAGACCGCCAGAGCGCGCCAGTCGTTCGGCGGCGTCTTCAACGGCGTCGCCATGTTCAGCCAGACGGTCGGCGGCCCAGGCCTTCATGCCATAGGCCTGAAGCTCGGGCGCGGCGGCGGCCAGGGCGGCGAACTCGGTCTTCAGGGCGCCGGACGCCTGCTGAAGGCGCTGACCGGCGGGTTCGGCGAAGCGGCGGCCGATCACAACGGCCAGCACGACGCCTAGAGCGGCGGCGCCCGCGACGACGAGCGCGGGGGTCCATCCGGCGAGGGCCGCCATGCCGACGCCTGCGACCAGACCGGCGCCCGCGCCCCAGGGCGTCGAGAGGCGCACGAAACGATCCTGAATCGCGTCCACGTCCTGAACCAGTCGCGCGGAGGCCTCGCCGCCTGCCAGAGAAAGAGCTTTGGCCGTGGGCGCGCGGGCCAGGCCGAGGAACAGTTGCGGACGCAGGGCCGCCAGCGCCTTCAAAGCCGCGTCGTGGCCGGTGACGCGCTCGCCATAGCGCGAGGCGGTGCGCACGATGGCGAAGAAGCGGATCATGGCGCTGGGCACCATGTAGTTGAAGACGTGGGCCACGGCGGGTCCGGCGGCCCCGGCCAGGGCGGCGGCGGTAATGAACCAGCCTGACAGGCCGAGCAGCAGGACAGCGCCTGCGGACACCAGGGCGGCGGTGACGGAGGCGGCCAGCAGGCGCGGGCGCTGGGCTTTCTCCTGAGCGCGGATAAGAGCCTTCAGGCGGACGACGCCGGGCGAATCGAAGCGGCTCACAGGCGCACCACCTTGTCGGCCAGGGCAGCTGCCGCGTCGGAATGGGTGGCGATCAGGACGGTGCGGCCGCGCGCGGCTTCGCGGATGACGGGCAGCAGGGCGGCTTCGGCGTCGGCGTCCAGATTGGCGGTGGGTTCGTCCAGAAGCAGCAGGGGCGCGGGCTTCAGGAAGGCGCGGGCCAGACCCAGACGGCGGCGCTCGCCGCCCGACAGGCCGCCGCCGCGTTCGTCGATCAGACGATCCAGCGCGCCGTTCAGGCCCGCCTTGCGCGCAGCCTGTTCCACCGCCTCAGGCGTGGCGCAGCGATGGGCCAGGGCGATGTTCTCGGCCAGGGTTCCGCGGATGACGACAGGGGCTTGCCCGGCCCAGGCGATCCAGTCGGTCAGGTCGCCCGCCTGCGACAGGCGCGTATCGCCGAGCATGACCTCTCCCTCGCTGAGAGGCGACAGGCCCAAGAAGAGGTGCAGCAGGCTGCTCTTGCCCGAGCCGCTGAGGCCGGTCAGGGCGACGATTGAGCCGGGGGCGACATCCAGAGTGAAGCCTTCGATCACAGGCGCGCCGTCATAGGCGATGGCGACGTCGTGGAAGGCGATGGCGGGCGCCTGGCCGGGGCGGGGCGGGCGCGTGTTCCGCGCGGCTTCGACGCTCAGGCGACGCAGGCTGGGGACGGCGGACTCGGCGGCCTGACGGTCGTGGTAGGCGGCGGCGAGGCGGCGCATCGGCTGATAGACTTCCGGCGCCAGCGCCAGAACGAAGAAGGCGCGAGTCAGGCTGAGCTGTTCCGGCGCCGGAAAGGGCAGCAGCTTCAGCAGGTTGAAGCCGCAATAGACGGCGACCAGGGCCACGGCCAGGGCGGAGAAGAACTCCAGCACCGCCGAGGACAGGAAGGCGACCTTCAGCACCTTGCCGGTGCGGCGGGCCAGGTCGTCGGAGGCGCGGGCGATGACGCGGCTCTGCTGCGTCTCGGCCTGAAAGGCGAGAATGGCGGGCAGGGCGCGAACCCGGTCCAGGAACAGGCCCGACAGCCGTTCCAGCGCCTGGAACTGACGACGGCTTTCGGCGCCCGCCGCCATGCCGGTCAGGGCCATGCCGATGATGAAGGGCAGGAGGGTGAAGATCAGTATGCCGGCGGTGAAGGGGCTGACTACGGCGGTCACGGCGATCAGAAACAGCGGCGAGGCGGCGGCAGCCGTGCGGGCGGACGAAAAGCGCGCGACATGGCCGTCCAGCGCCTCGACCCCTTCGACTACGGCGGTCATGGCGGCGGCGTCGGAGAGGCGGCCGGATAGGGCCTCTGTCAGGATGGAGCGGCGAATTCCGTTCTTGGCGGCGCGGGCGGCGCGAGTGTTCACCTTGACCGCCGTATGGCTGAGCGCGCCGCGCGCCAGCAGGGAGACGGCCGCCAGAACGAGGCCCGGCAGGGCGCCGTCGATGCCTTGAGGCAGGGCGCCGACCGCAAGGGCCAGACCGGCTGCGAATCCGACCGCAGGCACGGTGTCGGCGATGACCAGCGCGCCGCCCAGGGTCATCAGCCGCCGCCAGGGCGCCAGAGCGGCCTTCAACCAGGCGGCGGGCTGCGTGTCGTCTAAGGCAGGGGCGTTGGGGGCGATCGGCTGGGCCGTCATCTTGTCTCCAGGGTCGATCAGCGGATCAGCCATGATCGCCGACGACGCGGGATTGGGCAAAAGGCCCATGGGACGAAAGGACCTTGGGCGAAACGCCGTCTAGTCCGAGTCGGCTGTGTCGGCTTTGATCAGGATCAAGGCGCGCCAAACCGCGTGGCTTTAGGTTAGAGTAGAACGCCGGTCGATGGGGGCTGGCGGTCAGGAGCCTGGAACGATGATCGACCTGGCGGTCGTAGACCTTTCACGCCTTCAGTTCGCACTGACGGCGCTATACCACTTTCTGTTTGTGCCCCTCACATTGGGCCTCTCCTTCATGCTGGTCATCATGGAGAGCATCTATGTGATGACCCGCCGGCCGATCTGGCGGACGATCACCCGTTTCTGGGGCACGATTTTCGGCATCAACTTCGTGCTGGGCGTCGCCACCGGCCTGACGATGGAATTCCAGTTCGGCATGAACTGGAGCTACTATTCCCACTACGTCGGGGACATCTTCGGGGCGCCGCTGGCGATCGAGGGCCTGATGGCCTTCTTCCTTGAGGCGACCTTCGTCGGCCTGATGTTCTTCGGCTGGGACAAGCTGAAGCCGCACGCCCACCTGTTCGTCACCTTCATGGTCGCCCTGGGCACCAACCTGTCGGCCCTGTGGATCCTGGTCGCCAACGGCTGGATGCAGAACCCCGTCGGCGCGGCCTTTAATCCCGACACCATGCGTATGGAAATCACCGACTTCATGGCGGTGATCTTCAACCCGGTGGCCCAGGCCAAGTTCGTGCACACCGTGTCGGCCGGTTACGTCTGCGCCGCCGTGGTCGTGCTGGGCATCTCGGCCTTCTATCTGCTGAAGGGCAAGCACAAGGGCTTCGCCAAGCGGTCGATGACCGTCGCCGCCGCTTTCGGCCTGCTGTCCTCGCTGTCGGTGGTCGTTCTGGGCGATGAGTCGGGCTATGCGCTGACCGACAACCAGAAGATGAAGCTGGCCGCCCTGGAAGCCATGTGGCGCACCGAAGAGGCGCCCGCCGGCCTGACCCTGTTCGGCCTGCCGAACCTTGAGGACCGTCACACCCACTTCGAGGTCAAGGTGCCCTATGTTCTGGGCCTGATCTCGACGCGCAGCATCGACAAGCCGGTCGAGGGCATCCTGGAACTGGTCGCCGTCGCCGAAGACCGCATCGAACGCGGCGTCGTCGCCTATGACGCGCTGGAGAAGGTCAAGGCCGATCCGACCGACATGGCTGCGCGCGGCCAGTTCGAGACGGTCCGCAACGACCTGGGCTATGGCCTGCTGCTGAAGCGTTATGTCGAGGATCCGCGCGCTGCGACGCCGGACCAGATCAAGCTGGCCGCCTGGTCGACGGTGCCGAACGTGCCGCTGATGTTCTGGGTGTTCCGCTTCATGGCGGGCATCGGCTTCCTGATGATCGGCCTGTTCGGCACGGCCTTCGTGCTGTGCACCCTGCGCAAGCATGAGACCAGGTGGTTCCTGCGCTTGGCCGTCCTGGCCATCCCGCTGCCGTGGATTGCGATCGAGGCCGGCTGGCTTCTGGCCGAAGTGGGGCGTCAGCCCTGGGCCGTGGAAGGCGTTCTGCCGACCTTCCTGGGCGCGTCCAGCCTGACGGTGGCGCATCTGTGGACCACGATCATCTGCTTCACCCTGCTGTACGGCGCCCTCGCCGTCGTCGAGGTCGGCCTGATCCTGCGCGCGGTCAAGAAGGGGCCGTTCGCCGAGCAGGAAGCCCGCGAAGAAGACGCCCGCACGGAAGGCGAGCCCGCGGTCGCCTGACCCGGTCGTTGAAGGAAAAAAGAGAGATGGAACTCCCCCTCGACTACACCACCCTCCGCCTGATCTGGTGGGGATTGCTGGGCGTGCTGCTGATCGGCTTCGCCCTGACCGACGGGTTCGACATGGGCGTCGGCGCCCTGTTGCCCTTCGTCGCCAAGAAGGATGAAGAGCGTCGCATGGTGATCAACACCATCGGCGCGACCTGGGAAGGCAACCAGGTCTGGTTCATCGTCGGCGGAGCGGCGATCTTCGCCGCCTGGCCGCAGGTCTACGCCGTCAGTTTCTCGGGCTTCTACCTGGCGATGTTCCTGGTGCTGTCCGCGCTGATATTGCGGCCGGTGTCGTTCAAGTATCGCTCCAAGCGGCCCGAGGCGCGCTGGCGCTCCATGTGGGACTGGGGCCTGTTCATCGGCAGCTTCGTTCCGGCTCTGGTGTTCGGCGTGGCGGTCGGCAACGTCCTGCTGGGCGCGCCCTTCCGCCTGACGAGCGACCTGCGCAGCTTCTATGAGGGCAGCCTGTTGGGTCTGTTCTCGCCCTTCACCCTGATCTGCGGCCTGTTGTCGGTGTCCATGCTGGTCCTGCACGGCGCGGCCTGGCTGTCGATCAAGGGCGAAGAAGGTCCGGTGCTGAAACGCGCTCGCGCCATCGGCACCGCCGCCGGTGCAGCCAGTCTGGTGCTGTTCGCCATCGGCGGAGCCATGGTCGCCTTCGGCGACATGGGCTTCCGCATCACCGGCGTGGTCGACACGGCGGGCGCCTCCAACCCCCTGCGCACGGCGGTGGAGGCGGCGCCGGGCGCCTGGATGGACAACTATGGCCGCTATCCGTGGATGCTCATCGCGCCCGTTCTGGGCTTTGCGGGCGCTGCGGTCGGTCTGTTGGGGATGTGGCGCAAGTCAGCGGCGCTGGCCTTCGGCGGATCGTCGGCTTCGGCGGTCGGGATCATCTCGACGGTCGGCCTGTCGATGTTCCCCTTCATCCTGCCCAGCTCGATCGACGCCCAGTCCAGCCTGACGGTGTGGAACGCCTCGTCCAGCCATACGACCCTGTTCATCATGCTGATCGTGGTCGCGGTCTTCCTGCCCTTCGTCCTGCTCTACACCTCCTGGGTCTATAAGGTGCTGTGGGGCCGCTCGACGATGGACGCGCTGAAGACCAACCCCGACCTCTACTGATCCCGCGAAAGGAGATCATCTCATGTGGTATTTCGCCTGGATCCTGGGCCTCGGCCTGGCGGTGGCCTTCGGCGTGCTGAACGGCCTGTGGCACGAGTTCCGGCTGTTCGACGAAGGGGACGAGGGGCACTCGGAGCCCTGATCCCCGTCATTTGACGGTCTGAACTGAATCATCCCCTTCGGCGCTGGCCGGAGGGGATTTTTCTTGGACGAAACCGACGAAATATCCGCTGCTTGCGATGGATCAAGGCGAGACGGACGGGGCGAGCGCAGGGTGATGGGGACATCGAAGCCGGGCCCTCTTCCGACCCGGCGAATGTCGGGAATTGAACCGATGAAAACCGCCGCCGCCCTTATCGCTTCCGTCAGCCTGCTGGCTGTCGCGGGCGCAGCTTCCGCCCAGACGGCCGCACCCGAACCGGTGGGCAAGGGCTCGCTGATCGTCACCGCCCGAATGACCGGCGTCCTGCCGCAGGCCGACGACGCCATCGTCACCGCCGCCGGGGCCGACAGCGGCCTGAAGGTCGATGTGGGCGACGACTGGATGCCGACGCTGGGTTTCACCTATTTCGTCGCCGACCACTGGGCCGTCGAGGCCATTCTGGGCGCGACCCAGCATGAGGTCCGCGCCAAGGGGGCGGGAACGGATGTGGCCGTGCATGAGACCTGGGTGCTGCCGCCGGTGGTGACGCTGCAATACCGGCCGACCCCGAACGCGACGATCAGCCCTTATGTCGGTGCGGGCGTCAGCTACATGGCCTTCTTCAGCGGCAAGGACAAAAACGGCTTCGAGGTCGATCTCGACAACGGCTTTGGCGTCGCCTTGCAGGCCGGGGCGGACTGGAACATTTCCGGCCCGTGGACGCTGAACCTGGACGCCAAGAAGGTGTGGTTCGACACGGACGCCAAGATCAACGGCGGCGCGCTGAAGAGCAGCGTCAGTCTGGATCCCTGGGTCGTGTCGGTGGGCGTCGGCCGCAAGTTCTAGAGCCGATGCGGGGAGGGGCGCGGAACGTCAGGCCGCGTCCCCTTATCCCTTCAACGAAAATGGATCAGGCGGCGCCTTCGCCCAGAGCCTTCAGCGCGGCCGGATCGGGCAGGGCGACGTCGTTGCCCGGCAGAAGCTGGATCAAGCCCGAGGTCTTGAACTGGGTGAAGACCCGGCTGACCGTCTCGATCGTCAGGCCCAGATAGTCGGCGATGTCCAGCCGGGTCATCGGCAGGTGGACGTGGCCTTCGGGGCCGCCCAACTGCACCTGACGTTCCGCAAGGCGGGTCAGGAAGCTGGCCAGCCTCTCGCGCGCGGTCTTGCGGCCCAGCAGGACGATCTGTTCCTGAGCCGCCATCAGCTCGTCCCCGGCCAGGGCCACCAGGCGGTGCTCCAGCGCGGGCAGGGCGTTCAGCAGTTGATCGAAGTCGCTGCGCCGGAAGCGGCAGGCGTTCAGCGGCGTCAGGGCCTCGGCCGTGAAGCTGGAGGCTCCGCGCCCGCCTAGGCCCAGAAAGTCGCCCTGAAACAGGAATCCGGTGATCTGGCGACGCCCGTCAGGCAGCAGGCGATACAGCTTCACCGCCCCGTCCACGACGTTGAAGACGTAAGGGTTCGGATCGCCTTCATGGAACAGGGCCTGACCCGGCTGGGCCGTGACGGTCTCGCTGGCGCAGGCCATGCTCTGTAGCTCATGCCCCTTCAGGTCGGCGCAGACGCCCAGCGGACGGGCGCCGCAGTTGGCGCACGGATGCACGTCCTCCAGACGCACCTCTTCGATTTGGGTCTGGGCCGCGGCGGTGTTCACGAAGGTCGTCTCCCGGATGACGGGGCAGTCTAGGCCAAGCGTCGCCGATTTCGAATAGGTCAGCCTGTCCTAGCCGCCCTTTGGACGGCGCAGTCCGGCGTATGGGCCTCTTCGGCATAGCGCAGCCGGGCGCCCAGTTGGGCGGCGAGGGCCGTCAGCTCGACGGCCAAGCTCTGACGCACCAGCGGCCGCACGCCCATCTCGCGCACCACGAAGGGACCGGCCCACAGGGTCTCGCCGTACTCCAGGTCAGGCTGGCGCCACCAACTGACGAAGCCCAGAACGCCGCCGCGCTGATTGCGGGCGCTGAGGATGCCGCGGCTCTCCGGCGCGGCGCGCCAGGCCGACAGGAAGGCGTCCCACTGGGCGGGCTCCAGACTGGGGCGCCACAACCGCGCCAGGGCGAAGGCGGCCGGCGCCTCGGTTTTGCTGAGGGGGGACACCTCGAGACGAGGCGCGTCAGGCGCGAGGCGGGACTCTGTCATGGGACGATTGGAACCGAAGCGGCGTCCAGTCGCCTTGATCTGCGTCAAGGCCGGGATGAAGCTGTCGTCCCAGTCTGCTTTAGTCATCCTTCTGCTGTCGCCATCTTTTTGGAGAATCGCCATGAGCTCGACCTCGCGCACGACCCCGATCCACGGCGGGGCGGTGGCCGCCATCCTGAAGCTGCTGGACAGCCAGAAGCTGATGACCCTGGCGGTGAACCGGGCGGATGGACGCCCGCAGGCGGCGACGCTGGGCTATCTGAACGACGGGCTGAACCTGTATTTCGTCACCGGCCGCGACAGCGAGAAGCTGAAGAACCTGACCGCCGATCCGCGCGTCGGCGTGGCGGTGCGCGGCGTGGGCGAAGAGGGCGAGGCGGTCGGCGTCTCCATCGACGGTCGCGCCGAAGAGGTGACGGACGGCGATGAGGTGAAGCGGTTGAATGATCTGATTATCGCCCGCTCGCCGGATTTCAGTCCGTGGGCGCCGGGCGGCGACGCGGTGGCCGTGGTCAAGGTGGTTCCGGAAACCATCAAGGCGGTGGCGGTCATCGGCGGCCGCAGCCGGGCCGAAGCCTTCACGATCGGCGACCCCGACGACCTGGTCAAAGGCCTGAGCTATGAGCCGAGCGCCGTGGCGCGGTTGTTCTGAGGAAAATCCGCGACTTCATGCGTCTGCGGCGCAGATGGCCCTTGAAATGGCCGTGGGGCTCGGGCATACGCCCCCCTCTGGCGAGGGTCGCGCCGCTGGAACGATTTCCACGGCGCGCTGATCTTTGTCCGGGACACTAGGAGTGTAGCTCAGCTGGTAGAGCATCGGTCTCCAAAACCGAGGGCCGGGGGTTCGAGTCCCTCCACTCCTGCCATTCCCCCTGTTGTTATCGCCTGGGACTTCCCATGTGGAGCAGCAGGATCCAGAGGTTGAAGAGACGTCACATGGCCAAGGCGAAGACCCCCGGCGGCCGCCGCACCACGGGGACCAAGACCGCAGCAGCCGCGCAAGGCGCAGCGACCGTGGCCGTCGACGCGCCCGCGCCGAAGAAAAAGACGTCCATCCCCCAGTTCATCAGCGAAGTCCGCGCTGAGGCCCGCAAGATCACCTGGCCCAGCCGCAAGGAGACCTGGATCACTTCGGTGATGGTCTTCATCATGGTGCTGATCGCGGCAGCCTTCTTCTGGATCGTGGATACGGGCCTTGGCTTCGCGTCCCGCCTCATCCTCAGCCTTGGCCAATAAAGGAGACGCGCATATGACCGATGCAGCGCCCAAGCCGGCGGCCAATCCCCGCCACAAGTGGTACATCGTCCACGCCTATTCCAACTTCGAGAAGAAGGTCGCGGAACAACTGCGCGATCAGGCCAAACAGCAGGGCCTGGAAGACGCCTTCTCTGAAATCCTGGTCCCGACCGAGGATGTCGTTGAGATCCGTCGCGGCAAGAAGGTCAACGCCGAGCGCAAATTCTTCCCCGGCTATGTGCTGGTGAAGATGGAGATGACCGACGAGGCCTATCACCTGGTCAAGAACACGCCGAAGGTCACGGGCTTCCTGGGCGCCGCGGGCGGCACCAAGCCGCTGCCGGTCTCGGAACGCGAAGTCCAGAACATCATCGGCCAGGTGGAAGAGGGCGTCGAGCGTCCGAAGCCCACCATCCGCTTCGACATCGGCGAGAACGTCAAGGTCACCGACGGTCCGTTCGCCAGCTTCGACGGTCAGGTCGAAAGCGTCGACGAAGAGAACGCCCGCCTGCGCGTGGCCGTCTCCATCTTCGGCCGCCCGACCCCGGTCGATCTGGAATACAATCAGGTGGAGAAGGTCAGCGCCTGATCGGCCGCTGACGCCACGCAGAGATCGGGACCGTCTCCGGGCGGTCCCGTTTGCGTTTTCAGGGTCTGCCTGCTAAACGCGCGCCTTCGCTGGACGACCCTCGAGTCGCCCGGCGGCAAATCCGTGGGAGGCAGCCATGCCGGACCACGGCTCACCGGCCCGACGCATCGTCATCGGGTCATTCATAGGAGAGACCAATGGCCAAGAAGATTCTCGGCTATATCAAGCTGCAAGTGCCGGCCGCCTCGGCCACGCCTTCGCCCCCGATCGGCCCGGCTCTGGGTCAGCGCGGCGTGAACATCATGGGCTTCTGCAAGGAGTTCAACGCGCGGACCGAGAAGGAAGCCAAGGGCACCCCGCTTCCGACCGTCATCACCGTCTATCAGGACAAGTCGTTCACCTTCATCACCAAGACGCCGCCGGCGACCTGGTATCTGAAGCAGGCCGCTGGCATCAAGTCGGGCTCCAAGCTCGTCGGCCGCGAGTTCGCCGGCAAGATCACGCAGACGCAACTGCGCGAGATCGCCGAGAAGAAGATGAAGGACCTGAACGCGAACGACCTGGACGCCGCGTCGCGCATCATCGAGGGCTCGGCCCGCGCCATCGGCATTCAAGTGGTGGAGGGCTAAGACATGGCTAAGCTGACCAAAGCCCATAAGGCCCGCACGGGCGTCACCGAAGACCTGCTGGTCTTCTCGGACGCCATCAAGCTGGTGAAAGATAACGCCAAGGCCAAGTTCGACGAGTCGATCGAAATCTCGGTCAACCTGGGCGTCGACCCGCGTCACGCCGACCAACAGGTCCGCGGCGTGGTGAACCTGCCCTCGGGCACCGGCCGTGACGTCCGCGTCGCCGTCTTCGCCAAGGACGCCAAGGCTGATGAAGCCAAGGCGGCCGGCGCCGAGCACGTCGGCGCTGAAGACCTGTACGAGAAGATCGCCGGCGGCTTCATGGAGTTCGACCGCGTGATCGCGTCGCCGGACATGATGGCCCTGGTCGGTCGTCTGGGTAAGGTGCTCGGTCCGCGCGGCCTGATGCCGAACCCGAAGGTCGGCACCGTGACCCCGAACGTCGCTCAGGCCGTCAAGGACGCCAAGGGCGGCGCCGTTGAGTTCCGCGTCGAAAAGGCGGGCATCGTCCACGCCGGCATCGGCAAGGCCTCCTTCACCCAGGACGCCCTGGAAGCCAACGTCAAGGCCATCGTGGACGCCCTCGTCCGCGCCAAGCCGTCGGGCGCCAAGGGCACCTATGTGAAGCGCATCGCCCTGTCCTCGACGATGGGGCCCGGCTTCAAGGTCGACCCGGCTTCGCTGGGCGCCTGATCCGGCTTCACGGCTAAGAATGACGACGGCCCCGGAAGAGCGATCTTCCGGGGCCGTTTTCTTTGTTAATTACGCCTACCGCGCCTCGCGCTGCTTAAGGCGTGTATTCGCTGGCTCGGTCAGTCGGCCTTGTCGCCGCTGAACATGGTGTTGCCGTTGGCGGTTGTGGCGGGGACGGCCTGTATGACGTCGAAATGCTCAACGATCTTGCCGTTCTCGACGCGGAAGATGTCGACGATGGCGCGACCGGGATCGTCGGGCGTCTCTTGCGAATGGACATGCAGGGCGACCAGATCGCCGTCTGCGATCACGCGGTGGATGGTGGCGCGCGATTGCGGGTTGTCGCGGAAGAAGCCTTCAAAGTAGGCGTAGAATGGCTCGGGGCCGTTAGGCACGAGGGGATTGTGCTGGATGTAACGGTCGCCGATGTAGAGCCGCGCCGCCTCGGTCGGGCGATGCTGGTTGAAGGCCAGATCATAGAAGGCGACGACGATCCGGGCGTTTTCGGCTTCAGTCGGGGTGCGCGCGGCGGACGTCTGTGCCGAAGCAGAGGGCGCCTCACCGGCGCTGGCCGGAGCGGCTGCGGCGTTGAAGGTGAGGGCGGCCAGTGCGGCCAGCGCGAACGATTTCATCTGTGCGCCCTTCTCAGTAGCCGACGGTGAAGCGGGCGCGGGGGTAACGGGGCGTCTCGATCTCATCGACCATGGCGATGGCGTAGTCGGGGAAGGAAATGCGGCTGTCGCCCTGATCGTCCGTCAGCAGGGTGTTGTCGCCCAGTCGGAAGGTCCCGGTGCGCTCTGACCCGTCAAACAGGGCCGACGGCGACAGGAAGGTCCAGTTCAGTTCCGGTTCGGCGCGCAGGGTTTTGAGGAAGCGCCCGCCCGCCTCGGCCTCGGCCCTGTAGGCGCCGGGAAAGCCGGGCGTGTTGATCAGGGCCTGTCCGGGGGCGACTTCCAGACTGCCTGCGCCGCCTACGACCAGGTAGCGCGGGACGCCCGCGTCCTTGACCGCCTTGATCAGGCGCTGCGGATCGCTGTCGACGAACATGATGGCGCTGACGACGGCGTCGGCGCCGCTCAGGGCAGGGGCGAGGGTCTGAGGCTGGTTGACGTCTCCTGCGACGGCGGTGACGCCAGCCGCCTCGAGAATGCGTTCAGGCCGTCGGGCGACGGCGGTCACGGCATGGCCGCGTCGGGCTAGTTCCTTGACGATCTCCGAACCGGCGCGGCCGCTGGCCCCCAGAACAGTCACTTTCATCGGCTTGCTCTCTTTAAGTTACCAATGGGTACCAGGTGTGATAGGGGAAGCGGCCATGCAAGAAGGCACTTTTTCCTCACCAGGTTCCCCGGCGGTGACCGACGTGCGCGAGGATGGTCGCGGCGACGTCTATGCCGTCGACTGTCCGACCCGCCTGCTGCTGGATCGGATCGCGGATAAATGGACGGTTCTGTTGTTGACGACGCTGGATGACGGCCCGATGCGCTTCAACGCGCTGAAGCGCCGGATAGAAGGCGTGTCCCAGAAGATGCTCAGCCAGACCCTGCGTCAGATTGAGCGCGACGGCCTTGTCACCCGCACGGTGGAGGCCAGCGTGCCTGTCTCGGTCACCTACGCCATCACGCCTTTGGGGCGGGAACTCGTGCAGTCTCTGCGCCCGATGATCGATTGGGCCGAGACGCGAATGGACCAGGTGGCGGTCGCTCGGTCAGCCTATGACAAGGGGCGGGGCGAAGCCTGATCTGACATATAGTCCCGCTGCGCCTTCATCATTTCGGTGATCAGGCGCTTTTCGCCCTCGTCGAGGTAGGGGTTCCAGACGTCAAAGATCAGGATGACCCGCATGGATTCGGCGTCATTCCAGGCTTCGTGCTCGATGGTGTCGTCGAACACCCATGCCGTGCCCATCTCCCATTCGCGAACTGTATTGCCTACGCGAAAGCGCGCGGGGCCCGGCAGGATCAGGGGCAGGTGGGTCAGCAGGCGCACATTGGACGAGCCCGTGTGCGGTGGAATGTGCGTCCTGGGCTGTAGGGCGGAGAATACAGCCGTAGGGGCGAAATCCTCCTGGTCCGCCATGGGCAGGCTATCCAGAAGGGCGGCTGTTGCAGGCGCGCGGGCGCAGATATCGTCCTGGCGCCGTCCGTCCTTCCACAGGAAGAGGGAGGTCCATTTGCGCGAATGATTCAACTCTCCCCATTGGTTCACCGGCGCTCCCTTCGGATAGGCGATGTAGGGGGAGAAGGCGTCAAAGTCGGTTTCAAGCAGGGCGGTCAACTCGGCCTGAATCACAGGCGTCGCCTCTTCCAGCGTCGACAACCAGGGAAACAGCGAACGGTCATAGAAGGGAATGATGGGCAGGCGTGGATAGTTGAGCAGCAGCGGCTGATGTCGGGGCGGCTGTTTCAATCCAGCGTAAATTTCGAGCCCCTCATTGAAACGCTCGCGGCTGGCGTCACTGAGTTCGGACTTTAGGGACGCCACGCGGTCCTTCATGAAATCGGCCAGACTTCTGGCGTGTTGTTCGATCAGGCGGTCAGCGTAATCCATTTGGGCGATGACGCCGGGCGGGCAGGAATCGCGCGGGGGCGCGATCTTCAGGGCATTGCGATAGACCTCGATCGCCGCCTTGGGCTGGTTGATCTTCTCCAGCATGGCCCCTTTCGCCAACAGGGCCATGAAGTCGTAGGGGCGCATCTCCAGCGCGTCATCCAGTACGCGCAACGAACCATGATAGTCGCCCAGCAGACGCAGGGCGACGGCGCGATTCAGAGTCGCATTGTGCGTCGGGCCGAATTGATCGGCCTGATCAAGCAGTTCCAGGGCGGCGCGAGGGTCGCGACGCGCCAGGGCCTGGCCGGCGGCGACCAGCAAACGTTCTTGCGCTGCAGGGTATGACATGACGATTTCGGCCGTTATTAGACCACAAAAATGACACTTTTGGTCATGAGGCGCCACATGGAAGGCGTCAATAGTCGGGGAAGAAAACCTGAAATCCGCATACGGATGACTTGACGAAGCGGCTGTAAGCCGGGAGTTGGAGCCCGGCTTGATCCTCCACACGCAGGAGGCGGCTTTGCGGGAGACGACCATGCTCAACTGGTTTCAGGCGCTGCTGCCTAAGGAAGACAACTTCTTTCGGCTTTTCGACGCCCATGCTCTGAGCCTGGTCCACGGCGCGGGCGCGCTGCGCAAGATGATGGACGGCGGGCCGGAGACCGGCGAATGGTGCGCCAAGGTGGTCGCCCATGAAGAGGAAGCCGACGAGGTCGCGCGCGAGGTTCTGTTCGCCGTGCGCCGCAGCTTCATCACCCCGTTCGACCGCGCCGACATCCGGGGCCTGACCAACTCGCTGGACGACACCATCGACCAGATGCAGAAGGCGGCCAAGGTGGTCACCCTGTACGAGATGCGCGCCTTCTCGCCCAAGATGCAGGAACTGGCCGACATCGCCGTGCAGTGCGCGGCCCTGACGCAGGAAGCCTTCACCCTGCTGCCGGCCATGCGCAAGAACCACGAACGTCTGGTGGTCCTGACCGAGCGCATCACCGATCTGGAGGCGCGCAGCGACGATCTGTACGACGCCGGAATGAAGGCGCTGTATGAGGCGCACCGCCATGACGGGACGGGCGGCAACACTCTGGGCTTCATCATCGGCAGCCAACTGCTGGATCATCTGGAGAAGGTGATCGACCGGTTCGAGGATGTGGCAAACCGCATCAACGGCGTGCTGGTCGAGCACCTGTAGGACCATCATGGACCACGCCCTCCTGATCCTGATCTTTCTGATCGGCGTCGCCCTGCTGTTCGACTTTCTGAACGGCCTGCACGATGCGGCCAACTCCATCGCCACCATCGTCGCCACGCGCGTCCTGCCGCCGATCTATGCGGTGGGGTGGGCGGCCTTCTTCAACTTCATCGCCTTTCTGTTCTTCGGGCTGCACGTTGCGGACACGATCGGGCGAGGCATCATTTCGCCCGACATCATCTCGGATCAGGTGATCTTCGGGGCCCTGATGGGGGCCATCCTCTGGAACGTCATCACCTGGATGTTCGGGATCCCGTCGTCCAGCTCGCACGCCCTGATCGGCGGCTTGCTGGGAGCGGGCATCGCCAAGGCGGGCGGCGGTGCCGTGGTCATCAGCGGCGTGCTGAAGACCGTCGGGGCCATCTTCATGTCTCCGGCGATCGGCTTCATGCTGGCGCTGCTGCTGGTGCTGATCGTGTCCTGGCTGTTCGCCAAGGCCAATCCGAACTTCGCCGACCGAGTCTTCCGTGGTTTGCAGTTCGTCTCCGCCTCGGCCTATTCCCTGGGGCACGGGGGCAACGACGCCCAGAAGACGATGGGGATCATCGCCATCCTGCTCTATTCGCGCGGCATGCTGGGCGGCGAGTTCCATGTGCCCTTCTGGGTGGTCATCACCTGTCAGGCGGCCATCGCCCTGGGCACCCTGTTCGGCGGGTGGAAGATCGTTCACACCATGGGGTCGCGGATCACGCGGCTCAGCCCCCAGCAGGGCTTCTGCGCCGAGACGGGCGGGGCGATCACCCTGTTCGCGGCGACCAGCATGGGCATACCCGTATCAACCACCCACACCATCACCGGCGCTATCGTCGGCGTGGGGGCGGCCAAGCGTGTCTCGGCCGTGCGCTGGAGCGTGGCGCGCAGCATCGTCACCGCCTGGTTCATCACCATGCCCGCCGCCGCCGCCATCGGCGCCCTGTTCTACGCCGTGGGCGGCCTGTTCCTGACCTGATGTCGAGCAAGCCCCGCACCCTGTCATCGGAGACGCGCCAGGTCGCGGCCTTGCCTTGGCGGCACGGCGCGGACGGCGTCGAGATCATGATGATCACCTCGCGCGAGACGCGGCGCTGGGTCATCCCCAAGGGCAACCGCATGGCCGGCAAGACCGACGCCGAAGCGGCCGTGATCGAGGCTTATGAGGAGGCGGGTGTTCAGGGCGACGTCATGGGCGCGCCCATCGGCTGGTTCCGCTATGGCAAGCGGCTGAAGTCGGGGCGGGTTCAGGCCACCATCGCCAGCGTCTATCCGCTGGAGGTCTTCATCCAGCTGGGCGCCTGGCCCGAGGACGCCCAGCGCGAACGCCGCTGGATGTCGGCTGAAGACGCCGCCGCGGCGGTGGACGAGGCGGAACTGTCGGAGCTGATCCTTCACTTCCAGCCAGGCGGCGGCGTGGCCGAATAGGCCGCTTTCGTGTCGGGCGCTGGAAGGCGCCGCCCAGCCGTTGATTTTCCCGCCGGGCCGTGTATAGAGCCCGCATCTCGTCAGGGCTTCGGTTCTGATGATGCCTGTCCGAGAACTTCGGGATGCGGGGGTCGCCCGCGTCATAATCGTCCAGAGAGCCCTCTGGCGCCGTGGGGAGATGGGGATGCAAAGAGCTTTCGTCCTGCCGGTATCCGGCGGGCGGGCCGCGCTTCCTTCGGACAATACGACCGGCCTGAACGCTGTGCAGCGATGCATGGCGCTTAAGCCAAATCCGTCGTCGGGAATAAGCCCGGCGGCGAATGCCAAAACTGGAGACCACAATGGACCGCGCACAAAAAGCCGAGTCGATCGAACAGCTGAAGAGCGTGTTCGCCGACGCGGGCGCCGTGGTCGTGACCCACAACCTGGGTCTGACCGTTGTGGAGATGGAAGACCTGCGTCGTCGCCTTCGTAAGGAAGGCGGCGCGTTCAAGGTGGTGAAGAACCGTCTGGCGCTCAAGGCGCTGGGCGTCGAGGAAGGCAGCGAGTACCACGACCTGTTCAAGGGTCCCGTGGGCATCGCTTATGCAGCCGACCCGGTCACCGCCGCCAAGGTCACGGCCGAATTCGCCAAGGGGAACGACAAGTTCAACATCCTTGGCGGTTTCATGGGCGACAAGGTTCTGGACGCCAAGGGCGTCGAGGCCCTGTCCAAGCTGCCGTCGCTGGATCAACTGCGCGGCAAGCTCATCGGCCTGCTGCAAGCTCCGGCGACCAAGGTTGCTGGCGTCCTGCAGGCGCCTGCCGGCCAACTGGCCCGCGTCTTCAACGCGTACGCGACCAAAGACGCCGCCTAAGCCCCGTCATCTCTGCAAATCTCTCTGAACCTCATCCTACCGAAGGAAGACTAAAATGGCTGATCTCGCCAAAATCGTTGAAGAACTGTCGGCTCTGACCGTCCTGGAAGCCGCTGAACTGTCGAAGCTGCTGGAAGACAAGTGGGGCGTCTCGGCTGCTGCTCCGGTCGCCGTCGCTGCTGTCGCCGGTGGCGCTGCTCCGGCTGAAGCTGCTGAAGAGCAAACCGAGTTCACCGTTGTCCTGGTTGACGGCGGCGACAAGAAGATCAACGTCATCAAGGAAGTCCGCGGCGTCCGCACCGACCTGGGTCTGAAGGAAGCCAAGGACCTGGTCGAAGGCGCTCCGCAGCCGGTCGTCGAGAACGTCTCGAAGCAAGCCGCTGAAGAGCTGAAGAAGAAGCTGGAAGAAGCCGGCGCCAAGGTCGAAATCAAGTAAGATTTCGAATCTGGCCTCTGGTTCGCCAGAGACAGCTTTCAAAGCGAAACGGGCCGGAGGGAAACCTCCGGCCCGTTTTCTTTTTGAAGCGCGATTTTCTCCCTCCCTTCATGGGGAGGGTGGATGAGGCCGTCAGGCCGAAGCCGGGTGGGGGCGGCTAGGCAAATCAAACGCTGAGATCAGGGTCGCCAAGTCCTCCCCACCCGGTCTCCGCTTCGCGTCGACCACCCTCCCCATGAAGGGGAGGGAGAGGCGCGCCGCGCCTTGGTTTCTACCGCCGACGCGGGCTGAGGATGTCGCCCAGCCGATCCGGCGTGCCGGGAATGCGCTCCAGGCGCGGGTAGCGCAGGCCGTCGTGGTAGTCGAAGTCGACGGTGCGATAGCGGTCGCCGTTCTTGAGCAGCAGACGGATCTTGGCGTCGGTCCCCTTGGCGGCGGTGACGGCGTCGCGCAGTTTCTCGGCCGAGCCGGCGAGGTCGTTGACGGCCACCAGTTCCCAGCCCGGCCCGATGTCGGCCTCGAACGCGCGGCCACCCCAGCGGACGCCGGTCAGCTTGTTCGAGGACGACAGGGTGAAGCCCAGGGAATACTGGAAGTCATTGGCCCAGCCCGATTGGACGCGCTTTTCATCGGCGGTCAGGCTGTCGGTGTAGGTCAGGCGGTAGCCGCCGCGCGTCAGACCGTCGAGCGGCGCCTTGGCGTCCGGCCCGCTGGCGTCCAGACGGGTGCGCAGGAACGTCGCCCAATCGTGCGGGTGGACCGCGTTCAGCGCCGTCACAACGTCGTCGAACGTATAGCCGCGCGGCGCCCATGAGCCGTCGTCGCCGCCGAAGAAGTCCTTGGCGAAGTCGTCCAGCGACTTCTTGCCGCCCGTCGCTTCACGAATGAGCGTGTCGGCGTCCAGCCAGATCAGCAGGGCCTCGCGATAGTAGTCGCCGGTGCCGCGCATCCACGAGGAATAGGGATTGCCGGTGCGGTAGCCGAGCAGGTTGTGGTTGTTGACGTCCTGCAGCGGGCGCCATTCGCGGCCCGGCTGGTTGTCGTAAAAGGCCGCCACCTCGGCAAAGCTCGTCAGGATGTCGGCCTTGGAGGCCAGGCCTGAGCGCGCCGTCAGCACGTCGCCCCAATATTCCGTCTGCCCCTCATAGACCCACAGCAGGGTGTTCTGCGTCGGAATGTTGTGGTTGGCGGTCAGTTCGTCGGCCGGGCGCTGGCGCTTGCCGTTCCAGGCGTGGGTGAACTCGTGCGGCAGCAGGCCGACGGCGCCCATACTCTTGCCCCAGTTGGTGAAGAAGTCGGCCGGGACCGAATTCTCGGACGAGCGGTGATGCTCCAGGCCGATGCCGCCCAGCTTTGACGTCGCCGCCAGCAGGAAGTCGTAGCGGTCATAGGGGCGGGTGCCGAACAGACGGTCGGTCTGGGCGACCAGATTTTCGAACCAGCTCAGTTGCTCGGCCGTGGGGGCGAGATCCTTGGCCGTATCGGCCATGATGTTCAGGTGGACGGCGCCTTCGCCGTTCCCCCGGCGCGGGTCGATGGCGATGCGCTGGAAATGGGCGCCGCCGAACAGGGGGCTGTCGATCAGGGTGTAGAGGTCGGTCGGCGCAAAGGTCGCCAGGCCGTCGACAAAGCTTTCGGTATCCAGCGCCACGCCGTACTTCCAGCCCTGCGGCAGGCGGATCGACGGGGCGAAGGTGATGCCCGTCGAGCGATAGCCCGCCGGATAGAGCAGGGCCTTCTCCCACTGCAGATTGACCATCTCGGGGGTCATGACCACGCGCCAGGTCGAGTTGTCGGGCTGGGTCAGCCACTGGAACTCGACGGTGATCTCGCTGACGCCCTGAGGCACCTCGATGTGGAAAGCGTAGGGGTCGATGGTGTCGCGCAGCCAGTCGATGCGCCCAGAGCCATCTGAGCCGCCGCCCTGGACCTTCACGCCCGACACCAGCTGGATCGGGCCGGTCGGGGCGTGGTTGCCCGGCAGGAATTTCGGATAGAGCAGGACCAGAGGGCCGGGCGCGACCGGGATGGTCTGGCGCACGCGGACGATCTTCTTCTCGACGTCGGTGGCGTCGACCTCATAGCGGATGACGCCGGGATAGGCCTCGGCCGTCGGCGCCGGGATCGGCGGCAGGGCGCGGGGTAGGGCCAGCGGCGTGTTCTGGGGCGTCGGCGCGGTCGGCGCCTGCGGGCCGGTCCAGTCCTGGGCCAGGGCGGCGGGCGCAGCGGAGGACAGCAGCAGGGCGAGGGCGGCGGCGGGCAGGCGGTGTGTCAGGGTCATGCAGATGCTGTAGCGGCGTTTCCGCCGTAGCGCGACCTTCTCCCTCCCCTTCATGGGGAGGGTGGCTGAGGCCGTCAGGCCGAGGTCGGGTGGGGACGGCTTGGCGATCAGGGCGCAGCGCTTGAATAGCCCCGCCGCCCCCACCCGGTCTTCGCTTCGCTCCGACCACCCTCCCCATGAAGGGGAGGGATAGGCGCGGCGCTTGGCTGTTACCGCGGTCGAGGCGACAGGATGTCGCCCAATCGGTCGGGCGCGCCCTCGATCCGCTCCAGGTGCGGGTAGCGCAGGCCGTCATGGTAGTCGAAGCGCACCGTTTTGAAGACGTCGCCGTTCTTGAGGATCAGTTCGATCGGCTCGGCCGATCCCTTGGCGGCGGTGACGGCCTCCTTCAGCACGTCGGCCGAGGCCGCGCGGCCGCCGACGGCGACGACTTCCCAGCCCGAGGTCAGACCTTGCTCGAACGCGGGGCCGCCCCACAGGACGGAGGTGATCTTGTTCGACTTGTTCATCATGAAGCCGAGCGAATAGGTGAAGTCGTTGCGGCCCAGCTCTTTATACAGGGCGCCCATGTAGCCGGACGGCTCTTCCTTGAAGACCAGGCGGTAACCGCCACGCTCGATGCCGTCCAGCGGACCGCGCGAGCCGGGGCCGACCGCGTCCAGCCGCTCGCGCAGGAAGGCGGCCCAGTCGTTGGCCTCCACTCCGTTCAGGGTCGAGGTCACGTCAGCGAAGGTGTAGGGGGCTGGATCCCAGTTCCCGTCCTCGACGCCGAAGAAGGCCTTGGCGAAGTCGTCCAGCGA
The DNA here is from genome assembly GCF_003576505.1 of Brevundimonas sp. LPMIX5. Classification (NCBI taxonomy): domain Bacteria; kingdom Pseudomonadati; phylum Pseudomonadota; class Alphaproteobacteria; order Caulobacterales; family Caulobacteraceae; genus Brevundimonas; species Brevundimonas sp. LPMIX5. The sequence goes on from NZ_QWTZ01000019.1 coordinate 25,146, forward strand.
CTGCTTGCCGCCCGTCCGCTCGCGGATCAGGGTGTCGGCGTCCAGCCAGATCAGCGAGCCCTCGCGGTAATAGTCCTCGCTGCGCTGATAGGAGCTCCACGGCTGGGGGCGGCGCTGGCTGATGATGGGGTCGTTGGTGGTGTCCTGCATGGCGCGCCACTGGCGGCCTGGAATGTTCTGGAAGCTGGCGGCGGTCATGGCCAGCACGTCCAGCGCCTGCTGCTTGCTCATCAGCCCGGCGCGGGCGGTCAGGACCAGACCCCAGTACTGCGTCTGGCCCTCATAGACCCACATCAGGGAGTTCTGCAGCGGCTCGTTCAGATTGGGCGTCAGTTGATCCGCCGGGCGGCGCCATTTGCCGTTCCAGCTGTGGGTGTATTCGTGGCCGAGCAGGTCGCGGTCGGCCAGGGTCGCTTCGCGGTCGGTGAAATACTTCACATCGGCGCTGTTCTCGGACGAGCGGTGATGCTCCAGCCCTATGCCGCCCAGCTTGTCGGTCACGGCCAGCAGGAAGTCGTAGTGGTCATAGTGGCGCGCGCCGAACAGGCGGTCGGCCTGCTGGACCAGATTGCGGTGCAATTGGATATGCTCGTCCGAGGCTTCCAGCATCTTGGCGGTGTCAGCGATGACGTTCAGCCGCACCGGCGAGCGGCCGCCTGGATCAAGGTCGAACTGGCGATAATGGGCGCCCGCGAAGACGGGACTATCGGCCAGATGCTCCAGCGTGATGGGGGCGAAGGTCGCCACGCCGTTCTCAAAGCTGACGGTGTCCAGCCCCGTGCCGTAGTTCCAGCCCTGCGGCAGTTTCAGCGTCGGCTGGAAGGTGATCTGGCGCGAATAATAGCCCGCCGGATAGAGCAGGGTCTTGTCCCACTGGACGTTGGCCATTTCGGGGGTGACGGTGACGCGGCCCTGGCCGCCCTCGATCGGCGTCAGCCATTGGAAGGCGGCCTCGACCTCGGTCACACCGGCGGGAACTTCGATCTGATAGGCCCAGGGCTGGACGGTGTTGCGCACCCATTCCAGTCGCTGGCCGTTGGCGGTGAAGGTCAGGCCGCCGACGTTGGCGACTGGGCCGACCGGACCGTGATGGCCGGGAAGCCACTGGGGATAGAAGAGGATCAGAGGGCCGGGGCCGCTGACGGGGATAGTCTGACGCACCTGGATCAGGCGGCGGTCGATGTCGGTGGCGTCGACATGCAGCTTGATAACGCCGGGATAGGCTTCGTCCCTGGCCGTCGGGATCGGCGCCAGGGCTACGGGCAGGGCGGGCGTCCCGACCTGTGCCAGAACGAACGGGCGCGCCCGTCGCCAACAAGAGGACCGAGGCGCTGGCGGCCAGGAGGAAAGGTTTCATGACGGCTATCTCAGGACGGCCGCCCCCAACGCGGCCTCAACAAGGAGGCGCAGACGACAATGTGTCGCAGGCGTCGTCAAGACGGATGACGATTCCGTGTCGGCGGGTGGCGTGACGCCGTGACTCTTATCCCGCCCATCCCGGCGGACGCCGGGATCCAGTGAGAGCCTCACACTGAGACATATCCGCCGAGCGGGACGCCTGAAGCCAAAGCACTGGGTCCCGGCGTCCGCCGGGATGAGCGGGGACTTAAGTCCGCTACCCACATTTGATGGAAGGCCGCGCACATGACGGCCGAGTCGTCAGCCCTGCGGATTCACTTCGAGCAGTTCGACCGTGAAGCGCAGCGCCGAGTTGGCGGGGATGTCCGTCCCCATCCAGCGCGAGCCGTAGGCCAGATCGGCCGGGATGACGAACTCATAGGTCTCGCCCTCGCGCATCAGGGCGACGCCCTCGGTCCAGCCCTTGATGACCCGGTTCAGGGGGAAGGTCGCGGGCTCGTTGCGTGAATAGGAGCTGTCGAACTCGCGCCCGTCGATGAAGGTGCCGCGATAGTGGACCTTGACCGTGTCGGTCGCGGACGGCTGGGCGCCGTTCGGATTGGCCTTGCTGACAAGGCGATACTGCAGGCCCGACGGGGTCGAGGTCCAGCCGCGACGCTGGCTGTTCCACATCAGATAGGCGGCCTGGCCGACCTCCCAATTCTCCTGGGTCGCGTGTCCGACCGACTCTCGCAGGCCGGGATAGCCGACATCCGACGTCGAGGCGCAGGCCGCCAACGACAGGGCGGCGAGGAGGGGCAGGGCGATGTGCTTCATAACGCAAGGCTTATCACGCTGATCGAAACTGTCACCTGCTCGCGTGCGGGGGCCTTTATTTCGCCGAAGAAGGGCGTATATATGCGCGTCCCGCAGATTCCATGAATCCCGCGCGAAAGCGCCGAGGCCCGGTTTGTCGCCCTCCGACCGGTGCGAAGGCGTCGCCCCTCCCCAAGGGGGCGGATACATCCAGGCGTCCTGATCCGCTGCGGATCGAGGGTGGACGTCGAGAGACATTTAACGGTCACGGATCGCCGGTCGGCGCGCCGTGGCTGCTGCATTGAGAGCGGGCCTCGCAAGAGGCCGCGATTGGGAAAACAGAATGGCCAAGTCCACCGACGGTCTCGCCTTGGGTAAGATCGCTGCCGCCACGTCGTTTACCGGCAAGAAGCGCATTCGCTACAGCTTCGGGCGCATCCCCGAAGCCGTGCAGATGCCGAACCTGATCGAGGTTCAGCGCGCTTCGTACGAGCAGTTCCTGCAGCGCGAGTCGCGCCCCGGTCTGCGCAACGACGAGGGCATCGAGGCGGTCTTCAAGTCGGTGTTCCCGATCAAGGACTTCAACGAGCGCGCCGTCCTGGAATACGTCTCCTACGAGTTCGAGGACCCGAAGTACGACGTTGAGGAGTGCATCCAGCGCGACATGACCTATGCCGCGCCGCTGAAGGTCAAGCTGCGCCTGATCGTGTTCGAGACCGAGGAAGAAACGGGCGCCCGTTCGGTCAAGGACATCAAGGAGCAGGACGTCTACATGGGCGACATCCCGCTCATGACGGACAAGGGCACCTTCATCGTCAATGGCACCGAGCGCGTGATCGTCTCGCAGATGCACCGCTCGCCGGGCGTCTTCTTCGACCACGACAAGGGCAAGACCCACTCGTCGGGCAAGTTGCTGTTCGCCGCCCGCGTGATCCCCTATCGCGGCTCGTGGCTGGACTTCGAGTTCGACGCCAAGGACATCGTCTACGTCCGCATCGACCGTCGCCGTAAGCTGCCGGCCTCGACCTTCCTCTATGCCCTGGGCATGGACGGGGAAGAGATTCTCAAGACCTTCTACGAGACGGTTCCGTACGAGAAGCGCGGCGAAGGCTGGGTCACGCCCTACAAGCCGGAACGCTGGCGCGGCGTGAAGCCGGAGTTCGATCTGGTCGACGCCGACACCGGCGAAGTGGTCGCCCCGGCCGGTCAGAAGATCAGCGCCCGCGCCGCCAAGAAGCTGGCTGACGGCGGTCTGAAGTCGCTGTCGCTGGCGGCTGACGCCCTGCTGACCAAATATCTGGCCTCTGACGCCGTCAACTTCGAGACCGGCGAAATCTACGCCGAGGCGGGCGATGAGCTGGACGCCGCGGCGATCGAGCTGCTGGAAGCCAACGGCTTCACCACCATCGACGTGCTGGACATCGACCACGTCACGGTCGGCGCCTACATGCGCAACACCCTGCGCGTGGACAAGAACACGGGCCGCGAGGATGCCCTGTTCGACGTCTATCGCGTCATGCGCCCGGGCGAGCCGCCGACGCCGGAAGCGGCCGAGGCCATGTTCAACTCCCTGTTCTTCGACGCCGAGCGCTACGACCTGTCGGCTGTGGGCCGCGTGAAGATGAACATGCGTCTGGAAACCCCCGAGGTTTCGGACGAAATCCGCGTCCTGCAGAAGGACGACGTGCTGAAGGTGCTGCAGATCCTGGTCGGCCTGAAGGACGGCCGCGGCGAGATCGACGACATCGACAACCTGGGCAACCGCCGGGTCCGTTCGGTGGGCGAGCTGCTGGAAAACCAGTACCGCGTCGGCCTGCTGCGCATGGAGCGCGCCATCAAGGAGCGCATGTCCTCTGTCGATATCGACACGGTCATGCCGCACGACCTGATCAACGCCAAGCCGGCCGCCGCTGCGGTTCGCGAGTTCTTCGGTTCGTCGCAGCTGTCGCAGTTCATGGACCAGACCAACCCGCTGTCGGAAATCACCCACAAGCGTCGCCTGTCGGCGCTTGGCCCGGGCGGTCTGACGCGCGAGCGCGCGGGCTTCGAAGTCCGCGACGTGCACCCGACGCACTATGGCCGCATCTGCCCGATTGAAACGCCGGAAGGCCCGAACATCGGTCTGATCAACTCCTTGGCCACCCACGCCCGCGTGAACAAGTACGGCTTCATCGAAAGCCCGTACCGTCGCGTGGTCGAAGGCAAGGCGACGGACGAGGTGGTCTACATCTCGGCCATGGAAGAGGCGAAGCACGTCATCGCCCAGGCCAACATCGACCTGAAGGACGGCGAGATCGTCGAGGAGCTGGTGCCGGGCCGTATCAACGGCGACTCCCAGCTGCTGACCAAGGCCGACGTGGACATGATGGACGTGTCGCCGAAGCAGGTCGTTTCGGTCGCCGCCGCCCTGATCCCCTTCCTGGAAAACGACGACGCCAACCGCGCGCTGATGGGCGCCAACATGCAGCGTCAGGCTGTGCCGCTGGTGAAGTCGGACGCGCCGCTGGTTGGCACCGGCATGGAAGCCGTGGTGGCCGTGGACTCCGGCGCTGTCGTGGTCGCCCGTCGTGAGGGCGTGGTCGAGCAGATCGACGGCACCCGTATCGTCGTGCGCGCCACGGGCGACGTGGAAGCCGGCCGCTCGGGCGTTGACATCTATCGGCTGTCGAAGTTCCAGCGTTCGAACCAGTCGACCTGCATCAACCAGCGCCCGATCGTGCGCGTGGGCGATGCGGTGAAGGCCGGCGACGTCATCGCCGACGGCCCGTCGACGGACCTGGGGGAGCTGGCTCTGGGCCGCAACGCCCTGGTCGCCTTCATGCCCTGGAACGGCTACAACTTCGAAGACTCGATCCTGATCTCCGAACGGATCGTGCGTGACGACATCTTCACCTCGATCCACCTGGAAGAGTTCGAGGTCATGGCCCGCGACACCAAGCTGGGCCCGGAAGAGATCACCCGCGACATCCCGAACGTCGGCGAGGAAGCCCTGCGCAACCTTGACGAGGCGGGCATCGTGGCCATCGGCGCCGAAGTCCAGCCGGGCGACATCCTGGTCGGCAAGGTGACGCCGAAGGGCGAAAGCCCGATGACTCCGGAAGAGAAGCTGCTGCGCGCCATCTTCGGCGAGAAGGCTTCGGACGTGCGCGACACCTCGCTGCGTCTGCCGCCCGGCGTCGCCGGCACCATCGTCGACGTGCGCGTGTTCAACCGCCACGGCATCGACAAGGACGAGCGCGCCATGGCGATCGAGCGCGCCGAGATCGAGCGTCTGGGCAAGGACCGCGACGACGAGCTCAAGATCCTTGAGCGCAACGTCTACGGCCGCGTGAAGCCGCTCCTGCTCGGCAAGACCGCCGTGTCCGGCCCGAAGGGTATGGGCCGCGGCGAGGTCACCGAAGAGAAGCTGGCCGAAGTGTCCAAGGGCCTGTGGTGGCAGGTCGCCCTCGACGACGAGAAGGCGATGGGCGAGTTGGAGGCCATGAAGAAGCAGTTCGAGGACGCCCGTAAGGCCCTCGACCGTCGCTTCGAAGACAAGGTCGAGAAGCTGCAGCGCGGCGACGAGATGCCGCCTGGCGTCATGAAGATGGTCAAGGTCTTCGTGGCCGTGAAGCGCAAGCTGCAGCCGGGCGACAAGATGGCCGGCCGTCACGGGAACAAGGGCGTCATCTCCAAGATCCTGCCGATCGAGGACATGCCGTACCTGGAAGACGGCACCCACGTCGACGTGGTGCTGAACCCGCTGGGCGTGCCGTCGCGCATGAACATCGGTCAGATCTTCGAGACCCACCTGGGTTGGGCCGCCGCCGGTCTGGGCAAGCAGATCTCCGGTCTGCTGGAAGCCTGGCAGCACGGCGGTCAGAAGCAGGCTCTGATCGAGCGTCTGACCGAGGTTTATGGCGCCGACACCCCGCTGCCGGACGACGAGGAAGACCTGATTGAACTGGCGAAGAACCTGTCCAAGGGCGTGCCCTTCGCGACCCCGGTCTTCGACGGCGCGCGCATCTCGGACATCGAGGACCTGCTGGAATCAGCGGGCCTGGACCGTTCGGGCCAGTCGATCCTGTACGACGGTCAGACCGGCGAGCAGTTCAAGCGTCCGGTCACGGTCGGCTACATCTACATGCTGAAGCTGCACCACCTGGTCGACGACAAGATCCACGCCCGCTCGATCGGCCCGTACTCGCTCGTCACCCAGCAGCCGCTGGGCGGTAAGGCGCAGTTCGGCGGTCAGCGCTTCGGGGAAATGGAGGTCTGGGCTCTGGAAGCCTACGGCGCCGCCTACACCCTGCAGGAAATGCTGACGGTGAAGTCGGACGACGTGGCCGGCCGGACCAAGGTCTACGAGGCCATCGTCCGCGGCGACGACAGCTTCGAGGCCGGCATCCCCGAGTCGTTCAACGTGCTCGTGAAGGAAATGCGCTCGCTGGGCCTGAACGTGGAGCTGGAAAACAGCTGATCGGATCAAGCGCCCTTCCTCGCCTCGGCGGGGAAGGGCGGTCCGCCTGTTCTCCTCTCTGAATGATTTTCGCGGGGCATTCCCGCAGAAGGAAAAAAGATGAACCAGGAAGTCCTGAACATCTTCAACCCGGTCCCGGTCACCCCGACCTTCGACCAGATCAAGATCGCCCTGGCCTCGCCGGAGAAGATCCGTTCGTGGTCGTTCGGCGAGATCAAGAAGCCGGAAACCATCAACTACCGCACGTTCAAGCCCGAGCGTGACGGCCTGTTCTGCGCCCGTATCTTTGGCCCGACCAAGGACTACGAATGCCTGTGCGGCAAGTACAAGCGCATGAAGTACAAGGGCATCATCTGCGAGAAGTGCGGCGTTGAGGTCACCCTGGCCCGCGTTCGCCGCGAGCGCATGGGCCACATCGACCTGGCCGCCCCGGTCGCCCACATCTGGTTCCTGAAGTCGCTGCCGAGCCGCATCTCGCTGATGCTGGACATGGCGCTGAAGGACGTGGAACGCGTCCTCTACTTCGAAAACTACATCGTCACCGAGCCGGGCCTGACCCCGCTGAAGCAGAACCAGCTGCTGACGGAAGACGAGTTCTATCACTATCAGGAAGAGTTCGGCGACGACGGCTTCACCGCCGAGATCGGCGCCGAGGCGGTCCGCAACCTGCTGATGGCGATCGATCTGAACGCCGAGGCCGAGAAGCACCGCGCCGAGCTGGCCGACAACCCGTCGGAGCTGAAGGCCAAGAAGGCGTCCAAGCGCCTGAAACTGCTGGAAGCCTTCATCGAGTCGGGCAACAAGCCCGAGTGGATGATCCTGACGATCGTCCCGGTCATCCCGCCGGAACTGCGTCCGCTGGTGCCGCTGGACGGCGGCCGCTTCGCCACCTCGGACCTGAACGACCTGTATCGCCGGGTCATCAACCGGAACAACCGCCTGAAGCGCCTGATCGAACTGCGCGCGCCGGACATCATCATCCGCAACGAAAAGCGGATGCTGCAGGAGTCGGTCGACGCCCTGTTCGATAACGGCCGTCGCGGACGCGTGATCACGGGCGCCAACAAGCGTCCGCTGAAGTCGCTGGCCGACATGCTGAAGGGCAAGCAGGGCCGCTTCCGTCAGAACCTGCTGGGCAAGCGTGTCGACTACTCGGGCCGTTCGGTCATCACCGTGGGTCCGGAGCTGAAGCTGCACGAGTGCGGCCTGCCCAAGAAGATGGCGCTGGAGCTCTTCAAGCCGTTCATCTACGCGCGTCTGGACGCCAAGGGCCTGTCGGGCACCGTCAAGCAGTCCAAGCGCATGGTCGAGCGTGAACAGCCCGCCGTCTGGGACATCCTGGACGAGGTCATCCGCGAGCACCCGGTTCTGCTGAACCGCGCCCCGACCCTGCACCGTCTGGGCATCCAGGCGTTCGAGCCCAAGCTGATCGAGGGCAAGGCCATCCGCCTGCACCCGCTGGTCTGTACGGCGTTCAACGCTGACTTCGACGGCGACCAGATGGCCGTGCACGTCCCGCTGAGCCTTGAGGCCCAGCTGGAAGCGCGCGTGCTGATGATGTCGACGAACAACATCCTGTCGCCCGCCAACGGCAAGCCGATCATCGTGCCGTCGCAGGACATCGTGCTCGGCCTGTACTACCTGTCGCTGGTCAAGGAAAAGCAGCCCGGCGAAGGCAAGCTGTTCGCCAACATGGGTGAAATCGACGCGGCGCTGGACGCCCGTGTCGTGACCCTGCACACCAAGATCAAGGCGCGCTGGACCGAGATGAACTCGGAAGGCGAAGTCGTGACCAAGGTGATCGACACCACGCCGGGCCGGATGAAGCTGGGCGCCCTGCTGCCGCTGAACCCGAACATCGGCTACAACCTTCTGGACAAGAACCTGACCAAGAAGGAGATCGGCAATCTGATCGATCAGGTCTACCGTCACTGCGGTCAGAAGGCGACGGTCATCTTCGCCGACCAGATGATGCAGATGGGCTTCCGCGAGGCGGCCAAGGCCGGCATCTCGGTGGGCAAGGACGACATCGTCATCCCGGCCAAGAAGGAACAGCTGGTCAACGAGACCCGCACCCAGGTCGAGGAGTACGAGCAACAGTACGCCGACGGCCTGATCACCAAGGGCGAGAAGTACAACAAGGTCATCGACGCCTGGGCCAAGGCCACGGACAAGATCGCCGATGAGATGATGGGCGAAATCGCCCAGCCGCGCGTCCTGATCAAGGGGCAGGAGCCGGACATCAACTCGGTCTTCATGATGGCCAACTCGGGCGCCCGTGGCTCGCAGGCTCAGATGAAGCAGTTGGGCGGGATGCGCGGCCTGATGGCCAAGCCTTCGGGCGAGATCATCGAGACGCCGATCATCTCGAACTTCAAGGAAGGCCTGACCGTTCTTGAATACTTCAACTCTACCCACGGCGCCCGTAAGGGCCTGGCCGACACCGCCCTGAAGACCGCCAACTCGGGTTACCTGACCCGTCGTCTGGTGGACGTGGCGCAGGATTCCATCGTCACCGAGGAAGACTGCGGCTCGACGCGCGGCATCACCCTGCGCGCCGTGGTCGAAGGCGGCGACGTGCTCGTCTCGCTGGGCCAGCGCGTGCTGGGCCGTTACGCGGCCGAGGACATCAAGGAGCCGGGCGGCGAAGTCCTGTTCCCTGCCGACACCTATCTGCAGGAAGAGGAAGTCGAGCTGATCGACAAGGTGGGCGTCCAGTCCATCAAGGTCCGTTCGGCCCTGACCTGTGAAGCCGAAACCGGCATCTGCGCGACCTGCTACGGTCGTGACCTGGCGCGCGGCACCAACGTCAACATCGGCGAAGCGGTGGGCGTCATCGCCGCCCAGTCGATCGGCGAGCCGGGCACCCAGCTGACGATGCGGACCTTCCACATCGGCGGTACGGCTCAGGTGGCGGAGACCTCCTTCTTCGAGGCGACCAACGCCGGCGTCATCAAGGTCGTCGGACCGACCGTTATCGCCGCACACGGCGACCCGGTGTCCATGAGCCGCAACGTGGTGGTCACGGTGACCGTCGACGGCAAGGACCGCGAATCCTACAAGGTGCCTTACGGCGCGCGCCTGCGCGTCAAGGACGGCGCCGAGGTGACCAAGAACCAGCGTCTGGCCGAGTGGGACCCCTACACCACCCCGATCCTGACGGAAGTCGGCGGCGTGGTGCGTTTCGAGGACCTGGTCGACGGCCTGTCCGTCAAGGAAGAGACCGACGAGGCCACGGGCATCGCCCAGCGCGTCGTCTCCGACTGGCGCGCCAGCCCGCGCGGCGCGGACCTGCGTCCGGCCATGGGCGTCACCCAGGGCGACAGCTACGCCAAGCTGTCGAGCGGTTCTGACGCGCGTTACCTGCTGCCCGTCGGCGCCATCCTGTCGGTGGCCAATGGCGACGAGACCAAGCCGGGCGACATCATCGCCCGTATCCCGACCGAGGGCGCCAAGACCCGCGACATCACCGGTGGTCTGCCGCGTGTTGCCGAGCTGTTCGAAGCCCGTCGTCCCAAGGATTGCGCGGTCATCGCCGAGATGGACGGTCGCGTCGAATTCGGTCGCGACTACAAGAACAAGCGCCGCATCAAGATCACCCCGGAGCCGGATGCCGACGGCAACCAGGGCGAAGCGGTCGAGTTCCTGATCCCGAAGGGCAAGCATATCTCCGTCCACGACGGCGATCTGATCCAGAAGGGCGACTACATCATCGACGGCAACCCGGATCCGCACGACCTGCTGCGCATCCAGGGCGTCGAAGCGCTGGCCGAGTATCTGGTGAACGAAGTGCAGGAGGTCTACCGACTGCAGGGCGTGCCGATCAACGACAAACACATCGAGGTGATCGTTCGCCAGATGCTGCAGAAGGTCGAAGTCATCGACTCCGCCGAGACGACGCTCATCAAGGGCGACCACGTCGATAAGGTCGAAGTCGATATCGAGAACGCCAAGGTCGAGAAGCGCGGCGGCCGTATCGCCACCGTGCAGCCGGTCCTGCTGGGCATCACCAAGGCGTCGCTGCAGACCCGCAGCTTCATCTCGGCGGCGTCCTTCCAGGAAACCACCCGCGTCCTCACCGAGGCTTCGGTCCACGGCAAGAAGGACACGCTGGAAGGCCTGAAGGAAAACGTCATCGTCGGTCGTCTGATCCCGGCCGGCACCGGCGCCTACCTGCGCAGCCTGCAGAAGATCGCCAACGAGCGCGACGCTGTGCTGACCCAGGCCCGCGAAGAGGCGGTCGAACCGCTTCCCGCGGATCTGGCCCTGGAGCTGGAGCAGTCGGCCGACTGATCCGGGTTCAGACCTGAAAGACTGAGGAGGGCGGCGCCGAAAGGCGCCGCTCTTTTTTGTTGGCCTGCCGCGCTCTGCGCTGCTTGAGGCTGTTTTCTCGACCTACCGCGCTCTGCGCTGCTTGAGGCCGTTGGGCGTGCGCGAGCTGAGGAGGGGCATGCGCCGAAAGCCTACTGCGGCCGCATCGGCTCGCGCGGTCCGGCGGCGCCGGGCGTCATCGGGCGGCCGGAGGCAGGGGCGCCGTCACGGCGGGTCTGGACGTTGCGGCTGGAGTCCATCTGCATCGAGGAATCCAGATGGGCGCCCGCGCAGCCCGTGCCGAAGTTGGAGCCGGGGCAGTCCTGCGGCGCCAGAACGCCGACGCCCCCGCTGAGAGGACGACGTTTGGCCTCATAGCGTTGCAGCTCGCGCGCGCCTTCGCGAGCAAAGCGCGTGTCGCGATCAGGATTTCCGCTGCCGGTGATGGGGCGCCGCGCCGCCGCTTCGGCCGCGCGCTCGTTGAAGCGCTCGTCGCAGATCACCCGTTCAGCGCGGGTCAGCAGTTCCGGCGAGCGGCAGCCGACCGGAGAGGTGCGCAGGGCGCGCGCGGTGGCGGCGGCCTGGCTTTCCGGCGTTACCTGCCAGGGATCGGCGGCCTGTTCGGCGGGCGGCGCGGGCGTGCCCTCCGGGGCCTCGCGGGCCAGGCGCGGGGCCAGCGGGGCAGGGCGTTCGACGGAGGGAAGAGCGGGCGCTGGCTGGCGGCTGACCGGACCTGCGGGGCGGACCTGCGGAGCGGGAGCTGAGGCGACCGTAGGAAGGCGAGGCCGCTCATGGGGCAGAAGAGGGCGCGGCTCTATATCCAGATAGACGACGGCAGGGGCGGTCTGGTTCAGATTCGGCGCCGGTCTGACGGTATGGAAGGCGAGGGGGGCCAGCAGCAGGCCGTGGATCACTACGGACGCGCCGATCGTCACCGCGCGTTGTCGGCCGGACTGGCGGCCCAAGCTGAATCTGTCCAGAACCGCGACGGTCATGCGACCTCCCCATCCCTCAAGGAGAACATGGCTTTGCAAGCGTGGCGATATGTGGGCGGAACGGCCGCCAGGAAGAACGGCGTACGATGAGGCGGCCGCGTCTGCGAAACCCTTGACCTGTTAATGGATCGCGCGTAGAAGCCGCGCACTTTCGAGAGGTGGGCGGTTCGCCGTTCGCTCAGATCGTGACAATCGAACGGACGGGCTGCGCCCGCCGGAACGCCCGAAGCGCGCGTTCCGGTTTTTCTGTTTGGGCGTCTCGTTCGGCTCGATAACACCCGGGCGGGGCTTCGGTCCCGTTCAAAAGAAGGCTCATGAGGCGCTCCGGTCGAAAGACACACGCCTCCACATCGAAAAGAGACGAATTCGAATGCCCACGATCAACCAGCTGATCCGCAAGCCCCGCAAACCGAAGCCGGTCCGCAACAAGGTCCCGGCCCTGGAAGGTTCGCCCCAGCGTCGCGGCGTCTGCACCCGCGTCTACACCACGACCCCGAAGAAGCCGAACTCGGCTCTGCGTAAGGTCGCCAAGGTCCGTCTGGCCAAGAACGGCGTCGAAGCCGTGTGCTACATCCCCGGCGAAGGCCACAACCTGCAGGAGCACTCGGTCGTGCTGATCCGCGGCGGCCGCGTGAAGGACTTGCCCGGCGTTCGCTACCACATCCTGCGCGGCGTGCTCGACACCCAGGGCGTCAAGGACCGCAAGCAGCGTCGTTCGCACTACGGCGCCAAGCGTCCGAAGTAATCCGCTCCTAGCGCCCTACAGATTTAAGAGGATACATCCATGTCCCGTCGTCACCGCGCTCAGAAGCGTGAAGTTCTGCCGGATCCGAAGTTTGGCGACCTGGTGGTCACCAAGTTCATGAACTACGTCATGTACGAAGGTAAGAAGGCCGTCGCCGAAAACATCGTTTACGGCGCCTTCGACATCCTGGCGGAGAAGAAGAAGGAACAGACTGCGGTCGAGACCTTCCACGCTGCGCTGGAAAACGTCGCCCCGGCCGTCGAAGTCCGCTCGCGTCGCGTCGGCGGCGCCACCTATCAGGTGCCGGTCGAGGTCCGTCCGGACCGTCGTCGCGCCCTGGCCATCCGCTGGCTGGTCAACGCTGCGCGCAACCGCGGCGAAAACACCATGACCGAAAAGCTGGCCGCCGAGTTGCTGGACGCCTCGAACAACCGCGGCACCGCCGTCAAGAAGCGTGAAGACACCCACAAGATGGCTGAAGCCAACCGCGCCTTCAGCCACTACCGCTGGTAAACGTCTTAAAACCGTCCCTGTTCTTCGGATAATGGGGCGGTCGCTAATCAGACGATCCGGCGCGGGCGTTCAGACTGAACCGCCCGCGCCGTCATATCCGACACCCCAGGGCGCTCGCGCGTCCGCGAAGCTCCCGGAAGGCAAATCGAATGCCCCGCACACATAAAATCGAAGACTACCGCAACTTCGGCATCATGGCCCACATCGACGCGGGCAAGACGACGACGACCGAGCGGATCCTGTTCTACACCGGCAAGAACCACAAAATGGGCGAGACGCACGACGGCGCGTCCACCATGGACTGGATGGATCAGGAACAGGAACGCGGCATCACCATCACGTCGGCCGCGACGACCGCCTTCTGGAAAGAGAAGCGCCTCAACATCATCGACACCCCCGGCCACGTGGACTTCACCATTGAAGTCGAGCGTTCGCTGCGCGTGCTCGACGGCGCCGTGACCGTTCTGGACGGCAACGCCGGTGTTGAGCCGCAGACGGAAACCGTCTGGCGTCAGGCCGACAAATACAAGGTTCCGCGCATCGTCTTCGTCAACAAGATGGACAAGATCGGCGCCGACTTCGAGAAGTCGGTCGAGTCGATCCGCGACCGGCTGGGCGCCAAGGCTGTGCCGATCCAACTGCCGATCGGTTCGGAATCGAACCTGAAGGGCGTGATCGACCTGGTCGAGATGAAGGCCCTGGTCTGGGAAACCGACCAAGTCGGCGCTTCCGCTGACGTGCGCGACATCCCGGCTGATCTGGCCGACGCCGCCGCCGAAGCCCGCCAGTACCTGGTCGACAACGCCGTCGAGATCGACGACGAGGCCATGGAGTCCTACCTGGGCGGCGAAGAGCCTTCGGTCGAAGTGCTGAAGCGCTGCATCCGCAAGGCCGTGATTTCAGGCGCCTTCTATCCGATCCTCTGCGGCTCGGCCTTCAAGAACAAGGGCGTGCAGCCGCTGCTGGACGCCGTCGTCGACTATTTGCCGTCGCCGGTGGACATCCCCGCCATCCCGGGCATCGACTTCAAGACCGAAGAACCGACCTCGCGTCAGGCTTCGGACGACGAAGCCCTGTCGGTCCTGGCGTTCAAGATCATGGACGACCCCTTCGTCGGTTCGATCACCTTCTGCCGCATCTACTCGGGCAAGATGGAAACCGGCCAGTCGCTGCTGAACTCGTCGCGCGACAAGCGCGAGCGCGTCGGCCGCATGCTGCTGATGCACTCGAACAACCGTGAAGACATCAAGGAAGCCTACGCCGGCGACATCGTCGCCCTGGCCGGCCTGAAGGAAACCCGCACCGGCGACACCCTGTGTGATCCGCTGAAGTCGCCGGTCATCCTCGAGAAGATGGAATTCCCGGCGCCGGTGATCGAGATCGCCGTCGAGCCCAAGACCAAGGCCGACCAGGAGAAGCTGGGCGTCGCCCTGGCCAAGCTGGCTTCGGAAGATCCGTCCTTCACCGTCTCGACCGACCACGAGTCGGGCCAGACGATCCTGAAGGGCATGGGCGAGCTGCACCTGGACATCAAGATCGACATTCTGAAGCGCACCTACAAGGTCGAAGCGACCATCGGCGCGCCGCAGGTTGCCTATCGCGAGTCCATCAGCCGCAAGGCCGAGATCGACTACACCCACAAGAAGCAGACCGGCGGTACGGGCCAGTTCGCCCGCGTCAAGCTGGTGTTCGAGCCGGGCGAGCCGGGTTCGGACTTCGTCTTCGAGTCGGCCATCGTCGGCGGCGCCGTGCCCAAGGAATACATCCCGGGCGTGGAAAAGGGCCTGAAGTCGGCCAAGGACAACGGCCTGCTGGCCGGCTTCCCGGTCATCGACGTCAAGGCGACCCTGATCGACGGCGCCTTCCACGACGTCGACTCCTCGGTGCTGGCGTTTGAAATCGCCTCGCGCGCCGCGTTCCGCGAACTGAAGGAAAAGGGCGGACCGAAGCTGCTCGAGCCGATCATGGCCGTCGAGGTCGTGACCCCGGAAGAGTACCTGGGTTCGATCATCGGCGACCTGAACGGCCGTCGCGGCATGATCCAGGGTCAGGACATGCGCGGCAACGCCGTCGTCGTGAACGCCTTCGTGCCGCTGGCCAACATGTTCGGCTATGTGAACACGCTGCGCGGCATGTCGCAGGGCCGCGCCCAGTTCACCATGCAGTACGACCACTATGAAGCGGTGCCGCAACACGTCGCCGACGAAGTGATCAAGAAGTACGCCTAAGTCCGTCTTTCCGACGGACGCACTTGAAAACGGGGCGGTTTGAGCACAAATCGCCCCATCTATCCCCAAACCCATTTGGACCCCCGTTTTGGGGATTCCAGGAGCTAGAGAATGGCCAAGGAAAAGTTCGAACGCACCAAGCCGCACGTGAACATCGGCACGATCGGTCACGTTGACCACGGCAAGACGACGCTGACGGCGGCGATCTCGATGACGCTGGCGAAGGCCGGCGGCAGCAAGGCGATGAACTACGCCGACATCGACAACGCGCCGGAAGAAAAAGCGCGCGGCATCACGATCAACACGTCGCACGTGGAATATGAGACGGCG
>NZ_QWTZ01000020.1:2500-5882 GCF_003576505.1 Brevundimonas sp. LPMIX5
TCCGTTAGGCTCCACCAGGTGCTTCTTTGGTGCGCTAACGCCCGTTGGGCTGCTTGAGCGCAGTCTTTCAAGAAGTCCTCGCGATCTGACAAGTTTGCATCCAGTCGCATGATTGGCTGCAATTGACATTGTAAAGGAAGAATTTGACCGGCTCCTCATAAGCTTTCAGGTCAGGTTCGAGAAGATATTGTCTGACAAAGTAAAAATCAGACGTAGGCCCGGCGGATACCTCTTTCCATCCCCCGGATAAGCCTGCGTATGAGTTTTGCTGAGAAACGATCAAGCGTTGAAGGGCTTCTGACGGATGCCTTGGCGTAGAGAGGCGATGAAGGACGTGGCAAGCTGCGATAAGAACCGGGGAGGCGCTAGCACCCTTTGATCCGGTTATTTCCGAATGGGGAAACCCACCTTTGCGGTCTTCCAACTCTGCTTTTCGGAGCAGCGATTGGTGGATCGCTAAAAGGTACAATGACCTGAATACATAGGGTTCATTGAGCGAACCCGGGGAACTGAAACATCTCAGTACCCGGAGGAAAGGACATCAACCGAGACTCCCGTAGTAGTGGCGAGCGAACCGGGACCAGGCCAGTGCTCTTGTGAAATAAAGTCGAACGGAATGGAAAGTCCGGCCATAGCGGGTGACAGCCCCGTAGACGTCAAACAGCAAGAGACTCGAGTAGGGCGGGACACGTGAAATCCTGTCTGAACATGGGGGGACCACCCTCCAAGCCTAAGTACTCCTCTACGACCGATAGTGAACAAGTACCGTGAGGGAAAGGTGAAAAGCACCCCGACAAGGGGAGTGAAACAGATCCTGAAATCGGAAGCCTACAAGCAGTCGGAGCCGCCAAGCGCGGTGACGGCGTACCTTTTGTATAATGGGTCAGCGACTTCATATGTCGAGCAAGCTTAAGCCGTTAGGTGTAGGCGCAGCGAAAGCGAGTCTGAATAGGGCGCTAAGTTCGACGTATGACGACCCGAAACCAGGTGATCTATCCATGAGCAGGATGAAGGTAAGGTAACACTTACTGGAGGTCCGAACCCGTGAATGTTGAAAAATTCTGGGATGACTTGTGGATAGGGGTGAAAGGCCAATCAAACCTGGACATAGCTGGTTCTCCGCGAAATCTATTTAGGTAGAGCGTCCGACGAATACCTTGGGGGGTAGAGCACTGGATGGTTGCGGGCTGCGCGAGCGGTACCAATACTAACCAAACTCCGAATACCCAAGAGTACTATCGGGCAGACACACGGCGGGTGCTAACGTCCGTCGTGAAAAGGGAAACAACCCTAACCATCATCTAAGGCCCCCAAGTCATGGCTAAGTGGGAAACGATGTGGGATTGCTTTGACAATCAGGAGGTTGGCTTAGAAGCAGCCATCCTTTAAAGAAAGCGTAACAGCTCACTGATCAAGCGATCCTGCGCGGAAAATGTAACGGGGCTAAAGCCATGCGCCGAAGATATGGGTTTGCAGTTTACTGCAAGCGGTAGCGGAGCGTTCCGTAAGCCTGTGAAGGTCAACCGTGAGGTTGGCTGGAGGTATCGGAAGTGAGAATGCTGACATGAGTAACGATAAACAGTGTGAGAAACACTGTCGCCGAAAGACCAAGGGTTCCTGCGTAAAGCTAATCTGCGCAGGGTTAGTCGGCCCCTAAGGCGAGGCTGAAAAGCGTAGTCGATGGGAAGCAGGTAAATATTCCTGCACCAGCTGGAAGTGACGGATGGCATAAGTCGTCGGGGCTTATTGGATTGTTCCCGGCGGTGGCGTTGTCCCTGGAAATAACTCCAGCAGAGACCGTACCCGAAACCGACACAGGTGGTCAGGTAGAGTATACCAAGGCGCTTGAGAGAACTGTGCTGAAGGAACTCGGCAAATTGCACGCGTAACTTCGGAATAAGCGTGACTCACCCTGGGCAACCAGGACTGAGTGGCACAAGCCAGGGGGTAGCGACTGTTTAGCAAAAACATAGGGCTCTGCGAAGCATCAATGCGACGTATAGGGTCTGACGCCTGCCCGGTGCCTGAAGGTTAAAGGGAGGAGTGAAAGCTCCGAACTGAAGCCCAGGTAAACGGCGGCCGTAACTATAACGGTCCTAAGGTAGCGAAATTCCTTGTCGGGTAAGTTCCGACCTGCACGAATGGCGTAACGACTTCCCCACTGTCTCCAGCACAGGCTCAGTGAAATTGAATTCCCCGTGAAGATGCGGGGTTCCCGCGGTCAGACGGAAAGACCCTATGAACCTTTACTATAGCTTCGCCTTGGCGTTAGCGACCGTATGTGTAGGATAGGTGGGAGGCTATGAAACCGGGGCGCCAGCTCTGGTGGAGCCATCCTTGAAATACCACCCTTACTGTCGTTGACGTCTAACCGAGGGCCGTTATCCGGTCCCGGGACATGGCGTGGTGGGTAGTTTGACTGGGGCGGTCGCCTCCCAAAGTGTAACGGAGGCGCGCGATGGTTAGCTCAGACCGGTCGGAAATCGGTCGTCGAGTGCAATGGCATAAGCTAGCCTGACTGCGAGACTGACAAGTCGAGCAGAGACGAAAGTCGGCCATAGTGATCCGGTGGTCCCGCGTGGAAGGGCCATCGCTCAACGGATAAAAGGTACTCTAGGGATAACAGGCTGATTTTGCCCAAGAGTCCATATCGACGGCAAAGTTTGGCACCTCGATGTCGGCTCATCACATCCTGGGGCTGGAGCAGGTCCCAAGGGTACGGCTGTTCGCCGTTTAAAGTGGTACGTGAGCTGGGTTCAGAACGTCGTGAGACAGTTTGGTCCCTATCTGCCGTGGGTGTTCGAAGCTTGAGAGGATCTGTCCCTAGTACGAGAGGACCGGGATGGACATACCTCTGGTGGACCTGTCATGGCGCCAGCCGTGCAGCAGGGTAGCTAAGTATGGAATAGATAACCGCTGAAAGCATCTAAGCGGGAAACTAACCTCAAAACAAGGCTTCGCTGAGGATCGTGGAAGACTACCACGTTGATAGGCCAGGTGTGGAAGCGCGGTGACGTGTGAAGCTTACTGGTACTAATAATCCGATCGGCTTGATCGTTTCTCAGCAAAACTCATTCGGTTTTTACTTGCCGAAATCAAAGACAATATCTTCTCATTCATGTGTGTCGGGTTGACCCGGTGGCTCTGTCGGAGGTTCCCCACCCGATCCCATTCCGAACTCGGTCGTTAAGCCCTCCAGAGCCGATGGTACTTCGTCTTAAGGCGCGGGAGAGTAGGTCGTCGCCGGGTCTACCCGACACACATGAATGATATCTCGAACCCTTCTTCCTTTACTCACCGCCTTGCCGCGGGATGGAGCAGCCCGGTAGCTCGTCAGGCTCATAACCTGAAGGTCGCAGGTTCAAATCCTGCTCCCGCACCC
>NZ_QWTZ01000021.1:0-2249 GCF_003576505.1 Brevundimonas sp. LPMIX5
ACATAGGCGTACAGATTGACCCCATCGCCATATCCGATGGGGTCAGCTTGCATGAATCGGCCGAGCTGGGGCGCATAGACACGGGCCTTGTAGTGGTAGGCCTGGGCCTGCGGCAGCCAGATCTGGCCGGTGTACTGGAACAGGCCCGCGTTGCCGGCGCCCGGCTGGCCGTACTCGTCGTAAGTATTGCGAGCCAGAATCCCGCCGGTCCCGTTGGTGTAGGCCATCACCGACAGCCGCTCGTCCGCCAGCAGCCAGCGCCGGTCGGTCAGGCCAGAGCCCTCATAGGCCGTCACCGTCTCATCCATGGCCAGGCCCGGCACATAGCGGCGCAGGATGTTTCCGGCGGCGTCATACTCGGCCATGGGCCGGGCGCCGTCATGCAGCAGGCGGGTCGTTCCCATCTGGCTCATGCGCCCGGCGGGGTCGTAGGTAAAGCTGGTGCTCGCGCCTCCGACTGTCGCCGTGATCATCTGATTGAGCGTGTCGAACGCATAGGTACCCATGGGGGTCTGGTGCATGTTTTGACGCTGGCCGTAGGTGACCGCCGCGCCGCCCGCGCTGGTCACCTGATTCTTGCCGTTGTTGACGTAACTGACCGTGCCCGCGGCGGGCGCATAGGCGTAGGCCGTGTTCGCCATCACCCGCGACACGATCTGCCCGGCAGGATTATAGGTATAGGTCAAGGTTTGATCATCGGCCGTGCCCGGCAGGTCGTGCTTCAGCTGGCTCAACCGACCGGCCGCATCATAGCTCCAGGTGGTGCCCGCCCCGTTGGCGCGGGTCATGGCGGTGCGTCGGCCCAGGTTGTCGTGGTTCCAGGCCGCCAGCGTCCAGGTCGCGCCGTTCTCCCGGATGGCCGTCAGGTCGCCGGCGGTGTTGTAGTCGTAGTTGACGAAGAAGCCGTCCGGCCAGGTCAGGCGGGTGCGGCGTCCAGCTAGGTCGTACTGATAGCTGACGGTCTTGGCGAGCGGGTTCTGGGTCTCGCTGCTCAGGCGACCAAGCGCGTCCCAGGCGCGCGTCAGGGAACCGCCCCCGGTGATGGACGCCGAGGTCAGGCGGCCCAGGTTGTCATAGGCGTAGGTGCGCGCAGGGAGGGCCGGAATAGTCATGCCGGTCTGGCGCCCCAGGGCGTCGTAGGTCATGGAAATCTCGTCGGCGCCGCGAGTGCGATACGTGGTGACGTTGCCGCCGGGGTCGTAGACGTACTGCTCATAGTCGGTCGATGAGGTCCCGCCGCCCGTGGCGTTGGGATAGTTCATCCTCACCATTCGGTCGAAGCCGTCATAGGTCAGGGTCGAGACATTGCCCTTGCCATCGGTCAGGCTGATGGGCTTGCCGTTCAGGCTGTAGGTCGCGCTCTCGGTGATCGGATCCACGCCTACCCCGGAGATGGTCGAGATCAGCTGGCTAGCGGCGTCATAGCCGTACTTCATGATCCGGTCCGGCCCAAAGCTGCCCACCGTCGCCGCCGTGCACGCCGAGGCCGGCGGACTGGCGAAGGTCGCCGGGTTCATGCGCGTGGCGACGCAGTCGACACGGCCGGCCGCGTCATAGCTCGTCTGCACCAGAGCGTGAGTGGTCGAGCCCGACTGCTGGCGTTGATGGGTCGGTCGGCCATAGGCGTCATAGGTCACAGCGGACTTCTGCAGGCTGGCGAAGGCGGCCCAGTTGGCGTCGCTTGTGCCCGTCACCGTGCCGGCCTCGGCCAGGGTGACCTGGCCGCGCGGATTATAGGTGTAGCGCTGCGCCCGGCGCAGCAGGGCGCCGGCCCCGTCCGGGTCTGGACCGATGACGCCCACAAGCTGGCGGGCATTGTCGTAACGATAGGTCGTCGTATCGGCCGTCCCGGCCAGCGGGCCGTTAACTGTCGCCACGTCTCCGCTAGGCGTATAGGTTATCGCCGTGGTGGCGCTCAGCGAGCCGTTCCCGGCCCCTGTTGTCACCGCGGTGGGCAGCAGGTTGTTGGCGACGCCGGAGGCCCCGTAGAGGATTGACGTCTTCACCTCATTGGCCGTCCCGGTGCAACTGGAGCCCGTGACGCATTCCGAGATTGACACCGGCAGGGTCACGGCCGACGGCGCAGCCGTCAGCACGCCCGAGGCGTTCCTGTACCAGGCTGTCTGCGGCGCATAGGAGATGCGCGTCTGCGGCCGCGCCGCGCCGTCGGTCGGGGCAGGCGCAGTGATCGTCAGCACGCCGCCGTGCGTGGCGTCATAAGTGTAGCTGGTGGTGTTTCCGAGCGCGTC
>NZ_QWTZ01000022.1:0-1808 GCF_003576505.1 Brevundimonas sp. LPMIX5
GCTTCGAATTAAACCACATGCTCCACCGCTTGTGCGGGCCCCCGTCAATTCCTTTGAGTTTCAACCTTGCGGTCGTACTCCCCAGGCGGAGTGCTTAATGCGTTAGCTACGGCACTAAACCCCGGAAAGGGTCTAACACCTAGCACTCATCGTTTACAGCGTGGACTACCAGGGTATCTAATCCTGTTTGCTCCCCACGCTTTCGAGCCTCAGCGTCAGTTACAAGCCAGAGAGCCGCTTTCGCCACCGGTGTTCCTCCATATATCTACGCATTTCACCGCTACACATGGAATTCCACTCTCCCCTCTTGCACTCAAGTTAAACAGTTTCCAAAGCCTACTATGGTTAAGCCACAGCCTTTAACTTCAGACTTATCTAACCGCCTGCGCTCGCTTTACGCCCAATAAATCCGTACAACGCTCGGGACCTACGTATTACCGCGGCTGCTGGCACTCAGTTAGCCGTCCCTTTCTGGTAAGATACCGTCACAGTGTGAACTTTCCACTCTCACACTCGTTCTTCTCTTACAACAGAGCTTTACGATCCGAAAACCTTCTTCACTCACGCGGCGTTGCTCGGTCAGACTTCCGTCCATTGCCGAAGATTCCCTACTGCTGCCTCCCGTAGGAGTCTGGGCCGTGTCTCAGTCCCAGTGTGGCCGATCACCCTCTCAGGTCGGCTATGTATCGTCGCCTTGGTGAGCCCTTACCCCACCAACTAGCTAATACAACGCAGGTCCATCTGGTAGTGATGCAAGTGCACCTTTTAAGCAAATGTCATGCAACATCCACTCTTATGCGGTATTAGCTATCGTTTCCAATAGTTATCCCCCGCTACCAGGCAGGTTACCTACGCGTTACTCACCCGTTCGCAACTCATCCAGAGAAGCAAGCTCCTCCTTCAGCGTTCTACTTGCATGTATTAGGCACGCCGCCAGCGTTCGTCCTGAGCCAGGATCAAACTCTCATTAAAAGTTTGAGTTCTCACTCATTTCTGTCACTGACAGATTTATTGTTTTTTTCATTGTTCAGTACTACAACTTACGTTGTAGCGCCCTGCACATTGGTTCGTCTTGTTCAGTTTTCAAAGGTCTTTGTCACTTGCTTCTCTCAAGCGACAACTATATTAGTATATCACAGCCACTTTCACTTGTCAACACTTTTTTGAAGATTTTTAAGCTTTTTTAAACTTTTTTTCATCAAGTGCTCCTGACGCAACATACCATAGTCCGTACGGGATTCGAACCCGTGTTACCGCCGTGAAAAGGCGGTGTCTTAACCCCTTGACCAACGGACCTTCTATCTGTAGCAGATATAACCATTATATCAATTTCTTGCTAATTGTCAATCACTTTTGAGATTTTTTCTCTAAAATATCTTTTAATTTTCTAATTTTTAATCTTGAAATAGGACAACGATGGTCTTCATAGAAAACAATTTCTAAGTTTTTTCGATCAATTTCTCTGATATTGCCTATATTTACCAAAAATGACTTGTGAGGAGAATAAAATCGCTGAGTATGTTTGTCCTTTTCCTGAATATCTGTCATGGTACCATAAAACTCTTTTGCAAAATTCTTACCAATAATGCGCAATTTATGAGATACCCCGGTTGTTTCAATATACAAAATATCATGGTAAGGAATTGTTAAATCATTTCCCTTGTAATTGTAGTCGAAATAATCTACAACATCTTCATTTTCAAGTAACATACTCTTCGTGTAGAAGATATGTTGCTCAATTCTCTTCTTAAACATCTCATCATTGATATCCTTATCAACAAAATCTAGGGCTGATACCTGGTATTTAT
>NZ_QWTZ01000023.1:0-1514 GCF_003576505.1 Brevundimonas sp. LPMIX5
CTGGTGGTCTGGGCTGTTTCCCTTTCGACTACGGATCTTAGCACTCGCAGTCTGACTGCCGACCATAATTCATTGGCATTCGGAGTTTATCTGAGATTGGTAATCCGGGATGGACCCCTCACCCAAACAGTGCTCTACCTCCAAGAATCTCTAATGTCGACGCTAGCCCTAAAGCTATTTCGGAGAGAACCAGCTATCTCCAAGTTCGTTTGGAATTTCTCCGCTACCCACAAGTCATCCAAGCACTTTTCAACGTGCCCTGGTTCGGTCCTCCAGTGCGTCTTACCGCACCTTCAACCTGCTCATGGGTAGGTCACATGGTTTCGGGTCTACGTCATGATACTAAGGCGCCCTATTCAGACTCGGTTTCCCTACGGCTCCGTCTCTTCAACTTAACCTCGCATCATAACGTAACTCGCCGGTTCATTCTACAAAAGGCACGCTCTCACCCATTAACGGGCTCGAACTTGTTGTAGGCACACGGTTTCAGGTTCTATTTCACTCCCCTCCCGGGGTGCTTTTCACCTTTCCCTCACGGTACTGGTTCACTATCGGTCACTAGGGAGTATTTAGGGTTGGGAGATGGTCCTCCCAGATTCCGACGGGATTTCACGTGTCCCGCCGTACTCAGGATACTGCTAGGTACAAAGACTATTTTAAATACGAGGCTATTACTCTCTTTGGCTGATCTTCCCAAATCATTCTTCTATAATCTTTGAGTCCACATTGCAGTCCTACAACCCCGAAGAGTAAACTCTTCGGTTTGCCCTTCTGCCGTTTCGCTCGCCGCTACTAAGGCAATCGCTTTTGCTTTCTATTCCTGCAGCTACTTAGATGTTTCAGTTCACTGCGTCTTCCTCCTCACATCCTTAACAGATGTAGGTAACAGGTATTACCTGTTGGGTTCCCCCATTCGGAAATCCCTGGATCATCGCTTACTTACAGCTACCCAAGGCATATCGTCGTTTGTCACGTCCTTCGTCGGCTCCTAGTGCCAAGGCATCCACCGTGCGCCCTTATTAACTTAACCTTATTTTCTGACCTTTCAGTCATAAACTCTTATTAATACTACAGCGTTTTCGGTTTATTTTCTTGTTACTATTTGATATAGATATTCAATTTTCAATGTGCATTACTTGGTGATCTCTCACCAATGGAGCCTAGCGGGATCGAACCGCTGACCTCCTGCGTGCAAAGCAGGCGCTCTCCCAGCTGAGCTAAGGCCCCACAAGACCTCTCAAGACTAAACAAGACCAATGCGCAGTTCCTTATCCTTAGAAAGGAGGTGATCCAGCCGCACCTTCCGATACGGCTACCTTGTTACGACTTCACCCCAATCATCTATCCCACCTTAGGCGGCTGGCTCCTTACGGTTACCTCACCGACTTCGGGTGTTACAAACTCTCGTGGTGTGACGGGCGGTGTGTACAAGGCCCGGGAACGTATTCACCGCGGCGTGCTGATCCGCGATTACTAGCGATTCCGACTTCATGTAGGCGAGTTGCAGCCTACAA
>NZ_QWTZ01000024.1:0-1173 GCF_003576505.1 Brevundimonas sp. LPMIX5
TTCGGGCCAGACGTTCCGCTGGGATGATCCTTTCGACCTGACGGGGCGGCTGACGGACGAGGAGCGGATGGTTCAGGACGCGGCGCGCTCCTATGCGCGCGAGGCCCTGTTGCCGCGCATCGTCGCCGCCTTCCGCGACGAGGTCTTCGACCGCGCCATCATGACGGAGATGGGCGAGATGGGCTTTCTGGGCGCCATGCTGCCGGAGCAGTACGGCGGTTCCGAAGCGTCGCACGTCGCCTATGGCCTGATCGCGCGCGAGGTCGAGGCGATCGACAGCGGCTATCGCTCGGCCATGAGCGTGCAGTCGTCGCTGGCCATGTATCCGATCTTCGCCTTCGGCTCCGAAGAGCAGAAGGCGAAGTTCCTGCCGAAGATGGCGGCGGGTGAACTGGTCGGCTGCTTCGGCCTGACCGAGGCCGACGGCGGGTCGGACCCGGCGTCGATGAAGACCACGGCGGTGGCGGTCGACGGCGGCTATCGCCTGAACGGCGGCAAATACTGGATCACCAACTCGCCCATCAGCGACCTGGCCATCGTCTGGGCCAAGCTGGACGGGACCATCAGGGGCTTCATCGTCGAGCGCGATTTCGACGGCTTCACCACGGGCAAGATCGGCGACAAGCTGTCCTTGCGCGCCTCGATCACCGGCGACATCGGCCTGAACGACGTCTTCGTGCCGGAAACCAACATTCTGCCGGGGGTGCAGGGTCTGCGCGGGCCGTTCTCCTGCCTGAACAAGGCGCGTTTCGGCATCGCCTGGGGGGCGATGGGCGCGGCCGAGTTCTGCTTCCACGCCAGCCGCGACTATGTGGCCGAGCGCACCCTGTTCGGCCGCCCGCTGTCGGCGCGCCAGCTGGTGCAGAAGAAGCTGGCCGACATGCAGACCGAGATCTTCCTCGGCTTCGAGGGCGCCTATGCCTTGGGCCGCCTGCTGGACACGGGGGCCTGGGTTCCCGAGGCCATCAGCCTGATGAAGCGCAACAACTGCGGCAAGGCCCTGGCTGTCGCCCGCGAGGCGCGCGACATGCACGGCGGCGCCGGGATCACCGGCGAACTGCACGTCATGCGCCACGCCATGAACCTGGAAACCGTCAACACCTATGAAGGCGCCCACGACGTCCACGCCCTCATCCTGGGCCGCGCCATCACCGGCGAAGCCGCCTTCTGATC
>NZ_QWTZ01000025.1:0-1163 GCF_003576505.1 Brevundimonas sp. LPMIX5
ACTGCGAGGATAACTGGTTTGTGGGTCTTATAAAGCTTACGGGCTACGTATTCGTCTGCATCGGTAATTCCTTCCTTACGGGACACGACAAAGACGATAACATCTGCTTCTTCCATGGCAATTTCTGCCTGGTGCTTGATTTGTTCCATGAAAGGAGCATCAACATCATCAATTCCTCCTGTATCAATCATGCTAAAAGAACGATTGAGCCACTCACCCGTTGCATAAATACGGTCACGTGTCACTCCTTCGACATCTTCTACAATGGAGATTCGCTCACCAGCGATCCGATTAAATAGGGTTGATTTCCCAACATTGGGACGTCCTACAATGGCAATAGTTGGTAGGGCCATAATTTCTCACTTTCTACAATAATTTCTTCTGTTCAAGATTTTTTCTAGTTGAGCTTGGTTCAGCTTGACCAAACTGTTCTGCTAGACGCTGACTCCAGCTTGTGGTCGCACGCGCCCCAGCATAGTCAGCCTGAACACGGTCATAAGCTTGGATTGCCTCAGTTGACTGTTCTTGGTATTCTTCCTCAAAGACAACATTCTCTAGTGGCAGTCTCGGTTTCATATCATGATGTTGATTTGGCACACCCAGTGCCATCCCAAAGACAGAATAGGTGTAGTCAGGTAGGTTAAAGAGCTCTGCCACTTCTTCAGACTTGTATCGAACCAAACCGATAATCACACCACCATAGCCCAAGCTTTCAGCTGCCAACAAGGCGTTTTGTCCAGCAAGAGCTGCATCGACCGAACTAATCAAGAGACCTTCCACACCTTGGGGTTGGAAGGTGTCGGTATGAAGTCGGGCTCCCTTTTCTGCTCGGTTCAAATCTCCGACAAAGAGAAGGAAAACAGCAGACTGGCGAATGGCTTCTTGAGGTACCAATTCATACAAGGCATCTTTCTTCTCTTGACTTCGTACCACAATCACAGAGTAGGATTGGAAATTCTTCCAAGATGATGCCATCTGGGCTGCTGTCAAAATCTCATTTAAGTCTACTTGGGGAATTTCTTGCTCTTTAAACCTGCGCACTGAAGTATGAGCCTTCATCAATTTAATGGTTTCTGTCATCGACGGTTTACTCCTTCTAAACGAGTCTCCTCAGCCAAATAACGGATGCGTTCCATGACCCGTCTGGCTTCCCAGGTTTCGTC
>NZ_QWTZ01000026.1:0-1116 GCF_003576505.1 Brevundimonas sp. LPMIX5
AAATTGCAGCCCCCATGGCATGAGATTGGGGAGCCGTATCGCCAAAACCATCCGTATTATGATGTGCTGTAAAACCTCTAGCTCCATACATTTTCTTAGCGGTTAGTCTTCCCGGTTCTCTCATTCTTTCGAGCATATCAAATAATGGATATTCTACTTCTGGTAAATCACATGGACCTACCATCCAATAATTCATTTGAGTATTAATATTAATCGTATATTTAGAACCCCAAATTGGATTTAATTCATCACACCATATTCCTTGAAGATTGGCAGGTAAACCATTCGGTTGACTAGACGATATTAACAGATATCTTCCATAATGAAATAACAAGTTAGTCAAGTAGTTACTATACTTTTTAGTGTTTTCAAGAAGTAGATTCGTTGGAATGCTAAGACAATCTTTACTATAGTCTAGTTTAAAATCAACTCTATTAAATTGCTCCTGATATTTTTTTACATGTTCATCTTTTTCTGTAAAGTAATCAATACTACTAAATTCTCCCTGAAGAGAAGAAATATCTATATTTCCCCAATAATCCGTCATTGATTTGAGATAAAGAAATACCTCTGTAGCATTCCGAATAACTATTGTCTCTCCCAATACACTTACTTCACCATCCGTAACCTTAGAATGACATACCACTTTAAACTGAACACCTTTTCTACCTCCAGCAGAGGCCGACATTAAAATTGTACTTGAATCCAGTTTAGATACTTCATCATTAAACCGTTTATTTCTACCCAAATTAATGTTTAAATTTAATGTGTTTTGAACTGATGACACTATACGGCAACATAAAATATTCTTATTAAAACTCGTAAAATATTCTCTTTTTATTTGTAAATTACAACTATTAGGCTCAAACACAACATTAGAAATAGCTGTATCTAAATCTAGCTCTCTTTCATACAATGAAAGAGCACAAGACTGAATATCTATATGCTCAATGTAAAGTTCCCCAAGTAATTCATAGTGGCTTTGATCTCTTGGGGTAGCAAACATTGTTAACTTTATCAATTCTTCGGCTTTCTGAATTTCTCCATCTAAAAGATATTCCCGAATTTTTTTAAGATGCAATAGTGAGTCTGGATTATTTCTATCTGACTTTCCTC
>NZ_QWTZ01000027.1:0-1107 GCF_003576505.1 Brevundimonas sp. LPMIX5
GGAATGAGATTTTCTCTCCGATAGTTGCTGTTGCAGATACGTATGCAGCTTCAAGAGTTTCACCTGAAGGCATTATCAAAGCAAGAGCTTCTTCATTGTTAGCAGGTTTTCCTTCAGCAATGACTTTAGCTGTAGTATTTACCAATTCAACGAATTGAGCGTTTTTTGCAACGAAGTCAGTTTCAGCGTTTACTTCAATAACTGCTGCAACATTACCGTTAACATAAACACCAGTCAAACCTTCTGCAGCAACACGGTCAGCTTTCTTAGCTGCCTTAGCCATACCTTTTTCACGAAGCAATTCAATCGCTTTTTCGATGTCACCGTCTGTTTCTACAAGCGCTTTTTTAGCGTCCATAACACCGGCACCAGATTTTTCACGCAACTCTTTTACAAGTTTAGCTGTAATTTCTGCCATTTTAATTCTCCTATATTTTTTGAAAATAGGAGAGCCGGGCTAAGCCCCGCCCTCCTAGGTAATTACTATTTGTATAAATTAAGCGTTGTCACCTTCTACAACTTCAACGATTTCTTCAATTGAATCTGCTTGAGTTTCTGAAGCTGCAAATTCTGCTTCAACTGCTACTGCATCCTCACCTTGACGTCCTTCGATAATAGCGTCAGCCAATTTAGCTGTGATCAATTTAACAGCACGGATAGCGTCATCGTTAGCTGGGGTGATTACATCGATATCATCTGGATCAGTATTGGTGTCAACCATCGCTACAACTGGGATTCCCAATTTTTTAGCTTCTTTAACAGCGATTTGCTCTTTATGTGGGTCAACTACGTACATCACATCTGGGATACGAGGCATATCTTCGATACCGCCCAAGAATTTTTCAAGACGCGCACGTTGTTTGTTAAGAAGTGCAACTTCTTTCTTAGGAAGAACTTCGAAAGTTCCATCTTCTTCCATACGTTTAATTTCTTTCAAACGAGCGATACGTTTTTGGATTGTTCCCCAGTTTGTAAGAGTTCCACCCAACCAACGGTGGTTGATGAAGTATTGACCTGAACGTACTGCTTCTTCAGCAACTGCATCAGCTGCTTGTTTCTTAGTACCAACGAACAATACAACTGCATCGTTAGCTGCTGCATCACGCC
>NZ_QWTZ01000028.1:0-1028 GCF_003576505.1 Brevundimonas sp. LPMIX5
ACAGCCAAATCTTCAAAAACTGGGAAAAATATTGCCGTCCTCGAAATTGACGAAGCCAGTCTATCTCGTATCTGTGACTATATCCAGCCTAGTCTTTTTGTCATTACTAATATCTTCCGTGACCAGATGGACCGTTTCGGTGAAATCTATACTACCTATAACATGATATTGGATGCCATTCGAAAAGTTCCAACTGCTACTGTTCTCCTTAACGGAGACAGTCCACTTTTCTACAAGCCAACTATTCCAAACCCTATAGAGTATTTTGGTTTTGACTCGGAAAAAGGACCAGCCCAACTTGCTCACTACAATACCGAAGGGATTCTCTGTCCTGACTGCCAAGGCATCCTCAAATATGAGCATAATACCTATGCAAACTTGGGTGCCTATATCTGTGAAGGTTGTGGATGTAAACGTCCTGATCTCGACTATCGTTTGACAAAACTGGTTGAGTTGACCAACAATCGCTCTCGCTTTGTCATAGACGGCCAAGAATACGGTATCCAAATCGGCGGGCTCTATAATATCTATAACGCCCTAGCTGCTGTGGCCATCGCCCGTTTCCTCGGCGCAGATTCCCAACTCATCAAACAGGGATTTGACAAGAGCCGTGCTGTCTTTGGACGCCAAGAAACCTTTCATATCGGTGACAAGGAATGTACCCTTGTCTTGATTAAAAATCCAGTCGGTGCAACCCAAGCTCTCGAAATGATCAACCTAGCACCTTATCCATTTAGCCTATCTGTCCTCCTTAATGCCAACTATGCAGATGGAATTGACACTAGCTGGATCTGGGATGCAGACTTTGAACAAATCACTGACATGGACATTCCTGAAATCAACGCTGGCGGTGTTCGTCATTCTGAAATCGCTCGTCGCCTCCGAGTGACTGGCTATCCAGCTGAGAAAATCACTGAAACGAGTAATCTGGAGCAAGTTCTCAAGACCATTGAGAATCAAGACTGCAAGCATGCCTATATTCTGGCAACTTATACTGCCATGCTGGAATTTCGTGAACTGCTGGCTAG
>NZ_QWTZ01000029.1:0-1025 GCF_003576505.1 Brevundimonas sp. LPMIX5
GTTTTTACCTTTGAATACGCGGTTAGGTGCAACAGGTCCCATAGAACCTGGACGACGGTGGTAACGAGAACCGTGAGCCATCGGTCCACGTGATTGTCCGTGGCGCTTGATAACACCTTGGAAACCTTTACCTTTAGAAGTACCAGTTACATCAACAACATCTCCAGCTGCGAATGTTTCAACTGTAATTTCAGCACCAACTTCCAAGCCTTCAACGTTTTTGAATTCACGAATGAAGCGCTTAGGAGCCGTGTTAGCTTTCGCTACATGTCCTTTAGCAGGTTTGTTGCTCAATACTTCGCGTTTGTCATCGAAACCAACTTGGATAGCGTTGTATCCGTCTGTTTCAACAGTTTTAACTTGAAGAACAACGTTTGGAGTTGCTTCAATAACTGTTACAGGGATCAATTCGCCAGCTTCAGTGAAGATTTGAGTCATTCCCACTTTTTTCCCTAAGATTCCTTTTGTCATGAGAAAATAGTTCCTTTTCTATATTTTTTATTCAAAAAGTTTTTAACGAGCGTTTTTTATGCTCAAGTCTAAGATACAAAGGGCGTCAAACTCAAAGTGAAAATAGGAAACTAACGCAGTGTCTAGCGGACAATAGGAAGTTTATCTTTTTCACACCGAGTCTAGCCCGTGTTCAATTAGATTGAAACACCAGCCTCTGCTCTTTTATATTTTAGATTAAAGTTTGATTTCTACGTTTACACCACTTGGAAGATCCAATTTCATCAAGGCATCAACTGTTTTTTGAGTTGGGTTAACGATATCGATCAAACGTTTGTGTGTACGCATTTCAAATTGTTCGCGAGAGTCTTTGTATTTGTGAGTCGCACGAATGATTGTGTAGAGGCTACGTTCAGTTGGAAGTGGGATTGGACCCGCAACTTGTGCACCTGTACGAGTAGCTGATTCTACGATTTTTGCAGCCGCTGTGTCAAGCGTACGGTGTTCGTAAGCTTTCAAACGGATACAGATTTTTTTGTTTGCCATCTTTTTCTCCTTTTCGTCTATTTAAGATA
>NZ_QWTZ01000030.1:0-1024 GCF_003576505.1 Brevundimonas sp. LPMIX5
CATCTCCACGATAGACACATTTTTATCCAACTGAAAGACATCAACACTATTATGGAAAAGAATGGTCTGTGCTAGAGACTGTCCCATTTCATACTCTGGCGAGATAACCGAGTCAGCTCCAATCTTTTCTAGCACTTTCTTAGCGGTCTGACTTTTGACCTTAGCAATAACAGTCGGTACCCCCAAACTCTTACAGTGCATAACCGCAAGCACACTCGACTCCAGATTTTCACCTGTCGCGACTACAACGGTATCGCAGGTATCAATCCCTGCTGATCTCAATAATTCTTCATCTGTGATGTCACCAATCACTCCACGCGCCAAAACTGGCTCAAACTGATTGATGCGCTCTGCGTGGTCATCAATAGCGATAATATTCATATCCTGCTTGGCTAGGGCAGCTAGGACACTGCTCCCAAAAATTCCCAAGCCCAAAATTCCAATCGTACGATCTGACATGCTCTTTCCTTTCTTAACCAATACTAATATCTGCTTTCATATAGTGAATCATATCTTTCTTTTCTGGATGGTAATCTGCCAAGCTAACAAACAAGGTCAAGGGACCAATTCGTCCCATAAACATAAGTGGCATGATAACACTGAGAGCCAATTTCCCAAGGTCAGGAGTCAGATTTGCCGTTACACCAACTGTACTAAGAGCTGAAATGGTTTCAAATACGAGGTGGATAAAGGGAGGATTGCCTTTGGCTGTTATCCCTAGCAGAATCAATCCTATCAAGAAGCTCATCAAAAAGATAATAAAGACACTAAAGGATTTTTGAACCGTTCGCGGCGCAATCGTTCGTCTCGCAACATTGGCATGAGGCAAGCCTAGAAGCTCACTTCGTGCAAAGACCAAGAGGACAAAAAATGTCGTAATCTTGAGTCCCCCAGCTGTTCCTCCAGGTGCCCCACCTAGAAACATCTGTAAGATATAAATCAAAAGAGTCACAGGATGAGCCTGAGTATAATCTATCGTAGAAAAGCCAGCTGTTCGCATCGTCACTGTTTGAAAAAAGCTAAC
>NZ_QWTZ01000031.1:0-1021 GCF_003576505.1 Brevundimonas sp. LPMIX5
AACCGTCACTACGCGCACGTGGACTGCCCGGGCCACGCCGACTACGTGAAGAACATGATCACGGGCGCCGCCCAGATGGACGGCGCGATCCTGGTGTGCTCGGCCGCTGACGGCCCGATGCCGCAGACCCGCGAGCACATCCTGCTGTCGCGTCAGGTCGGCGTTCCGGCCCTGGTGGTGTTCCTGAACAAGGTCGACATGGTCGACGACGAGGAACTGCTGGAGCTGGTCGAAATGGAAGTGCGCGAGCTGCTCAGCTCGTACCAGTTCCCGGGCGACGACATCCCGGTCGTGAAGGGCTCGGCCCTGGCCGCCGTCGAAGACCGCGACCCGCAGATCGGCGAAGAGCGCATCCTGGAGCTGATGGCGGCGGTCGACAGCTACATCCCGCAACCGGAACGCCCGATCGACATGCCGTTCCTGATGCCGGTCGAAGACGTGTTCTCGATCTCGGGCCGCGGCACCGTGGTGACGGGTCGCGTCGAGCGCGGCATCGTCAAGGTCGGTGAAGAAGTCGAAATCGTCGGCATCCGTCCGGTTCAGAAGACGACCTGCACGGGCGTCGAAATGTTCCGCAAGCTGCTGGACCAGGGCCAGGCGGGCGACAACGTGGGCGTGCTGCTGCGCGGCACCAAGCGTGAAGACGTCGAGCGCGGCCAGGTGCTGTGCAAGCCGGGTTCGATCACCCCGCACACGAAGTTCGTGGCTGAAGCCTACATCCTGAACAAGGAAGAAGGCGGCCGTCACACGCCGTTCTTCACGAACTACCGCCCGCAGTTCTACTTCCGCACGACGGACGTGACCGGCATCGTGCGCCTGAAGGAAGGCGTGGAAATGATCATGCCGGGCGACAACGCCGAGCTGGACGTCGAGCTGATCACGCCGATCGCGATGGAAGAGAAGCTGCGCTTCGCCATCCGCGAAGGCGGCCGCACTGTCGGCGCCGGCGTCGTGGCGAAAATCGTCGAGTAATATCGACGTCAGAATGAGCGGGGGCCTCGGCCCTCGCTGGTTCGCCAGT
>NZ_QWTZ01000032.1:0-991 GCF_003576505.1 Brevundimonas sp. LPMIX5
GCCGAGAGCTCTAACCAGCTGAGCTAAAGGTCCGACAAGATCATTATAGCGGCGAAGGTGATCGAACCCCCGACCTCCCGGGTATGAACCGGACGCTCTAGCCAGCTGAGCTACACCGCCATGAATCGGGAAGACAGGATTCGAACCTGCGACACCTTGGTCCCAAACCAAGTACTCTACCAAGCTGAGCTACTTCCCGAGTTAAATAGAAAAATGCACCCTAGAGGAGTCGAACCTCTAACCGCCTGATTCGTAGTCAGGTACTCTATCCAGTTGAGCTAAGGGTGCTCCATATTATGCCGAGGACCGGAATCGAACCGGTACGATCGTTACCAATCGCAGGATTTTAAGTCCTGTGCGTCTGCCAGTTCCGCCACCCCGGCCTCTCTAAGCGAACGACGGGATTCGAACCCGCGACCCCCACCTTGGCAAGGTGGTGTTCTACCACTGAACTACGTTCGCCCTGTTTTCTTCTATCTAAAAATGCCGGCTACATGACTTGAACACGCGACCCTCTGATTACAAATCAGATGCTCTACCAACTGAGCTAAGCCGGCTCATTTGTTATATCTTAATGCGGGTTAAGGGACTTGAACCCCCACGCCGTTAAGCGCCAGATCCTAAATCTGTGCGTCTGCCAATTCCGCCAAACCCGCATATATGACCCGTACTGGGCTCGAACCAGTGACCCATTGATTAAAAGTCAATTGCTCTACCAACTGAGCTAACGAGTCTAAAATAACTTGCGTTACCTTAAACGGTCCCGACGGGAATCGAACCCGCGATCTTCGCCGTGACAGGGCGACGTGATAACCGCTACACTACGGGACCTTTGGGAGTTAACGGGATCGAACCGCTGACCCTCTGCTTGTAAGGCAGGTGCTCTCCCAGCTGAGCTAAACTCCCTAGAGCTAAGCGACTTCCCTATCTCACAGGGGGCAACCCCCAACTACTTCCGGAGTTCTAGGGCTTAACTTCTGTGTTCGGCATG
>NZ_QWTZ01000033.1:0-948 GCF_003576505.1 Brevundimonas sp. LPMIX5
GTAGGAGATGCTCTGATTTTGACGGTTAGTGATCAGATTGAAGAGTTGGATTATCTCCTTGAATCCTTGTCAAATATCTGTTTTCATATTGCAGCACCTGTTCAATTTTCCGAGAAAATCCGTAGCTTAGAAACGAACTATAATGTCCGTCTCCGAACGATTACAAATGAAGAACAGCTAAACTTTTTAGTCGATACCTGTGACTTTTTACTAGATATCAATCACTTTCAAGAAGTAGATGCTATTGTCTCCAAGTTTGTACAGGCTGGAAAATCTGTCTTTGCATTTGACAATACAGTCCATGGAAATCAGGGGCAGGAAGTTTTTCTATCAAGTACACCAGACAAATTGGTTTCTAGAGTGAGAGCCTATCTGAATGAAGTCAGAGTAGGCACCACTCATCAAGAGAAAATCATTAAAGATGGGACTTGGAATGTCTTTAAAATCGATGATAAGGCTCACTTCATTGTAGGAGCCAATGTCGCCTGTAGAAATTTTGAAAATTTTCATGTCTCTTCTGGTAAGTTAATCCTGAATAATGGTGTTTTTATCAACAACTCTTGTAGTTTTAACTGTATGGAAAGAATTGAAATCGGAGCTGGTACCATGATGGGAGAGGGTGTTCGTTTTTATGATCACGACCATATTTATACCGCTGAAAAGATTGAAAAGTGGCAGTGGACTACAGCGCCGATTAGAGTTGGCAGAGACTGCTGGATAGGAAGTAATGTCACGATTTTAAAAGGAGTGACGATTGGAGATAATACCATTATTGGAGCAGGTTGTCTCATACGCAATGATATTCCATCAAACAGTGTAGTTTATAATAATGGAAATCTTTTTGTAAAGATGAGAGTTTAATGAGTAATATAAAATCAAGTTAGATGAAACTTTCTAAGGTTGGAAGAAAACCAAACATGACTTCAGAGGATATCTTAATGGTGAGTC
>NZ_QWTZ01000034.1:0-912 GCF_003576505.1 Brevundimonas sp. LPMIX5
AAATTAAATCATGTTAAGAACATTTGACATTTTAATTTTGAAACAAAGATAAGGTTCGATTGAATAGATTTATGTTCGTATTCTTTAGGTACCTGTCTTATGATTTCAGGAAATGTCATTAAAAAAACGACTCCTTTTCTCTAACTTGGAAAATAGATTAGAGAAAATGGGTTGTTTTATTTATTATAGTTATTTGAATGAAGATAAGAAGAAGGTATACTCACATCATTCACATAATCTGTATATTGACTATAAGTTTTAAAAAACAATTTTTAAGCTCTTCCTTGTCTTCTCTAACCAAGCGTGTTATAATGAATACTGCTCAAGCGACCTTCAATCGTGAAGCACACACGACCTTCAATAGTGAATAAACGAATAGATGGGAGACTTACCATGAGTGATAACTCTAAAACACGTGTTGTCGTGGGGATGAGTGGTGGTGTTGATTCGTCGGTGACGACTCTTCTTCTCAAGGAGCAGGGCTACGATGTGATCGGTATCTTCATGAAGAACTGGGATGACACAGATGAAAACGGCGTCTGTACGGCGACCGAAGATTACAAGGATGTGTGCGGTGGCAGACCAGATTGGCATTCCCTACTACTCTGTCAATTTTGAAAAAGAGTACTGGGACCGCGTTTTTGAGTATTTCCTAGCGGAATACCGTGCGGGACGCACGCCAAATCCGGACGTTATGTGCAACAAGGAAATCAAGTTCAAGGCCTTTTTGGACTATGCTATGACCTTGGGGGCAGACTATGTAGCGACTGGGCATTATGCTCGAGTGGTGCGTGATGAGGATGGCACTGTTCACATGCTTCGTGGCGTGGACAATGGCAAGGACCAGACCTATTTCCTCAGCCAACTTTCGCAAGAACAACTTCAAAAAACCATGTTCCCACTAGGACATTT
>NZ_QWTZ01000035.1:0-896 GCF_003576505.1 Brevundimonas sp. LPMIX5
ATAGAAAACGCTCAGCTCGTATGCCAATGGTCCAACTCCTTAGGCAAAGTCTTTCAAGAACAATGGATGGGACCAAGGATTCCTTTTCCACTGACCCTTCAAGCCTTGGAAGGAGTCTTTTCAATATTTGATGAACAAGAGTTTGTGGGACTTATCCAGAAAATCAGGCTAGAAGACAGCAATCTTCATATCGGGAGATTTTTTATCAACCCCCAGAAACAGGGGCAAGGCTTAGATAGCCAGGCTTTAAGGAAATTTGTTAGTTTGGCCTTTGAAAATGAAGATATAGATAGTATTTCTCTAAATGTCTTCGAGGCAAATCAAAGAGCTCAGAATCTTTACCAAAAAGAAGGATTTGAAATCGTTCAAATGGTTGAAGCACCTGTACGAAAATATAGTAGATTGAAACTAGAATAGTACACCTCTACTTCTAAAACATTGTTAGAAATCGATTTGACTGTTCCGATCGATTCGTCCTGTTATTATTTCATTTTATTATACATTATGAAAAAGGGGAGATAGGAGTATAATTCCAAATATAAAGAAAGCGAACAAAACAGAATTCTGATTTTCAGAAAACAGGTTTATTCGCTTTTTATGATATACTCCCTCTTTTTAGCCTATTTATTAAATGTAATAGAAAATTAAGAATGTAGAATTGTATGATACAAACAAAGTGCAATAGCTGAGTGTGCGGCTGTAAAATCATTGTAAGGTTCAATAATGACTTCAGGTAGGCGATTATAGAGCAGTTTGGGTTTGTAGTTCATTTCACTATATAGTTTTTGGATGATGTGTTGATTTGTTAGTAAAGGACTATGTAGGTAGATTTTTTGAGAGTCAATCATCATACTGATATTTAAAAGGGTTTGACTAAGATAGAGTAAGGCTTGATG
>NZ_QWTZ01000036.1:0-891 GCF_003576505.1 Brevundimonas sp. LPMIX5
GAAGAATTCCTGATCAAAGGCTTTGACAATCTCATATACCTCATTTTCAGCCAGCCGGTGAAAATCCAGTGAGTGTTTCACATAGTACTGAAAACCAGCAACACTTGGCATCCGACCGCTTGAAGTATGAGCCTTCTCAAGCAACCCTTGTTTTTCTAGTTCCGCCATGTCATTACGAATGGTTGCACTGCTAGAGTTAATAGACTCTTGCAAGGCTTTTGATCCGACAGGTTCGTGCGTTTTGGTAAAGATGTCAATAATCAGATTTAAAATATCCTGCTGACGCTCTGTAACCATCTCATCACTCCTCTCTGTCTGATCAATTAGCACTCAATGCATCCAAGTGCTAACTTATGATTCTATTATACACCCTTAGAAGAGAATGTCAAGACAAAAACTCAAAAAATTAGCACTCTTTTATCAAGAGTGCTAAAAATCAATCTGAAGACCTAGAACCTTGCTATTCATCTACTCGGTATTTCCTTTTTAGTCTGAAATAACCATGAATTAGATAAGAAATCAGAAAAGCATATAAAACAAAAATAAGAAAGAAAGACATAGAAAGATCCTCTCTAAACAAACTCATACAAACAACAAGACCACCTAAGAAAGTAGCTGTACAGGAACGAAGTCTAGATCGCATAACTTCCCATTTGAGCCCCTTACTCATATAGACTTGATCCTCTGGAAGTAAATCAGAAGACGATTTACGAAGAATCGAACAAGAACCTGCTCCGATCAATTCCCAACCTCTATCTCTAGAATCTTGCAGTTCACGCTTATGCTCTTTAAGAAATCTAGAATCATAGATACGATAGATAACATCGGCCGGTTGACCTTGCTCAAAATAGAACAAACCAGAACGGCTCGTTCTATACCTCCAACCTTTCA
>NZ_QWTZ01000037.1:0-886 GCF_003576505.1 Brevundimonas sp. LPMIX5
TTCTTTTTTGTTAAAATAGTCTATGGAAAGAGGGTGAGAGTATGTCAAAGATGAGTATAAGCATCCGTCTGGATAGTGAGGTTAAGGAGCAGGCCCAACAGGTGTTTAGTAATCTGGGAATGGATATGACAACAGCTATTAATATTT
Organism: Brevundimonas sp. LPMIX5; assembly: GCF_003576505.1. Taxonomy (NCBI): domain Bacteria; kingdom Pseudomonadati; phylum Pseudomonadota; class Alphaproteobacteria; order Caulobacterales; family Caulobacteraceae; genus Brevundimonas; species Brevundimonas sp. LPMIX5. The sequence continues at coordinate 148 of NZ_QWTZ01000037.1, forward strand.
TCCTTCGTCAGGCAATTCAATATCAGGGATTACCTTTTGATGTTAGACTAGACGAAAATCGGAAGTTGCTCCAAGCGTTAACGGATTTAGACCAAAATCGTAATATGAGCCAGTCTTTTGAATCAGTCTCAGATTTGATGGAGGACTTACGTGCTTAAGATTCGTTATCATAAACAGTTTAAAAAAGATTTTAAGTTGGCTATGAAGCGTGGTTTGAAGGCAGAATTATTAGAAGAAGTTTTGAATTTTCTGGTTCAAGAAAAAGAACATCCTGCCAGATATCGTGATCATTCATTGACGGCATCCAAGCATTTTCAAGGAGTTCGTGAATGCCATACCCAGCCAGATTGGCTTTTGGTTTATAAAGTAGACAAGTCGGAATTGATTTTAAATTTGCTGAGGACAGGCAGTCACAGTGATTTATTTTAATCTATTTTAAGGGGGTTCTCATGAAACTAAGAATATTTGCGGAAGATAAGCCGGCTAAGAAGGTATTTGAATATCAATTAGAACTTGCTGATCGTACAATTCTTCTATCGACAGCACTCTTGTCAGGTGCTATTGCTTTAGCAGGAATCTTTTCTGCTTTGAAAGAAAAATAAAAATAGAAAAGAGAAAACAGAATGGTTTTACCAAATTTTAAAGAAAATCTAGAAAAATATGCGAAATTGTTGGTTGCGAACGGAATTAACGTGCAACCTGGTCACACTTTGGCTCTCTCTATTGATGTGGAGCAACG
>NZ_QWTZ01000038.1:0-881 GCF_003576505.1 Brevundimonas sp. LPMIX5
TGATTTTTTCATCTCAACAAAATTTCCAACTTGATACATACTACTCTCCTTTTCTTTTTCGATTATATCATAAAAGAGGCGAGCCAGGCTCAACCTCTTTCACTTAATTTGTACGAACTGGTGTAATGAGCTGCATGAAGTCTTCGTCAGTATCTGCTGGCACAAGAGTAAATGGACGAACAGCTGAGATAAAGCTAATGGTCACCTTTTCGCTATTTAAAGCTTTAAGAGAATCAATCAAGTAAGTTGGGTTGAAACTAATGGTCAAATCTTCACCAGTAACCTGATCAGTATCGATTTCTTCGTTTACTTTACCAACTTCTGGAGAGTGAACATGGGCGCTAACAACCCCATCCTTAATTTCAAGTTTCCCAGTACCATTTTGAGTCGCCCTTGATAAAAGCCGGGCACGCTCCATTGACTGGCGTAAGTTTACCACATTAAAAGTAATAGTAGTGTTAAAGTCTGTTGGAATCAAGCGATCTGGATCAGGATAGTTTCCTTCTAGGAGACGAGTATAGAAGCTAATATTTTCGCTTCTAAAGAGGATTTGGTTATTGGCAAAGAAAATCTCTACAGTTTCGATATCATCTGTAAATACCGCTGAAAATTCGCGTAGAGAACGGCTAGGAATTACGACATCAAAATCATCACTATTTTTTTCAAGAGTCAATTTTTTCTGGCTTAGGCGATGAGAGTCTGTTGCAACTGTTTTTAACTCTTTGTGTTGACTCAATACGAAGTGGACACCTGTTAAAATCGGACGACTCTCTTGTGTACTTGCAGCAAAGGCTGTTTCATTAATAATTTTCTTGAGTAATTTTGTTTCAAGTATTAAAGGAGTGCTTGCTGAAATTTCTTGGATTCGTGGATATTGTTCG
>NZ_QWTZ01000039.1:0-859 GCF_003576505.1 Brevundimonas sp. LPMIX5
CCCATTTTCTTCTATCACTAAGCTATTTATTCTCAGGCACCATGCCCATTTTTCAAAAAAATAAGCCGCCTGATTGGGCGACTTTATTTTTATAGGGAGATTATTATGAAAAAGTTTTAGGAGTTTAAGTTAAGGTCTTCTTAACTTATGAACTTAGTGTACACTCCCTAGCTTAAAGTTTCCTTAAGTATTTTTAAAAATCAAATTTTTCCATTTCTCCTGCCAATTTTTCTTGGATAAACGTGTTTGATAGAGTTCCATTCGGTCTTCATTTTCTAAGAAATGAGGAGTTGGACGAACTTGAAAATTCAAAATATCCTCCAAACCATAAGGTGCATAGAGTTCAAAATCTGATTCTTCATTCAAGCGCAGTCCAACTGCCGTACACTGTTCTGGATACTTACTCATAGCATCACGAGAACTGGTATAGGAAGCAGTGTGAGGACTGTGCTGATGCATATAGACCTGATTTTTCAATTCCCACTGGTACTGAGGAAAATCCTCTCGCAGCTTTTTCTCCAGTAATAAGGTTTCCTCATAAGAAAAATCTGGATCAAAGAAAATCACATCTATATCTGTTTCATGATCAAAAGGGGATTTGTCTGACAAAAGATTCCAAATGAAATTTCTGACAGAACCTGCTGCCAACCACGAGTCTTTCAGACCAAGGTCTCGGATGATCGTCAGAATGGCCATCATATCTGGATTTTCTCTAAAAGTCTCTAAGATTTCTTGCTTATTTTTCACTGTATTCATAACCTAAGTGCTCATATGCCTTAGCAGTCGCCACCCGTCCAGACCGTGTCCGCATGATAAAACCTTTTTGAATCAAGTAAGGCTCATACATATCTTCAACTGT
>NZ_QWTZ01000040.1:0-859 GCF_003576505.1 Brevundimonas sp. LPMIX5
CTTCAACTAGCAATCAAGCAAAGGAAGCAAGTCCAGTCAATGACTATCAGGCCCAGAAAGAAAGTCAAAAAGAAGTTCGCAAACTCATGCGACAAATCGAAAGTCTAGAAGCTGAAATTGAAGAGCTAGAAAGTCAAAGCCAAGCCATTTCTGAACAAATGTTGGAAACAAACGATGCCGACAAACTCATGGAATTACAGGCTGAGCTGGACAAAATCAGCCATCGTCAGGAAGAAGCTATGCTTGAGTGGGAAGAATTATCAGAGCAGGTGTAAAAATGGAACATCTTGGAAAAGTATTTCGTGAATTTCGAACAAGTGGAAATTATTCTTTAAAGGAAGCAGCAGGCGAATCCTGCTCTACCTCTCAGTTATCTCGCTTTGAGCTTGGGGAGTCTGACCTGGCAGTCTCCCGTTTCTTTGAGATTTTGGATAACATTCATGTAACAATCGAAAATTTCATGGATAAGGCAAGGAATTTTCATAATCATGAACATGTGTCTATGATGGCACAGATTATCCCACTTTACTATTCAAACGATATTGCAGGTTTTCAAAAGCTTCAAAGAGAACAACTTGAAAAGTCTAAGAGTTCGACGACTTCCCTTTATTTTGAGCTGAACTGGATTTTGCTACAAGGTCTGATTTGTCAAAGAGATGCGACTTATGATATGAAGCAGGATGATTTGGATAAGGTAGCAGATTATCTCTTCAAAACAGAAGAATGGACCATGTATGAGTTGATTCTTTTCGGTAACCTCTATAGTTTCTACGATGTAGACTATGTCACTCGGATTGGTAGAGAAGTTATGGAGAGGGAGGAATTTTACCAAGAGATTAGTCGCCATAAGAGATTAGTT
>NZ_QWTZ01000041.1:0-839 GCF_003576505.1 Brevundimonas sp. LPMIX5
TTGGTGGGTTAAAAAGGAATCTACCTTGAGGATGTTATCACCCAAGATATGCCCATCCTTGAGGATGCGCTCTTCTAATAATTTCATAAGACCTCCTAAAGTCTAAAAGTTAATTTACTTGTTGTTTAAATATTTCTATAGTGATCCCTTTTGCTAATACTATATATTTGATAAAACTATTACGAGCGAAGCGAGTCTTATCAAATATTTCCCGTTGTAGTGGTATCATAGACAATAATCTTGTTATTGTCTATGACGGGATTTTTGAGAGTAAAATAGTTCGGGGAACTATTTTAGCCTAAGCCTAGAAATGAAAGAGCGAGGGGCTGAAAAATTAGGGATGAAATTCCCTGGATTCCTGAAATTATTCACAGGATAATTTCACCTCCCGTCCGCACTAATTAAGGGAAATATTAAAAATATTCAAAAAAGACCTACTTAATCTCTAAGTAAGTCCCCTAAATAGACATGGCAAAAACGGCCATATCTCACTGCTGACTTACTTATTGTTAGGTGTTCCGGCACCTTGTAGAAACGTCGTGCCAATTCACGACATAAACAAGTAAAACGATATTCAATTTTAAATAGGCTTGAGCCAATGTTTTTATTTTACACTAAATAACTTTAGAAATCAACTATTTTGTTAGTGTTTTGGTTTAAAAAGCGAACAAAAAGAAGAGAGGGTGAACAAAAACTCCATTGTAAGCTAACATTTATACTAAATGAAAATCAGAGCAAACTAGGAAGCTATCCACAAACTCAAAACACTGTTTTGAGGTTGTGGATAGAATTGACAGAGTCAGTATCATATACCTACGGTAAGGCGACGTTGAAGGGGG
>NZ_QWTZ01000042.1:0-838 GCF_003576505.1 Brevundimonas sp. LPMIX5
ATTTTAAAAGAGGCTAGACCGTATACAGGTCTAGGATTTGATGGTACTTATTCTTCAGAGAGATTAGCTTCGGAGTGCAAAGCACTAAAAATTCTAAATGAATGGAGCGAGATGCCTAAAATATACTTGTACGGTAAGATCTGGGAGCACACCTTCTTAGGAATTGAACATATGAAGGGCGTTCCACTAAATAGATGGGTTACCAATAATTTTCCTTTATATGAAGTTGTTGATAAGACCAAAGATTATCTATTGAGAGTTTCAAAGATAGTAGAAAAACTCATCGATTTAACGAATAAGTTTCATTCTGAAAATGTATATCATCAAGATTTACATTTAGGAAATATCTTGGTTAAGGATGAAGATGAGATTAGTATAATAGACTGGGAACAGGCTGTCTTTTCGAATGATGAAAAAGTTGTACATAAAGTTGCAGCCTCTGGTTTTAGATCATGGCGAGAAACATTTCCCAGTGAGATAGATTGGTATGGTATTAGACAAATAGCTCATTATTTATACATGCCACTAGTAACTACATCAGATTTGACATACAACTATGTAAGTCAAACCAGGATAGAAGGAAAAAAACTATTTGAGTCTTTGGGTTATACAAGAGAACATATAGATTATGTAGAAAGTTTATTGTCATATCTAGATTCTAAATGTCCACAGATTGAGAATATTTCCAGGAAAAAAGTTTTAAAACCCATGCATGAGATTAGAACTATCGAGAGTGAGCAAGATATACAAGATTTTATTATAAAAGCCTTTCTTTTAGTGAACTGATAGGTATTTTCTTAGCAAACGATAAAGTTTTAGGGCCGATACAATCAATTGC
>NZ_QWTZ01000043.1:0-835 GCF_003576505.1 Brevundimonas sp. LPMIX5
ATAGGGCCTCGTCTTTTAAATTTTGGATGAATAACTTAAACTCTTTTTGGTCTACGTATTTTGTATTTTTCTTTCTGAGTTCGTCGGATGTAATTACTTTTCTAGGCGTTTCAACAAATAGCATTTCATTTGTATCAATATAATTCATTCTGATAGCAAATTTCATTATCTGATTGAGCTTGAATTTGATTTTAGAAACATAGTTATGAGATCTCCCATCTTGTAATAGTTGATCTATTACTTTTTGTAATAAACGTCTATCAAATTTCTAACTAGGTAGTCGCCCTCTATCTGCTTTAAAATCTCTTTTTTTACATTCTTTGAAGCGTAGACGGTTGAGTTTTTTACGCCGTGTTTCCAATTCTCCTCAAATTCTTCATATAGTTTTTCAAAAGTTATATTAGAAACAGCATGTTGTTTTTCTCCTAACTTTTGTTTTATCTTTTCCTGAAGTAAAATCGCAGCTTGATTTCTTGCTTGGTGAGTTTTTTTCTCCATCGTTACTGAGACTTTTTTTAATTTCTCAGTATATGGATCTTTGTATCTCTCAAAAAATTTATATTTGCCGTTTGGCAATTCTTCCATCCACATTGATTTTACCTCACTTTTTTGATAAAATGGGTATAGTAAAGAGGGCTTTTTTTATTATGAGAATTTCTTGATTACTTCTAAAATTTCATTGGCATAATTTGCGACTTCGAGAGGGGTAGACACCGGGAAGATGCCTTTATCACGGATTTCGATAGTGCTTTTTTTTGAATTTGAACGATAACGTAATACCCATTTTTTGATGTTATCGTCAACCAAAACATTGAAATAGCTACGGTTATCTCTG
>NZ_QWTZ01000044.1:0-835 GCF_003576505.1 Brevundimonas sp. LPMIX5
GTGCGGAAGTCAAATGAAGAAATATTACTTTCAAAAACCTTCTAAAATTCCTTATCTTGAAACGACTGGTATGCCTACTAGAATTCTCCTTAGAAAGCGTCGATTCAAGTGCTATCACTGTTCAAAAATGATGGTCGCTGAAACTTCTATCGTCAAGAAGAATCACCAAATTCCTCGTATTATCAACCAAAAAATTGCGCAAAAGTTAATTGAAAAGATTTCTATGACCGATATTGCCCATCAGCTTTCCATCTCAACTTCAACTGTTATTCGTAAGCTCAATGATTCTCACTTTGAACATGATTTTTCTTGTCTTCCTGAGATTATGTCTTGGGACGTTGAAACAGTCCGGGGAGTGACTGTTTCAATCGGGAGATGGAGATGAGCTTTATTGCGCAAGATTTTGAAAAGCTCAATATCATCACTGTTCTTGAAGGTAGAACACAAGCTATCATCCGAGATCACTTTCTTAAATATGATAGAGCCGGTCGTTGTCAAGTGAAAATCATTACTATGGATATGTTTAGCCCTTACTATGACTTGGCTAAACAGCTTCGCTTTCAAATTTCTAGGCTCAGGCTGAAACAGTCTCCCAGACTGTTTCACTCCCGAATGCTAAAATCGTTCTTGATCGCTTTCACATTGTGCAACATCTTAGCCGTGCTATGAGTCGTGTGCGTGTTCAAATCATGAATCAGTTTCATCGAAAATCCCATGAATACAAGGCTATCAAGCGCTACTGGAAGCTCATACAACAGGATAGCCGTAAACTGAGTGATAAGCGATTTTATCGTCCTACTTTTCGTATGCATTTAACCAATAAAGAGATTTTAAA
>NZ_QWTZ01000045.1:0-805 GCF_003576505.1 Brevundimonas sp. LPMIX5
AGCAATTTCACGATTCAAAATATCATACAAGGCATTGATTTCCTCGTGGGCCTGTCCATTCTCATATTCGGAATTATCCAATACCAACTGACGAATATTCGCTTGGTTTTTCGTGAATGCTTCATCAAGAAAGTGGAAACGCGCTTCAATATCCGTTTCAACAAAATGATAATTAGCATCAATTAGTTTACGATAACCGGATTCCAAAGCCTGTAATTGATCTGGCAATTCTGTAGAAAGCGTCGTAACCAAGGCTGGAACACGATCCACAATATGACTTAAGGCCAAAATGTGATTTTCTGTATTATCCAAAATCACTGCGGCTTCCACAGGGTCACCCGATGAATTCAAGGTTACAAATTGTGAAAATTCAGATTGGATATTTTCTAATTGTTTTTCAATTTCATCCAAGGCTTGACCATACTGTTCTGAATTTTCAGCAACTCTATGCTGAAGTTCCTCAAATAAATCCAAAGCATGAAGAACACGACCACTATTTTTAGATTCTTGCTTCTCTAAGTCTGCCAAAGCATTGCGAATTGCCGCAATATCTTCGTCAATCAAAGTAATTTGACTCTCAACTTGGTCAATTTGATGACTGGCCTTGAGAAAACGAAATGAATGGTTATAGCCTTCTGCTTCAAAGAGATTATTTTCAATATCGGCAAAAGAGTTGAGAGATAAATCGACCCATTTTTGATTCCATTCACGGAAAGCCACTTGACTTTGTCCAATCAAGTGCATATTTTTTACAGCTTCTACTTCATCATTTACTGGAAGATTGTATAGTTCTTCTTTTCTTTCT
>NZ_QWTZ01000046.1:0-788 GCF_003576505.1 Brevundimonas sp. LPMIX5
CAAATTCAGCCTGACTCAACTTCTGATTTAGTTTGTTCTGCGTGTCTGTCTCAAGACTCTTCACCGACTGCCTAATATTTTCAGCAGTCACGTTGAGTGCGCTGATATCCACTTTAGTTCTAAGACCTTCAGTCAGACGGCTTACACCAGCGTCGAGTGAGTTGGCTCGTTGTTTGAAGGTCGATTCAACTGTTGAAATCTGACCTTCTATATCTTCAGGAGCTTCTGAATAAGAAGTATCTACATCGCTTATTTCAAACTTCGGCATCCAAATCCAAACGGTTCCTTCCTGGTTGAAATTGAACAACCATTCATTTGTGGTCTGCTTGGATTCGTTTGTCCAACCTTTTGGAATATGGACAACATATCGCTTAATTTCTGTCGACAATGTCACATTTCCAGTTTTATATCCGATATTCCCTAATCGAGATCTTAGCATTATTCCATTTTTATTTGCCTTAGCATAAAAACTAATGGTTACATCTTGATTAGTCGTACTTCCGGGAATTACTTTCCCGAATTGACCCAGAGCTGGATAAGTAACCTTGGGATTCCCTCCATCACGGCCAGATGGATTCAAACCTATAATTTTAAGAGCCTTGTGTCCAAGATACTTACTTTCGCTATCGATAGGAGCCGTATATGTACTCGTTGTCCAAATTCCTGTTTTTGAAATATCCTGCTTGAATAGTGAGTTCAAGAATAGATTTCGACCGGATGCCTGCACACTCGCTATCTTACTAGAGAGCTCCTCAGCTGTCTGCGTGAGTTCTGACTTGCTGGCTTTA
>NZ_QWTZ01000047.1:0-788 GCF_003576505.1 Brevundimonas sp. LPMIX5
ATTTCATTTTCATTAATACCAACCATGGCTTCTCCTAAAACTTCAGAGATTTGAGCTAGGATTTGAGGATTACGGAAGTTAGTCACAGCCTTAACAATGGCACTCGCTCGTTTAACAGGATCTCCTGACTTGAAAATACCTGAACCGACAAAGACCCCCTCTGCCCCTAATTGCATCATTAACGCAGCATCTGCTGGCGTTGCAACACCTCCAGCAGCGAAATTTACAACTGGCAATTTTCCATGTTCATGAACATATTGGACCAATTCTACAGGGACTTGCAAATCCTTGGCAGCAACATAAAGCTCGTCCTCACGTAAGTTTTGAATGCGGCGAATTTCCTGATTCATCATACGCATATGACGAACAGCTTGGACTATATCCCCTGTCCCTGGTTCTCCTTTGGTACGAATCATGGAAGCACCTTCAGCGATACGACGCAAGGCTTCACCCAATCCTTAGCACCACAGACAAAAGGAACTTGGAATTCTTTCTTGTCCACATGGAAACGGTCATCAGCTGGAGATAGAACTTCACTCTCGTCGATATAATCAATTTCAATAGCCTCTAAAATCTGGTCTTCAACCAAATGCCGCATTCTGACCTTAGCCATTACTGGAATGCTAACCGCTTCTTTGATTTCCTTAATCATCTTTGGGTCGCTCATGCGGGAAACTCCTCCAGCTGCACGAATATCAGCCGTAATTCGTTCCAAGGCCATCACAGCTGCCGCACCAGCAGCTTCTGCGATACGAGCCTGTTCAGGATTCTGCACATCCATAATAACA
>NZ_QWTZ01000048.1:0-786 GCF_003576505.1 Brevundimonas sp. LPMIX5
AATACTTGAATTCTAACAATAATAACTTGAATTGTCAATATATAGTTCAACTTTTAATAGCATTTGTTATTATTTATTTCCCTTTGAGTCAACTATTACAATTTTTGACACCTAATATTATTGTTCGTAGTATAGGAGGGGTAGTTGTTTCTATACTGCTTTCTATATTATATATGAGAGGAAGGACGAAATATGTTCTACGTAAATAGTTATGTTTTTGCTTATAAAAAAGAAGGTATAATGTATTTGCGTGGTCGGAGTATGCGGGAAATAGCTATAGAACCTCAAATTTCGCAAGAATTTATCAACGATCTATTTAATAGTTGTAAGGAACTATTAGAGATAGAAGAAGTATTAGGTAGTAAACTAACATTTGAACTATTAAATGAACAAATTTTAATTTCGGATGAGATAGATATTGATAGTAGATATTCTAGAACTAAAGGTTACTATTCGTTTTTTTATAATGAAGAGTATAATAAAATACAGAATAAAACAGTATTAGTATTAGGAGCCGGAGCCTTAGGATGTTATATATCTCTAAGTCTAAGTATGTATGGAGTGAGGAAACTTATTGTCGCTGATTACGATATAATAGAACCATCAAATTTAAATAGGCAAATTCTTTATACAGAGTCGGATGTTGGTAAGGAGAAGATTAATGTTCTTTCTCAAAAAATACACAAGTATAATTCAGATGTTCAGGTAGTACCTATTTCTATTAAAGTTTCTTCAGTAGAAGAATTAGAAAACATTGTTGCGGAATATGGGAGTATAGATTTTATC
>NZ_QWTZ01000049.1:0-772 GCF_003576505.1 Brevundimonas sp. LPMIX5
TGAAAGCAAAATTAAATGAAAATATTCATTCTATCTCTGCAATGATTGATTCGTTGAGTGAGGAAGAATTATTTGAACCGCATATGAGAAAGTGGGCTGATGAAGCGACTAAAACAGCGACTTGGGAAGTGTATAAGTTTATTCATGTAAATACGGTTGCACCTTTTGGAACTTTCAGAACTAAAATCAGAAAATGGAAGAAGATAGTATTATAAATTATATTTTTAACTTTAAAAAATTTCATAAAAATGGTTACCAAAGGCGATAGAAGAAAAACTATCGTCTTTTTCTTTGCAAATTTTTAAGAAGGGAGGTGATCTTGCATGGACTTTGAATATTTTTATAACAGAGAAGCGAAAAGATTTAACTTCTTAAAAGTACCGGAGATATTAGTTGATAGAGAAGAATTTCGGGGCTTATCAGCAGAAGCAATTATCCTTTATTCCATACTTCTTAAATAGACAGGAATGTCATTTAAGAATAACTGGATAGACAAGGAAGGCAGAGTATTTATCTATTTTACTGTCGAAGAAATTATGAAAAGAAGAAATATCTCAAAGCCAACTGCCATAAAAACATTAGATGAGCTTGATATAAAAAAAGGAATAGGACTGATCGAAAGAGTAAGGCTTGGACTTGGTAAGCCGAACATCATTTATGTTAAAGACTTTATGAGTATATTTCAGGTAAAAGAAAATGACTTACAGAAGTCAAAAAACTTAACTTCAGAAGTAAAAGATTTTAACCTCAGAAGTAAAGAAAATGAACTTCA
>NZ_QWTZ01000050.1:0-768 GCF_003576505.1 Brevundimonas sp. LPMIX5
CGAGAACATCAGACTGTGGTAGTTGTTGCTCATCGAATGCTCATGCGCCAGTTTGTGCCAAATGAGAAGATTGATTTTTGCCAAGTGATTGAGTGTGAGTTAGAGATATAGAAAGAGGTTTGTCATCGCAAAGAAAAAAGCGACATTTGTATGTCAAAATTGTGGGTATAATTCCCCTAAATATCTGGGACGTTGCCCCAACTGTGGGTCTTGGTCTTCTTTTGTGGAAGAGGTTGTGGTTGCCGAGGTCAAGAATGCGCGTGTGTCCTTGACAGGTGAGAAAACCAAGCCCATGAAACTAGCTGAGGTGACTTCCATCAATGTCAATCGAACCAAGACGGAGATGGAGGAATTCAACCGTGTGCTTGGAGGCGGAGTGGTACCAGGAAGTCTCGTCCTCATCGGTGGGGATCCTGGGATTGGGAAATCAACTCTTCTCCTACAAGTCTCAACCCAGTTGTCCCAAGTGGGGACAGTTCTCTATGTCAGTGGGGAGGAGTCTGCCCAGCAGATTAAACTACGTGCAGAGCGCTTAGGTGATATTGATAGTGAGTTTTATCTCTATGCAGAGACCAATATGCAGAGTGTTCGTGCAGAAGTGGAGCGTATCCAGCCAGACTTTCTCATTATTGATTCCATCCAGACCATCATGTCTCCTGAGATTTCAGGGGTGCAGGGGTCTGTTTCTCAGGTACGTGAAGTGACCGCTGAACTCATGCAGTTGGCCAAGACCAATAACATTGCCATCTTTATCGTAGGTCATGTGAC
>NZ_QWTZ01000051.1:0-761 GCF_003576505.1 Brevundimonas sp. LPMIX5
CAAACAACATCACTGAAATCGTTAAAGACGGTGACATCCTTGCTGTTAACGGGATCACTGGAGAAGTGATTATCAACCCGACAGATGAACAAGCGGCAGAATTTAAAGCAGCTGGTGAAGCCTATGCGAAACAAAAAAGCTGAATGGGCACTTTTGAAAGATGCTCAAACAGTGACTGCTGACGGTAAACACTTCGAGTGGCTGCCAATATTGGTACTCCAAAAGACGTTGAAGGTGTTAACAACAACGGTGCAGAAGCTGTTGGACTTTACCGTACAGAGTTCTTGTACATGGATTCTCAAGACTTCCCAACTGAAGATGAGCAGTATGAAGCATACAAGGCTGTTCTTGAAGGAATGAACGGTAAACCTGTTGTCGTTCGTACAATGGATATCGGTGGAGATAAGGAACTTCCTTACTTCGATATGCCTCACGAAATGAACCCATTCCTTGGATTCCGTGCTCTTCGTATCTCTATCTCTGAGACTGGAGATGCTATGTTCCGCACACAAATCCGTGCTCTTCTTCGTGCGTCTGTTCACGGTCAATTGCGTATCATGTTCCCAATGGTTGCGCTCTTGAAAGAATTCCGTGCAGCGAAAGCAGTCTTTGATGAAGAAAAAGCAAACCTTCTTGCTGAAGGTGTTGCAGTTGCGGATAACATCCAAGTTGGTATCATGATCGAGATTCCTGCAGCGGCTATGCTTGCAGACCAATTTGCTAAAGAAGTTGACTTCTTCTCAATTGGTACAAACGACTTG
>NZ_QWTZ01000052.1:0-749 GCF_003576505.1 Brevundimonas sp. LPMIX5
TTTTTCGAGCCCTCACACGTCTGATTGATATCCCAGTGATTATCACTTGGGTTGTCATTACAGCTTTTGTCTTTTATCGTAAGCGATGGAAGATAGAAAGTTTCTTCATGCTGGGAAATCTGGCTTTGGCAGGTCTTTTAATCGTGACCTTTAAAAATATCTACCAGCGCCCACGACCAGCTATTTTACATCTGGTGGAGGAGAAGGGATTTTCCTTCCCAAGTGGGCATTCTCTAGCTGTAACGCTGATGGTAGGGACTTTGATTGTTATTCTTAGTCAGCGGATTAAAGATCAGGTCTGGAGAAAAATCGTACAAATCGTCCTTGGCCTCTACCTAGTCAGTGTGCTGTATCAAGAGTCTATCTGGGAGTTCATTACACATCAGACGTCCTTGCCAGTCTCTGTGTGGGCTTGGGAGTCCTGTTTATCGAGTTTCCCTTTTATGACAAGCTCCGCTTCCAATGGCGATTTAAAGGCAAACAGAAGTGAGTATCGAATTCCCTTGAGGAGAAAGAAATGAAAGTCAATATAGCAGATCTTCATCCGACTCAACTATATTTATCAGAAAAGAAGTTGCAAGATATTCAGATGCTTTACCAGTCGGCAGAAACAAACCAAGTCGATCCAATCAGTATTCTTGCCTTTGGAGATTGTTTGCTGATTACAGATGGGCATCACAGGGCTTATCAGGCTTTATTGGCAGGTCGGGATACGATTTCTGCTGAGTGGGATAGAGATGGTGGTGATG
>NZ_QWTZ01000053.1:0-744 GCF_003576505.1 Brevundimonas sp. LPMIX5
ATGTACCGGGGCTAAAACAATTTACCGAAGCTGTGGATACCTTTATAGGTATGGTAGGAGAGCGTTCTATGTGTGATGAAGGTATACCGTGAGGAGTGCTGGAACGCATAGAAGTGAGAATGCCGGTATGAGTAGCGAAAGACAGGTGAGAATCCTGTCCACCGTAAGACTAAGGTTTCCAGGGGAAGGCTCGTCCGCCCTGGGTTAGTCGGGACCTAAGGAGAGACCGAAAGGTGTATCCGATGGACAACAGGTTGATATTCCTGTACTAGAGTATGTAGTGATGGAGGGACGCAGTAGGCTAACTAAAGCAGACGATTGGAAGAGTCTGTCTAAGCAGTGAGGTGTGAATTGAGTCAAATGCTTAATTCTATAACATTGAGCTGTGATGGGGAGCGAAGTTTAGTAGCGAAGTTAGTGACGTCACACTGCCAAGAAAAGCTTCTAGCGTTTAAACATACTCTACCCGTACCGCAAACCGACACAGGTAGTCGAGGCGAGTAGCCTCAGGTGAGCGAGAGAACTCTCGTTAAGGAACTCGGCAAAATGACCCCGTAACTTCGGGAGAAGGGGTGCTGACTTAAAGTCAGCCGCAGTGAATAGGCCCAAGCAACTGTTTATCAAAAACACAGCTCTCTGCTAAATCGTAAGATGATGTATAGGGGGTGACGCCTGCCCGGTGCTGGAAGGTTAAGAGGAGTGCTTAGCGTAAGCGAAGGTATGAATTGAAGCCCCAGTAAACGG
>NZ_QWTZ01000054.1:0-745 GCF_003576505.1 Brevundimonas sp. LPMIX5
GCTCAAAAAGAAAATTAATCGTTCCAGAAAGAGATATCCGGGGATTGACAAAAATATCTGAAGATGCTCATTCTTCAATTGACTCGAGGATTATTCACTTCAAATTAGAATTTGCAAATGAATTTTTAGCAGAAAAACTACAGGTCGCTTTGCAGAGTCCAGTTTATAATATTTACCGCCTGCGTATTATTGACGGTAAACCTTATGTTCTGGAACAAACTTATATGAGTACCGATGTTATTCCAGGTATTACTGAAGATATTTTACAAAAATCGATTTACAATTACATTGAAGGAAAGTTAGGATTGCATATTGCCAGTGCTACAAAAATCTTGCGAGCTTCTTCTAGTTCAGAAAATGAGCAACATTACTTACAGCTCCTTCCAACGGAACCGGTATTTGAAGTAGAACAAGTGGCTTATTTGGATAACGGAACTCCGTTTGAGTACTCGATTAGTCGTCATCGCTATGATTTATTTGAATTTAATTCTTTTGCATTACGACATTCCTCCTAGGAGAAAATGTGAAAATGAAGCCAATCTTTTACAGACTCTAGTTTAAGAAAAATTTAAAACAGGGCAAGAAGGTCCCATCTATGCTTAAATGGTTTCTCTTTTCTAAATAAGATGGCTTTAAAAGAGTGATCGTTGTATCCATCATGTTGAAAAATATCTTCGTATAGCTTATAGAGTAGGTACTGAAATTGTTCACCTGATCTACTTCTTATAGTTATTTAGTTTTAAAT
>NZ_QWTZ01000055.1:0-742 GCF_003576505.1 Brevundimonas sp. LPMIX5
AGGAAGACCAGAGTATTCAGCGATAAATTCTACATCGCGTGGAGACAAGCGTTGTTTAGCTGATTTGTAAACAAAGTCCATTGATTTACCAGCACCTTCTGGCAGGTATTCTTCAACAATCGGCATGCCAACTGGGAAGACAAAACCATTACGCTTATCCACTTCACGATTCCCCCCTACAGTAGCATCTGCCGTCAAGACAATCGCTTTATAACCTTCAGCCTTCACACGGTCCATGATGTGGCGGTTGATACCGTCATCCTTACTAAAGTAAAATTGAAACCAATGAGGTGTCCCTTGAAGGGCTTCAGAAATCTCTGGAAGGTCAACCGTAGAGTAAGAACTGGTTGTATAAAGAGAACCAAACTCATGCACACCACGCGCAGTCGCCACTTCCCCCTGTTCATTTGCCAATTTATGAGCCGCAACAGGCGCCATAATGATTGGTGAAGATAGTTTTTCACCTGCAAATTCAATCTCTGTACTTGGATTTTCAACATCGCAAAGTGTATGAGGAACGATGAGTTTGTGGTTAAAGGCGCGGATATTCTCTCTCAAAGTGAAAGTATCTTCCGCCCCACTAGCGATATAGCCAAATGCTGCTTTAGGAATAACTTGTTGCGCCATTGGCTCCAAATCATAGGTATTGATGAAATCTACATGACCTTCTGCATTGCTTGTTTTGTATGACATAAACTGTCCCCCTTAATTAAGTAAGCGTTTGCTTTTTACTATACAACTA
>NZ_QWTZ01000056.1:0-733 GCF_003576505.1 Brevundimonas sp. LPMIX5
CGCGCAGCCGGCTTGGCCGGAGCGGCGGCGGCGGCGGCGGAGGCGGCGGCGGGGGAGGCGGCGGAGGCGGCGGCGGCGGGGGCGGCGGCGGCGGCGGGGCCACCGGCTCGGCGCCGAACGCATAGCGCAGGCCCAGCGTCACGGTGTGCGACTGGTCATAGTCGCCCGCCAGGGTGCCGAACGGAATGGCGCCCGTACCCGAGGTGTTGGTGTCGAACTCCATGTCGCCCGTCAGATAACGGTACGTCAGGTCGATGTTGGCGCGGTCCGAGACGGCCCAGGCCAGACCGGCGATCGCCTGGGCGGCGAACTTGGTCGAGCTGTCGTCAGCGGCGAAGGCCACGCCAGGCGTCTGACGCAGGCGGCCGACGGTGTCGGTGTTGACGCGGTTGGCGCCGACGCCCAGGCCGACGAACGGACGGATGGTCCAGTCCGGCGAACCGAAGTCATAGATGACGTTGGCCATCAGAGTGGTCGACGTGATGTCGCCTTCCGGCGAGTGGCACGGACCGGTGGCCGGCGTCAGGTTGCACAGGCCCTGCGGACCCGAGACGGCGCGCACGCGGCCGATGTCGCCCGAGCGGTAGCCGCCTTCGAGCTCAACACGCCAGTTCGGGTTGAAACGGTAGCCCAGGCGAGCAAAGGCCGCCCAGCCGTCGTTGACTTCCCAGTTCCAGTTGTGGCCGGTCGCCGAAGCTTCCGTATTGATGTCGTCGATGATGTGGTAGCCGGC
>NZ_QWTZ01000057.1:0-730 GCF_003576505.1 Brevundimonas sp. LPMIX5
ATATCCTCAAAATTCACGAACGGAAAAACAGTCTGGTTCGTCCGCCTATTGTCAATATCGATCAAGCTGTAGTAATCATGTCCGTCAAGGAACCTGATTTTAACAGCAATTTGCTGGATCGTTTCTTGGTTCTTTTGGAGCACAAGGGCATCCATCCCATTGTCTATATTTCCAAAATGGATTTGTTGGAAGATAGGGGAGAACTGGATTTTTACCAGCAGACCTATGGTGACATCGGCTATGACTTTGTGACCAGTAAAGAGGAACTCCTGTCTTTGTTAACAGGCAAGGTTACGGTCTTTATGGGGCAGACAGGTGTTGGGAAGTCAACTCTTCTCAATAAAATCGCACCAGACCTCAATCTTGAAACGGGAGAAATTTCAGACAGTCTAGGTCGCGGTCGCCATACCACTCGAGCTGTTAGTTTTTACAATCTCAACGGGGGTAAAATCGCAGATACACCAGGCTTTTCATCTCTGGACTATGAAGTATCAAGGGCTGAAGACCTCAATCAGGCCTTTCCAGAGATTGCTACTGTTAGCCGAGATTGTAAGTTCCGTACTTGTACCCATACCCATGAGCCGTCTTGTGCCGTCAAACCAGCTGTTGAAGAGGGTGTTATTGCAACCTTCCGTTTTGACAATTACCTGCAATTCCTTAGTGAAATTGAAAATCGTAGAGAAACCTATAAAAAAGTCAGCAAAAAAATTCCAAAATAAGGAGAAACCTA
>NZ_QWTZ01000058.1:0-712 GCF_003576505.1 Brevundimonas sp. LPMIX5
TGAATAAGATAAGAGACTATTTAGACTTTGCTGGTTTGCAGTACCGTAATCCTGATAAAGCGGGAGCAGAGCGAGAGAAGATGCTGGCATTCCGCCACAAAGGACAAGAGGCTCGAAAGGCTTTTACAGAACTGGCCAAAGCCTTCCAAGCAAGCCATCCAGAATGGCAACTCCAACAGACTAGTCAGTGGATGAATCAGGCCCCGCGTTTGAGACCACATTTTTGGGTTTATCTACAGAGAGACGGACAAGTGACAGAACCTATGATAGCCTTGCGTTTGTATGGAAATCCTTCTGATTTTGGTATTTCCTTAGAAGTCAGTTTCATCGAACGTAAGAAGGATGAGCAAACACTGGGCAAGCAGGCCAAAGTTTTAGAAATTCCAACCGTTAAAGGGATTTATTATCTAACCTACTCTAATGGTCAAAGTCAACGGTGGGAGGCGAATGAAGAAAAGCGTCGTACTTTACGCGAGAAGGTGAGAAGTCAAGAAGTTCGAAAAGTTTTAGTGAAGGTAGATGTTCCTATGACAGAAAATTCGTCTGAAGAAGAAATCGTAGAAGGCTTATTGAAGTCTTATTCTAAAATTCTTCCCTATTATCTAGCTACGAGAAAATAAGATAATTTGTAAAACATCATAAATCATACAGTCCAAGAGTGAACAGTCCGCTGTGTAATTCTTGGTCTTTTTGTTTGCGCTTTCGCATTATA
>NZ_QWTZ01000059.1:0-721 GCF_003576505.1 Brevundimonas sp. LPMIX5
CTTTTACTGATGCTGTGATTCAGGTGGTCAATCATCTAGATAGACCAGTCGTTTTTGTACTCTGGGGAGCTTATGCACGTAAGAAGAAGGCATTAGTTACCAATCCTCATCACTTGATTATCGAATCAGCCCATCCAAGTCCTTTGTCGGTTTATAGAGGATTTTGGGGTTCCAAGCCCCTTTCCAAGGCCAATGCATTCTTAAAAGAGACAGGACAAGTGCCAATCGATTGGCTTAGATAAGGAGAAAATATGCCTCAGTTAGCGACGATTTGCTACATTGATAATGGGAAAGAACTGCTCATGCTCCATCGTAATAAGAAACCCAATGATGTCCATGAAGGGAAATGGATTGGTGTGGGTGGTAAGCTAGAGAGAGGAGAGACGCCCCAGGAATGCGCGGCGCGTGAAATCCTTGAAGAAACAGGGCTCAAAGCCAAGCCAGTTCTAAAAGGTGTCATCACTTTTCCTGAATTTACACCAGATTTAGACTGGTACACCTATGTTTTTAAGGTGACGGAGTTTGAGGGCGACTTGATTGACTGCAATGAGGGGATGCTAGAATGGGTTCCCTATGATGAGGTTTTGAGCAAGCCGACTTGGGAAGGTGACCACACCTTTGTTGAGTGGCTTTTAGAGGATAAACCCTTCTTTTCAGCCAAGTTTGTTTATGATGGGGATAAATTGTTGGATACCCAAGTTGATTTCTATGAATAAAGGAG
>NZ_QWTZ01000060.1:0-720 GCF_003576505.1 Brevundimonas sp. LPMIX5
ATTCCACTCTGAACCGTGTAAAGTATAACCTTTTGCTCTACTGTACCCTAGCTCCAAATCATTATCTAACATAATCTTTCTTAATGATTGAATATCAGATAAGGTTGTATTCTTACTTACTTTCAAAAAGTCTTGGTAATGATTATTCGATATAAAATCTAATCGGCAAAAAGTGTAAAGATAGATTAAAGCTAAGCGAGTCGACTTTGGTAAAACCAATTCATCCGACTTAATAATATCTGTCAAAGACTGCTTCGTACGATTTGATAAACTATAGCGACCTTGTTTTTTATCCAGCACTATCCCTTTATTAGCTAGATAAGGCACTAAATAATCTATTCCTTCTTTGACTTCCTTTATAGGTAAGCTCACCTTAACAGATAACTCATATAATGATAGCTCACAATGATCCATCAAAGTCATCAAAATAACTAGTGCTCTATAATCAAACATTTCTCTTCCTTTCTAACTACAATTATAGTGTAAAAGTTATAAGAATAAAAGAGTATTTGAGCACAATATAATCTCACCTTTTAAAAGAAATTATTGGGCTGAAAGTTTTTAGTGATTATTTTCAACTTTCTATTGACTTTTAAAAACAAAGTGATATCATTTAGATATCAAATAATGGGAGGTCATTCTTATGACTGAAAAACTAATCAATTCAAAACCAAATGGTGTATTCGCATTGATTCTCATTGAGTTGACAATCATACTTGG
>NZ_QWTZ01000061.1:0-718 GCF_003576505.1 Brevundimonas sp. LPMIX5
GCTCATTTCAATAGTTATGACATTTTGAAAAAAGGTTCTCACTTATCAGGTGCATATAAACGAAAAATTTTTTCTAAAGAAAATACACGATTTTGGAGTTTAATATTAACTCGAAAGAATCTTCGCAACAACTTGATATTCTCTATAAAGAAGTTGGTGTATTAAGTTTGGGACAAAAAGTTGTAGCCATGCTTGATTTTTTATTAGCATATAGTGATTATTCTAAAGACTTCAGACCATTGATTATTGATCAGCCTGAAGACAATCTAGACAATCGTTATATTTGCAGGCATTTAGTTCAGCAGTTTAGAGATGTGAAAGCTCAACGTCAAATTATTTTAGCAACACATAATGCTACAATTGTAACAAATTCTATGACAGATCAAGTTGTTATTATGGAGTCAGATGGAGTTAACGGATGGATTGAATCACAGGGATATGTTAGTGAAAAATATATAAAAAATCATATCATCAATCAATTAGAGGGAGGAAAAGATTCCTTCAAGCATAAAATGTCTATATATGAGACGGCTTTATCAGAGTAGAGTCAGAAAAAGTAGGTTAGAAATTTAGCCTACTTTTTTCTTTGTCCGACTGGCATAGTGTGCATCTGAGGTCCAAGTCCTCTGTGGATATTTGCTGCAGATGAAACCAATAGCGACTCCTAAGCCTGAATATCGTGAGGTGGGGGGGATAGGAAGGAATTAGCGAAATCAAG
>NZ_QWTZ01000062.1:0-712 GCF_003576505.1 Brevundimonas sp. LPMIX5
CAACTAGTCTACCAAAAGACGATGGTACAGCAGGTGAATTGACAGCCACACAAAAACTCCGCCGTCAAGTTCGTACTATTGCTGAAGGAGCAGGTTTGACAGAAATCATCACCTATACTCTAACAACTCCTGAAAAAGCAGTTGAGTTTACGGCTCAACCAAGTAACCTTACGGAACTCATGTGGCCAATGACTGTGGATCGTTCAGTCCTCCGTCAAAATATGATTTCAGGTATCCTTGATACCGTTGCCTACAACGTGGCTCGTAAGAATAAAAACTTGGCCCTTTACGAGATTGGAAAAGTCTTTGAACAAACAGGTAATCCAAAAGAAGAACTTCCAAATGAAATCAACAGTTTTGCCTTTGCCTTGACAGGCTTGGTTGCTGAAAAAGATTTCCAAACAGCAGCAGTTCCAGTTGATTTCTTCTATGCTAAGGGAATCCTTGAAGCCCTATTTACTCGTTTGGGACTCCAAGTAACCTATACAGCAACATCTGAAATCGCTAGCCTTCATCCAGGTCATACAGCCGTGATTTCATTCGGTGACCAAGTTCTTGGTTTCCTTGGCCAAGTGCATCCAGTCACTGCCAAGGCTTACGATATTCCAGAAACGTATGTGGCTGAGCTTAACCTTTCAGCTATCGAAGCTGCGCTTCAGCCAGCGACTCCATTTGTAGAAATCACCAAATTCCCGGCAGTCAGCCGTGACGT
>NZ_QWTZ01000063.1:0-702 GCF_003576505.1 Brevundimonas sp. LPMIX5
GCTTGGTCATGAATCGGACTCCTACCTGTGTTCGGAAAATCAATTGTCAAATAACCAATTGTAGGAGGAGGTTTTTCAAGTATAAGTGAAAAATTTTCATAACTTGGTAGCAAACCTGCTCCGTTTAGACAAACTAGCACTTTCTTTTGCTTTTGATAAGTAACAGAGAGGCTACCAATTTCTGTAGATACTTCAAACCTCTTCATAAAGAAATCCACTGATTCTATATAATGAATTATTAAAAATCCTTATCTTTTATTTTATCACGTTCCAAGGATTTTCTCAAGTTGGAGGAAGGGGACAACATCTCTACTTTCCCTTCAAGAATCCTTCCAAATCATGTTTATGTTGGTAATTAACGGCTGCGGTTTTGTCTTTCTCAAAGATGGTTCTAGTTAGGTCAATATGCTTGATAGCAGCAATAGCGACGGTGTAGTGAATGATATCAGCCAGTTCTCTGGCAAGTTCCTCGTTCGAATCCTATCCCTTCTTTTCGACCAGAGCGCCTATTCAAAACCTCGGCTACTTCTCCGACTTCTCCACTAACTTCATAAAGAGACCTTCATCAGTCCGAGACTGCTGTTAATGTTCGAGTAAGTAGTCTTGGAATTGCCTAAACGTTCAATCTTTTATAGTATATTGAAACTAGAATAGTACACCTTTACTTCTAAAACATTGTTAGAAATCGATTTGACTGTCCTT
>NZ_QWTZ01000064.1:0-701 GCF_003576505.1 Brevundimonas sp. LPMIX5
AACCAGATTACTAGCAACAGACTTGGTAATATTGAGTTCCTGCTCGATATCTTTAATCAAGACCAAGTCTTGGTTTTTCTAGCGAATTATCCAAAAAACGCACAACCTGACCTTGCGGCCCACCCATAAATTCAATGCCGCAACGTTTGGCTTCCTTTTGCACCATCAGGTGAATTTGATGACCAAAACGCTTAAAGACTAACATCGGTTTATCCATAATCTCCCCCTTCTAAATAAAAATAGTTCTCTGGAGAATAATTAAATTTCTATGAGAACTATTTTCTTGATTAAAAAATCCCAAGTGATTTTCTCACTTAGGATCATGTTCTATAGGTTAAATTAAAACCCATCTACGTTCGTATAAATCTTTTGGACGTCTTCGTCGTCTTCAAGAACGCTGTAAAGTTTTTCAAAGGTTTCAAGGTCTTCGCCTGACAATTCCACTTCTGACTGAGGAATCATTTCCAATTCAGTCACTTGGAATTCTTCAATACCAGACTCACGGAGGGCAACGATAGCCTTGTGAAGGTCAGTTGGCGCTGTGTAAACTGTGATTGTACCTTCTTGTGCTTCTACGTCATCCACATCTACATCCGCTTCGAGCAATTGCTCAAAGACTGCGTCCGCATCTTCACCTCCAAATACAATAACACCTTTGTTGTCAAAGAGGTAAGAAACAGAACCTGAAGCGCCCATGTTTC
>NZ_QWTZ01000065.1:0-701 GCF_003576505.1 Brevundimonas sp. LPMIX5
CATTGGAGCGATTAACTCACCATTCATTTGTTAGACCTGCAACCAAAGAAATCCTCTGATATCTTCTTCCAGATACTTTACCTCTTCTTAACTGACCTTTTAATGAGCGACCATATTCTCGATAAAAATAAGTATCGAATCCTGTTTCATCAATCTAAACAGGTGCTAGGTGCTTTAATCTATTAAAATTCTTAAGAAATAAGGCTACTTTTTCTGGGTCTTGTTCATAGTAGGTGTGGTTCTTTTTTTCGAGTGTAGCCCATAGCTTTGAGCGCATAGTGGATGGTAGTTGGATGACAGCCAAATTCAGAAGCTATTTCAGTCAAATAAGCATCTGGATTGTCAGTAAGATAGTTTTTAAGTCTATCTCTATCAACTTTTCTTGGTTTTGTTCCTTTTACTTGGTGGTTTAGCTCTCCTGTTTTCTCTTTTAGCTTTAACCAGCCATAAATGGTATTACGTGAGATTTGGAAAACGTGTGATGCTTCTGTTATACTACCTGTTCGCTCACAATAAGAGAGAACTTTTTTACGAAAATCTATTGAATATGCCATAAGAAGATTATACCACATTGTGTACTATTTTTGGTTCATTTTACTATATTTGAAGAGGCGTTTAAACTATCTGACATAAAACTCGTTCTAGAGGAAAGACATCCTTTAAAAAGTTAGTTTATTTTACAACTTAGACATCAAGGTAGG
>NZ_QWTZ01000066.1:0-700 GCF_003576505.1 Brevundimonas sp. LPMIX5
AATGGTAATTGGAGTCATATCTTTTTCAATGACTTCTTTCATATTGTAGTACTGGTCTGTCAAGTTGAGAGTGACACGGTTGCTCCCAAGTTCTTCATTCATCTTATCAGCGATAGATTGCATGGATGCTTTACGCGCTTCAAAGGCATCTTTTTCAAAATCACGAATGATGTAGCTTGCACGCGCCTCCTCAACACTACCTGTCACATCCATTAGATGGTAAAAACCTTGGTAACCTTCAGTTAACTCAGGTCGGTCATTTTCTGGAAGTTGATTATGAAAATCAATTGCTAGCTGAAGGGCATTGACCATCTGCCCTTTGGCAGTACCAGGGTGGACATTACGGCCTTGGAAATGCAATTCAGCACCAGCGGCTGAGAAAGTCTCGTACTGAAGTTCACCTAGTGGACCACCATCAACAGTGTAGGCAAAATCCACATCAAAATCTTCTGCATCAAATTTATTGGCACCAACACCGATTTCTTCATCTGGACCAAAACCAACACGAATCTCACAGTGCTTAATTTCAGGATGAGCAGTTAGATATTCAATGGCTGTCATAATTTCAGCAATTCCTGACTTGTCATCAGCACCTAGCAAGCTTGTTCCATCTGTTGTGATGAGCGTTTGTCCTGGATATTTTTCAAGACTCTTGAAGTCAGCTGGATCGAGTTTGAAACCAGAATTCCCTAGTTCAATC
>NZ_QWTZ01000067.1:0-698 GCF_003576505.1 Brevundimonas sp. LPMIX5
ACCTTTGTCATTCTATTCCTTCCATAAAGTAAATCGCTTGTAGTTTCACATTATTAGCTACTCTACAAATAGCATCTTTGTCAATTTGTTCAAGCTTTGCAATCCAACTTTTAAAGTCTGCTGAAGATTTTCCAAATAAGGCATTTTGATAAGCACGTTCAATCAATGAAGATTGATTATCTTGAGAAAGTAACAACGACCAACGAATCATTTCCTTGGTCTGATTTAACTCAAACTCTGTAAAATAACCTTTTTTTAAATCAAGCAGTTGATTATTCATCATTTTACGAGCCTGGTTACGATTTTCTCGATTGATACCAGCATACATCCTCAAGAATCCACTAAATAAATCAAGCTCACTTGAAATGGTATAAGCTAATCCAGCATTTTCACGGACATTTGTAAAGAGCTTAGAGTGAGCAAATCCACCAAGTAAACCATTCATTACAATCATGGGTAAATGTTGCTCATCACCATATTTAGAACAGTAATGATAACCTAATTCCAAAATGGATTGTCCCACATTTTTCCGAACCATACCTTCCTGAAGGATATTAGAATAAGGTTGACAATACTGAACCTTCACATCTCCTTTTCGACCTTTAAAGCCAAATGATTCTAATACATTTTGAATTTCAACCTCATTAAAATCACCTAGGAAAAAGAAATCTATTCGATCATTGGCTAAAAATTCTTGG
>NZ_QWTZ01000068.1:0-696 GCF_003576505.1 Brevundimonas sp. LPMIX5
TATTAGTCGTGTGAAGGAGTTAAAAAAGAAACTACCTAAAACAAAAATAGGTAGTAATGGGAAAATCCAAGAATGGTTAGAAGATTATGAAGAAGTAGAGCCTGGGCATAGACACATTTCACCTCTATTTGGGCTTTATCCTTATAATGAGATTGATATTCATAAAACTCCGGAATTAGCAGAAGCAGCTAAAATCACTATCAATAGGAGATTATCAAACGCTAATTTTTTATCTTCACAGGAGAGGGAGCAAGCGATTAATAATTGGTTAGTAAGTGGTTTGCATGCTAGTACACAAACAGGTTGGAGTGCTGCATGGCTGATTCATTTTTTTGCGAGACTATATCAAGGTGAACCCGCTTATAACCAGATTAATGGTTTGTTAAATAATGCGACTCTTGGCAATTTATTTCTTGACCATCCACCATTTCAAATTGATGGTAATTTAGGTTTGGTGAGTGGAATTTGTGAATTATTAGTACAGAGCCATCATAATTGGTTATCACTAATTCCAGCTTTACCTTCTGCTTGGTCAGAAGGAGAAGTGAAAGGTTTCAGAGTAAGAGGAGGATATAAGGTATCGTTTGCTTGGAAAAATGGGGATATAACATTCCTAAAATTGGAAGGAGGAAACAAAGATCAAAAAGTAAGAGTAAGAATATATGGCAAAAATACTGATGTACAAAATATTGAATT
>NZ_QWTZ01000069.1:0-687 GCF_003576505.1 Brevundimonas sp. LPMIX5
TAAAGCTATTGCAGTATCTAATAGAGCACCCATTTGATTAACTGTAATACCTTGCCAAGCTGCTCTAAATGGAGAGTATGTAGGTGGGATTGTATAATCGCCTTGTAATTGTCGGTTAATTACTTCTTTGATCCATTGTTGTGAGACGTCTGGATGAAAAGATTGGATTTCGTTTGCAAGTGTATTGATTTGTTCTTCTGTTAGAGAAGTGACAGGTTGAAGTTCCATATTTGTTTCAATTTGTGATACTTGTTCAGAAGCGTATACAGCTGAAACACTTGGAATCGCTGATACAATTAACACAATTGACGTCAAAAAAACCGAAATAAATTTCATTAATTTGTTCATGAGCTTTTCTCCTTTTTATTTGTATCTGCTTACATTTTATTATATACTGTTATTATAGTCAAGAAAAATATGCTATTATGTTAAAAAAATATTTTTCAAAATATAAATGGACGGATTTATTTTGGATTTTATTTGTTATTTTGACCTGCCTCTATATTGGTAACCATGATTTGTTTACTCTCAATCATCAAGAATTCTCTTTTCGTGGTAGCGTTTGGGGTCTGGTACTGGCCTTATATCACTTATTGTTCATTGATAAGTTTGTAATTTCGAATCGAAAATAAAGATTAGAACTATGATTGACTGGCTACTTTTAATATTGATTTTGGAGGAAGATTT
>NZ_QWTZ01000070.1:0-684 GCF_003576505.1 Brevundimonas sp. LPMIX5
ATGGAGAAATTATCGGTGGGTCTATGCGTGAGGAAGATTACGATGCCCTTGTCGCTAAGATGGATGAACTTGGCATGGATCGTACAGAATATGCATTCTACCTTGACCTTCGTAAATACGGTACAGTTCCACACGGAGGATTTGGTATCGGTATCGAACGTATGGTAACCTTTGCAGCAGGAACAAAACATATCCGTGAAGCTATTCCATTCCCACGTATGTTGCACCGTATCAAACCATAAGAACAGGAAAACGCCCATGTGGCGTTTTTTCGAATTCTAGTGTTTTTACTTGCGTAAAAAAATTTTTTCTAGTATAATAGTTTGTTGTGAGCGAACCTCACTTACCCCTTGCAAAGTCTTGGGGTCATTAGACCAAAAGGAGGAACATATCAATGGCTAAATACGAAATTCTTTATATCATTCGTCCAAACATTGAAGAAGAAGCTAAAAACGCTTTGGTAGCACGTTTTGACTCTATTTTGACTGACAACGGTGCAACTGTTGTTGAATCAAAAACTTGGGAAAAACGTCGTCTTGCATACGAAATCCAAGATTTCCGTGAAGGAATTTACCACATCGTTAACGTTGGAGCAAGTGACGATGCAGCTCTTAAAGAGTTTGACCGTCTTTCAAAAATCAACGCTGACATTCTTCGTCACATGATCGTCAAAATTGACGCGTA
>NZ_QWTZ01000071.1:0-672 GCF_003576505.1 Brevundimonas sp. LPMIX5
TAAGCTTGTTCGAAGTAGAGTTTTTCCTTGTCGTCTGCTGCCTTACGCAATACACGGTAAGGAGCAGTTGCGCTTGAATTATTATAAGAGAACTTGTACTCAAGTTCTCCTACGTCCCCAATACCAAGCTCGTACTTCTTCACCGTATCTTCAAGAGTAGTATTTTCTACTTTTTCGAGTTCAATACCAAACTCTGGCACTTCTTTCAATCCAACAAGCTTAGTATAGCTACCTTTTGTTTTGCTATAAGAAAGCGTAATTCCATTTGCTAACATATATTTTAATTCTCCATTCTAAATTGAAAAACAAGCTCTGAATCTAAGTCAACGACACCTTCAAAACGCATGACCTTATGTCTCAAATGAGACGGGTCTGGCACGTCTTGGCAGTCGGTTCTTCGCAAACCTAAAGACTCAAAAATCTGATTGATTTTAACAGCTAACTCACTAGTGCTGGTATCATCAAAAATATCCACCTTATAGCGGATAGAGGATTTTTGTTCCTTGTCGTCAAACCAATCACCTGGCTTGTTTTGTTCTTCTAAAAAAATAACGACTGGGAAAGTCTCCCAATCGCTAGGATAAGTATCGGTCACATTATCTGCAACCTTTTGCAATTCTTTATAAATAACAGGCTTGATATTGATCATTGTATTTGTTCTCTTATCTTTCT
>NZ_QWTZ01000072.1:0-672 GCF_003576505.1 Brevundimonas sp. LPMIX5
CTTATCTCTTGGCAGAGGCTAAAGTTCCTGTATTTGGGTCTGAGTTGACCATTGAGTTGGCAAAGCTCTTTGTCAAAGGAAATGATGCCGTTAAGAAATTTAATGATTTCCATGTCATTGATGAGAATACGGAGATTGATTTTGGTGGGACAGTGGTTTCCTTCTTCCCTACGACTTACTCCGTTCCAGAGAGTCTGGGAATTGTCTTGAAGACATCGGAAGGAAGCATCGTTTATACAGGTGACTTCAAATTTGACCAAACGGCTAGTGAATCTTATGCAACTGATTTTGCTCGTTTGGCAGAGATTGGTCGTGACGGCGTCCTGGCTCTCCTCAGTGATTCGGCCAATGCAGACAGCAAGATTCAGGTGGCTAGTGAAAGTGAAGTTAGGGATGAAATTACCCAAACTATTGCTGACTGGGAAGGTCGTATCATCGTTGCAGCTGTTTCCAGTAATCTTTCTCGTATTCAGCAGATTTTTGACGCTGCGGATAAAACAGGTCGACGTATCGTCTTGACAGGATTTGATATTGAAAATATCGTCCGCACAGCGATTCGTCTTAAGAAGTTGTCTTTAGCCAACGAAATTCTCTTGATTAAGCCTAAAGATATGTCTCGCGTTGAAGACCATGAGTTGATTATTCTTGAGACAGGTCGTATGGGTGAACCTA
>NZ_QWTZ01000073.1:0-670 GCF_003576505.1 Brevundimonas sp. LPMIX5
CGACGCTGACCGTTTTCATCAACTTCAAAGACATGTCTTAACAGTCCATCTCGTCCCTGTATGATGACTCGTTGTTCCCCAACTAGCATCTCAGCATTTTCATGCTCTTGACGATGAAAGGCAACCTTTTCCTCTTGAACTTCCAATTTAGGAGCCTTTTGTTGATCAGAAGCCGGTTGATAAGTAGGTTTTGGAAGGACTGTGTTTTGTGGTGCTGGTTTAGCAGGTTGTGGTTTTTCAGCAGATTCATAAACAAAGGCATAATGAGTAAAGTGAGGTGCTGTAAAGATAACATGACTATCCGTTTGTTCAAAAGCCAATTCTACTGCCTCTTTGCCTTCAGGTAAGAAAAATACTTTCTTAACTTTCTTATCTTTTTCAATTGGGATTTTCACAATAGAAGCATAAGAGAGATCAACATCTTGACCTTTTTCATCCAAACCTTCTATTTCAAAGACATGAGCATCTTCTCCAGCAAAGTATTTCTTCTCTTCAGCACTTGCTTGAACACGCTCTACTTTCAAACCCTTGATGACAGTCTTCTCTTTATTTGAGAAGTGTACTTCAACACCTGTTTTACTATCAGAAAAGACTGCTGACTTGTCTTCTTTCAATAAAGCAACCAGATATTTTAGACTCTGTTTCGCTGTTGCAAGCTCTTCTGGACTCA
>NZ_QWTZ01000074.1:0-669 GCF_003576505.1 Brevundimonas sp. LPMIX5
CTAATCTTTTTACAATTAAAATAGAAACAATATTGACAGTGATTTCTGTTGTTTTCACATTTATTGCAACTCTTATTGAATATGGATTTTCTCTCTTTCTGATTACATTATTTTTTGATAAGAATAAGAGGAACTTTGGAGATATTCTTTTATCTAAAAATATAACCTTAAGTTTTAGCATTTTACTTTGTTATTTATTTAATCCATCGGATATAAAGTTTGCCTATTTCAGCGTATTGACAGTATTACTAATTGGGATAACAAATTATGCGAGATTTAAAAATTTAAGATTGACAGTAGTGTTTTCTGTACCATTTTTATTTAATGCTATAATGTCTATTATAAATAGTTTTTAGAAATACTAAAATTTTTTTCTTTACTTAATAATGATATGAAATCATTTCGGTTTTGTTAACTTGTAATTCTTATATTTTCTAGGTAGAACGTTTGTTCTGCCTATTTTTTTATCCAAAAAGTGCAGTTGGGAGGGAGATAGGCTCATTTGGGAAGGAAGTCCAGTTTTTGTTTAGTGATTGGGGTAAGATAGTTGTTATCAGATGAGTTTATACTCTTCGAAAATCAAATTCAAACCACGTCAACGTCGCCTTGCCGTATATATGTGACTGACTTCGTCAGTCCTATCTACAACCTCAAAACAGTGTTTTGAGC
>NZ_QWTZ01000075.1:0-667 GCF_003576505.1 Brevundimonas sp. LPMIX5
TCCGTCGCTACTGTATGCACATGAGCCACAAACACTCTTCTATCCAATACGAAGGTGTAACAACAATGGCTAAAGACGGATATGGTGAAATGAGCTGTATCTCATGCTGTGTGTCTCCACTTGATCCAGAAAATGAAGAACAACGCCACAACATCCAGTACTTCGGTGCTCGTGTAAACGTTCTTAAAGCCCTTCTTACTGGTTTGAATGGTGGTTACGACGATGTTCACAAAGACTACAAAGTATTTGACATCGATCCTATTCGTGACGAAGTTCTTGAATTCGAATCAGTTAAAGCGAACTTTGAAAAATCTCTTGACTGGTTGACTGACACTTACGTAGATGCCTTGAACATCATCCACTACATGACTGATAGGTACAACTACGAAGCTGTTCAAATGGCCTTCTTGCCAACTAAACAACGTGCCAACATGGGATTCGGTATTGTGGATTTGCTAACACTGTTGATACATTGTCAGCTATCAAATACGCTACAGTTAAACCAATCCGTGACGAAGATGGCTACATCTACGATTACGAAACAATCGGTGACTACCCACGCTGGGGTGAAGATGACCCACGTGCAAACGAATTGGCAGAATGGTTGATCGAAGCTTACACAACTCGTCTACGTAGCCACAAACTATACAAAGACGCAGAAGCTACA
>NZ_QWTZ01000076.1:0-666 GCF_003576505.1 Brevundimonas sp. LPMIX5
TTGTATGATGAGAAGGGGATTCGTGAGAAGGCAAGAGCCGTCAACCAAGCTTTTTCGTGGAACAAGGGCTTTAAGGAATATTTTGCAGTTAAGGCTACTCCAACTCCAGCTATTTTGAAAATTCTCCAAGAAGAAGGTTGTGGTGTGGACTGCTCTAGTTATGTAGAGCTTTTGATGAGCCATAAACTGGACTTTCTGGGTTCTGAGATTATGTTCTCTTCCAACAACACGCCAGACAAGGAATACGCCTATGCACGTGAATTGGGTGCGACCATTAACTTGGATGCCTTTGAAGATATTGAACATCTGGAGAGAGTAGCAGGCATTCCAGAAATCATCTCTTGTCGTTATAATCCTGGAGGCGTTTTTGAACTGGGGACAGACATTATGGACAATCCTGGGGAGGCTAAGTTTGGCATGACCAAGGACCAGCTCTTTGAAGCCTTTGCTATCTTGAAGGAAAAAGGAGCCAAGACTTTTGGGATTCACTCCTTCCTAGCGTCCAATACCGTGACCCATCTCTATTATCCAGAGTTGGCTCGTCAGCTCTTTGAACTGGCTGTTGAAATCAAGGAAAAGTTGGGCATTTGGCTAGACTTTATCAATCTTTCTGGCGGTATTGGTGTTAATTATCGTCCAGACCAGGAGCCGAACGATATCGCCTTG
>NZ_QWTZ01000077.1:0-641 GCF_003576505.1 Brevundimonas sp. LPMIX5
AAGGATGGAGATGTTCTGGAGAAATATCTGGAAGTTGATACTTTCTTGTTTGATAAGACAGGAACAATCACAACTAGTTATCCTATAGTTGAAAAGGTGTTACCTTTTGGAGACTATAGTGAGGAAGATATTCTCAGAATCAGTGCCTGTCTTGAGGAACACATTTATCATCCTATTGCTAATGCCATCGTCAAGCAAGCTGAGATAGAGGGAATTGAACATGAGGAAATGCATGGGAAACTCCAATATATCGCAAGCAAGGGGATCAAATCTCATATAGATGGCCAACCAGTTCTTATTGGGAATTATGTCTTGATGCAGGATGAGCAGATTCATATCAGTTCAGAACAAAATGCTTTAATTGAAGAGTACAAGAGTCACTACAATCTCTTATTCTTGGCTTATCAAAATGAATTGATTGGAATGTTCTGCATTCATACTCCTTTGAGAAAAGAAGCAAAAACAGCCTTGGATAAACTTAAGGCACAGGGGAAAAAATTGATTCTGGCAACAGGAGACACCTTGATTAGGACAGAGGAATTAGTCAAAGATTTGCCCTTTGATCAGGTCTATACAGACTTGAAACCTGATGGGAAATTTGAGTTAGTAGAGAAACTGCAGAAAGCAGGTCACACTATTTT
>NZ_QWTZ01000078.1:0-636 GCF_003576505.1 Brevundimonas sp. LPMIX5
GGTAATAGCGCTTATTTTCACGTAGAATCAAGCTTGCCTTTATATACTCTTCCATGAGTTTATCAACTGCAACATCTGGAAATTGAGCCTTAATTTCCCGTAGAATCACATCCTCATACTGGTCCAGATAGCGGATCAATTCTCCAAAAATGGCTGTCTCGTCAAACGAGATGGATTAAAAATCTGAATCATGAAGATTCCTTTCTTTACATTGTAACAGAGGCGATGCTGCCAACTGACTAGGATTGGTCCCAGCTTGGTTCAGAGGAACAGGCAGACCTAGTTCTATGTAATACTCCCTCCAAAAATCACTAATCTCCTGTTCCTCATCTCCAAATTTCATAGGAATAGTTTCAAAAATAGGTAGGATTTCTGCTATATACTGGGAGCAGTAGAAACCAGCTGCATCTGGATAGAAAGAAGCATTGTAGGGTGCTCCAAGATGTTTGCAAGCTCTTTCCTTCACCGACTGGATATCCATTTCTGGGTAAACATAGAGGTCGTATAAATGATTGGACTCAAAGAAGTCTGCCGGTTCTTGACAGACAACACAGCCTGTCCACTAGCATGATAAATCATCCCATCCAAATAAATGGCAACATGGCTATAGTTACCTGTGGAAGTCTGGATGGCCTG
>NZ_QWTZ01000079.1:0-631 GCF_003576505.1 Brevundimonas sp. LPMIX5
CAAACAAGTTCTTAGTTGCTTTGTCTTCAAATACACCACGTCCTGTTTCTTCAAAGGCATGTAAAGCCAATTCTCCGTGGGCATCCAAAGCTGCTACTGATGCTTTGGCAACGATGTAGTCAACTTGTTCTTGATCCAATTTACGCATTTCTTCAAGGGCAACTAGAGCTTTTTGAACCAACTCATCTACGTGTTTTTCAGCAACGAGTTTCTTTTCCTCTGGTGTCACAGTTTTTTTATCAGCCATATTTTCCTCCATAGCTTTCAAGGAACGATATCCTTTGTTAATTTTTTCACAAGTTTATTATAACGCATTATTTCAACTTTGTAAACAGTTTCATAAACATTTCACAAAGAATTTTTAAACTCTTGTGAAACTTTTCTCATTTTCTTTTCTTATCAAGTTTTATCTTTGAAGTTTGTGAAATTTATTTCAAATATTTTTTATTTCACAAACTTGCTTGGAAGAGGGATTTGGAAAGAAAGGGATTTACAGGTAAGCGCTTACCTTGTAATTCTAATAATACCTCCTTTGATAAGGAGGCTTTATTTTTGTTGAAAAACGCCTTGTTTAAAAGTTCCTTCATAAACGACTTCTTGTTCTGTTGTTAGTTTCCCTTTTCCTTCAGCC
>NZ_QWTZ01000080.1:0-630 GCF_003576505.1 Brevundimonas sp. LPMIX5
GTTAAGAAAAGTTTTCGCTTCATTTTTAAGTGAGGCGTTGAAAAAGTACAAAGAGTATCAATTTGTTGTAATTCCCCTAAGTCCTGATAGCTATGCTAATAGAGGAATTAATCAGGTTGAGGGCTTGGTAGAGGCAGCAGGCTTTGAGTATCTGGATTTATTAGAGAAAAGAGAAGAGAGAGCCAGTTCTTCTAAAAATCGTTCAGAGCGCTTGGGGACAGAACTTCCTTTCTTTATTAAAAGTGGAGTCACTATTCCTAAAAAAATCCTACTTATAGATGATATCTATACTACAGGAGCAACTATAAATCGTGTTAAGAAACTGTTGGAAGAAGCTGGTGCTAAGGATGTAAAAACATTTTCCCTTGTAAGATGAGGAAAAAATTTGCAAAAATAGAATGAAAGCGTTATAATAAAATCATAAAAACAAAAATGTTTAGAAAGAAGGTACTCATATGATTAAATATAGTATCCGTGGTGAAAACCTAGAAGTAACAGAAGCAATTCGTGATTATGTAGTTTCTAAACTCGAAAAGATCGAAAAGTACTTCCAACCAGAACAAGAGTTGGATGCCCGAATTAACTTAAAAGTTTAT
Source organism: Brevundimonas sp. LPMIX5 (assembly GCF_003576505.1). NCBI lineage: Bacteria > Pseudomonadati > Pseudomonadota > Alphaproteobacteria > Caulobacterales > Caulobacteraceae > Brevundimonas > Brevundimonas sp. LPMIX5. Next base: position 597 of record NZ_QWTZ01000080.1, read on the forward strand.
CGTGAAAAAACGGCTAAAGTGGAAGTAACGATTC
>NZ_QWTZ01000081.1:0-629 GCF_003576505.1 Brevundimonas sp. LPMIX5
AACAAATGATATGTTGTTGATTCGTTTGTTTTTTTATCAAATGCTCATTAGAAAAGATCTTGCCAAATTTATAAATCAAATCGAAAAGCTAATGCTCTTTCTTTTGGAACAGAAAAAGGTAACTAAATTAGAAAACTTCTTTATAATTAGAGATACTCTTATTTCAGGAATGTGTTGTCTTGAAAAGGTAGGAGTAACTGATTGTTTTAATGATTATCTATCGTGTTTACAAGAAATTATGGATAAAACTCAAGATTATCAAAAGAAACCTCTTGTATTTATGTTTTTGTGGAAGCAAGCATTAAGAGAAGAAAGAGATTTTAGTTTAGCTGAATCATTTTATCAGTCTTCTAAAACATTTGCGAAGCTAATTGGAGATGGATTTCTAGTAAAGAAATTGACAGAGGAATGGCAAGAGGATGTCAAAAAATATTTATAAACATAGTGAATCAGTGACAAAAATGTCCTTGTCCTCGTATCAAAACAGTTCTAAAGTTCGTCTTTAGAACTGTTTTTTTAGATATAAGCTAAAAATAATATGAAATAGTTAGATTTTAAGGACATTGATGTCCTTGATAGTGTGATAAAGATGGAGTATAATGACTATAAAAGTTCATTTCAGGGTGCTA
>NZ_QWTZ01000082.1:0-626 GCF_003576505.1 Brevundimonas sp. LPMIX5
TAGAAAGGACTGCTATGCCAGACAATCTCGCGCTTCGCATGCGCCCTAAAACCATCGACCAGGTCATCGGTCAGGAGCATCTGGTCGGACCTGGAAAAATCATCCGCCGCATGGTGGAAGCCAACCGCCTGTCCTCCATGATTCTATATGGCCCTCCGGGAATCGGCAAAACCCGTATTGCCTCTGCCATCGCTGGAACGACCAAGTATGCCTTTCGAACTTTCAATGCGACAGTTGATAGTAAAAAGCGACTGCAAGAAATCTCGGAAGAAGCTAAATTTTCTGGTGGTCTCGTCCTATTGCTAGACGAAATTCATCGACTAGATAAGACCAAGCAAGACTTCCTCTTGCCTCTCTTGGAAAGTGGACTGGTCATCATGATTGGAGCAACGACTGAAAATCCTTTCTTTTCCGTCACTCCTGCCATTCGTAGCCGTGTTCAAATTTTTGAGTTGGAACCTCTGTCTAACCAAGACGTCAAAGAGGCCCTGCAGATAGCTCTAAGTAACCCTGAACGTGGTTTTGATTTTCCAATAGAACTAGATGAGGATGCGCTGGATTTCATCGCAACCTCTACAAACGGAGATCTTCGCTCTGCCTTTAACTCACTGGACTTGGCTGTTCTC
>NZ_QWTZ01000083.1:0-616 GCF_003576505.1 Brevundimonas sp. LPMIX5
AGGTAGCTAGCCACAGGTTGCTCAAAACAGTGTTTTGAGATTGCAGATAGAGCTGACGTGATTTGAAGAGATTTTCGAAGAATATAAATTTGAAATCATGAAAATCCGTCAAACGGGTGGTTGTTTTGTCTCGCACCTCACGGAGCGAGACGGACTCAGAGTCACATAATTATAAGGCTGATAGTATTAATCTAACTATCAGCCTTACAGGTTATTTAACGTTTCAGAAAAACTATAATGTCAAGATTAACTAAACAGTATCTAGTTCCTTCAAATAATTTTCTATCTTCATCAACATTAAAGGATTGTTATAAATCTTACATAACTCTCTTGCTTCTATATAATAATTTTTGACTTGTTCTCTGTCTAGAAATTTGGCTCCAGCATTTCCTACAAGAATAAGTAGAGGAGCCAATTGGTAGCTTGTCTGTCTTTGTTTACAGAGTTCAATCGTTTCAAGAGCTTCTTGGATGGCTTCATTATATTTTTCCTTTGATACTAGGTAGTGAGCGTAGTTGTAACGAACTCTGATGTAGCCAAATAAAAACTCTTGATGGTCCAAATTTTTTGTCTGATACAACTCTATTAAATGAGAGTAGTTTGCCTCATATTCTTG
>NZ_QWTZ01000084.1:0-616 GCF_003576505.1 Brevundimonas sp. LPMIX5
TGGGTCGCAAAGAAGAAACGAAGTACTTGCCCATCAAGAGTTTTAAGGGCATCGTGTACCGTAATGAAGTTACCCAAGGACTTAGACATTTTGACATTGTCGATATTGACAAAGCCATTGTGCATCCAGTAGTTAGCAAAAGCCTTGCCTGTTTTAGCTTCAGATTGGGCAATTTCATTGGTGTGGTGTGGAAACTCTAGGTCAGCTCCACCACCGTGGATATCAATGGTATCACCTAAAATCTCTGTCGACATGACTGAACACTCAATATGCCAACCCGGACGTCCAGGTCCCCAAGGACTATCCCAAGAAATCTCACCTGGTTTGGAAGATTTCCATAGAGCAAAGTCTACAGGATTTTCCTTACGAGCCGTTTCTTCATCGGTACGACCTGAAGCACCTAGCTCCAAATCTTCCAAGGTTTTATTAGCCAATTTAGCATAGTTGTGGGATTTTTCTACACGGAAATAGACATCCCCTTGACTCTCATAGGCAAAGCCTTTCTCGATCAAGTCTTCCACAAAACGGATGATGTCTGCCATAAACTCCACTACACGCGGATGGCGAGTCGCAGGTTTCACGCCTAAGGCCGTCACATCCTCACGAAAGGCAGCGA
>NZ_QWTZ01000085.1:0-612 GCF_003576505.1 Brevundimonas sp. LPMIX5
ACGAGTATATCTTTGATTTGGATTGAATTTCATAGGATTCTCCTTAGAGTCTTTCTTTATTTGATGACTCTAGTATAATCTCCTGAAATTAAAAAGGACTAAGAAAAAGTTAAAATTTTTCTTAAATCCCTCTTATAAAACACTTATATTAATTAAATCCATAAACAGATTTGGTGATTTGATAGACGACATTGGACAGTTTGCGATCTGGCAAGACAGAATGTTTGGTCAAACGGCTCAACATGGTCTTACGAATAGCCTGAAAGACTTCTGGATTTTTCTGCTGAATATAGGTCCACAATTGGCGTTTTTTTGCCAGATGCTCCGCTGTTTCAGATCGGTTGAGCAGGGTACTGGAAATCACCGTCGTGATTTCAATATGATTCAGCAGATATTCTCGCATTTTAGGATGACTCACTTGGGACAAATCAAGCTGGTCTACCAAGAGTCGATTGACCTTGAGTTGCTGGTCAATGCACTTAATCATCACTTGCTCATTGACAGACTGGTCCTCACGCCTAATCAAATAACGATAGAAATCGACAGGCAGATAGTACCTGGTCTTGACCTGCTGAAGGGGCGTAAAGACAAAGAGATTATCGACATAAAAAG
>NZ_QWTZ01000086.1:0-608 GCF_003576505.1 Brevundimonas sp. LPMIX5
GCTTCCTTGGCCGCTAGCCGTATGGGCTGTAAGGTCCTGCTTGCGACCATCAATATTGAAATGCTGGCTTTCATGCCTTGTAATCCCTCTATCGGTGGTTCTGCCAAGGGGATTGTCGTGCGTGAAGTCGATGCCCTCGGTGGCGAGATGGCCAAAACCATTGACAAGACTTACATCCAGATGAAGATGCTAAACACAGGGAAGGGGCCAGCTGTCCGTGCCCTTCGTGCGCAGGCTGACAAGGAACTTTACTCTAAGGAGATGCGCAAGACAGTTGAAAATCAAGAAAATCTGACCCTTCGTCAAACCATGATTGATAAGATTTTGGTGGAAGATGGCAAGGTTGTCGGTGTTCGTACAGCGACTCATCAAGAGTATGCTGCTAAGGCTGTTATTGTGACGACAGGGACTGCTCTCCGTGGGGAAATTATCATCGGAGACCTCAAGTACTCATCAGGTCCTAACCACAGCTTGGCTTCTATTAACCTAGCTGACAATCTCAAGGAACTGGGTCTCGAAATCGGTCGTTTCAAGACAGGAACCCCTCCACGTGTCAAGGCCTCTTCTATCAACTACGACGTGACAGAAATCCAACCAGGAGACGCATT
>NZ_QWTZ01000087.1:0-604 GCF_003576505.1 Brevundimonas sp. LPMIX5
GACCCTCTTAGCGATTTTGTTAAAGAATTGAATATCCAAGATCAGGCAGGCTGGATTGTGACAGATAGCCACATGAAGACTGCAGTCGACGGTATCTTTGCAGTTGGAGATGTTCGCTTGAAAGACCTTCGCCAAGTAACAACAGCAGTTGGAGATGGAGCTATCGCTGGTCAAGAAGCCTATAAATTCATTACAGAACATAGTTAATCATAAAAAAGTTTCCAATCAGATGACTGGAAACTTTTTTATAGTCTATTTCGGAAAACTTCGTACATGAGAATGGCCGCAGCAACACTGGCATTAAGGCTTTGAACATGTCCATTCATCGGAATGGTAATCATCTCATCGACTTGTTTTTTGATGTTGCTAGAGATACCTTTTCCTTCATTTCCAATGATGAGGGCGATTTTCCCTTTTGTATTCCACTTGTGGCAAGGAGTACCGTTCATATCCGTTCCAAAGGTCCAGAAACCTTCATCCTTAAGTTTATCTAAGGTTTGACTGAGGTTGGTCACTCGGGCAATTGGAACGTGTTCAATAGCACCTGTGGCTGTTTTGGCAACGACAGGAGTTACTCCGACAGCACGGTGCTTGGGAATGATGA
>NZ_QWTZ01000088.1:0-602 GCF_003576505.1 Brevundimonas sp. LPMIX5
ACCTTATCTTTTTATTTTATTTTATTCCTTCTCAGTCAATTCTTTTCCAAGTTGGATGAGGTAATTCTTCAAATCATCTTTGACTTGTGGGTGTTTGAGGGCGTAGTCGATGGATGTTTTCATGAAGCCAAACTTGTCTCCGACATCGTAACGAGCCCCATTGAACTCACGAGCAAATACACGTTGTGTTTTATTGAGGGTGTCGATTGCATCTGTCAGCTGAATTTCATTTCCTGCACCTGGAGCTTGGTTTTCGAGGATTTGGAAAATTTCAGGCGTGAGGAGGTAGCGTCCGATAATAGCAAGGTCGCTAGGAGCGTCCTCTGGAGCTGGTTTTTCAACAAAGGTTTCAACACTGTAAAGACCATCTTTTCCTTCGCCTTGCGGAGCAATAACCCCGTAAGCAGATACTTCGTCATGAGGGACTGGCATGACAGCGATAGTAGACGCGTGGGTACGCTCGTAGTCATCCATGAGTTGTTTGGTAAGTGGAACAGCCTTTTCGTCTGTGATATCCATCAAGTCATCACCAAGCATAACGACAAAAGGTTCATTTCCGACGAAAGCCTTGGCTTGCAAAACAGCATCTCCGAGACCGCGTG
>NZ_QWTZ01000089.1:0-591 GCF_003576505.1 Brevundimonas sp. LPMIX5
GGTCTAAACCCCTGAATAGACAAGCCTGCTGCAAGGCCGACCATTTCTGCTTCCATAATCCCAACATTCACATAACGGTCTCCAAAGTCCTTTTCAAGATTATGAGTAGCCATCGAACTTGACAGATCGGCTTCTAAGACTACTATATCAGAATCACTTTGATTAGCCTCTAAAAGGAAGTCTCTATATACATGCCGTAATTCTTTCGTACTTCTCATCATTCTGTTTCCTCCAATTCCTGACTTAATCTTCTACAACTGAAGTTAACATTTGTTTCTCCTCTACAGTAGGCGAAGATGATGATTGGATTTCATTTCTTCCAGCTCTTGAACCCCTTGACCTTTAATAGTATCTAATACAATGCACTTAGGTGATGAATTATTTGACTGTTTTAATTGGACAATCCCTTCATAAATTTCTCTAATATCTGAACCCTTGACCCTAATGGATTCAAATCCAAATGCTGAAAATTTTTCTACGAAATCACCTGGATTACAAATATCCTTTGTAAAACCATCTAATTGTTTTTTGTTATCATCAACAAATACAATTAAGTTGGATAACTGATGATGAGAAGCAAACTGTATAGCC
>NZ_QWTZ01000090.1:0-573 GCF_003576505.1 Brevundimonas sp. LPMIX5
AACTATTAAGCCTTCTCCAATTGCAAGAGGGCTTCAATCTCTGCTAGGGTGCTAGCTTGCGAAATGGCTCCACGGAGTTTGGCAGCGCCAGATGTTCCACGGAGATAGTGAGGAGCGAGGCCGCGGAATTCACGAACTGCGACGTTTTCTCCTTTGAGGTTAATCAATCGTTTCAAGTGTTCGTAGGCGATCTTCATCTTGTCTTCAAAGGTCAAATCAGGTAGGATTTCTCCTGTTTCAAAGTAATGGTTGATTTGGTTGAAGAGGTAAGGATTTCCCATGGCAGCTCGGCCAATCATGACTGCGTCAGCACCAACTTCTTCGATGCGTTGCTTGGCTTCTTGGACAGTACGGATATCACCGTTGGCGATGAATGGAATCTTGGTTAGAGCTTGGGCAACCTTGTAAAGGGTCTCAAGGTCTGCGTGGCCAGTATACATTTGTTCACGGGTACGGCCATGCATGGCGAGGGCAGAAACACCTGCAGCTTCAGCAGCGAGGGCATTTTCTACTGCCAGAGATGGGTCCGCCCAGCCGGTACGCATTTTGACAGTAAGTGGGATATCAAGGACA
>NZ_QWTZ01000091.1:0-572 GCF_003576505.1 Brevundimonas sp. LPMIX5
CAAAAATTTGTAGATGAGATGGGAAGGACTTACTCAGGAAATTTGATCCTCCAGGAGCTGATAACTGTGAATGGAGCTTATAAAGCTACTTATATCGGTGAACTCTCTAGCAACTAATCATTCTTTAAAATGATGACCAATAAGAGGCTTGATTTGGTGAATCAAGTCTTTTTTCTCTCTTTTACTGCCATTTGTGATAAAATAGTATAGAACGATTTTTTACATGAATGATAAAACAGAGGTAAATATGACAATCGGTATTGATAAGATTGGTTTTGCGACCAGTCAATATGTCTTGAAATTACAAGACTTAGCAGAAGCGAGGGGAATTGACCCTGAAAAATTAAGTAAAGGACTCTTACTCAAGGAATTGAGTATTGCGCCCCTAACTGAGGACATCGTGACCTTGGCGGCCAGTGCTAGTGACTCTATTTTAACTGAGCAAGAAAGACAAGAAGTTGACATGGTCATTGTGGCTACCGAGTCAGGAATTGACCAGAGTAAGGCTGCGGCCGTCTTTGTGTATGGCTTGCTGGGCATCCAGCCCTTTGCTCGTAGTTTCGAGATTAAAG
>NZ_QWTZ01000092.1:0-562 GCF_003576505.1 Brevundimonas sp. LPMIX5
GATCAAGCTTTTGCAGAGCCGTGCCTTACCACTTGGCTATACCGCCTTAACGTTTATTATTATACCTTGAAAATGATTTTCAGTCAATAGTTTTTTCAGTTTTTTGTACCATAGCGTGATTCGAATGTGATGCCAAGTTTTCTATGGGAAAAAATTTACCAAAAACCTACTGAAACCCCTTGAAAAATCTAGCTAAATAGGGTATAATATGGGTAATCATTTGTCGTAGGTTTTGTCTGAAATATTGTCCAGACAAGGCTCACAGCAGTTAAATCTTCTGAAAAAGTCAGATTTAGCTGCTCTTTTTGTGCTTTTTTTCAAGATTATGAGCATTTGTAACAGAGGCTTAAAGATTCTGAAAATGCGTCAAGAGGACACGGTGATAAGGGGTTTACAACCATATGACGATTAGAAAAGCCTGATTGACAAGGCTTGGAACTTATTTACAAAGGAGAATCATCTTGGCAGGACATGACGTTCAATACGGGAAACATCGTACCCGTCGTAGTTTTTCAAGAATCAAAGAAGTTCTTGACTTACCAAATTTGATTGAAATTCAAAC
>NZ_QWTZ01000093.1:0-561 GCF_003576505.1 Brevundimonas sp. LPMIX5
ATGCGGCCTTTGTTCCCGAAACTGCAGCTCTGAAAGCTCCGGGAAGTACAGTAGCTGGTCAAGCAAATGTCTTCATCTTCCCAGGTATCGAGGCAGGAAATATCGGTTACAAGATGGCTGAACGCCTGGGTGGCTTTGCGGCTGTAGGACCTGTTTTGCAAGGTTTAAACAAGCCAGTTAATGATCTTTCTCGTGGATGTAATGCAGATGATGTTTACAAGTTGACCCTCATCACAGCAGCTCAAGCAGTTCATCAATAGTGAAAACTATAAAGTGATATACTATGCTATACTGTAGTTATGAAACTATGTACGAAAAGCACTGCCATTAATTCCTGAGAACTAAATTACTGATTGGTGTCAAAAAGGAAAACTTCCAAGCGATGATATCCTGTCTATACACGACCTATAGAAATCTGTAATATACATGTCCGTAAAACGATAAATTCCCTTTTTGATTTTAAATGAGTATGAAAAGAGAATTTTTTGGCTCTTTGTCAACTGTAGTGGGTTGAAGTCAGCTAAGCTCGAGAAAGGACAAATTTTGTCCTTTCTTTTTTGA
>NZ_QWTZ01000094.1:0-545 GCF_003576505.1 Brevundimonas sp. LPMIX5
GGTTGAGAAAGAGTGTTTGACTCGGAAAAAAGAAGGCAAGTCCTTTGTTTATTCAGCGCTTTTAACTCTAGACCAAAGTCGGGATTTACTTGTCCAAGATATCAAAGACAAGGTTTGTTCCCGTAGGATTAGGAATTTGTTGGCTGACTTGATTGTAGAATGTGAATTTACTCAGACTGACTTGGAAGACTTGGAAGCTGTGATTTCAGAGAAGAAATCAAGTGCTGTAACAGAAGTAAGATGTAATTGTATGTAAAGGAGACGTCATGTTAAATAGTATTGTAACCATTATTTGTATTGCCCTTATCGCGTTTATCTTGTTTTGGTTTTTCAAAAAGCCTGAAAAATCTGGACAAAAAGCCCAGCAAAAAAACGGATACCAAGAGATTCGAGTGGAAGTCATGGGAGGCTATACTCCTGAGTTGATTGTCCTCAAGAAATCAGTGCCAGCCCGCATTGTCTTTGACCGCAAGGATCCTTCACCATGTCTGGATCAAATTGTTTTTCCAGATTTTGGTGTACATGCGAACCTGCCAATGGGGGAA
>NZ_QWTZ01000095.1:0-540 GCF_003576505.1 Brevundimonas sp. LPMIX5
AAAAATTATTGCCTGTTAGTCTTAACCGACCGGCGGAGCAGACACCAAATTATAAGGTTAATTCCAAATAAAACTGCTGAATCTGTCAATCAGGCGCTTACGTTACTATTAGGGGAGCATCGTATTCTGTCCATTACTGCAGATAATGGTTCGGAGTTCAAACGATTGTCTGAGGTATTTCCTGAGGAACATATCTACTACGCACATGCTTACTCTTCATGGGAGAGAGGTTCAAATGAAAATCATAATCGATTAATTCGGAGATGGTTACCTAAAGGAACCAAGAAAACGACTCCGAAAGAAGTAGCTTTTATCGAAAATTGGATTAACAACTACCCTAAAAAATGCTTGGACTACAAGTCGCCAAGTGAATTTCTTTTGGGTGGCTAACTTCAACTTGAAATTTGGGAGACAAAAGGATAAAAAGGTTAAGGAGAATATCTGGAGGAGATACCTATACGATAATCTACCTAAAACTTCTACTACTAAGCCTAAAAGATGAGGGCAAACTCTATTATGACGGAGTAGAAAGTGATTTTA
>NZ_QWTZ01000096.1:0-538 GCF_003576505.1 Brevundimonas sp. LPMIX5
TTTTCCCAATCCAAAGCGAAAACTCCCTGAAATAGCTCTTCAAAAGTCTTAGCTGGGAACGTTCCTACGATAATTTTGATACGATCTGCTGCCCGAAGCCAAAGGTTGGTTTCGATAATAGCTCTCACGTCTCCTTGAAAACGAACACGTCCATTTTCAACCTGACAATCGTAGCCCAACTCTCGCACTTCACGACCAACGACAGCCTCAAGCCCTGCTGCCACAGTTGCAATTAAATTAAATTCTTTTTTCATGTTACAGTCTTGCAAGACCTTTCTATATGTCCACTTTAAAAAATGAGGTTGAGAAAATTTCTCAGCCCCAACCTATATGCAATTTTCTATAAGCCATGTTTTGTTCCAGAAGTGACTAGGACCACTTCCTTCGATAATCATCTGTCTACCACTAACAGCTCTAGCTGATAGCAGTCAGAATACTACGTTCGTTTCCGCGTACTCCATGCCCCGACCAAAATTTGGGTTGCTAGCTTGAGGGGTTTACCGCGTTCCACTCTCTCTGTTTCCAGAAAGACTCCGTC
>NZ_QWTZ01000097.1:0-526 GCF_003576505.1 Brevundimonas sp. LPMIX5
GATTATCCATACAGTCTTCTTTCTAGTCTTTTTTCTGATTGATCGTTCATTATGATTCCTTGTACTGAACGAACTGACCGACAGCTTGATAGAATGTCAACTACCTCTCTCTTAATCATAATCAAATATCAATAGAATGCAAGGAAAAAGTCTCATCCCTAAACCATAACCAACATAGTGAGAAGTCTGGAACTTTCATCCCAGACTTTTCCTTATTTATTTTTTCTTTTTATTGTTAGCAAGGGCTGCCTTTTGTTGGCGGATGATTTGGTGGTAAACTTGTTGTACCTTAGCTTCGCTTGGTTTTTGACCATTTGCACTCAAAAGAGTACGAACTGCTTCAGCATTCAAACGTGGGTTGTCAGCAAATTCTTTTTCGATTTGCTTACGAACCAAGTACATTCCTCCAAGAGCTCCTCCTAGAAAAGCTAGCACAATCAATACAATTGCTAAAAGTAAATCCATCATTTTTCTCCTGTTTCTTTTTGAGTCCCTTTCATTATACCACAAACTAGCCACCCTGACC